>CAZSAK010000051.1:0-1658 GCA_964605155.1 uncultured Chromatiaceae bacterium | reverse complement strand
CGGAGAGCCTCAATCTCGCTTATCACGGCGCGCGTGCGGCAAAGCAGGGCTTCAATATCACGCTGGAACAATCCCTCGACCCGGCCGCCGGTAAGGTGGATGTATTCCCCCAGGAGATTATCCGGGTGCTGCTCAATTTAATCTCCAATGGCTTCTATGCTGCGACGAAGCGGAAGGCGGCGGCCAATAGCGGGGATTATGAGCCCACCCTGACCGCTATGACCAAAGACCTCGGCGACAGCGTGGAGATCAGGATACGGGACAACGGCACCGGCATCCCGACTGAGGTCAGGGACAAATTGTTCAATCCCTTCTTCACGACCAAGCCGCCCGGTGAGGGGACCGGTCTCGGCCTTTCCCTCAGTTACGACATCATCGTGAAGCAGCATGGCGGTTCTATTGAGGTCGACACACAGCCTGGCAAGTTCACCGAGTTCACGATCATATTGCCGCGTTCCGCTGCGTCTGTTGCCCAGCCTGGAGAACGTCGGTGAAATTTCTCATTCTCGTGGTGGACGACGAGCCGGATGTTGAGCTGCTGTTCCGCCAGCAATTCCGGCGGGACCTGCGGGAGGGCCGCTTTGCGATGGAGTTTGCCCAATCGGCCCAAGGAGCGCTTCAGCGCATCACCGAGTGCGACGAAAGTACCTCGCTTATCCTGATCCTCTCCGACATCAATATGCCGGGGATGAGCGGCCTTGACCTTCTACCCAAGGCGAAGGCGGCGCGACCGGACGTTCCGGTGATCATGATCACCGCCTATGGGGATGCCGAGACCAAGCGCAAGGCGCTGGCAAGTGGCGCCGACGCTTTCCTGACCAAGCCGATCGATTTTGCCATCGTTCGGGGTGAAATCGATATGCGGGTCGGACATGCCGCATGAAGCTGCGTTGCAGCAAGCGGACTTTGTCGAGGACCGCTGTGGGTCATAGACGGCTGTGACGACGGCCTCTGCGCCACGGACGGTATGCCCTTAACTGCAGACGCGCCGCTGCAGCGCGGCGAATTGGCGAAGAGTGCCAGAAGGCGACGTGACGTGGTGCAAGGCTCTTAATGTTTGAAGTAGGACCGCTTCAACCAGAACAAACCTGTTTCCGGCGCTCCCTGCCAGCGGCGAGGCCAAATGGCGCAACTGCAAAGCAAAGCGAAGACCCGCCGCGTTCCGTTTAAGGACGCGGCGGGTATTAATTTGCAGCCGGTCCTTTACGCTCTCAGCGCCGCCTTCACGCGCTCCGCCGACATTGGCAAGTGGCGCAGCCGCGTGCCAGTAAGCTGGAAGATCGCATTGGCGATCGCTGGTGCGACTGTGACCACGCCGATTTCGCCCATGCCGGTGGGCGGATTGTCGGTGGTTACGATCTTGGTGTGGATTTCCGGCATGTCGCTCATGCGCAGCACTTGGTAGTCGTTGAAATTGGACTGCTGGATGGCGCCGCCCTTGACCGACAGCTCCTCCAGGAGTGCCGCGCTGAGGCCATAGACGATCGCGCTTTCGAGCTGTCCGTGCACATGGTCAGGCTGAATGACCAGACCGGGATCGACCGCGATCCAGAAGTTGTGAACCTTGATCTTCCCGGTGTTCTGATCGACTGACACCTCGGCTACTCCTGCCGAGAGGGTGTCGTGGTAGTCGGAGAAAGCGATGCCCATGCCATGTC
>CAZSAK010000050.1:0-1784 GCA_964605155.1 uncultured Chromatiaceae bacterium | reverse complement strand
TTATCAGCCAGCGTGTTATGACACGTGCGAACCTGACAAACATCATCGAAAAATATGACCTTTTCAGTGAGGAACGTTTAAAAGGTGATACGGATGATCTTATATCGGATATGCGCCAGGATATCAGTATCCAGATGGTCAGCGCTGAAATACAGGATTCCAGGGGCAGGCAAGGCAAGGCAACGATTGCCTTTACCTTGTCGTTTGACAGCAACAAGCCGCAAGACGCGAAAAATGTAGCGGAAGAGCTGACGGCGCTGTTCCTCAATGAAAATAAAAGGATTCGCACCCAGAAGGCCGAGATGACATCGGACTTCCTCACCGAGGAGGCCAACCGGTTGAGTAAGGAGATCAGCCGGCTTGAGGCGAAACTTGCCGATTATAAGGAAAGGAATGTGGGCAAGCTGCCGGAACTGATGCAGATGAATATGAACCTGATGGAGCGAACCGATAACGAGATTGAGGGAGTGAGACAGAAGATTGCCACTCTTGAAGATCGCCAGATGTTACTGGAAAACCAGTTGACCCAGATCGAGCCCAATACAGGAGATAGCCCGCAAGGAAGACTGAAAAAGCTGTTATCTGACTATCTCAGTGCCTCCGCCATCTATTCACCTGATCATCCGGACCTTGTCAGGATGCGACGAGAGATCGAGGTATTGAAGCGTGAGACAGGGATCAAAAGTGACTCGGCAGAACTGGACAGTCAAATACTAAAGATTCGTGACCAGCTTGCCGATGCACGGCAAAAGTATTCGCCCGATCATCCTGACGTGGTCAAGCTGCAAAAACAGCTAGAATTACTGCAAGATAAATTACGCGAGAAGCAAAACAGTTCCAGCTCTCTCGATATCGCCGACATCGAGATCAAACCTGACAATCCGGCCTATATCTCGACCAGGTCCCAGCTTGACTCGATCAAACTCAATCTGAAGGCCGAAAAGGAACGACTGGTACGGCTTAAGGATAAACATGCCGACTATGAAGAACGGCTCACCCAGATACCGCGAGTCGAACAGGAAGGGCTGACGCTGAAACGCGATTACGATAATGCCGTGCAAAAGTTTCACGAGATCAAGCAAAAACAGTTGCAGGCCCAGGTGGGTGAACAATTGGAGCGGGAAAGCAAGGGTGAGCGTTTTTCCCTGATCGATCCGCCGGCATTGCCCACTCAGCCTATCGAACCGAACCGACCGGGGATTCTGTTGCTGGGTACGGTACTGTCAATGACCGGTGGCATGGGGCTGGCGGCCGTCAGTGAATTTCTGGATCAGACGATACACGGGGCCAGGACGGTGGCCGGCTTACTCAAGGCTCCGCCGCTGTCGATGATTCCCTATATCGAGAATATTAAAGACCGTCGTCGCAAACGCAGGAATAAGATTATAGGATTGGCCACGACTGTTGTGTTGTTGTTGACGGTAATATTATATCTCTACATTGTCTGGTTACCGATGGACGCATGATGTATATGGAACGCATAACAAAGGCAGTCGAAAGGGCACGTCAGGATCAGAAACAACCTGATAGGACGCCTTTTGCAGCAACTCCCGTGAATAAGGCGGATCAAAAATTCCACACCGTTTCTGTTTCAACCGAGGTGATGTCAGAGAACCGGATATTGACGGGTGAAAAAAATGATATGCATCACCATGCCTACAAGGTACTGCGTACACGCGTTTGGAAACAGATGCGCAGCAACGGCTGGACCAGCATCGCAGTGACGAGTGCGAACCCCGGCGAGGGCAAGACACTGACGGCCATCAATCTGGCCATCAGTCTAT
>CAZSAK010000049.1:0-2101 GCA_964605155.1 uncultured Chromatiaceae bacterium | reverse complement strand
CCCCTTCCGAATCGCCGCCCAAGTATCTGCAGGAATTGATAACGTATGCCGAACGATTGGGGCGGGCCTATGGCCCCGAGTATGTCCGTATCGACTTTTATCTGAACGACAAGGGTTGTATATTCGGTGAGTTTACAGCCACACCAAACGCAGGTCTTGGCATGACGGCATACGGAAACCGTAAACTGGGCAAGCTATGGTCACAAATGCCCATTACAACCTGGACAGGAAATCTGAATTCTCAATTGTGTGATTGAACAAAGATAAGCGTGCGTAAACAATCAACACGACATAATTAACTGATACACCGCTTCGACAGGAACAATAACACAAGTCTGCTATATCAAAGATGTTAATCAACACAACCAAATACGGCCAGCTCGGTAACAGGTTACAGCTATTTGCACACTTTATCGCATTCTCCATAGCCAATAACCAGAGGATTGCAAACCCTGGATTTGCTGAGTATGCACACCATTTTGAAAACACACGCAAGGACATCTTTTGTCGGTATCCTGCCAGATCCAGCATTTTAAGATTTAAGTTCTTAAGGACCAATGTATATACAATATGCCAGTTTCTCGTTAAGGTCCTGAAACGGATTAAATTCAAAAATATAGAGGTCATCTGTTCATTCCCATATGCAAAATCCGACATGGAATTCCGTCTCGACGATCCTGAATTCCTGAAAACTGCTGGCAAAAAAATTATTTTCTCACGGGGTTATTATTTCGTTGACTATAACAACCTGCTCAAACATGCAGACAAGATCAGGGAATACTTCAGGCCTCTCGCCATTTATCAAGCCAATATCGATTCACTGATCAAAAAAGCGAGATTTTCATCGGAAATTCTCATTGGTATCCATATCAGGCGAGGCCATGACTACAAATCACATCTGGGGGGCAAGTTTTTCTACGAGATAGATGACTTCACCAGGATCATGGAACGGGCCGTGAACCTGTTCCCGGACAGAAAGGTTGGTTTTCTGGTGTGTTCCGATAACCTGGAGGACAAGGACCGGTTTTCCCTGTTCACGGTAACCTTCGGCACCAACCAGATTATCGAGGACATGTACTCACTGGCGCAGTGCGATTACATTATCGGTACACCCAGCACCTACAGCCGGTGGGCCTGTTTTTATGGTAATGTGCCCACCTATCACATACAGCATATGAATGAGGAAGTGTCCCTGAACAGTTTCAAGACATATGAAGCGATCGTCAGGAGACACATGGAAACCGCACCACAATTTCCGCGCAATACCGGGAATCCGGATTAGTTTCGGTAATATCGCTCGGACCACAACGCCAGACTGAGCAACGGCCATAAACCCCAGCCCACATCAACCTGGCCTTTGACGTGGCGGCCAAACAACGACGATAACGCCCTTTTATCGATCTCCAGGCCCATGATTTCATCTTTTTCGATTACCTTTTCCCGGAATACATCATGCAGTGACGTTCTGAGCCATTGACCCATTGGTATCTCGAAACCGCGTTTCGCCTCCGTCTGATGCCTGACGTGACGCGCCAGGCAGGCACGTAATGGCAGTTTGCCACGGGATTTGGCTATATCCAGGCAGCTCTCCCAATCAACCTTGATCCCTGTCTCGATAACCTCACGATCCAGTAAGGGGACGCGCACCTCGAGTGAATGATACATACTGGCCCGGTCTACCTTCTGTAATACCATCGGCAGATGACATGTGAATTCATTCCAGCGTATCCACTGTGCTGCCTGATCCTGTTCCCAGCCGTTAAAATCGAACGTCCTGAAGTCCTGCGGCAGGGCCGGGAGATACGGGAACACCTGAGTCAATGAGTTGCCCTTGAGGTGTGTATGCCTGGCCAACTGCCATTCACCCAATGAAGGATACTGGTGATATACATGTTTCCCCTCACCTGTACCGAATACCTTTTTAAGGCCCCATTGCAGACTCCGCTGCCAATGCGGTCGATGAAACCCATTGGATGACTCAATCAACGTCCCGGCCCGCTTGGCATAGCCCCAGAACAGTTCATCACCGCCGTCACCGGAGAGCATCACCTTGTAATTCCGACTGGCGAGGCGTGAAACAAGCATGGTGGGAAATATGGAG
>CAZSAK010000048.1:0-2489 GCA_964605155.1 uncultured Chromatiaceae bacterium | reverse complement strand
GTGAACCTGCGACTAACCGATCGTGGAGATGGTCTTACTACACCCGAGCAGACCATAAGATGACAGTGTATCAGGGCTGCGGCAGTTCATATTTATCGGTGTCGTTAAAATAATGGGCACCAGTGTCCAGCCACTCTGCAATCAGTCTGAGTTCTGCGGGGGTTAGCATGCCTTTATGGAATGACAGATCCTTTTTGTTGCCTGTGTTTGCGTCGATTGACTCGACTTCATAGGCGTCATCGTCAGGATCGTCGTCGAACAATCTGAAAAACCGTGCACTCGCTATCGCACCACGCGCGCTCATCAGACGCCGGGTGATACAAACACCGTCCTGCGGTTCAACTGAGAGGTCACCTTCAATACCATTGGGACATTGGGTGTCGGGGTCAGTAACAATGATCCATTGGCCATTTTCATTCTTCTGGTAATAATCTGTCTCAAACAGTTGTACATAGGATGCAACCTCCTGGCCGTTCCATGGATCACCGTCACCACTGAGAACCAGGTCGCCGCCATTACCTTTACCGCCGGGACAGTTGTCTGCGGGATTGTTGTCCGCCTTATCATGACAGCTGGTGCAGGATTTGTTCTGCGCCTGCACGCGGCACACCTCCCAGATTGGCTGAATGTGCTCCAGGTAGTTGATTGTGATTCTGCAATTGCTGGTCCATTTATCAAGGCATGCCGGGTCGTTTACCGGTACGGGCGTCGTCAAGTCCTTGTAGCTGTATACGAACGACGGTTTCACCAGAGTATCGCCGAAGGGGTTTGTCCAATAGTCTTCAAATACCACGTCACCTGCGCTACTGGAAATACTGCCTTGCCAGAAGGTACGGGCCTGGGCCATAGTGTCGCGATAACGCTCGGCAATAATCTGCGGGTTGGCATTTGGAAATGGTGTGCCGTCGCTCGGTGCACCGGGATTTACCGAGGCAATCTGGGCATCAGGTCGCGCGTGCGGAATATCGTTGTTGGGATCATGGCAGCCATTGCATTCCCTCAGCTCGCCGTCCTCCAGCAACAGTGAGACAGGATGTTGTGTTAAATAATTGTAGTTGTAGCTCGGTTCTGCAATCAGATCCACACGTTTGCCGTATTTGTTGACGATTTCGAATGAGAACTGGATATCGTGAGGTACCTGTATCATGGTTGAGCCATCCGGCTCGACCATCCCATAGGACAGTATATCGTGGAGATCGCGTGCGCCGGAGCCGAGAATGGGACGCAAACCCAATTGCGGTCCGCTGCCATCGGTAGGATTGATAATCGGGTTATTCAGTATGGCCTGTTCCAGTTCGCTCGGGATACTGCGCGTGGTCAACACGCGAATGAAGCGTTCCGAACGATCGTCCGGCGCAGTGAGAGTGGGATCGCGCAAGGTCATGATGCCACCCTGCGGTTCGGCCATATCCTGGCCATCCAGATCGTAGACACTGCGGATGTGTAAGGCACCGAATCCCTGATCCAGAAGGACCTCAGGTGTCGGACTCTGATACGCCATCGCGTTCTCGTTATAATTGCCTATCACAATATCGGTATACAGTGCGTTTTCTCGACCCCTGACTACCGGAAGTCGGGTATTTTCGGACGGATCGACAGCCCATATCCCATACTGCGGTGCGAGCAATTCGTTCGAGGTGGAGCTACCCTGGCACGCGGCGTCGACCTCGCCAGAATGAACCAGACACTGCGCCCAGCTCGCTAGCAGGCGCCCACTGCCATCCCGGTAGGGAAATACAGCGCTGTACCACCCCGCGGGCGAGACCTGGTTGGGGTAAAAGTTGACCAAACCCGGGGTCATCGATTGTTCTGCTTCCCCGGTGATGGTTTCATCGATGGGTTTGCCGACGGCATAGAAATTATTACTGTTGATTTTGACCACGTCACCGCCGTACACCGGGTTGTAGATATGGCGCATAATGGTAATAAGATTGCCATCGAGCAACGGAATTGGGTCCATGTAATGGATGAAGGATGCATCGGACACGTCTTCATTGTTGCCGCCGAAATAGCGATGCATGTTACTGCCGCTGGGAGCGATACGATACAGATTCAGAATGTCCCTGATGAAAACGCGCGCCCCATCTGTCTCGCCGGGAACTGAGCCGCCGCATTTGTCCTCGGTTGTCCACTCCTTCGGCTTATCCAGTCCCGAAGGAAAATCATTACCATTGCCGTGACCGAAGCCACCGCCATGGGGGTGCGTATTAAAATTCGGATCGTCTATATTTTCCTCGGTACAATCATCCAATGTTTCGTACTCGCGACCCCAGCGGATGAAAACGATCTGGCCGTCATTCATGGAATTCGGCTCAATATCATGATAGGCACCAAAGGTAATTTGGGTCATCTGGCTGCCATCGGGTTGCATGATATGCAACAGCGACGCCGGTTCGTTGAAATCGTTGATAAACTCCCTGTGGTCTGCAACACGGTAATCACCCGTGGCGACCTGGCGATCCGATGAAAACACGATCCGACCGTCATTG
>CAZSAK010000047.1:348-2609 GCA_964605155.1 uncultured Chromatiaceae bacterium | reverse complement strand
ATCACCAAACGGTTCCCCGCAGGCATCCATCACATTGTCCAGCATGCCCAGCGCCTGCTCCGGGGTTACCTGTTCCAATGTATGTTCAATGCCCAGTTCCTGTGCATATTTTACGGCGTCTTCGGATTCATCCGTCACATCGCCGCCGGTACCGATCGTAAAGGCATGAACATGCCCTGCGCCTGTCCCGAGCATTTTGGCAATCACCAAAGGTGAGTCGATTCCCCCTGAAAGAAAGGCACCCAGCGGCACATCACTGACCATCTGGCGTTTGACGGAATTCGTGATCGCTTCGTCGACGGCATCGATGGCCTCATTACCGGACAAGGAGGGCTTTTCATATACAGGAAATCCATAATACCTGCCCTGTCTCAGTCGGTTTGCGCCGTCAATTTCAAGCCAGCTGCCGGGTTCCAGCATGTGGGTGTGGTCGAGTATGGCGTAGGGCGCCGGTATATAAGCCAGGCGCAGATACAGTGCGAGGGTATCCTGTGAAACCCCTAGCAGCCGGCTCCAGGGGTGGGACAACAACTGGTCGTATTGGGAGCCGAATGCCAGCCCATCCGGCGTGTGAAGATAATACAACGGCTTGATGCCCGCGTGATCGCGTGCCAGCAGGAGACGGTGTTCACGGGTGTCATAAAAGCCCAGCGCGAACATCCCGTTGAACCTGTCCAATGCATCCGTTCCCCATTCGATCAGGGCATACAGGACCACTTCGCTGTCACCGCTGGAACGGAACTGAACACCACGGGCCTCCAGTTGTCGCCGCAGATCGGGAAAGTTGTACACCTCACCATTGAAGACCAGTACATAGCGACCATCCTGCGACACCATCGGCTGATGGCCGGTCGGACTCAGATCGAGAATGGACAAGCGGCGGAAGACGAGGGTACAGCGATCATCGGACCAGGTACCGGAATCATCCGGGCCGCGACGGGTCATCAGGAAGGAAATCCTGTCCCAGTCGGCCTGACGTACATTATTTCTAAACCGGATCTCCCCCGCTATGCCACACATGGATGACCTTCAGGAATCCTCTATTCGATCCGTCCGTCTGCAAGGCGTTCACGATAGTATGCGACCGTTCCCTCCAGACCTTGCCTGAGCGAATATTCAGGACACCATCCGAGCTGTTCGTATGTCTTTTTCACCCTCGCCACCCTTACCTGTTCCATCGGCCGGTCTGCCAATGCACC
Source organism: uncultured Chromatiaceae bacterium (assembly GCA_964605155.1). GTDB lineage: Bacteria > Pseudomonadota > Gammaproteobacteria > SZUA-140 > SZUA-140 > CAZSAK01. The sequence continues at coordinate 1,410 of CAZSAK010000047.1, read as the reverse complement.
AAAACGGGGCTGGATCTCCGGGTTGATAATATCCCTCAATGTTTCGGCAACTTCCCTTATCGTCGCGAGCTGACCCGATCCGAGCTCCACGGTCGTCCCGTCAATTCCGGCTGTAAGACCAGCAAGTAACAGGCCGTTCACCACATCCTTGACATAGATCCAGTCGACCTCTCTTGTGCCGCTCGCGAGCTCGGGAATCTCCTGCTGCAGCAAGGAGAGCGTGACATAGGGCACGAGTTTCCTTAAATCCTTCTGGCCAGGGCCGTAGACCATGAAAAGCCGTGCCAGTACAACAGGGGTCTGATACAGGGCATGAAACATGCGTGCATAACCGCTGGCCGCCCATTTGGCCGCCGCATAGGGTGAACAGGGAATCGCAGCCTGCTCAGACTCATCGGGCTCCTCAAGCGACCCCGCCATGACAATGCGGCGACAATGATTGCCAGTCGCTGCTACGAGGATGTTCACCGCACTGACCAGATTACCCCGCATGGTCGGCAAAACCAGATTCAATTCCCGGCTGCCGGTCACCTCGCTGGCCAGATGATAGACAAAATCCGGCTTTATGGACTTGAACAACTCATCGACAAAGCCACTGTCCGCCAGATCGCCTCGCCGCCAACTCACACAGGACCCGGGAGTTGATTGCGTGCCTCGTGATACCGAAAAGACTGTGGCGCCCAACCCGCAGAATCGCTCACACAGCATGGAACCGATAAAACCACTGCCGCCCGTGACCAGTACCCTGCTACCGGAAAAAGGAGAAAAATCCATCATGACTGTTACATGAACCTAACGTATTATCATTATCAATTTGTCACGCACTTTAACGTTGTTGCTATCAAGATGCCATTGTTATCCCATCATTATCCCATTGTTATCAAAGATCAGCGGATTGCAATCGCGGAGCTTGTCAGCATTAAATAATCCCCAAATCGGCTTGAACCCCTGTCGAGCGATCTTACAGGTTACTATTCACATGGATGTGCCATAATGTATTAAATTGATATATTATCATTAATAAACAATAGATTAAATTAATTCTCCAGCGACCAACAAAAT
>CAZSAK010000047.1:0-338 GCA_964605155.1 uncultured Chromatiaceae bacterium | reverse complement strand
GATTTAGAGACATCAGAATCGTCACATGTCCCCTGTATCGTGTGTACCGGGACAAGGTGATCAGCCCTGCAGTAAGGGGGCACGTACAAAGTTGTGCGCATAAACCGGATTTTCCGTGCTTGTCAGACAGTTGCAAGTACATAACGGGAAAGTTAGACTGACATCCGCCTGGGTCGCAGGTCTTCTAATATCTCCCCAACACACAAGAAAATTATTTTCTGGTTGGTGGTGTTATGAAGCAGGGAATGAAATAACACATCTAGAGCGAGGTAGAACCATGTTTAATATCACAAGCCTCAAGGCCATTCTACTCCTGGCAGTGATCCTGTTAAGCGGTT
>CAZSAK010000046.1:0-3057 GCA_964605155.1 uncultured Chromatiaceae bacterium | reverse complement strand
CTTCGTTATTTCATAATCTGACCCAGCAGGACAGCATAGGAACGACCTTAAGTTTGTCGCGATACAGTGCCCCCGGCAATGATGCGGAAACCGACAATCTTGCATTGAACTTTGGCTACGATCACAGATTCCAGCAAGACCTGGTCGGCGGAATCAGCCTGGGATACCGCGAGACAACGACAAAGGAAGGGGGCAATGAAGACACATTTCATGGTGCGGTGGTAAGCATGGAAATCGACAAGAAGCTAACAGCGTTGACGTCATACAATGTATCCCTGACACGTGATTTAAATGCAAGTGGCATAGGCAGGATACAGCAGAGTGATCAGCTCAGTATCCGGGTGAGGAGTAGATTATCGCCGCGTTTGTCGGGCACGTTCCGGGTTCAGGCATTCGATAACAATACGCTGTCAGGCAGTATCACGGGTAATGACCGACGGTATTACAGTATTGAGCCGGGTCTGCGCTGGTCGATGACCCGTGAATGGTCTGTTGAAGGGTCCTACCGCTATCGCCGGCAAAAGCGGGAAATTGATACGGATAGTGCGGATAGTAATACGATCTTTGTGAACCTTAATTACACCTGGCCAAGGTTCGCGGTTTCGCGTTGAGTAATCGGATATGGATCAGAATACCGGACAATTAACTGATTACTATGCCATCATCCGGCGACGGAAGATGCATCTCATCATTCCATTCACCCTCATTTTATTGATATCCATCGGCCTGGCCTTCGGGTTGCCGCCGGTCTATCAGTCAAGCGCCACGATCCTGATCGAACAGCAGGAGATACCGCAGGAACTGGTACCGTCAACGGTGAACAGTTACGCGGCCGAACGTATCCAGGTGATCAGCCAGCGTGTCATGACACGCGTAAATCTGCAGAATATCATTGAAAACTATGACCTGTTTCGTGAGGAGCGGGAACGAGGTGATACCGATGACCTCATAACCCGCATGCGCGAAAATATCAATGTCGAGATGGTGAGTGCCGAGGTGAATGATCCACGGGCGAGGCAGGGAAGGGCGACTATCGCCTTCAATCTGACGTTTGACAGCGATAACCCGCAGGATGCACAGAATGTCGTGCAGGAACTGACCACGCTCTATCTTGATGAAAACAAGAGAATACGTACGCAAAAGGCTGAGGTTACTTCTGATTTTCTCGCTGAAGAAGCCAATCGGCTGAGCAGGGAGATAACGGCACTCGAGGCAAAGCTTGCGAGATATAAGGAAAAAAACGTAGGACGCCTGCCGGAACTGATGCAAATGAATATGAATCTACTGGAGCGTACCGACAGAGAGCTGGAAGACAATGCGGAAAAGATAGCTTCGCTGGAAGAACGGCAGATGTTGCTGGAAAACCAACTGGTCCAGATCGAGCCCAATACCGGGGACAGCCCGGAGGGGAGATTGCGGAAACTGCAATCGGATTATCTGAGTGCTTCGGCAGTCTACTCCTATGATCATCCCGATCTGGTCAGGATGCGTCGTGAGATCGAGGCGCTAAAAAAGCAAACAGGCATTGAAAGTGATACGGCGGAACTGGACCAACAAATCCTCAATATGCGGCAAGAGCTTACCGAAGCGCGTAAAAAATATTCACCGGATCACCCTGATGTCGTCAAACTGGAAAAGACGTTGGCCTTGCTGGAAGACAAACTCAGGCAGAAACAGACTGATTCTTCCGAAATCGTCGAGATAGAGATCAAGCCGGATAACCCTGCATATATCGCGGCAAAGAATCAGCTCGATGCGGTAATACTTAATCTCAAGAGTGAGAAGGAAAAAAGGAACAGACTTAAGGAAAAATACGCAGAATATGAGGAACGCCTGACACAGATGCCTAGTGTCGAGCAGGAAGGATTGTCATTGAGAAGGGATTATGACAATGCCGTTACAAAATATCATGAAATAAAACAAAAGCAGTTACAGGCACAGGTGGGCGAGCAACTGGAACGTGAAAGCAAGGGTGAACGTTTTTCCTTGATAGATCCGCCATCCTTTCCGACCCAACCGATAAAGCCAAACCGTCCCGGTATCATGTTATTAGGCACTGTCCTGTCGATGGGCGGTGGTATCGGTCTGGCCGCAGTCAGCGAGTTTCTGGATCAGACGGTTCGCGGGGCAAAGGCAATCACCGGACTGCTCAAGGCGCCCCCTTTATCGATGATTCCTTATATTGAGAACAGGAAAGACCGGCGTCGTAAGCGCAGAAAATTTATAATAGGTTTGTCGACGTCAGTCGTGCTGACGCTGGCGGTAATACTGTTTCTGTATTTTGTCTGGTTGCCGATGGATGCATAAGTGTATATGGAGCGCATAACAAAGGCAGTTGAAAGGGCACGTCTGGATCGGCAACAACCGGACAGGTCTTCTTTTGCCACAGGATCCGTGCGTCAGCCCGACCAGAAGTTTCGCACTGTTTCCGTATCACGTGAGGTATTGATCGAAAACAGGATTATCACAGGTGATAGTAATGATATCCACTCACATGCCTACAAGGTGCTGCGTACACGTGTGTGGCAGCAGATGCGCAGTAACGGCTGGAGCAGCCTTGCCGTCACGAGTGCCAATCCCGGTGAAGGAAAGACGCTGACTGCCATCAACCTTGCTATCAGTCTGTCACGTATGGAGATTGGCAGGACGGTCCTGCTGGTCGATCTGGACATGCGAAAATCACGGGTCCACGAATATCTTGGGTTCTGGCCGGAACACGGGGTAAATGATTATTTACAAGGAGGTATTCCACTCGAGGATATAATAGTGGATCCGGGTATCGGCGATCTGTTGATATTGCCCGGGAATATGCATATTGCGAATTCATCTGAAATATTATCATCACCGAGGATGCAACGACTGTTGCAGGAGATCAAGGTCAGGTTCCCGTCGCGCCTGGTTATCTTTGATGTACCGCCGGTATTGGCAACGGACGACGTGCTCGTACTGGCCCCGTCGATTGACGCCATACTGCTTGTCATTGAAGAGGGTAAGAGCAACTCTGATGACATTAAACGTACAGCAGAATTATTGAAGGATACGAATTTATTAGGCTCG
>CAZSAK010000045.1:0-3373 GCA_964605155.1 uncultured Chromatiaceae bacterium | reverse complement strand
CATCTGTAACAATTATCGAACCACCGCGTGGGTGGCAGCTTTTAAACATCAGGGAGCTGATCAAGTACAGGGATCTGGCCTATTATCTGGTATGGCGGGACATCACGGTGATGTATGCCCAGACCATTCTGGGTTTTGCCTGGGCAATTATCCAGCCGTTGCTCCAGATCGTCATATTCTCGATCATCTTCGGCAAGGTGGCGAAAGTGCCTACTGAAGGTATTCCGTATGTACTGTTTTCGACCGTCGCAATCATTCCATGGACATATATGTCGACGGCGTTGAGTCAATCGAGCCAGAGTCTTGTCTCGCAACAGAACATGCTTGGTAAGGTGTATTTTCCACGGCTTATATTCCCGCTTACACCTGTGTTATCCAAACTTGTCAACTTTTCCATCTCGATCCTGTTGCTGGCGGCTGTGATGGTCTTTTATCATGTTTCACCAAACTGGAATCTGGTGTTCTTCCCGCTATTTGTACTGATGATGATGTGTGTCCCGGCCGGGCTGGGCATGTGGCTGGCCGCGCTGGCCATTCGGTATCGTGATGTCAAATACGCCTTGCAGTATTTGATACAGTTATTGATGTATTCTGCACCCATCGTGTATTCGGCCGCTACTATCCCGGAAGCATACAGATTCATCTATTCACTGAACCCCATAGTCGGAGTCATTGAAGGTTTCAGGGCCTGTCTACTTGGTACCGATATCCCGTGGTTGTACATCATACCCGGGATGTTCACGGCCGTGGTACTGCTGATAAGCGGCGCACTGTATTTCAAGCGTATGGAACGTATATTCGTCGATGTAATATAAATGTCAGGCTCAACCCCCATATTAGTGAAATGAAAGAGAATGATATCGCAATCAGGGTTGATAACGTCGGCAAGCGTTATCGCATCGGACTCGAAGATGAGGTCCATGACACCTTTGGGGGCGTACTGATGGATATCATCAAGAGTCCGATAAAGAATTATCAAAAATATCGCTCGTTATATAAATTTGACAATACTGATGAGGAAAATGTCGACGAGGATTCGCAAGGTGTATTCTGGGCTTTGCGTGATATCTCATTCGAGGTCAAGCGTGGAGAAGTGCTCGGGATCATTGGCAGGAACGGTGCCGGTAAATCCACACTCCTGAAGATATTGTCACGTATAACCCCGCCGACAAACGGACGTGTAGAGATACATGGCCGGGTTTCCAGCCTGCTGGAAGTCGGAACCGGTTTTCATCAGGAACTGACTGGCAGGGAAAACGTGTATCTCAATGGCACGATTCTCGGGATGAGGAAAAAGGAAATAGACCAGAAGTTTGATGAAATAGTCGAGTTCTCCGGCGTGGAAAAATTCCTGGATACACCCGTCAAGCGCTATTCAAGTGGCATGCGGGTACGGTTGGCATTTGCCGTCGCGGCTCACCTTGAACCCGAGATCCTGATTATCGATGAGGTACTGGCGGTTGGCGATGCAAATTTCCAGAGAAAGTGCCTGAATAAAATGCAGGACGTCGGGCAGGAAGGCCGTACAGTGCTGTTTGTATCGCATAACATGCCGGCAGTTACCAGGATGTGCCAGAGGGTGATCCTGCTCAATGAAGGCAGGATGATGCTTGATTCTACGGCACACGAAGTGGTTAGCGCCTATCTGCGAAGTGACCAGGGATCGACGGCAAACAAGGAATGGACGGATATTGAGAATGCCCCGGGTGATGATGTTGCCCGTTTACGGGCGGTCCGTGTTTGCACAGAAGACGGGAAGATTACGGATTCACACGATATTCGCAAACCTATCGGGATTTCGATCGAGTACGAAGTGTTGCAGCCGGGATTTATAATGCAGCCTCATTTCGGGATATTCAATGAAGAAGGTGTAAGGCTATTTGTTACAGTCGATCAGGATCCCGCATGGCGAAAACAACCCAGAACACCGGGACGTTACGTGAGCACCGCCTGGATACCCGGCAACTTTTTATCCGAAGGAATGTTGATCGTAAATGCTGCCCTGTGGATCCTGCAACCTTACCGCAAGCTGGAATGCCAGGCCTCGGACGTTGTGGCCTTTCACGTCAGCGACAGCATGGAAGGTAATTCAGCGCGTGCTGAATGGACCGGCAACATGGTAGGGATTATTCGTCCATTACTCAAATGGGACACGCATTTTGAAGATCTCCATGAAAAATCAGTCAGATCGAAGTAAATCTCCGTAACCTTTTTTATACAACATCCCTTATTGCCGTATTTCAATATTCACTATATACAATATGCCGATCAGTAATAATTCAAAACGCCTGAATGTTGAATCTCCCGGTGATGAGATATATGCGCTTATAGAAAAGTTATACCCGATTTGCAGAAGCATTACCGGCAATGGGGTACGTGAAACGCTCAGAGAGATTAATTCATATATTCCCATCAAGATCCATGAGGTTCCCAGTGGAACGCCGGTTTTCGACTGGACAGTGCCGAGAGAGTGGAATATTAAAGATGCCTATATAAAGAATGAAGACGGGAAAAGGATCATTGATTTCCGGAAATTAAATCTTCATGTGATCAATTACAGTATCCCGGTTAAAAAGAAGCTGACGTTAGAAGAACTCAAGAAAAACATCATCACGCTGCCTGATTATCCTGACTGGATACCCTACAGGACATCGTACTACAACGATAGATGGGGCTTCTGTATGAGCCATAACCAACTGGAGTCTCTGCCGGATGGCGAATATGAAATATGTATTGATTCGTCACTGGATGAGAATGGTCATCTGACGTATGGGGAGCTTCTAATAGAAGGAGAAACAAAAGACGAGATATTACTATCCGCACACACATGTCATCCTTCACTAGCCAATGATAATCTTTCAGGCATAGCATTATTGACCTTCGTGGCCCGGCACCTTCTGGAAAAAAAACACAGATACAGTTACCGATTTCTGTTCGCGCCCGGTACCATAGGGTCGATTACCTGGTTGGCAAGAAACGAAGATAATGCAGGCAATATCAGACACGGTTTGGTTGTTTCCTGTGTCGGAGATCCCGGCGGGCCTACATACAAGCGAAGTCGTAGAGGAGATGCAGAGATCGATCAGGTAGTTGAATACGTTATCAGGGATTTCAGTGACGGATCGGTCGTAGAGGACTTTTCGCCCTATGGCTACGATGAACGCCAGTACTGTTCACCCGGATTCAATCTGCCCGTTGGACTTTTTGAAAGAAGCAAATACGGCGTATTTCCTGAGTATCATACTTCCGCTGATAACCTGGATTTTGTTAAACCGGAGCACCTGTCTGAATCATTCCAGATGATGATTCGTATCCTGCATATTCTGGAAAATAATGCCAAGTACATAAATACAAACCCGAAATGTGAACCCCA
>CAZSAK010000044.1:0-3467 GCA_964605155.1 uncultured Chromatiaceae bacterium | reverse complement strand
TCCCTGTTATGGTATTAATATTGACTCTGAGTATGCAGATAATAATTATATTTTAACCAACAACCTCTGGATGAACCAGCAGAGAGGTATTTATGTGGTACATGGAGATAACACTACGATCGTATCTAACCAAGTACATCATAACCAGAATGGATATCTGCTGAACATCGATGTCAATAATGAAAACGATATCGCCTGGTTACGCCCTGCTCATGATGTTACATACAGAAGTACTGATATGTACTGGGAGACGCTTGATCGAACTTATACTGATCTTGCAAATCAGACACTGGATATACTGGAGCGATTTATGCAGGACAGGAATGCATATGAACCACTGAGCGCGGGGGCGATCAATCAGGTCAAAACTCATCACGATTCAAGAGTCATGTCAGAGAACTACGACTCACTCTATAACGCCATACTCAGTGAATATTCCTGAGTTGAGTCATGTATGATACTATGGCTCGATTCTAGCCGCTCTCTGAATAAGCTGTCAGTATTTCCCGTATCGTATTGTTATAAGCTGTCGCAAAGATCTCTCGTGTATGTCGCTTCCTTGCGGACTCCCAGGCACGCCTTGCGATATCTTTACATTGCAATGCAGGCATTTCTGATATTCGCCTGACTTGCTGTTTGATTTCATCCTTTGATATCGATGCCAGGATCACGCCTGTATCATCTATATCTACGCTGGACTCGTAACTTATGATCGGTATAAGCCCCGCATGCATGCATGTCAATACACTGCTGCCACCGCCCTCCGCACAGCTTGGATAAACCAGCGCAATGCAACTCGCGGCAATATCGATAAAATCCTTGCTGCCCACGTCGACCCATCCATGAGTACGAATATTACCCGTTTGATATAACTCTTTGTTGTATGCATTCCTGAATCTGTCATCTTCCTCGATTGGCCCACAGACTGTAAGATTCAGATCCGGCATTTCCGAGAATGCCTCGAGCACCAGGTCAAGCCCCTTGTGAACAAACCCTGCGCTTCCGAACCACAGGAAATTCTTGCGACATATATCGAAATCCTTGTTGTCCGGCCAGTCATAAACAACGGGCACGGAAACCGGTACCTGATACATGCGTTTGCCGGCATAGCGATATGTATCCATGGTAAACCGGTTACCCAGTACGGTTGCGCAATCCGCATTTTCAATGGCCCAGTTGCGTTCTATAAATCTGACACTATCGAGTGCAACACCTCTGCGATCGACGACATCCATCAAGCGTCCATAAGCAGCATGGTTGTTATACAACCAGTGGGCGGTATCCAGATGCACAATCTTGATGCAGTCTTTATTGAGCAGAGAAGCAATACGGTCAAAACTGGTTCGAGCGGCAACGAAGATATCGTAGTTTTTTTCCGGTATAAATCTTCTATTGAGGTAACTGATTGCATCAACGCAATAACCCATTTCCAGGAATGTGTTAGCAATCTGATATGACTCCCAGTCATGGCTATGTTCATTGGATATCTGCTCACCATTTCTTAACAGAAAGGGTTCAATGACATAGGCCAGCAATACGCTACCCTTTGAAGCTATAGGCGGGGTCAGGGACATAACCTTTGAATGGATCGATTTATTTGACACTCTTGCACCGTCCATGCCGATCGCAACCAATCCCTTTTTCAAAACTTTTCTGATCAATGCTTTCATGAAAACTATGGATATTAATTAACGATAACTTTACCCGACAATAAATTAGTGAATTATATATCGCCACGATCAAGTTGCCGTTTGTACCAATCGACCGTGGCTTGGAGCCCCTGTTTTAGTGGTACCTCGGGTCTCCAACCCATTTGTTCAAAGGACTTTTGTACATCAGCCCGACGTATCTGTTCCATGGGCCTGTCTGATAGGGCACCAAATTCCAGCCGTGCATCCGGATCTATGATGTTACGTAATGATTCTGCAACCTCCCGTGTCGTTGCCATGTCCCCGGTTCCCAGCTCAATCGTGGCGCCTTCAATGCCTGGAGCAAATCCCATCTTTAACAACCCCTGCACAACATCATTGATATAGATCCAGTCAACCAGACGTGAGCCGCTGGCGAGGCTGGGGATCTCATTTCGTAAAAGGGAAAGCGTGACATAGGGTATCAACTTTTTTAAATCCTTCTGACCAGGCCCGTAGACCATAAATAGTCGGGCGAGCACCACGGGCGTGTGATACAAGGCATGAAACATACGGGCATACGCACCACCGGCAAACTTTGCTGCGGCATAGGGAGAGGCCGGAACCGCGGATATTTCACCCGCATCGGGCTCTTCCAACGAGCCAGCCAGCACGATTCTACTGGATTTGACTTCCGTCGCAGCAACAAGGACGTTGACTGTACTGACCAGATTGGCTTTCAGGGTAGGCACAACGAGATCAAGCTCACGCCCCCCTTTTACCTCACTTGCCAGATGGTAGACAATCTCCGGCCGAATCGAGTTGAACAGATCTTGAACCACCGATTCGTCTGCAAGATTACCTCTCCACCATTTAATCGCGGAACCGTCAGATGATTGTTGCCGGCGTGATATAGCATGTGTATCCGCTCCCAGGAAACGTAATTGTTCACACAACATCGAACCTATAAAACCGCTGCCACCGGTAACCAGAACCTTTATACCGGCAAAGTTGGATAGATCTGTCATTTGGGATGACATGATGAGTTCCCGTAGCCTCTATTGTTACTCAGCGAACCAGCCATACGAGTTCACTGATCAATAATCTTTTTGACAGTGTAAACTACACTAACCGGGCAAGCCGAGACAACATAAAAGCTAAAAAATCAGGATCCTCAGCCGAAATCTTCCATATGTACCATGACCATGGCTCCAGAATCAGCAGCAAAGCGGCAAACTTCAAGACCGGACAATTCGGACAGCTGACAGTGGAGTCAAGTGATGCAGGGCAAGGCTATCACGTGCCAGGCAGCCAACTAGTTCTGAATGCTGATGGTACGGTGAAGAAATTCATGATGATTCATCATGATTCGGTATCCCAGGCAAGGCAGTAATGGCGAAGCACGAAACCATCTAATGAACAGGAAACCATGGACTTTTGAAAACAGGGCTTTTATTCTTCCCGTACACGATTTCGACGACTTAACATGACAGTTCCCACAGGAATAATGATATGAAAGACTCAAGGCTTAAGCGCGTACTGGTGACCGGCGGTGCCGGATTTCTCGGCTCCCACCTTTGTGAAAAATTGCTAGAGAGGGGTTGCGATGTACTATGTGTCGATAATTTTTATACCGGCTCCAAGGACAACATAGCCCACCTGCTGACCAATCACCGTTTCGAGATCATGCGCCATGATGTGACATTTCCGCTTTACGTCGAGGTAGATGACATATACAACCTGGCGTGCCCCGCCTCGCCTATTCACTACCAGTTTGATCCGGTACAAACCACCAAAACCAGCGTACATGGCGCTATCAACTTGCTGGGACTTGCAAAG
>CAZSAK010000043.1:0-3824 GCA_964605155.1 uncultured Chromatiaceae bacterium | reverse complement strand
ACCCACTTTGCCCATTAAGCGATAGCCTTACCTTAATCGGGATTCGAACCAAAGCTGGCAGTATTTGTCACCTTAAATTGCCGTATTTACAAACTCGGTCAGTGCCTTGATCAGGGCGGGCTTGTCCTTGTGGGCGCCGGCATTCAATTTGATCGTCAGTGACCCTGCCCTGCCCTTCATCACCTCGCCCAAGGCTATGCCGCCTTCACCGTAGAGAATGGTGGCCGCTGTTTTTTTGCGGCCGCGCGTTTCCTGGACGGCCTGAAGCAACAACCGCTGGATCTCTTTTGCTGTACTCGACGACCGTTTATCAGCTGGCCACCCTGCAATTTCATCGGCTTTGTTGAAAATCTTTTCTCGGGTCGTTTTATTTGACTTGATCAGCGATTGCAACTTCAAGGCGCCATTCATGGAGATCTCGCGCGGATCCGGGAAGACTCTGACAATCTCGCGTGGTAGCTCGCCCAGCGAGATATAACGGTGCAAGGTCGTTTTAGCAATGTTCAATCGATCAGCCATATTGCTTTGATTACCCGCGTAATAGGTATTCAAGGCATCGACGTATTCCACGGCCCGCTCAAAATCCGAGATGTCCGTGTATTGATTGCTGGCATTCGAGATCAGGAAGGCCTCTTCATCGTCATAATTGACGATCTCAATCTTGAGAGGCTTTTTGAGGAATGAAGCCACCCAATGTCGCCGCGCACCGGCGATGATTTCGTAGTCGAATTGGGGGTCGTCTTTAAGGCGACGGGCGATGGCGGGCTCGATCTGACCCTGGGATTTGATGCTGGCAATCAAATCCTGGCAGTAGTTTTCGTCCAACAGATTATAGATTCGGTTGTGATGAGGCCACATCCGGCAACGCGCAGGATCGACTTCATGGACCACCAGGCTTTCGATATGACCGTTGACGACCTCCCCCAGGGAGCGCAATCGCTTCTGTTCATGGAGGTCGGGTTTCATCGTTTGCGTCGTAGCGTTTTGCGCCGACGCGACCTTGGTGCCTTGCAATTCCTTGATGCCAGCCATGGCACGGCCCATGGTAGATTTCAGTTTCTTAGCCATGTTGAGTCCTCATTTTGTGCCCATTTATTTCCTGCAGTGATTAGCATATTAACCTTATTTATCAATAGGTTATAAAAATATTCCGCAGCGGAACGCGCCCTACCCTGTTGCCGTGCGCCGAGCCGCCATGCGGTGATGGCTCGGCCACGCCATTCGAATCTCACGCTCAATCTCGGCCCCAACCGCATCGAGCGACGCCAATGCGCGCCGGTAGGTTCGGTAATTCGAAGTGGGTCCGTCAAGCTCATAGACGGTTTTCCCGGCCGCCGTGGCCGCCTCGATTTCGCCGGAATCGTACATGATCTCGTCAAACAGATAGCCTTCATAAAATTCACGCGCCAGGGACAATACGGCGTCTTGCGCCGAACCGGTATCATTCGTGCGCGCCTTTTTTCTGCTGATGAGGATCTTGATAAAGTTATATTGCAGGTCCACGCTTTCCTGGTTGTGTTCACCGATGGCGGACATGACTTCCTGCAGCATGGAGAAAAACTGGATCGTCGAGGCGAAATCCAACATGCCGGGCGGCATCGGTACGACCACGGAGTTTGCAGCATACAGGACATTCAACGAGATCATGCCCAAGGCAGGCGGTGGATCGAGGATAATCACATCAAAATCATCCTGAATATCCCGGATCCCGTCTCGCAAGCTAAACCACACCGGCCGTTCTTCACTCCCCTTCATCCGGGCAATCAGTCCATACTCCGCTCCGTAGAGGGTGAGATTAGACGGGATCAATTTCAGACCATCAAAATAGGTATCCCGGATCGCATACATCGGGTTACGCCGTTCCCCCAGGAAATACGGATAGAGGGTGTCATCGTCTTCAAGATCAATATCCGGGCTGATGCCAAAGAGATTGGTCGATGAGGCCTGGCTGTCGCAGTCGATAAATAAAACCCGCAGCCCTGCCCTCGCCAGGTATTGCGCGAGATGAACAGCGATCGTGGATTTACCGACACCGCCTTTAAAGTTCTGTACGGCCAGGATACAGGGATCATCTTCGGTGCGGCTTCTGACCGCGCGAGTCCCAAACCGCTCGCGCATATCGTTAATCTGTTTCAGGTCATACCCCAGACGCCGACCGTTTGCCGTGCGATCCGGTGGGCGCAGATGGCCCTTCTTTTCTGCTTCGCGTATCGCCTGAGGTGTGCGGTCAACCAGCCTGGCCGTCTCGGTCACCGAGTAACGGCGTGTTAAATCTTTTTGTCCATTGGGTGCATAGTTGAGTTTCTTTAATTCCTTTTGCAGCGCAACCGAACGTTCGACGATATCATTGATACTTTGAAGGGCGACCGGCATGTCCATGTCCTCATCAGGTAGGATAAAAACTTTGCAAAATAATATAGAAAGCGTGCTATATTGACAAGTAATTATGTTTCATATATAAACTCGCGTTAATAAATAGCTATTTTCGTTGCATGAAGACACCGTTAATACAAACATTGAAGATTGCAACATCATACAACCCGACCTTTATCCAGAACAGGTCAGGCGGGTAGGGCGCACATGACTTCCTCACCCCGTCAACTGGACATCGACTCTCAAGAATCCGACGAAGCGACCACCCCGACAACCGACAACCCCGTCAATGCCAGACTCAATCAACAACTCGATGCAATAAGAGAACGCATGCAGAATAGGCGGAAAGCCGAGGCAGCAGAGCAGGGTGTTGAAATCGCCAAGGCAGAGCCAGAGCCCAAAGGTAAGGGGAATACATCCATCAGGACACGGGGCAGGGCGCGGCCTTCGGTGATCGAAGAAGCACAATTGATGCTGTTTAATCTCGAACGCGAGGGCCGGTTCTCGGCTTATGAGCTTCAGCCACAAACCGAATTCCCGACATTCTTAACAAGGATCCCGATCTTTGTTCCTGCACGACGCTCTACTCAAAAGTTGCTGCTCGACCAGGATAACTCCTTACCCTTTTCAACCCCGTGGGGAAAGGGGAAAAAGCACGGGCCGCCGGTCGGGGTCTATGACGAAGATACCTTGATCGCCTTCGGCCGACTCAGACAAAACCTGTTGATCGGGAATCCCCGCCATATGCCGGTCCCTTTGTCGAGGATCTACAAGGACCTCAGTAATGATGTCCACGTCCATGTCCTGTACTGCATGGTCAGTGATATTCAGAACATCCTGGGACAGGCAACCGGCGGGCGTAACAACCGGCTTCGGCTGGAATCCGTCAAACGGCTTGCCGCCCAGGTCATCGAGTTCGATAACAAAACGGCGGAGAAATTCGTCGGCAGCGGAACCTCGATGAAGCTGCTGGATATCGCCTGGCAGGAATATGAGGACAACGCGATTCTGTATATCCAGTTCACGCCGATGATGACGGCCTGGTTTGAAAACGAATATACCTATATCGACTGGAACCTCCGGCGCAAACTGAGCGATACCGGCAAGGCCATCCACCGCTTCCTCGCCGGCCAACCGAAGGATTACGCCATCTACGTCAAAAAACTCATGACGACCATCGGCTATCCGCGGGCGTACAAACGCTTCACGGAGGACCTGCGCATTGCCTTGAAGAAATTACAGGACGAGGAGTGGATCAAATCCTGGAAAATCGAAGGCAATGGCAGGCGACTGCCTCACAAACTCACGCTGCAACGTAAGTAGACCAGGACGGTTGTCAGGTACAAAAGGGGCTGAATTGTCCCTGTGATTCCTGTTGATTGCGTCATACATGGCACTCTATGGCTCTTTTCCCGTAGAACGTTCCGGATATCTTGATAATTAGCCAAGGT
>CAZSAK010000042.1:0-4599 GCA_964605155.1 uncultured Chromatiaceae bacterium | reverse complement strand
GGCAAAGATTGTTCCTGACAATCTTTTTGCATTTCCTACGTCCGTGTAGGTCAGATGCCAGAGCCGGTACCCAAGTATGGGTTGAAGTTGGTGGGCAGAGATCTTTCAAAAGTGAATCCTGGAACTATGAGGCGGTAATGGTATCTAAGGAGATAAGTCACAGGGTAGGGTGTTTATGAAGAATAACAAAATATTAAGACATTTTTGGACTGTTGCGGCAACACTGGGCATTCTGCTTTGTGCAACACCCCTGGCAAATGCCGCTGCTCAGCATGACTCAACCACTACCGCCGAGGCAGCCAGCACCTCGGTAACCCCGCCAGCCGACCAATCAATATTGCGGGCGAAACTGAAAAATGGGCTCACCGTCGTTATTGTCCCTAATCCTCTCGCGCCCGTGGTGACGACTGCAGTGAATTATCTTGTTGGCTCCAATGAAGCGCCCACAGGATTTCCGGGCATGGCCCATGCCCAGGAACATATGATGTTTCGAGGCAATCCCGGTCTTTCAGCTGATCAACTGGCCAACATTACAGCTGCCATGGGTGGGCGTTTCGATGCAGATACGCGCCAAACATTAACGCAGTATCTTTTTACCGTGCCTGCAGAAGACCTTGATGTAGCCCTGCACGTTGAAGCGATCCGAATGCGGGGCGTCCTGGATAGTGATGAGTTATGGGACAAAGAACGCGGGGCAATCGAACAGGAAGTGGCCCAGGACCTGTCCAATCCTCAGTATATCTTTTACTCGAAGCTTCTTGCCGCAATGTTCAAAGGGTCACCCTATGCACATGACGCGCTCGGGACGCGTCCTTCCTTTGATAAAACGTCCGGCAAGATGCTGAAGGATTTTTACGATAAATGGTATGTTCCTAATAATGCCATTCTGATCGTAACGGGAGACGTTCAACCACACGATGTGCTTGCGAAAGTGAAAAAGCTGTTCGGCGACATCCCGTCAAAGCCATTGCCTGAACGCCCGTCTATCACCTTGCAGCCGGTGAAGTCAGAAGAATTCCATCTGGATACGGACCTGCCTTACGGGCTGAGCGTGATTGCTTTTCGTATGCCGGGCTATGACAGCCCGGATTATGCGGCAGTCACTGTGCTTGCAGACGCGTTGAGCAATCACCGCGCAGACCTCTATGGTTTGGTGCCACAAGGCAAGGCGCTTTTTGCAGGCTTTGATTATCATCCTTTTCCTGACACAGGCATGGGAATGGTGGTGGCGGCCTTGCCCGCCGGGGCTGATTCAAAAAGTCTGCTTAAACAGATCACGAAAATCGTGAAAAAGACACTTAAGAATGGCATTTCTGCCGATCTCGTGGCGGCGGCAAAACGTCAGGAAGTGGCCGACGCCGAATTTGAAAAAAATTCTGTCTCGGGTCTGGCGTCCTCATGGTCCGATGCGCTTGCGCTCGAAGGGCGCAACTCCCCCGAAGAGGATGTGCAGGCCATCAAGGCAGTCACGGTTGAGGATGTTAATCGCGTGGCCCGCAAATATATAGACTTCGATCACAGCATTGTTGCGGTGTTAACGCCCCAGGCATCCGGAAAACCTGTCTCGTCGACAGGTTTCGGCGGGAAAGAATCTTTTATGACGTCACAGACAAAAGCGGTGAAGTTACCGCAGTGGGCCGGGAATGAACTCGCACATCTCCATGTTCCTGAGTCAACCGTGTATCCGGTTGTGAAGGTGCTTCCAAACGGCATTAAACTGATAATACAGCCGGAGTCGGTAAGCGATACCATCAGTGTCTACGGCAGTATCAGAAACAATCCGGACATGCAGGTGCCAAAAGGTGAGGAAGGTGTCAGTGAGGTTCTGGATCAGATGTTTTCATACGGCAGCAAGACCCTTGATCGCGTTGCATTCCGAAAGGCCCTTGATGATATCGCCGCCAGGGAGACCGCCGGCACCCATTTTTCTGTCAAGGTGCAGAGTGAGTATTTTGATCGTGCTGTTGCGCTCCTGGCAGACAACGAACTGCATCCGGCATTACCGGAGAGCGCCTTTAATATTACGCGCAGCCAGTTTGCGGCTACGGTCAGGGGAAGATTAGACAGCCCGTCATTTTTGACACATCAGGCACTGCACAAGGCACTGTATCCCCATGATGATCCGTCGCTACGGCATGCGACGCCCGAAACAGTGATGGCACTTGATCTGAAGGGACTGAAAGACTATTACAAAGAGGCATTTCGTCCGGACCTTACAACCATTGTTGTTATTGGTAAGGTCTCACCGGCCAGGGCAGAGGAGGTGGTCGGCCATTATTTTGGTAAATGGCGGGCGGTGGGTCCCACACCGGAAACCGAATACCCTCCGGTGCCTGATAACAAGACATCCAGCACGGGCGTTCCGGACCGCAGTCGCGTTCAGGACAATGTGATTATTGCAGAAACACTGGGAATTAAACGGTCCGATCCGGATTATTATTCTCTGGAGCTTGGCAATCACGTTCTGGGAGGAGCGTTTTATGCTACACGCCTGTATCGTGATCTGCGGGAAGAGACCGGTCTCGTTTATTATGTTGCGTCATCATTTAATGTGGACAAGACACGTGCGACATACCTGGTGGACTTTGGATGCGATCCTCCGAACGTATCGAAAGTACGTGATATCGTTATACGCGATTTGAAGCAAATGCAGGACAGTGAGGTGACTCCCGATGAATTGCAACGCGCGAAGGCATTGCTTCTGCGCAGCATACCCTTATCGGAATCCAGCATTGGAAGTATTGCGCATGGCTTTCTTGCGCGCACAGAACTGGACTTACCTCTTGATGAGCCCATCCGTGCCGCACGGCATTATATGAGGCTGGATGCACAGCAGGTCAAGGCGGCCTTTGCCAAATGGTTACGTCCCGATGATCTGGTACAGGTGACTGAGGGACCGAAGGGCAGTTGATGGGCAACAGATGTTGGCTCATTAAGAGGCATGATCCGGGCCCAGGTGATGCGTCATTTTAGCCTATGAGACAACAAGTTTTTTTAGCGCCCGAGTGGAAATTCGACCTCCTAGAATGCGCTGTCGACTACAGGACGTAGGAGGTAGACAATGCCGGGAGCAAAGTGTCGAAAGGCGCGATCGGGGTCCAGGGGATACCACGACTATAGGGCAAGGATCGTTCCCAACGATCCCATTGCATTCCCGCCAGCTGACCTCCAGGGATGGAGCGAATGCAATCAAAATTGCACGGAGCAATGATTGCCTTGGCGGTCAGATGTAGTCGGTACGCATATAAGGATGTATGCGTTAGGATGAAGCAGGAAGCCAGAATCGAGAGCGACGCAGGGAGCCAAAGCCGATAGAAATTGATTGTCTGAGATCTTTATATATGGAGTAGTGCAAGTAATAAAATATTATATATTAATAAGTTAAAGAACCATTCTAATATTGATTGTCAAGTCTAATTCAGGGTCACTTCGGCCAGTTTTCTAAGATTATTCTATTTATATATAGAACAATGGCCCGCCGACGGCCTGGAAGCAGGAGATTATTGTCCGCCAGGTTTCTTTTTGAGGTGTAATATGGGACGTTTGCCGCCCGGCCTCGATTCGGTCAGTGATTTTTTGATGGCCTGAACGCTTTTACCGGTTTCGACAGCCGTTGAACTTGCAACGCTGGTGGTTAATGCGTCGCGGTATTTATCCGGGTCCTTGAGGTGGGGATGGGTTTTGGAGAGGGGATTTTTTGGCCATTATGCCGCACTGACATGAACGTGGGCGCTACTGCGTGAGCGAGGTTTCTTTTTAATGACGATCTCGATATCACGATCCAGCGCATTCAAAAGATCGAACAATCTTTCAACGGAAAAGTGTTTCAGGTGACCCCGTTTCAGATCGGAAACTTGAGGTTGTGAGATTCCAAGCACTTTTGCCGCCTGGGCCTGGGTAATCCCGCGATGTTTCACAATCGAGTTGATCGCAGTGGCCAGCGTGGCCTTGGCTTTTAACTCTTCCGGGTGTTTTAAACCCAGGTCGGCAAATACATTACCGCTGCTTTCTATGACCCTTACTTTTTTGGTGGTCGCCATCTTACTTTCTCCAACCTGAAATAATTATATACATTTGTATATATTATGTCAATGCGCCGATTGAGTAGTAGGGTTATATTATAGTCTGTATAATCATGTTGTTATTAATCCTTCATAATCTTGTTTATCATGGCTTGATGATCTTAATCCAGGTCAGCGCTCAAGGCGCCCTATATATAGAATAAATACAATCTGACAAAGAGTAACGACTATTACCATTAAAAAAGTGTCAACTTGTGGTTGACATATGTCAACCGTTTGTATACAATTAGCCAGTGATCAAGAGTTTCAAACACAAAGGACTCAAGGAGCTGTTTGAGACCGGCAAGACCAAAAAGTTAGGTGCTGACGTTATCACTCGTTGCCTTCATCGTTTAGATATGCTGGATGCTGCCGGAAACGCAACCGATATGAATGTACGAGGCTATAAATTTCACGCACTCAAAGAGATCCCCGTCCGCTACAGCGTATGGGTAACAGGCAACTACCGGATTACCTTTGAATTTGATGACGGAGATGCCTACAAAGTAGATTTTGAAGACTATCACTAAAAGAGGAA
>CAZSAK010000041.1:0-5431 GCA_964605155.1 uncultured Chromatiaceae bacterium | reverse complement strand
GTTATGATGCAACCGCTGTTCCGTCTGTACAGGCACTCTCGGCAGGTCAGCAACTGGTTGATCATTTCAGCTATACCATCAGCGATGGCAATGGAGGCATCAGCACGGGGACCGTCAACGTCACCATTACCGGGCAGAATGACCTACCGGTTGCCAATGCAGATTCAAAGACGACAAACGACACCAGCATACTCAATGTCCCTGCCGCAGGCCTGCTCGCCAATGACAGCGATACCGATACAAATGATGTCTTGTCTGTCACGACCTACGATACTACCAGTACATTGGGGGCAAGCGTCACGGTCAATCCTGATGGCAGCTATATCTACGATCCCACGGTATCGGCAACACTGCAGGCGCTGGATATCGGTGACCCGCCACTCATCGACACCTTCAACTATACGATGTCAGACGGACATGGAGGATCCGATTCCGCGACCGTCACCATCACCGTTAACGGGAGTAATACCCCCCCTGTAGCCAACAACGATAACGGTCAAACGATCACTGAAGACTCTTCGTTGAGTGTCTCGGCAAGCGGCGGCGTACTCAATAATGATTCTGATGCTGAAGACGGGGCAGGCAGTAATCTGACGATTATCGCCAGTTCAACGACCAGCACCTATGGCGCGGATGTCTCCGTTATGCCGGACGGCAGTTACAACTATGATCCGCGTACTGCCGGGACAATACAGGCGCTCGGTTCCGGTGACCAACTTCATGATACCTTTACCTATACGGTCAGGGACAGCGGGGGCGCCACTGCAACGGGAACCGTAAGCATCTTTGTCAATGGTGTCAATGATGCCCCCATTGTGGCCGGAAGCTGTGGCGCCACTCCTGAAACCCAGAATTATTCAGGCACACTGGCGGGGACCGACTTTGAAACGCCATCGCTACTCATGTTCAGTCTGGGCGCGGATGGCTCCGGGGGTAGCGGACCGATAACAACTGCAAATGGCGGGCAGGTCACCATCGTTAATTCAACAACCGGTGAGTTTGTGTATGACCCTCAATTTATCACTACACGGGGCACGGACAGCTTTACGTATCGCGTGGAAGATCCGGATGGCGCCTTCACAACCGGAACTCAAACCATTATCGTCGATCAGAAAATCATGCCCCTGGGTGATTCCATCACCCGCGGCGCCTTTGGCGGTGGCACGCCTGCTGATAGTGAAAAAATAGGATACCGCAAGCCACTTTACGACAGTCTTGTAGCGGATGGATACGGTTTCGACTTCGTGGGGTCCGTTAAAACGGATGGCACAAATCCAGTATATCAACCATTTGACTTCGATAGTGAAGGTTGGGGTGGCTATTCTGCACAGGAAATCGCATTTGGCAGAGCTGCCGATGGTACTACAGGTGTTCAAGGCTGGCTGAACCAGAATCCTGCAGACATCGTGTTATTGTTTGCCGGCACTAATCGCCTGCCTAATATCGGGCCTCAGGCAGATGCGGATGATGTGATGGATATTCTCAATGAAGTAGACGTCTGGGAGAATACTCCCGGTAATCATCATGTCACTGTCCTGTTGGCGCGCATTACCGATTGGGATCCCATCAACCCGGATGTGGCAACATTCAATAATCTGATAACGAGTATGGCACTTGATCGCGTCAACAACTCATCAAATCCTGCATATCCGGACGATATTATTGTAGTGGACCAACATGGTGCCCTGAATTATCCCGGCGACCTGACGGATCAGGTACATCCGAACTCGAGCGGCTATGGAAAGTTGGCCGCCACCTGGCAAACGGCACTGGAGGGTGTGCTGGATAAATGTCCGCCATAAGGCCAGGCAAGTAAAAAACAACGGGTATTTCCTGTGCCCCGATCCACTGAGCTATCGATCCAGATTTCTATTATCATCTGTACCCGCAATCGCGCGTCGATGTTGCAGCGCGCATTACAGTCGTTGGTCGAATGCGAGAAAGCTACAGGGCCGTTTTCCTGGGAAGTCGTCATCATTGACAATGACTCAGATGACAATACTCAATCCATTGTTAATGACTACCGTAATAATCTCCCGGTTCGCTATATCCATGAGAAAAACCTCGGGCTTTCGAATGCCAGAAACCGAGGCGTACAAGAAGCCAATGGCTCCTGGATCCTGTGGATAGACGACGATGTAACCGTTAGCCCGGGGTGGCTGAAAGCATACGTACATGCCATCAAACGTTTTCCGGATACAACCGTCCTTGGAGGTCCGATTGCCATACGGTTCGAAGGAAGTCCCCCACCATGGCTTGATCAGGGTGTCGAATGGGTACAGGATGCCTACGCCGGTCGTTTGCCTGGAAAATTTCAGGCTGCATTCTACTCAAAAGGTCCCAAACCGTATGGTGCTAATTTTGCAATCCGAAAATCTGCAACAGAAGACACACTATTTGACACGAGTCTGGGTCACCATCCCCTACGGCCTACCATGGGCGGCGAGGAAACTGAATTTATAAGGAAAGTATTGTCAGACAGTCCGGGGTGGTGGGTATCCGAAGCAGTGGTTGTGCACCATATCGACAAGTCGCGGCAGACGATCGAATATATCCGGTCTTATTATATGAATGCCGGCTTGTTGAGTGCGCGTGATTGGAAAGACCTGTCTGCCTTACAGCGATTATGGAAACCGCTCGTGGCAGCAGCAAGAGTCTGTACAAATCATGCCAGGTATTTCATTCTTTGTATCGTAAAAGATGATAAATACCGGGTGCGTGCCCTGCGCAACGCCGCCTGGAACTGGGGCTATGTAAAGGGATGCATGGGCATACTGACCGGTAAGCACAAAGAGGCAGTCATGGTATGAAACAAAGATTACTGGTCATCGGCCTGGACGGTTATGAAGCAAGTATCGGCGATCGTATGATCAATGAAAGCAGGCTGCCATCACTTGCCGCTCTAAACAGTCGTTGCGCACGGATTCATCTCGATCATGGCTCTGCCAAGCGCACGGGTCTTGCCTGGGAACATTTCAGCACCGGGCTGTCACCGGATGCCGCAAACAGGTGGTCGGCCGTGGATTTCGATCCCGATCGCTACCGATGTATCCAGAAAGGTACATCCCTTACCCCGTTCCCCGCGAAACTCGATGCCAGGACGGTGGTCTTCGATCCGCCTTATTTCGATATCGGCCGGACACCCGGGGTCGAAGGTCTCGTGAGCTGGGGTGCGCATGATCCCGGCACCAGACTGCAATCCAATCCGTCAGGCCTTCTCGATGAAATTCTCGAACGGTTTGGTGATTATCCGGCCAAACCCTGGATCTATGGATTCACGTGGCCCAGTGTCACACGTACACGGCAGATGGGGGATGCGCTCGTCGAGGCTGTCCGGCTGCGGGAACAGATTGCCCACTGGCTGCTGACAGATCGTATCCCGGACTGGGAACTCGGCATGGTCGTCGTCAGTGAACTGCACTCTGCTATCGAGGGACTTTGGCACGGCATGGACGCGGAACATCCTTTACACGGTCACCCCTCTTCAGTCTACGCACGCGAAGGTGTCGAACAGGTATACGCAGCAGTGGATGCCCTTGTTGGCAGATTGATCCGGAGTTTTCCCGATACAACCGTGTTGGCATTTTCGATGCACGGCATGGGTCCCAATGAATCCGATCCTGCCAGTATGGCGTTGCTGGCTGAATTGATGTATCGCCGTCAATTCGGCAATGGCCTGTTACAGATACCCGGTGGTCATCCGGAGGTTGTCACGGGTGTTCCCGCGCTTGAGGAGCAACAGGACTGGCGCAGATATGTGCAAGGGTGTTTCACCGGAGATAATCAGGAATCGTTACCGAAAGGGAGTGAATCCTTCAGCCGGCGTTTGCGGCACTGGCTGCCGGAACCCGTAAAGCTGTTTCTGAAACGATCGTTGCCAGTACACACCGGCCCGGTAACCCACTCGACAGGCTGGATGCCGACGGTATGGTATGCAAGGTACTGGCCTGCCATGGATGCATTCGCATTACCGTCGTTCTATGACGGCCAGATACGGATCAATCTTGCAGGCCGGGAGGCACAAGGCCGTATCACCTGTTCGGAATATGAACAAACCTGCAAGGCAATCGAAGATGATCTGCGTGCATGCCTCAATCCCCGTAACGGCCGCAGTATCATACATGAGGTCATCAGATCACCTCGCAAGGACGCACGTGAACTGGGCCCTACAGAGGCTGACATCACGGTTGTGTGGAAAGATGCCCCGCTTGCCTTCGAACATCCCGTCTACGGAACAATCGGTCCCCTGCCCTACAGACGTCCGGGTGGTCATACGGGTAACCATGGGATTGCCATGATGGCAGGTCCCAATATCGTCCCCGGCTTCTATGGCATGCGCAGCGCGTTTGATGTCGCGCCAACTATATGTGACTACATCAATGGTTCCGGTATCTTCGGACTCAGTGGTGACAGTTTTCTGGATATGATCACCCGGGCTGCCGTTGCTTGAACAGTCGCCGGATGGCATCCCTGACAATCCTTGCCTGCCTTCTCGCGAACACATAGCCTTCAATGGGGATGTGGGCAATAACCGATAACCAACGCTCAGGGATTGGTTTGAGGACCCTGCCGAATTCTCTGTTGGGCTTGCGTGACAGGCCGTATCTGGCCTTGATTTCCTCCCAGTTTTCCACTGTCTTTTCATGTGACACCAAACGACCGATCTCACGGACACCGCCCTTTGTCCGGTCATGCGGATTGATACACGGGATGGCATCGATAATGGCAACCTTGCCCTCAATATCATTACCGAGGACTTCCATGAACCACCAATCCGTACCATAGCTGATCAATGCCGGGTCATAGATCTTGATGAATGCATCGAGCTTGTCACGCCTGAATAACGGACAGGTTGTTTCCACAAAATTCGTGAATCGCAATCTACAGTTCCATTGCGCACGGGTAATACCCCAGGATATCTTGCCAAGAGGACTGAACGCGGGTTGCAGTATCCAGAGGTCATATTCAGCACGCAATTTGAAGAGTCGGTTGATCGCATCAGTCGAAATCAGGATGTCATCATCCATGACGAATACGGCATCGTAGCCGGGAAATCTCTCCGGCCAGGTTTCATAGGCGAACTTCAGGTTGTTCAGTTTCGAACCCTTCCGCTCGTTGTAATATTCGCCTGCCGTTTCATAACGGCCGGGAACATCACCGTAATAGGTCACCCACAGATCAAAATCCCTCCTGCCGCGCAGCCAATGTTCAAGGTTTGACCTGTCGCCGGCCGAGGTATAAACGAGATTCCGTTTTGTTGTCTCTGTTGTAACCAAAGGTTATCTTTTTATATTTTCATACATTACCGAATTGTAATTCGGATTATTCCCCGGAACCAATCTCAATTCAGAATCATTCTCCAAAATGATGCCTTGTATATCCTGACCTGGTGGTTGCTGAATTTTACTACTGAACGGCTTATCGATTGAAT
>CAZSAK010000040.1:0-7369 GCA_964605155.1 uncultured Chromatiaceae bacterium | reverse complement strand
CAACAACCAATATCTATTACGTGCCAGATACGAGTTTTCACACAGCCTCGGCCAACAACAGAAACTAGATACAACATTCATTATATATCTATAGAAGTAAGGACAATGATCTCACACCACTTTTTTAGTTGAATACGATATCGGCAAGGGCTATGTCACTAACAAGATCATCCATGACTTCATTTGCAGAGATTTTAACTTTTTCCCAAGTCTCAACGCTTGCATACCCCAATTCTTGGATCTTTTTGGAGGCCTCGCGCTTTTTTGCATGTAATATATCAAGTTCCTTGGTATACCTGGCTTTTGTGTCAGATTCGGCATTTACAGCCATTAAATCTAAGAGATAAATCTCTACGTCACATTTCTCAAGTCGTGCCATCATTTTTTGTTTATACGTCTCATTTGTTTCCATGTGCTATTCCTTTAAAAGAGGGTTACAATTTACTCTCAATCAATCAACTTTACTATCAATTGGTTATCAACACCTTTTACCCCTGCAACAGTTCCTGCTATTTCGCTGGCCTTGTCACTATGTAGTTGCGAATCAACGGATCCGCTCAGTGTTGTCACGCCATCGGTGGTTTCAACCCAGATCCTCAATACCCTGAGATCTGTATCACCTAGTATGGCAGTTCTAACTTTAGCCGTGATTTCCCGGTTATCTAGGGCATCGCTGACCATGTTGCTTTGTGTTCGAGGATTCTTCGCTGTCCCTATCATCTTGTCACCGATCTTCCCGGCCGTCTGGTCTATCGATTTACCTATACTTTCTGCCGGGTGATTCTTGTTGCATGCGGCCATCCCAATAACAAGCATAATCGTAGCCCCTGTTGCAAGCAGTCCTGTTGAAATATTCATTCGTAGTTACCCTTTTGTGTAATAAGTATTAAAAATGTACATGTTGGTTTATCTATTCTTTCCTATGGCGATTTCCTGGGTGCGTCTGGAGTCCCTCTCTGCATAGCAAAGCGCATCTGTAATGTTTTCGTAACGGTGTTTCTTGTAGGCGTATATTACTTTTATTGTTGACGTAATTCCGTAGCGCGTCATCAATTTCTTTTCTTCCTCACTCACGTGAATCTCCTTGGGCTGTATGTATGCCGTTGCTTGGATAAAGGGGACTGCTCTCCAGCCCGGGCCACGGTTCACAGACCTAATATTCATACTTGCGTGTGGTCCGGTGACGGCAGCATTCGCCGTTACATTTTGAATCATCATTGGGTTGCTCTCCTCAGGTGTGTGTTCATCAGATCATTCCCTCATTTTCAGCACGCTCCAACGCTCGAAGATCACTTTCTTCCAGGCAGTATCTCAAATTCCGGTCAGGCGTCCCGTGTTTTGAAGCAGAGTGCTGGGAGGTGTTGTGAAACACCGGTGATAAAATATGAGAGTCAGAAATATCTATTTCAGCCACGTACGCATAATTGCAAGCATTAGAAGCCTCCCGATCGTTGTTAAAAATTTGTGACATTGAGTTATCCAGAATAGATTGCATACAGGGCGTGGTGCCTGATCCGTACTAACGACAAGTATTTACACAACTGCAGTTGGCAGATCAGTGCCCGTGGGAAAAGAGTTTTACGGAGCTGCTAAGACTGTTAGTTCTATGTTGTGCGGCAGGATAACCTGTATCCTGACCGGTGTAGTAACAGATACAGTGTCCTCTGTTTGCAGTATTAAAGCAAATGTATTGTACAAATGAGATGAGATTGCTCAATTCAAAGAGGCTGCGCCTTAAACCCGTTACCCCTGGTACAAATCCACCTCGACGTTGTGCTCCCTGCGGTCATCCACAAGGGGGACTATGCCTTGCGGACGTCCAGCTTCATCTACGCCGGATCGCTCAATTACGGTACCGTCAACTGTCACATAGGTTGCATGTTCCGGATTTTCACTATGACGCCTGACGGTAATGTGGTAGACCGTCTCGCGATAGCGGTAGTGGATTATGTATGACTCCCAATAGGCCGGGATACACGGCATAATGCGCAGATGGTCTACTTCCAGGTACAGACCTAGCAGTGTTTCCACGGTCAGCCGGTACATCCAGCCTGCCGCACCTGTGTACCAGGTCCAACCGCCCCGGCTGGTGTGCGGTGGTGTACCATAAATATCTGCGCACATGACATACGGTTCGACCTTATAACATTCGATTTCGTCTGGCCCACTACCGTGATTGATGGGATTAAGCATGGCGAATAATTCCCAGGCACGGTCCTTGTCACCCATCATGGCAAACGCCATCGTTGCCCAGATCGCAGCATGGGTGTATTGACCACCGTTTTCGCGGATACCGGGTATATAGCCCTTGATATAACCGGGTTCAAGATCTGATTTATCAAAGGGTGGCGCGAGCAACTGGATTAACTGTGCATTGCGGCGCACCAGGCGTTTATCCACTTCTGCCATCGCCTGTCGTGTTCGTTTGGGATCACCACCACCCGACATGACAGCCCAACTCTGGCTGATCGAATCGATTTGGCATTCGTTATTTTCGGACGAGCCTAAGGGTGTACCATCATCAAACCAGGCGCGCCGATACCAACCGCCGTCCCAGGCATTGGCTTCAATGTTGTCGTGCAACAACGCAGCCTGCTTGACGCAAACATCGGCGAAGGCCTCATCGTCCCGGCTACGTGCAAGGTCTGCAAACAGTCGTAGATTTTCATACAGAAACCACGCAAGCCAAACACTCTCGCCCTTACCGTCACGACCGACGAGATTCATGCCATCGTTCCAGTCGCCGCAGCCCATTAGTGGTAGTTGATGTTTACCGAAGCGTAATCCATGTTTGATTGCACGCATACAATGTTCATAAAGACTCGCTGCTTCAACCGAACGTTGCGGCTGGTCGTAGTATGCCTCTTCGTCCGGCGTCAATTCACGGCCCTCCAGGAAGTAGACTAATTCGTCGAGAACTCCCGTATCGCCGGTCGTCTGGACATAGCGACAGGTTGCATAAGGTAACCACAGATAGTCATCAGAAAAATGTGTACGTACGCCATGGCCGTTAGGTGGGTGCCACCAGTGTTGCACATCACCCTGGGTAAACTGGCGCGCGGCGCAACGAATCAGCTGCTCGCGTGCAAGCCATGGTGTTGTGTGGATCAGTGCCATGGTGTCCTGTAATTGATCGCGGAAACCATAGGCGCCGCCGGACTGATAATAACCACTGCGACCCCACAGCCGGCATGACATTGTTTGGTAGACCAACCAACCGTTGGCCATCACGTTCAACGCCCGATCCGGTGTCTCCACATTCACCGCGCCCAGGGTGTGATTCCAGTATTCCCACACCGATTCCAGTGCCTGTCGTGCGCCCGCCGGTCCGCCGAATCGCTGAATGATATGCTGTGCTTCGTCGCTGTTGAGGGCCGCGCCGAATACAAACACGATTTCACGCTCTTGTCCATCGGTCAGTTCGACCTGGGTCTGTATCGCAGCGCACGGATCAAGTCCTGCCCCGGCTCTACCCGACAAACGCTCACGGTGCATTGCCGCCGGGTTGGCCAGTGAGCCGTTGCGGCCAATGAACTCTGAACGGTTTCCGGTTACTGTTTGCTCCAGCTCGCTGAGATGTTCATTACTGACATGGGCAAAAAAAATCCGATTGGCGCATTCTCGGCCATAAGCATTGCGGGCAAACAGCGCCCCACTGTGCGGATCCATTTCGGTGATAATGTGCATCATATTGGCATGCCGCCATTCACCGAGCACCAATTCCCAAAACCCCGCCAGTGATAATTGGCGTGGTCGTCCTGAATGATTGCGTAGCTTTACCACCGCAAACTTGACCGGTGCGTCCATGGCGACGTAGGTGAACAGTTCCGAAGCGATACCGGCTTCGAAATGTTCGAACGCGCTATACCCAAACCCGTGCCGGCATACATACCCGGATTGGCCGCTGGCAGGCAACGGTGTTGGCGACCAGAACGCGCCTGTTTCCTCGTCGCGGATGTACAGCGCTTCACCACTGGTGTCGCTAAGCGGGTCATTATGCCAGGTGGTTAACCTGAATTCGTGAGCATTACCCACCCAGGTATATGCGCTGCCGCTTTCGCTGACGACCGTGCCAATGTGCGGACTGGCGATGACATTGGCCCACGGCGCCGGCGTGGTCTGACCGGGTTCAAGGGTGATGACGTATTCACGCCCGTCGGGTGTGAAACCCCCCATGCCATTGACGAAAATGCGTTCGCGCGTCAACAGTGGATGGGATGGTTCGGCTACCGGTTGCAGCGATGGCACTAGACGGTCCGGCACCCGTTCTACCGGCATACGGCGTTCCACCTGCTCGGCCAATGTCTCGGCGCTGTCGGTGAGCACAACACGGGCGACAGTCTGGAACAAGACCCGGTCTTCCTCGGAAAGTTCTTCGGCGCGCCGCAGGAAAATCCCGCCCGGTTTGTCGATGATTTGAGCCTCGGGTCCCGCGTTGATCAGTCCCACGATCTGGTCTTGCAGTACCGCACGGTAACCGGAGAAATCCTCGTTCAGTATCACCAGGTCCGCAGCCAAGCCTTTCATCCGCCAATAGGCGTGTGCTTGCAGTACCTGTTTTACAAGTTCGATACGGTTCAGATCACCAATGCGCACCAGGACGATTGGCAGATCGCCCGACACGGCAAAGCGCCACAGTCCGGATTGTCCCAGCTGGTTGCGGGTAATGACGCTTGGCGCAGTGCGGCGCAAGGCATTGCTATAAATAACGGAAGTAGCCAGGCGGCCATAGATCTGTGCATCGGCTTCGCTGGCATTGATGTGGCGTAGTACCTCCTGGCTCTGAAACCACGCCATTTCAAAGGCACGCTCAATGAAGTGCCGGTCACAATACTTCTCAAGCAAGGCCATCGCCGCGTCACGCGTATACGCAACACCGGAGATGATCTGCACGGTCGACGATTCGTCGGGTAACAAATTGATGGTGTGGCGGATTGCCACGATGGGATCGAGCACCGGACCGTCTGTGTTCGACAACCGTTGTGATAATCTCTTCGAAGATTTAGAAGAACCATCACTACTATCCATGACCACCGGGTTGGCTGTCGTTCGACCGCGCCCGATAAATTTGGCGCGGTCGGTCTCGAAAGATGGCTCGCCGGCAACCGCGCCAGGCATTGCTAACAGGTGAAACATCCATGGTACCTGTTCACCCGGTGTGCGGCGGCGGCGCGTGCAGAGGATCGCCTGCCGGTCGGACAGGATTTCAGTTTGTACGAACAGGTTACTGAAAGAGCGATGTGCCAGGTCGGCATTCAACGGCGCCAACACGACCTCCGCATAACTCGTCAACTCGATACGACGGGTACGGGGAGACAGGTTGGTGAGTGTAACGCGGCGAATCTCGACATCGTCTTCAGGAGAAACACTGATCTCGGTGTGCACATCGATCGCCTTATCGCGCCGCCGGTACTCGGCTCGCCCTTGCACGAAGATTGCCTCATAATGATCGGGTTTGCATAATGTTGGTTGATACGCACTTGACCAATAAAGCCCCGTGTCGTGGTCGCGCAAATAGATAAATGTACCCCAGTTATCGGCAGTGGCGTCTTCGCGCCAGCGAGTCACTGCAAGGTCGTGCCAGCGGCTGTAACCGCCACCGGCGTGGGTCGCCATGATGTGATATCTGCCATTGGATAACAGGTGAACTTCAGGTATCGGCTTGTTCGGGTCGGTAAACATACGCATGATCGCGCCGGTTTCCGCGGCCGGGCGAGCGACGGCACTCACTTCAGCAGCGTGCGGATGCAAGGTGGCGCCTTGCTTCGGCACACGTTCCTGCAGCAGCAATTCCGTTGCCCGTGCCAGAGGGTCAGACATAAAGCGGCGCTCCATCGGCCGATTGAGTAATACATGTTCCAGGGCCAACAGGCTCATGCCCTGATGATGCGCCATGTAGGCATGCACTACGGCGTGATTCTTGCCCCGTGGAACTCGCGATGGCGTGTAATCGATCGCCTCGTAAAATCCATAGTCACCGAGGAATCCATCGGCGGTCAGTGTCTGCAAGTTGCGACACGCTTCTCGCGGCATTACCGTCAGTGCCAGTGCGCTGGCGTAGGGAGCGATGACCAGGTCATCGCCCAGTCCACGTTTGAACCCCAGGCCGGGTACACCGAACGCCCGGTATTGATAGATATGGTGCATATCGGTGGCGTTATAGCAGGACTCGGAAATACCCCAGGGCACGGCGCGTTGCCGACCGTATTCGATCTGGCGCGAGACTGCTGCCTTGCAGGTTTGCGCCAGCAGGGTGTTTTCATAACTCGGCAAGAACAACTGCGGCATGAGGTACTCGAACATCGAGCCACTCCACGAAATCAGACTCACATCGCCGCCATGACTTGTCAGCAAACGGCCAAGTGCGAACCAGTGCTTCTGCGGTAACTGTCCCTGCGCGATGAGCAGGAAACTCGCGAGACGTGCTTCGGATGCCAGCAGGTCGTAGCAGGACGGATCACGGCGCCGTTCGCCCACGTCGTAACCGATGTTCAACAAGCCACGCGATGTATCGTAGAGAAATTCAAAATCCATCGCCGCCAGTTCGCGACATCGATCCACCAGATTGTCGATAATACCGAGCCGTTCCTCTACATTCTTGTAACGTGATCCTGTCGCTCCGGCAGACGAATGTGTTTCATCATAAATGGCCCGCTCTCTGGCCAATTCCGCCAGAGTCGGGATGCTGTTGAAATGTTGAGCCTCCTGTTCTGTCACTGGCACAACGTATTCAAGATCATCTCGAAGTGCCTGTGATTGGCGGTCGAATGCCTGCGCCCAGTAATAGAGTTCACCATCAATATCGATGTCCGCCGGTAACCATGCAACCAGCCCGCCGCTGATACGGTGTATTTTGTCCAGTATGCTTTCAGCGGCAATCAGAGACTGTGGTAATTCGTCCACTGTCAGCGAGTGCAGTGTTTCCTGCATAATCCTGACCTGCTTTGCAAGATCCGGGGCAGGTGACGAGGGTATGTGTGCAGCGAGTACCAGCAAGGTATCCTCCAGCCCCTTAAAGGTGCTTGATGACAGTACCGGTTGGTGTTTCAACTCGGTAAGACCCGCCTGCAGGGTTAGCAGGCAGCCGACAAGGTTGCCACTGTCCACCGAAGATACGTATTGTGGATGCAGTGGTTGCAGCGTGTGCGTATCGTACCAGTTATAAAAATGGCCGCGGTAGCGTTCCAGCTCTTCCATCGTGGCGATAGTGTTGTTGGTGCGACGCAAAAATTCACCGGCGCAAATGTAGCCGAAGTCATATGCCGCCAGGTTCGCCAATAATGCCATTCCGAGATTCGTAGGCGAGGTCCGCGTGGCAATAACCGGGGCTGGGATTTCCTGAAAGTTGTCAGGTGGCAGCCAGTTGTTC
>CAZSAK010000039.1:0-9434 GCA_964605155.1 uncultured Chromatiaceae bacterium | reverse complement strand
GTTACAACGGGATCAGGTATGTATTTTCTCAACCATCCCGCGATCTCATGCCGTAACTGTTCCGGTGTCTTACCTTCGGCATTCAGGTCGCCGACCAATGGAAAGGATATCTTGCCATCCGGTCTGACCAACACCTCGCGTTGCAGATCCTCTTCCTTCCACACCGAAATCTCCAATACATCCTCCGGCCCGAGCAGATACCCGCCTTCACCCAGACTGTCCGGCGGTTCCTGAGCGAAAGCAGAATGTGCATGGACAAACATCGATGCAAGGAAAAAAAGCGGGACCATCCAGGTTATCAATCCCTGATCCTGTTTATAAATTCTCCATCCATTCATTGCGTTATATTTTACTCTTTATTAACTTCAGCTTATACAGGACAAATTAAGACATATGCAGCAATTAACATACCATTTCCATGGTAAACGCATAAATATATCATATACAAGAAGTTTTAAGAAAATATTACATGTCATCGGATGTCAATTTACAGGTTCACTGTAAGAATTTTCGACACCCTGCTTGACTATATTTACCGCGACTGTATGAATACATGATCCGTGTACAATACCGTCATAACACGACGGCATACCCGCACCATCCATGTTTCTGCCACATTCAAATAACAATATAAAAATAAATCGCTTAGCGATCATCCATGACCACCGGAAAGCATGACATCATCGGCCTGATACCCGCAGCCGGGCTGGCGAGACGGCTGGCGCCATTGACCGGCAGCAAGGAGGTGCTCCCTATCGGTTCCAGATTGATCAATTCCGGAACCATCACTTCTGGGGCAATCGCTCCGCAAGAATCTGATGAAGGATCTGCCCCCAGGGTAGTCTGTGAATATCTACTGGAGCATATGAAAAAGGGCGGGATCAACAGGGCCTACCTGGTACTGCGTGATGGCAAATGGGATATCCCGGACACCCTGGGTGACGGCAGCCGATCTGGTATCAATCTGGCCTATCTGATCATGGGGCTCCCCTACGGTCCGCCCTTCACACTCGATCAGGCCTACCCGTTCGTGCGGCAACACACGGTCGCGCTCGGGTTCCCCGACATCCTGTTCGAGTCCGATGACGCCTATGCCAGACTGATTGCCACCCAGGCGGATACCAACGCCGATGTCGTGCTCGGCCTGTTCCCTGCCGATCAACCCCGCAACGTGGATATGGTGGATGTGGACGATGACCTCAGTGTCAGGCACATCCTGATAAAACCCTCCGATACGACACTGGAATATACCTGGGGCATTGCAGTATGGACTCCCGCCTTCACTGATTTTATGCACGGACATCTGGCGAAGATCCAGAAAGGGTTTAAATCTGGCAGTGATCCCAAACAGGAATTACATGTCGGCGATGTGATACAGGCCGCCATCGATCACGGCCTGCGGGTTTTGTCCGTCAAGATATCGGACCAGCCCTATATCGATATCGGAAATCCGGAAAATCTGCAGAAGGTCAGGACGACGATGGGAAAGAACTGAACGGGAAACTACCTTGCTGTTATCCTGCCTGCTTCATCCCCAGTTTGTTGAGCAGGTCATAAAACGTCGGGCGACTCACACCCAGCAATTCCGCCGCCTTGGAAACGTTGCCGTTGGTCAGGCTCATGGCACGGTTCATGGCCTTGCGTTCCGCCTCTTCACGCACATGACGCAGATTCAATGCCAGTTGTTCGATGTCCTCTGAGGCGAGTTCGAGGTCCTCGGTGGAGATGAGGTTGTTATCCGCCATGATTACCGCGCGTTTGACCTTGTTTTCCAGTTCACGCACGTTACCCGGCCATGAATAGGACTCCAGTGCGGTGAGGGCGTCCTTGCCAAAGCCGCGCAGCGCCCGTCTACGGTTATGCTGGTGGTTGAATTTTTCCAGGTAGGTACGCGCGATCAACACTGCGTCACCGTCCCGCTCACGCAGCGGAGGGATGGTGATGGAGATCTCACTGATACGGTAATACAGGTCTTCCCTGAATCTTCCTTCACGTATCAGTTCCTGCAGGTCCTGGTGGGTGGCACACACGACACGTACGTCGACCGGTATCTCCTTGCGCCCGCCGACCCGCTCGATGACGCGTTCCTGCAGAAATCGCAGCAATTTGGCCTGCAACGACATGGGCAGATCGCCAACCTCGTCGAGGAAAAATGTCCCGCCGTCCGCGCACTCGATCTTGCCCAGTGTCTGTTTGACAGCACCTGTGAAGGCCCCCTTCTCGTAACCGAACAGTTCACTCTCCAGCAGGTTCTCGGGTATCGCGGCGCAGTTGATGGCTATAAACCGCTTGTCCGAACGCGCGCTGAGGTTATGCAGGGCCTTGGCAAGAATCTCCTTGCCGGTACCGCTCTCACCCAGCAACAGGGTGGTGACATCCATGCCCGCGATCTTTTCAATGGTGCGGCATACCTTCAGCATCTGGGGACTGCCGGCAATGATACCCTCAAGCGGTGAGTTGGCTTGTTGCTGGACAAGTTTACGGTTCTCCCTTTCCAGCTCATAGACGTGATATGCACGCTCAATGATCAAGCCGAGGATATCGGGATCCACGGGTTTGTGATAAAAATCGTAGGCGCCCAGACCGATGGCACGTACGGCGTTGTCCCTGTCGTCCTTGCCCGTCACGACGATCACCTTGGTGCCCGGTGCGAGCCCGATAATCTGCTCGAGGGTGGCCATGCCTTCGCTGATCCCGTTGGGATCCGGCGGCAGTCCCAGGTCCAGGATGACGACCGGCGGTTCATGACGATGCAACAGTCCTATTGCACTGTCGCGGTCATCGGCGATCTGTACATCATAGTTTTCGAAGCTCCAGCGGTACTGTTTTTGCAGCCCCTGGTCGTCTTCGACGATCAACAATGTCTTTTTCGATGTGCTCAATGGTTTTGTCTCGTATCGCAATAAGGTTCAAGTCTATTTCATATTAGCGGCATGTTTCATCCCTGCATGACTCCCGGTTCTGGCGCCGCTTTCCATTTCAGCCGCTTCAGCCGCGATGGGCAGCCGTATAATGAAACTGGTGCCCTTTTGCGGTTCACTTCTGACCTCGATTTCCCCTCCAAGTGAGTGCACATATTCCCGGCATTGATAGGCGCCGATCCCCATGCCGGCGTCACCCTTGGTGGTATCGAAGGGGCGAAACAGCCGATGCTGGATGAATTCCTGCGTCATGCCGCAGCCCGTGTCGCTGATCTCTATAACGGCCCAACCCTCTTCTTCATAAAGGATGATCCGGATCTCGGCATCCACCGGCGTGGCCTCCTGGGCATTTCCGATCACGTGTTCCAGTACCGAAAACAAGCGCTCCTGATCCGCCAGCACGCCTGTACCCCGCCGCCGACATTCCAGGATAGGTACCGGTTTACGCTTCGCCCTGGCATCGATGATATCGAATAACAGTTGTGTCAGATCGACCCTGGTCTTTGTGTCGGAGCCGTAATCACTGGCGCGTAACTGTTTGATCAGATAATTCATCTTCTTGACCGAGTTTTCCACGGTACTGATCGCATCTTCCATGAATACCGGGTTGTGTTTATGTTTCGCGGCATTGGATACCACCAGAGTCAGCTGGGCGATCAGGTTCTTGAGATCGTGCATGATAAAGGCGGACAGCTTGCTGAAGGCCTGAAATTCGCGCGCCTCGATCAGGGCCCTGGTGGTCATCAATTGAGCGAGGTGAGTAGCGGCCTGGCGGCCGGCCGTCTTCAACAGATCCCTGTCTTCCCAATTGAATTCCGTCTGAATGGGGGAACGTTTCAGGACGATAAATCCCAGCAACTTGATATCCTGCATCAACGGTACAACCAGCCATCCCTGCGGGATATCCAGCAACCACTGCGGCATCCTGAGGCCCTGGTACAACTCCGGATCGTTGTGATATTCATTGAAATCGATGATCCATTGCCAGCGCTCAAGAAATCCCACCAGAGGGCTGTCATCGGTGATGATGCCACCCGGGATGTTCGGCATCTCCCAGTGGGACACGGGTTCATAGACGCCGGACTCGGTACGCAGCCACAACTTCCCGCCCGGGCTTTCCACGATCTGCGCGATCGCCTGGATGGCGCATTCCAGCAGATGCGGGCCGGCGCCTCCCCTGGCCAGGGTGCGGATGAAACGCTGCCATTCCTCCCGGTAGTCATACTTATAGTTAAAGAAATGTTTACTGATGAGAACCCGCACATGGGCACGCAGGCGTCTTGAAGAGATCAACAGCAGCAACACAATGGCGGCACCAAACAGGAATACCGCCTGTGCCACGCCGCCCCAGTCGTTACCGAATAGTCGAATATAATAACCGCCCACCACTGCAACCATCAGATACAAGCAGGCGCTGATCAACACCGCGGCATGCACGACGACACTGTGTGAGACGAAAATCTCCCTGGACCAGTCCTGCCTGCGTACCAGCGGTACTGCAATCAGGAGTATTGCGAGTGCATTGACAATGCCCCGTGCATCCCACAGGTCCGGATCCATGGTCCCTGAAATAAGTGGATTCACGTACAACACAAAATCATACGCAAACAGGCTGCCGATACCGAGACACAGAAACCTGATCGCATTACTCCGTTCATAGCGCGCGTGCTGCAGCAATTGCTCCACGAGGGCAAGGCCGGCGAGACCCAGTAGCGCATGCCCCGTGGTCGGCAGGTAGTTATGCAGCAATAACGGCATCGGTAATTCGCCCATCCTGGATATAGTGGCCACGATCAGCAACATGACGGACACGCCGGTAATGCCGGCCGCCAGCAGGCGCCGCGCCTGGATAAACGTCTTGTTTTCTGTTTTATATACGGTATTGACGAGCTGGAACAGGAAGGCCAGCCATGCCAGATCGCGGAAAACTTCCAGGGTCTGAAGCGATAAGGATAGCGATGGAATACGGCCCGCGCTATAGGCGGCCACTGCCGCCCACACTGCCGATATCGATGCCGCGATCAACATCAGCAGGCGATCGAGCTGGCCGCGCCAGGCAAACAGCAACGACAGGGCCAGCAGGGAGAACAGCACCGCCGAAACCGAATAACTTATGACACCGAGATCAGTCATATTGATTCCGAACCATATCCTCAGTATTTATCCTTGGCGTATATGCATGTCACCGGCCATGCATATCTGTGCGTTTACAGATGCTCGGTGATGCCGCAGTTCTTCAAGCCCCAGGCAAACAGGGAAAATATCTTGTTGTTGGCCTTGCGCAGCCGGTGTACCAGCATGTGGTAGAAATGCCGGAGAACCTGATAACCGATATCCGGGTGCTGGTCGAGAAACGCGATCAGGCTTTCACTGTTGATCTCGATCAGTTCACACTCGGTCACTGCGATCACCGAAGCAGAACGTGGCTGACTGTCGAACAACGGCAATTCTCCAAAGACATCGCCCACATAGAGATCGCCAAAACCAGGTTGTACATAGCGTTCTTTGTCCAGATCCATCCTGCCCATCAGACGTACGCAACCGGACTGAATGAGATAGATGGTGCGGCCGTGATCCCCTTCCCTGAAGATCACCTGATTGGGTCTGGCCCTGGAGGTTTTCCAATCGACCCCTTCCCTGAATTCGGGGTGTTCCAATAGCATATCCAGCGGGCTGGGTGTCGTCATATCGATCGCTTTCATGGTGCTTTCTTGTTGATAGGTCACCTAAAATATAGCGTCTTGCTGTCGACATCCTTGAGGTTAAATCGCTATTTAGGATGACGTTTCCAATACATTTTGGTATGTTAGGCCGCTTTCCGGCATTGATATCCGGGCGTGAATAATCAACCAGTTAAATCATTTTCGATTAATAGAACAAGCCAATGAAAATCACCATATTCGGCTCCGGCTATGTCGGGCTGGTAACCGGGGCCTGTCTTGCCGAGGTCGGCAATGATGTCCTGTGCGTGGATATCGACCCCGACAAGATCG
Organism: uncultured Chromatiaceae bacterium; assembly: GCA_964605155.1. Lineage (GTDB taxonomy): Bacteria > Pseudomonadota > Gammaproteobacteria > SZUA-140 > SZUA-140 > CAZSAK01. Next base: position 3,520 of record CAZSAK010000039.1, on the reverse strand, counting down.
CCCGCTTGCAGCAGGGTGAGATCCCGATCTTCGAACCCGGCCTTGAAGAACTGGTCACCCTCAATGTCGAGGCGGGCAGGCTGAGCTTTACCACCGATATCGCGGCGGGCGTCGCGCACGGCCTGTTCCAGTTCATCGCCGTCGGTACACCCCCCGATGAAGACGGTTCTGCGGATCTGCAGCATGTACTGGCCGTCGCGGAGAGCATCGGCAGGCATATGGAGAACTACCGCATCGTGGTGGACAAATCCACGGTCCCGGTCGGCACCGCCGACAAGGTGCGTGAAAGGATCCAGAGCGTGGTCGATGAACGCGGTGCCGGCGTGGAGTTCGATGTGGTCTCCAATCCCGAGTTTCTCAAGGAGGGCGCCGCGGTGGAAGACTTCATGCGGCCCGAACGCATCATCATCGGCACCGACAATCCCCGCACCACGGAGTTATTGCGGGCACTGTACACTCCCTTCAACAGAAGCCATGAGCGCATCTTCGAGATGGATATCCGTTCGGCGGAATTGACCAAATACGCCGCCAACGCGATGCTGGCGACCAAGATCAGTTTCATGAACGAACTGGCAAACCTGGCCGAGAGACTCGGCGCCGATATCGAGCAGGTCCGTATCGGCATCGGCTCCGATCCTCGCATCGGTTATCATTTCATCTATCCCGGTTGCGGATACGGCGGCTCCTGTTTCCCCAAGGATGTGCAGGCATTGGGTTATACCGCCAGACAGGCCGGTTACCAAGCGGATCTGCTCGAGGCGGTAAAGGCCATCAACAATCGTCAGAAAGAGGTGCTGTTCAGCAAAATACACCGGCATTTCAACGGCGACCTGTCCGGCAAGACCATCGCCCTGTGGGGTCTTGCCTTCAAGCCCAATACCGATGATATGCGCGAGGCACCCAGCCGCAACCTGATGGAGGCATTATGGAACGCCGGCGCCAATGTCCGCGCCTTCGATCCCGCGGCGATGGAAGAGACACGGCGCATCTACGGTGAAATCCCTCAATTGACGTTATGCGAAACCCCCGAGGAAGTACTCACCAATGCCGATGCGCTGACGATCGTGACGGAATGGAACCTGTTCCGCAGTCCCGATTTTGCCGAGATCAAGGCAGCACTCAAGACACCCGTCATCTTTGACGGCCGCAATATCTATGATCCGCAGCGTCTGGCAAGGGAAGGGTTTACCTACTATGCAATCGGCCGCGGTATGACGACACCGCTAAACCAGTAACACTTATGCACACTTCGGACGAAATCAGGATCGGTATCGTCGGCCTCGGCTATGTCGGCCTGCCGCTGGCCGTCGCCTTTGGCAGGAGGTTTCCGACCACAGGATTCGATATAAATCCATCGCGTATCGCCGAACTGCAGCAAGGCAGTGACAGCTCACTCGAAGCCACCCCCGCGGAACTAGCCGAGGCGAAACTGCTGACATTTACCAGTACGCCGGCGGACCTTGGGGCGTGCAACGTCTACATCGTTACCGTACCCACGCCCATCGATCTTTACAAGCGGCCGAACCTTGCGCCACTCATCAGTGCCAGTGAGGCCATCGGCGGGGTATTGAAAAAAGACGACATCGTAATATTCGAGTCGACCGTCTATCCCGGCTGCACCGAAGAGGTTTGCGTACCGGTGCTGGAAAGGATTTCGGGCCTGAAGTACAACCAGGACTTTTATGCCGGTTACAGCCCGGAGCGGATCAATCCCGGCGACAAACAACATCGTCTGAGCAGTATCGTCAAGGTCACCGCCGGATCGACCCCCGAAGCGGCCGAGTTTGTCGCCGGTCTCTACGGTGCCATCATCGAGGCGGGGGTATACAGGGCCAGCAGTATCCGCGTTGCCGAGGCGGCCAAGGTGATCGAAAATACCCAGCGCGACGTCAACATCGCCCTCATCAATGAACTGGCACTGATATTCAATCGCCTCGATATCGATGTTCAGGAGGTGCTGGAGGCCGCCGGCACCAAGTGGAATTTTCTGCCGTTCCGGCCCGGACTGGTCGGTGGGCACTGTATCGGTGTTGACCCCTATTACCTGACCCACAAGGCCCAGGAGATCGGTTATCATCCCGAGGTGATACTCGCCGGGCGTCGCATCAACGACGGCATGGGCGCCTATGCCGCGGAACGTGTCATCAAGTTGATGACCCGGCGCGGGATCCCCGTTGCCGATGCCGATATCCTGATACTCGGCCTCACCTTCAAGGAAAACTGCCCGGACATCCGCAATACGCGGGTCGTCGACATCATCAAGGAACTGCACGGTTATAACGCCCATGTCGATGTCTACGATCCATGGGTCAACCCGCAGGAGGCTGCACGTGAATATGACATCACCACGATCGACAAGCTGCAGAACGGCAAATACGATGCCGTCATCCTCGCGGTCGCCCATCATCAATTCCAGGAGCTGGGCGCCGCAGGGATTCGCGCCCTGTGCAAGCCGCGGTCAGTATTGTTCGATATAAAATCGGTATTACCCAGGGACACGGTGGAAGGACGGCTCTGATATGAAGATCATCGTTACAGGCTCGGCAGGCTTTATCGGTTCGGCACTTTCGTTGCGCCTGCTCGAGCGCGGCGACGAGGTGATCGGCATCGATAACGTCAACGACTATTATGACGTCAATCTAAAACTGGCCCGGCTTGAACGCACCAAGGAGCATCGCGCGTTTACCGAGGTCCGCGCCTCCCTCGAGGACCGCAGTGCGATCGAAAACGCCTTTGCCACACACCGCCCCGATCGCGTGGTACACCTTGCCGCGCAGGCCGGCGTGCGATATTCACTGACCAACCCGTATGCCTACGTCGACAGTAACCTGGTGGGATTCATCAACATTCTCGAAGCGTGCCGGCATAACGAGGTGGAACACCTGGTGTATGCCTCCAGCAGTTCCGTGTACGGCGCCAACACCAGGATGCCGTTTTCGGTGCACGACAACGTCGATCATCCGGTCAGCCTGTATGCCGCCAGCAAAAAGGCCAATGAACTGATGGCACATACCTACAGTCATCTGTACAAACTCCCTACCACCGGACTGCGATTTTTCACCGTCTACGGTCCATGGGGCAGGCCGGATATGGCGCTGTTCCTGTTTACCCGGAACATCCTCGCCGGCGAACCGATCGACGTCTATAACTATGGCAAATGCAGACGCGACTTTACCTATATCGATGATATCGTCGAGGGGGTGATACGCACACTGGATCAGATCCCGAAACCCGATCCCGACTGGTCGGGCGACTCTCCGGACTCCGCCACCAGCATGGCGCCTTATCGCCTGTATAACATCGGCAACAACCAGCCGGTCGAATTGCTGCACTTCATCAAGGTCATCGAAGAATGTCTCGGCAGGAAGGCGCAACAAAACCTGTTACCGCTACAGCCCGGCGACGTGCCGGCTACCTACGCCGATATCGATGACCTGATGCGGGACGTCGGCTTCAGGCCCTCGACGCCGATCGAAGAGGGTATTAATAAATTTATTGAGTGGTACACGGCTTATTACAA
>CAZSAK010000038.1:0-14009 GCA_964605155.1 uncultured Chromatiaceae bacterium | reverse complement strand
GGGGCCGTAGCTCAGCTGGGAGAGCGTCGCGTTCGCAATGCGAAGGTCGGGAGTTCGATCCTCCTCGGCTCCACCATTAATACCACAAGGGTTTGAGCGGTGTCGCTCAAACCCTTTCTTATGCTGATATCATTGCTATAATTCATGGATGTAAAAATATTGCCCCGGTAGCTCAGCTGGATAGAGCATCCCCCTCCTAAGGGGAAGGTCACACGTTCGAATCGTGTTCGGGGCGCGTATCGACTGCTTGACTATCGGATAATAATAACTATCAGAGGGTGTCCAGTGAAAAGCCTGTGGAATGACGAGGAAGCAGCCGGGTTTCAAGGTGAACTTGGCTTGCGTGTGTATACATCACGCCTATTAGGACGGGAACCATCCCTTGTCTTGCACGGTGGTGGCAACACATCCGTGAAGATTCGAGAAAAGAACATCCTTGGCCGTGAAGAGGATTTACTCTATGTCAAAGGCAGCGGGTGGGATCTTGAAAAGATCGAATCAGGCGGTTTCTCTCCCGTTAGATTACAACATCTGATAGACCTGGCAGGTCTAGAGTCACTCAGTGATCTGCAAATGGTCAATGAACTCCGCACCCACATGACCGTCTCCAGCGCCCCCACACCATCCGTGGAAGCTATCCTGCACGCCATTCTACCCGCCAAATACGTCGATCATACTCATGCCGATGCTGTCATATCCATTACCAACACCAAAGGCGGACATCAGCGGATCAACGAAATCTTTAAGGATCTGGTCGTCGTCATCCCCTATATTATGCCTGGTTTTGATCTGGCGCGTTTGTGTGCGCAAATTTTTCCAGCTGAGGCATCGGTAAATACCATCGGGATGGTTTTAATGAATCACGGCATCTTTTCCTTCGGCGATTCGGCCAGGACCTCCTATGAACGCATGATTGAACTGGTTACCATGGCCGAGGAATATCTGAACCTCCATAAATCCTGGCACATAGGTATAAGCGATGATTCATATCGACAAAAACAGGTCCGCACTGATATAGCCAGCTTGCGGCTCAACGCCAGCCGTGCCGCAGGCTTTCCGATACTGTTATCTACATATACAGACCCTCAATGCATGAATTTCATCAACAACCATAAAATCGGTAAAATTTCACAACAAGGTCCAGCCACACCCGATCATGTCATCCGCACCAAACGTATTCCGTTGATCGGTCGTGATATAGATGGGTATACGAAGGACTATGAGCACTATTTTGCCGAAAACAACAAGCGCACCAAGGACGAAAAATCCATGCTGGACCCTGTACCTCGTGTCATCCTGGACAAGGAACTGGGCCTGTGCACATTGGGCCGCAGCGCGAAGGATGCTGCTATTGTCGCTGATATCTACAGGCATACCATCGATATCATTCTCCGGTCGGAGATGCTTGGTGGTTATCAGGCACTGCCTGCCAGTGACATATTCGATGTGGAATACTGGGAACTTGAACAGGCCAAACTACGCAAATCCGGCAAACCGCCTGTCTACAGCGGTGAGGTGGCCCTTGTCACCGGAGCAGCTTCCGGCATCGGCAAGGCATGTGTCCACGCCCTGATGTCACGAGGTGCAGCCGTCGTTGGCCTTGATATAGATGACAGTATTGAACACATGATTGATATGCCTGCGTTCAAGGGTGTCAGGTGTGATTTGACCGATGAATCACAGATTATCGATGCCCTTGAACAGGGTGTGCGCGTATATGGCGGACTTGATATGCTGGTCCTTAATGCAGGTACATTTCCACCGAGTTGCAGGATTGATTCCTTGCAGACAAGTGAATGGCGCAAGGTACAGACCATCAATCTGGATGCAAACCTGGCGATGCTGCGTGAATGCTATCCACTATTCAGGCTCTCCCCGAACCATGCCAGGATTGTCATTATAGGTTCAAAAAATGTCACGGCGCCCGGTCCCGGTGCCGTCGCCTATTCCGCTTCCAAGGCCGCCCTGAATCAGTTGGCCCGGATTGCGGCACTTGAATGGGGCGAGGAAGGTATACGGATCAATACCGTGCACCCGGATGCGGTCTTTGATACCGGGATATGGACCGAACAGGTGCTCGCATCACGGGCAAAATCCTATGGCCTGAGTGTTGAAGATTACAAGAAAAAGAATATCCTGCATGTCGAGATCAAATCCAGTGACGTTGCTGAACTTGTTGCCGAACTATGTGGACCCCTGTTTGCAGCCACGACAGGGGCTCAGATACCGGTGGATGGGGGAAATGATCGGGTAATATAACTATCAAGCGTTATGACAGATCAGAAACTCATGGTAAACAACCACCATCTGTCTGCCCTGCTTCCCGGGCGCGGCTGTCTGTCGAAATAGATCTTCATGGTGCCATTGGCAGCGGTCACGACCTCATACCAATGTTTACGTACATATTTCTCTGGACTGCCGTGACGGCACCGGCCGGTATCTCGCCAGCTCCGCAGCACTGCGGTGATCACGATGGTCTGCCCTCTCCATATAAACTCACGCGGCAATCCAGGCTCGCCAATGGCCATGCGTGAAGTATCACAGGTGGCAATCACGGGTTGTATTGCCTCACTGATGAATCTCTCAGTAGTCATTGTGTCCCCCACGGAACCGGAACCATTTAACAACAGGTATTGAAATCAGCACACTTCGTCGCAACACAGCATCAAAAACTCCCGGTTTTTCCAATACACCAAGGCACAAAGTCACTTTTAATGTATAAATTATTGCGATACAACAGATCGCTTTGTCAGGCCAATCAAAAAGGTCTGTTTTTCATATAGTTGGAAATGTCAGCCGATATTCATCAGGCCGGCCAAAATACCAGCATCGGTCGGCAAAAGCCGATCTGCACTGTATAATATACATAGTCTTCAATTGCAGTAATTCAGGAGGCGTCTTATGGATAATTACTCCCCTCTCAGCTTGAGCAAACCGAACAGTGATCTACATCTGATAAGGATTCCTGATCAGAACACCAGGCGACTCAGTCCGGATACGCCCGCCATCGAGTTACTGACGGATTTTAACCGCACTCCGGCGATCTCGGTTCTTGCTACCACCCAAATTGACAAGGCGCTTAATCAAATGATCTATTCCAGTGTCCGGCTGTTCTTTGTCGTAGACAGGGATTTCAATATCCTCGGATCGATCACATCCTATGATATACAAGGTGAAAAACCCATGCTTTTTCTGCAATCCAGGGATTGCAACCTCGACAGCTGTTCACGTGAAGACGTTACAGTACAGGATATCATGACGCCGGTGAATCATTGGCTGGTACTGGATTACCGTCTTCTCCCCTATGCATCGCTGGGCGATATCGTGGAAACATTCAAGGGGCTGGGACAACGTCATCTCGTCGTCGTAGAAAATCCTGGCCATCAAGGTGGTCAGATTATCCGCGGACTGTTCTCCGCGACCGTCCTGGAAAGAACTCTCGGCATCCAGATAGATACTTCTGAACCGGCAAAGAGTTTTGCTGAAATCCAGCACGCCTTGGTCTAAAATTCAGCAGGTTCGTTGGGGGCGATACCCGGTATCGCCCCTTTATGCACTGCACACTGCGCGGGCAAGGCATGGTATCTCGCTTTAGACACGCCCCCTCGGTTATAATTACAACCCGGTAAAAATGGGTAATCTCTGGAAATGGGGACATGCTATGAGCAACAACACAGATAAGGGACAGGATTTCAACCTTGGCTATTACGCCGGCAATCGTAAAACCGGCTCTATCACCGTCGTCAACCGTAGAGATGGCGTCACCAGTATCAAGACCATCACATCGGAACCGGAATCCGACCTGCCGAAAGAACTCAAGCCCATATTTGTTGGCTTGACCGATCAACAACAGGTAATTCTCCTCAATCCGGACAACAAGCGGATTGAGATTCGTGAAAATTTTCCCGAAGACGCATTCCCGGCTCACATCTATACTGATCCGACCTCGCAACGGGACTGGTTTATGAATGATGGCGACAAAGAATCCGGCAATGACCGGCTCAATTGCGGTGATAATGGCTCTTCGGTTACCGTGGTGGAAAACACAACCAGCGCGCAAGCTCGCTTTCTCAGGACCATCTGCGTTGGACGCGGTCATCATCAGGCTGCCTATACATTTCCATCGCAGGATGTGCCGGATGTGCCCCGGTGTGCCTATATCAGTAATCTCAAGGACGGCACCCTGTCAGTGATCGGCAATGACCCGGACAACACCGACACATTTCTGCAATTGATCGACACCATCAATCTTTGCGAACCAGAAAAAGAAAAGGAATTATCACAGGCCACCGTGCCGAATAATGCCTTCCCTCACGGCCTTGCTTATTCTCCGTTTACCGGCAAGCTCTATAACCTGAATAACGGCTACGGCACGATCGCCGTCATAGATCCGGTCAGCAACAGGATCGAGAGCCGGATCGCATTCAAGGGCCATAGTAATCTGTTCATCGTCCCCGGTGGGCGGTATATCATCGGACGCGGTGCCGACCGTAAATCCGATCCCAATCATGTAATCGCAAAACTGAGCGTACTTGATCTGGCACATAACAATATTTGTGATCAAGTGGAACTTCCCGATATCTACATTGGCAAATATTATTTCAACGATGAAGGCACCAAGCTCTATCTGACTACCTCGACTTCTGGCAGCCCTGAACAACAGGCCAATATCAAATCCGACGCCTTGCTCGTCTATGATATGAATGCACTGCCGAAACTCAAATTGGTAAAGGAACTTCGCATGGGGACGCCATCAGGCTCGCTCGCCTTCCACAAGGCAAATGGTACAGGTGAACTGGTATTCTCCTCCAATTCAGAGGATGGATCGGTTGCAATTATTGATGGCGTGAATGACAAGGTGATCGAATCCATACCGGTAACAACCAGAATGAGCCACTCACGCGTGTGGATGTTGCAATAGCTCTGCAAGACGGAAAATCGGTAGAACCTTTGCCGATCGATGGCGCTTATCATACAGCTAACGGCAACAGACAATATTTCAACCTGTATACAACCTCTTTGTTTATAAACATAAAGCCATCCTTTACCTCTCGTCTTCCCGCGGACCAACCCATTGCTCAGGAACAAGAAAGATCCACGAATGGCGCATACTGATTGTTTATTTCGATCTCCAGGCAATGTATACACTTGGCAAGGAGCACGATACGACACCGAGGACTAGATCATAGTTTGCCGCTACGCAACCACTCCATAGCCTTGTCACGATCACGATAATCGAAATGCCTGATGTCCGCCTTGAGAAAGTGATCACCCAGTTTTGGCAAAACAGATAAAATTCGGCTGTCGGTAACGGCCGCCACGCGTTTAATCATCTCCTGGTGATTGTTTATAAAACGCATATGGGACAACATCGCCGCAAAATCAGACCATCCCGGAAATGCTTCGGCATCTATCAATAATCCGTTAAGTTTACCGTGTTTCTCGATATAAGGATCGGCCAGCAGGCGTATCCGTTCAAAGTCAACCGGCTGAAGCTTATCGACAGGCGATACAACGAGGACACCCTCCTCGTCCAGCAACTTTGCTTTGATCATTGCTTTTCCTCCCAGATCCATTACGGATCATTATAAGGCTAGAACAAGATCCATCTCGATATGGCATCACCCGCTCGGGATGCCAATCCGTGAGAATGCCAATATCCCATATGACTATTTATACGTTATATGATGGCACTACAGAAGCATTGTTGCGCACAAGCGGTATCCTTATACCTGCGGCACGATAATCAGCTCAAAATACCCTTTGGGTGGCATCTTATTCTGCCCGATCTTGATCGCTTTGCGTGCCTCGGCTGGATACGTGAGATCCGCATAGAACCTGCCTATTTCGATGCCCCGTTCCCTGAAAGCGGTTTCCAGCAGGAAGATCCGGTCTTCCGACCTGATCTTGCTTTCCTTGCTGGTGCCTACATTCTGCTGGATATAAATCCGCGTATCGGGATAGCAGGATAGTCCCGCTGATACCTTGTCGACAAACTGCTGGCCGTTTTGAGTCAGATGTCCGGAGTCTTGATCGTAAAAGTTTTTTTCCTTGAACCTCATTACAATACTTTCTTCGACACGGTAGACCTTGGTTTGTTCGGCGAGCGTGGTCGCCAGTCTGTCCATCTCTGTAGCCTGATCCGTGGATTTCGCGCATTTCACTGCCACGGTATTCGCTGCGGCAGATTGAGCGAAAATCAGCGATCCCATGGAACATGAAAGCAATATCGTAAAAGCCACGGCTATTGGTATCTGTTTATTCATGATAGTAATCTCCTAAATGCGTGGTCTCGGTCATTCACGCACGGATGAACGTGACATAGAAAAAGCAATCGCCAGATCAACGACTAAATCATTAAAAAACTCGCAGATAAGGTCTTGAACAGGCGATATTATGTTTTAATAATATTCAATCATTATGCCTGTCGATGCATTGATATATATCAAGGTTGATTGTATAAACGTCATATTTTAGCGTGTATTTTTACAAGACAAAATCCGTTAGAATATAGCACCGAAATAAACAACCATTGTGACAGGCCTGTGACGTACACGAGGTGGTACCGATAATCAGCGGATCTGTCGTTTAAAAATGCCACGTAGTAATATACAGGTATATATTGGTTGATATTGAGATCTGTCAATGACCTGGGTTTCCGGTTATATGACTATAAAATTATCTCTAAGCGAGATGCACATTAGCGGCATTTAGATTGTTGACTCACGAGCACTAAAACACAACTTACCTAGAACAGAAAGGAACGCAACCATGTCACAACATAAACTCCCCGAGTTACCCTATGCCAAGAATGCCCTTGAACCACATATCTCGGCTGAAACGCTTGAATATCACTACGGCAAACATCACGCCACTTATGTGGACAAGTTGAATGGCCTTGTTCCTGGCACTGAATTCGAGAATTCGTCGCTTGAGGAAATCATCAAGAAGGCCAAGGGCGGTATTTTCAACAATGGCGCACAAATATGGAACCACACCTTTTACTGGAATTGCATGAGCCCTGATGGTGGTGGGAATCCGTCAGGTGAACTGGGTAAGGCGATTGAAGGAGCGTTTGGCGATTACAGTACATTTAAAAACCAGTTTTCCGAATCAGCTGCGACAAACTTCGGCTCCGGCTGGACCTGGTTAGTCAAAAATCCGGATGGTAAACTGGAGATTATCAATACCGGTAACGCGGGCAATCCATTAACCGACGGCAAACAACCATTACTCACCTGCGACGTCTGGGAGCATGCCTACTACATCGACTACCGCAACGCGCGTCCCAAATACATCGAGGCATTCTGGAATCTGGTCAACTGGGATTTTGCGGTACAAAACCTGTCGACATAATCAACCATGGCGATCAAGGTCTAACCATGTAACCAAGTCGCTGTCTAGGTTTCCAAGTATTATAGAAAAGGAATGATGTTGCGCGGTTGTAAGCCTGCTGCGTAATAGCATTTATTTAAGACAGCGCTTGTATGGGGCACGTGCACCGCGCCCAAACTGTATTGTTTGCAACGTGACCGCCAGTAATTAAAACGTCACACCTTCCAGATACTGGCCATTCCATCATTCCGGCCATTCCGGCCATATTAAAACTATCGAAATTCATTCCGTGATAAACAACGGCAATGTACCCATCGCCTTAATCCCACATTATTTATAAGTTTATTATTTTCTTTACATTTTCCAATATCGGGGTAATTGGAATCTTGATTATTACCTAAATGGGTCGATAAAGATTATGTATCAGTTGGTATCTTGTTTGCAGACAACACGTTATCTAAGCCAGGATCAATTGAGATCGAAGGGAAATCTATGCCAAAGCGTGCTCAGATGATATTTATCGTCCTTATATTCTCGTTTTCCGCCAGGACAATGCCGGAAACGGAGAGGGATGATCCGGTTTTCGTCGGGTATGAAGGATGTCAGATGTGCCATCGCGACGAATTTGCCGACTGGCGAAGAAGCAAACACGCCAAGGCCTTTGAACTCCTTAGACCTGGCAACAGAAAAGTCGCAAAAAAACGCGCCCAACTCGATCCTGACAAGGATTACACCACCAGCAACAAGTGCCTGAAATGTCATACCACTGGTTACCGGGAATCGGGGGGGTTTATCAATATCGATGATACACCTACAAGGATCGGTATCGGCTGCGAGATGTGTCATGGACCGGGCAGCGATTATCGCAAAATTCACAAATCAAAGCCTCTATCATTTTCACGAGACGAAGTGATGACCGCCGGACAGGTATATGGTTCAACAGATCCTGAAGTGTGTAATCGGTGCCATAAAAACAAGGATGCCCCTATGAACCCGCGCATCGACAAGGAATACGAATTCAATCTGGAAGAACGACTAAAAAATACCCGATCATTTCACAAATATTACAAGAGTAAAGGACATGGTACTCCTAACGTTCAAATCACAGAGCACCTGGAATAACAAGAATTACTCGTAGGTTTATCTTTATAGAAATGGAATGGCCAGAAACTACACATCATGATTCGACTAAAGAAAACCAGCACCAAGACCATCGTCGCCATCGGCAGTATATGGGTGATTTTCCTGATAGCCGGCGTCTGGTACGAGATGAAACAGACAAGGGATCTGGCGATACATGAGATAAAACGCTGGGGTGTTTCAAGCGGTGAAAATATCCGTATTGCCATGAATACCCTAATGCGCGAAGGCAAGATGGATGCCCGGTTTGCTTTTTTCCATGACCTGTCAAATGAATTATCCGAAATCAATTCGGTCAGGGTAATTCGCAGCCCAAAAGTCAATGAAATATTTCATAGGGTAAGGATCGAGAGAGACATTCCGCGAGAGGAAGAAAGTATCCGTATATATCAGGAAGAACTTGTTGAACTGCAACAACGCCTGGATGAAACCCGGAGTCCTGATGAAATAGATGATATCAAGAATGAGATTGCCAATATCAATTTCGATATCAACAGTGCAAAAAAGAGAATTAAGGAATTCTCGAAACCAATGACTATCGACCCCCGCGAGGCTGCACGGGACGAGATTGAAAAAAAGGTGTTAAAAACAGGCAATCCGATATTTATCATCAATGAAGATGATATGCGCTTTGTGTCGCCATACAAAGTCCGCAAGGTCGGTTGCGCAGAAGCATCGGGCTGCCATTTCAATGCAAAAGAAGGGGAAGTGCTGGGGGCGGTTGATATCAATTTTTCACTTGCTGGCATTAACAATGAGGTCATGTCTGAATCATTCAAGAACCTGGGAATAAAAATTACTGCCAGCATTATCATACTTGTCCTGCTCTATATCACTATTAAGGTAATCTTTCTCAAAAAACTCAAATTACTCCACCAGGCGATAAGAAATATAACAAAGGGTGATCTGGATACACGCGTATCACTGGGTCGCAGAGCGACCGATAAAGATTCGATAGAGAAAATACACTCTGATGATGACGATGAATTTGAAATCCTCTTCAACGGATTTAACGTCATGGCCCGCAAGTTAGAGGAGAATCAGAAAAAGCTTGAAAATCTTGCGAATATTGATGGACTTACCGCATTATTGAACCGAAGGAAATTCGATGACGACCTGCGAGATGAAATATCGGCTCACCAGAAGCAATCCACGCTGGCTTTATTGATAATAGATATCGACAACTTCAAATCAGTCAATGACACCTATGGCCATCAAACCGGCGATGAAGCCTTACAACTGGTCAGCAAGATTATCAAGAAGCATACGCGCCAGAACGACATTACTGCACGATATGGCGGTGAAGAAATTGCCGTAATACTGCCTCATACCACTGGACAAGAGGCTGAAAAGCTGGCGGAAAGGATCCGGATGGCAGTCGAAAAACAGGCCATCTTAAATCCATCCATTGACCTTCTACACCTGACGGTAAGTATAGGTGTATCGAGTTTCCCTGATGATGCCGACACGGATGTTAAGCTGATAGCCGCGGCAGATAATGCTATGTATCTTGCAAAGCAGGAGGGTCGCAATCGCATCAGGAGACACCATCATACCCATGCGAAAACGGGCGCTCACCTAATGTAATGCCTGTGGTTGCGTGATCTACCAGGTATAACTTAAAGATACATACCCCAACAGTGCATGGTAAGCCGGCAATGGGCCCGCAAGTGGCAGGACGTCATCAATCGAAACTCCTGCAGCTTCTACACTGTCCCGCTGCCAATCCTTAACTTTGAATGTCTCATATTCGAAACCCATGTTTATATCAAGGTTTCGACTTACGCTATATACACCTTCCATCTCCAAGGTATGTCTTCTGGTCACATCTTCGGGCATATCTTCTGACGTAAGCCCGCTCCCGGTTGTGAAGTTAATGTTACTCGTCTCTTCCACCAGGGTATAGCCAAATCTTAAAACCAGGATGTCATATATCAGGTTGAATTCTGTATTGACCCCTAACGTGTCAACCCTCGTGTCAAACTTTGCCTGCCAGTTCAAGGATGAATCGAGTGCTGTTGATACATTATTCGTAAATGCCCGGCTGGCTTGTATCGATTTCAGTCTTTCATGGGTATAAAATGCATAAAACAGCCATGACGTATCAGGATCATAGTCCACATCCAGCGTGATCGAGGTACTGTTATCCGTTAACAGACCAAAATACGTATCGTCAAATCTGACCGTATCATCATAATCATTGTCCCTCTCTGAGACCGTAAGACCCAGATTCAGGGTATCTAGCGGATTCGCCATTAAAACCAGGTCCATCTGTTTGCGCTCGCGACTGGCTATATAGAATTTTCTGACATCAGGATGATTATCAAAACATGTATCGACAACCGTTACACCCCCCGTATCGGGATCAGGATCGACCGTACTAAATGCTGGACAAGTCAACCCTGTAAATAATGTCTTGTATGATTGGAACGCATCATAATTATCGGCTTTACGGTCTGATTGCCTGTAATTGATCTTCCCTGATACAGAATCCGTGATGCGCTGCCTGATACCAAGATTCACGGTATTCTCTACTGTGTCATTAACTTCCCGATAACTATAATTATTCATCTCATATTTATAACCGGCTGTTACCGTAGATCCCATGTCAAGCCGATAGTTGCCGTCTAAGTCCCATGATGATCGCCTGACATCATAAGGGCGACTATAGGAATCACCCGCCAGAGACTGCGGTACTGTATCATCGGTGACCCGCTCAAACAAAGTATACGGCATTTGATTGTCTGTCTGATAAAAACGGTAACGTGCTCTTAGACCGAGTTTCGGTATGGGCCTCGAGGTAAGATTTGCAACTATGTTCGTCACATTCACCTTGGTCTGCGCTGTTGATCTCGGCAATGGAACTTCGTCTTCTGTAATTGTGGAAGTACCACTGATATCATCGGTAGAATATGGAAGTAATACCTCATCCTGGGACATTTCTCCGATCTCAACTACCGCAGAGAAACGCGAGGTCGCTGCCAGATTGACGCCGCCATCGATTCTGATACGCTGATATCGATTGTCAGGCGGCAAACCGATGCGCGCAGTCGTTGGATAGTCAAGACCGGTTGGAGTAGATTTAATAAATGGCACATCCCAGGTAATGGACTTGTTAGCGTTGCTGAATAATGAGAGAAAGTAGCTGATCTCCAATTGTGCATCATCATCCGTAAATGAAATGCCCAACTTAAATTCATCGGTTTCATAATCAACGGGTTGGGGAAGGATCGTTGAATCTGCCCTCCCCGGATTTTCAGCCACGACCGCACCCAGTGACTGGATGCCTTCCTTCAACTCATGAAAATACGACAGTTTAAGTTGCGAATCTGCCGTAAAATCCCTTGTATAACTGATCCTTCCACGCTGTCTCTCTGTCTTCAAGTCAACGGACTTTAGACTGGTGCCGAGATCTGTCATGGTGGAAGTGGTTTGTGCTGGTGTAAAACCGTTTGGAAGTGTCAAGACATTTTGGCCGGCGCCGTCAAAGGGTGTCCTGGCGTTCACAGCGATCAAATGTGGAATTTGATCGTAGCTGAATCCGAAAGTGTATGAGCCTGTATGACCAGCCTTGACATCCACCCGTCTGGAATCCAGGCCAAGATCGATGGCACTTAAATCAAGATACTTGACACCGCGGTGGGCAGTTAGATCTACGTTTCCGATGAGATAAAAGTCACTATCATTTAGGCCTGAATATTCGCCGAATTTAGGAGTCTTGTTATCGAGATCCAGGATACCTATACCGACCTCAGCGCTACCATCATATATCGTGTCATCAGCCAAAATCTCGAAACCGGTAAAGCATGTTATCGCCAAGGATAACAGTCGAAACACATACAAACTCGCCGATCTTGTTATAACGCATCCATTCATCATAGAGTGCACTAACGCTGAAATCTGGCGCCAGATGGATGATTGGATCCATGAATGCGTGAATGGCAATTAAGACAAGCCTTGCCTCGCAATTGTTTGACCCCTGCATCACGCAGGTCTGCTCCTTCATAAAGATCACTTGGGTGAAATTGGACTACATGACATTGTTGACATAGATAGGGCGGTTTCTTTTTTAATAATCTTACATAGTTCGAGCCATGAGGATCATGGCAGTTGACACAACTGTCCTGCACCGGAGGATGTTCGAAAATATGGGGTCCGCGTTTATCCTGGTGACACTGATAGCAGGTTTCATTGACTGAAGCGGTCTTGAGCAGACTGGGCCCGATACCGCCATGCGGATTGTGACAATCCATGCAGGTGATCTTTCCCTCACGGATCGGCATGTGAATTGAACGTTGCAGCTTCGCTCGCTCGGTTTTATGACATCCGAAACAGACCTCCATTGTGTTTGTCTTTTCCGTACTGTGAATTTTGTGACAACCGGTACAGCCGACACCTGCCATTGCATGTTCACTGCTGCGCCAGTGCATACGCATACCACCTTGGTGGCATGCCATACATGTACCTACGACTTCATCCATGTCGTTCTTATGCTTGAAATTTCTGATATACAGGGGGCCTGTATAATCGAGTTCTCCAGCGACCCTGACATGATTGGAGCCGGGCCCATGACAGGATTCACATCCTCTTGCCTCAATCTGGGTACGAGGGTTGTATGTGAACACACGACCATGCTTGCTGTTGATGTAGACGCGATTTTGCTGCTTGTGGCATGCCTGACATTTATCCGAACCCACATACTCTGCTACGGACTGGTCCGCCTGGACACCGGTTATCAGCAACGGCCCTATAAGCAGGACAAGTCGGCACATCCAGTTATTTACATTCATTTCCTTGAAATTCCGCCGATATCAGTAACTTGCCCGATCTTGACCTCGACCGTCCTATGATTTGCTGCAATCTCGCAGATTCATGCCAGGGATATTTTTCGTCTGCGCCTCGCTTCTGTTGCCACTGTCAAACGAAAATATGGGATACCTGTAGGCAGTATATCGAACAAAAAACTGGGATCTTTAGTATGTATAACATCCGTTTAGGCGTCAGGTTACGCGATTTCCAGGCAGGGAATAACAGGGATCGTACGTTGTCCTACGTGAGACTGTCAGACGTGTTTTGCACACGCGGCAAGAGACTTCCGTACTATTGAATTCTCTGACTTGCGTTTAACAGATGGTATGAACCTGTATCCCGTATAGAGTCGGATCTAACACAGGATATAGGTGTAACCGTGCAGGGGAAATCACTATGATGGGGTGTGGATGCAGGTGTTTGCTTTTTTCGTTCCGGCTCCGTAGCAAGCCGGTATAGTTGTTGCTTTGAGCACCACAGGCGGTTCCAAGTGCCCGGAGATCCTATTCGTCGCATAACTGTGCCTCGCCCCTTCGGGCCAGTGTCGCGCCACAAAAACCTTAATGCTCCCCTGTTCTCCTTCACTGACACTCGGTCGTCGAACTCACCTGATTGATAGGTCGGGAGTTCGAATTTACCAATACATCAAAAATTAAAAAAGGGACCTCAATATGGAGTCCCCTTTTTAATTATTGGCGCGCCCGGAGAGATTCGAACTCCCGACC
>CAZSAK010000037.1:0-14080 GCA_964605155.1 uncultured Chromatiaceae bacterium | reverse complement strand
GGCAGATAGCGAGGTTCTAGAAGTGCAGGATTCCCAGCCGGGCGATGCGGGTGATGCCACGCCGACTGAAGCGATCCCCGACCTGGACCTGGGATCCGATGAGGAATCGCAACCCTTGTTCTCTTTCTCGGACATCCATTGGGGCGGATATTTCAAGAACGAGACCGCGTTTCGCTACAAGGTGCCGCGCAATATCACCAAGATCCGTAACATCTTCTCCCTCGATGCCGGCTATACCTTTAATTCACATTTCTCGATGTTTTTCTCCGGCTGGACCTATTATGACCTCGCCTATGACATTTACGACTACAATCGTATTGCGGGACGATTACAACGCGACTCAACACAACCACTGGCCTTTATATTCAATCTCAACCAGGACAAGGATTCGCTGGTTGGGGATGTACGTGAACTCTACCTCGACATGTCTTTCAGCAAGCTCGATGTTCGCATAGGCCGCCAGTTCGTCGTCTGGGGCCTGCTGGAAGGCGTCCGTGTGGTCGATGAGATCAATCCCATCGATTTCCGGGAATTGATACTTCCCGATCTGCTCGATTATCGCATCCCCTTGTGGATGCTGAAGCTGGATTACTACCGCAAGGAAGGGACCTGGCAATTCCTCTGGATCCCGGATATCCGGTTTCACAAACCGGCGCCCCCGGGCTCGGAATGGGAATTACTGCAAGAGGTCCCGGGGACCGTATACCCCGATTCGAACGATCCTGATAACTGGGAGTATGGCCTGCGTCTGAGTACCCACTTCTGGAACACTGATTTTACCTTCAGTTATTTTTATACCTGGGATGACTTTCAGGTGGTATTCCGCAATATTCTACTCAACGAGATCACCGTTGAACCTGAATTTCTGCCACGGTATACCCGTATCACGATGTACGGAACAACGATCAACAAGCAAATCGGAAACTACATCCTGAAAGGTGAACTGGCGTATGTGAAAGACAAGTATTTTGCTGTCGCGAACATCGACAGGGACAATGACGGATTCCTGGATTCCCAGGGCGAGTTTCAACGTGACCACATACGTTGGGGCCTGGGTGTCGAGTTCAATCTGAAGGGTTTCGATATCGCTCCCGGTATTACCCAGTGGGTCATCCTGGATTACGACCCGGCTATCATCCAGGACCATTACGACACCAGTTTCAACCTGTTCATACGCAAACCAATGCCAAAAAGTTCAATGCTGTTCGAATTTCTTGCCATCGACTTCATAACATTGAAAGAAACCTACATCAATCCGGAATGGACATTCATGGTAACAGACCGTTTCCACATATCCACCGGACTCGACATTTTTAACGGGCAAACATCCCAGTTCGGCGTGTTGGCGAGTACGTTCGGCCAACCTTCGCTGCTCAATCAGCGATCCCAGTTCATCGGGAATTTTCACGACAACGACAGGGTATATGTTGAATTTAAATACTCGTTTTAAACATGCGACTATTGCACCTACCTACCTCAACACGGGGAAGGGATCGGTCTATGTTGCTCACGTACGCAACCTTGCCCTCTGTTTCCTGGCGTTGTTCACATCTTACGCCATGGCACAGGAGACTGACCACAAGTGGGGCATCTCCCCCTTTGTGGGTGTATATCAACCCAACCTGGATCAGCTCAACAAGGGCGAATTCCTCGCGACCCACGAGGGCACTGCCGATATCATCAATCCTGACGGTAATAACAGCACAGATACGTTCGTCTATGCTGACCCGTTACCACCACTGGATCCCGGGTCGCTGACGGGGATCGAATTCCAGTACCTGCTGAATGACAAGCATACGGTCTTACTCGGTTTCGCCAACTGGGAAGCGACCTCATCCTCGTCCAGTGTGGGTCTGCTGCCGGTGCAGGGTAATTTCGAAACGATAAACGCAGAACGTAAGGTTGATTTTGCCTACCTGGAATATTTTCTGGGCTGGCGTTACAACTTCTTTACCAAACCGAAAAAGTACCGCTTCTACACCACTGCCAGCCTGCATCATATCTATGACGTGGATTACCGCGAACAATTCACGATGATATTCACCACCGGCCCTGCGCGTACGTTTCGCAAATCGATCATCCAGCAGTCACAGGCGACAGGTATGTCGTTGATCGCGGGTTCCGCGGGTGCAGAACTGTTTTTCACCGACTGGTTCTCACTCACCCTGGAAGCCGGTTACCGCATCGGGTTGAAGCAGCTGGAACTCACTGACAATGTCGTCAGGAGCGACGTACTCCCCACCGATAATCTACGGATGACGGGTCTACCGATGTTGCCCGGACCCGACGGCAGTATGGCCTACAAGACCGAGCCCGGTCAGGCACGTGAAGATTATAAAAAACTTGAACTGGACTTCAATGGCTGGGATGCGACTGTAAAGGCGACCATCTATTTTTAGGACGATCAACCTGAAATGATACGAGCGGATAAAATTCGGGTAACCAGTATCAAGACGATCATCGGCTTCGTCATCGTGCTGGTGTGCCTGTCGGCGTTTTCCATACAGGGACAGGAATCAGAGACCAATCAACAGGCTACTCAACTGGAACCGACAAGGGTGCCTGAAGACGGAGGTACAGACATTGCCAGCCAGATCGAGCAAGCCAAGGCGCAATTGCAGCAGGATCCGCAACGGGCGCTGGCGATCTTCGAGCAGGTGCTGCAACAGCAACCCGACAATGTCGAGATCCTCTACTACGCCGGTAATTTGAGCCTGCAGCTCAACCGGCCCGAACAGGGCCTCAGATACCTGGAGCGCAGCGTTGAACTTGCACCCGGCAACGTCAAGTTGGCACTCCTGCTGGGACGCGCCTATGAACGTTTTGGCACCGCCGAGGACGCTGCAAGGATTTACAAGCACGTCATCGATATCGCCCCGGAGTCATCCGACGCGGCTACGGCACGGCAACGCCTGGCGGTGATCGCCCCCGGGAAAAAGGAAGCTACCTCAGCACAGGCTGCCACAACACCGCTCTCGGACGAGGAGCTCAATCAACTGATCGAGGAAGGCAAGGCGCAAATGCAACAGGATCCGCAACGGGCGCTGGCGATCTTCGAGCAGGTGCTGCAACAGCAACCCGACAATGCCGAGGTCCTCTACAACGCCGGCAACCTGAGCCTGCAGCTCAACCGGCCCACACAGGGCCTCAGGTATCTCCAGCACACCTCGGACCTCAATCCCGACAATACGGCGCTATTGATGTTGCTGGCAAAGGCCTATGAACAGTTCGGCACCGCCGAGGACGCCACGAGGATTTACAAGCACGTCATCGATATCGCCCCGGAGTCATCCGACGCGGCCACGGCCCGTCAACGCCTGGCGGTGATCGCCCCCGGGAAAGAGGAAACCACCTCAGCACAGGCTGCCACAACACCGCTCTCGGACGAGGAGCTCAATCAACTGATCGAGGAAGGCAAGGCGCAAATGCAACAGGATCCGCAACGGGCGCTGGCGATCTTCGAGCAGGTGCTGCAACAGCAACCCGACAATGCCGAGGTCCTCTACAACGCCGGCAACCTGAGCCTGCAGCTCAACCGGCCCACACAGGGCCTCAGGTATCTCCAGCACACCTCGGACCTCAATCCCGACAATACGGCGCTATTGATGTTGCTGGCAAAGGCCTATGAACAGTTCGGCACCGCCGACGACGCTGCAAGGACCTACCAGCACATCATCGATATCGCACCGGAGTCGTCCGAGGCGGCCACGGCACGGCAACGCCTGGAGGCAATCGCCTCCCAAGGGGCTCCCGGACAGGCTGCGCCCACCGCACCGGTCCCGGCTGAGGTTGCCCGACTGATCGATGCGGCCAAGTCACAGATGACCCAGGATCCTGAAGGGGCGTTGAAACTGTTTGAACAGGCCTTGAAGATAGCCCCCGACAATCCCGAGGCTCTCTTCTTCGCCGGCAATCTGAATCTCCAGCTTAACCGGCCTGACCAGGGATTGACATACCTTGAACATGCGGTGGAAATCCTCCCGGACAATACCCGGCTGCTGATGGTGCTTGGACAGGCCTACGAGCGTTTCAGAACCGGTGAGGACGCCGCCAATATGTACCAGTCGGTTATTGACATCGCACCTGGCTCACGTGAGGCGGAAGAGGCAAACAAGCGGCTCCAGATAGTTGCCGGCAAACAGGCTCTCTCGCAGGGTGAACCGGACAAGGCATCACAGACCTTTCAGCATGTGGTGGCGAATCATCCGGATGACAGTGCATTGTTATCGGAAATCATCGCCATTTACAACGCCGGCCAGCGTGTCGGTGAATTGCAACATTTTCTGGAAGCGGTACTGCCGTCAATACCGAACAGTGTGGTTGCGCATTCCACGCTGGCGACCATCTATGATCGCCAGAATGACTATCCAAAAACAATCGAACAACTGGAACAGATATTACCGTTGCTGCCCGAGGATGAAGACCCCCAGGTAAGACAAAATATTTCACAGCGGCTTAACATGCTGCATGGGCTGGCGGCCTTGCAACAGCAATCCTACGACGAGGCCAGAGAATTTTTTGAAAAGTTCCTGACCGTTGAACCCGATAATGTTACTGCAAAGATGAACCTGGCGACGGCATATCGTGGCCAGGGTAATCTGTCCAGGGCTATCGAGATACTCTCCGCGATACTGGTAGATGATCCCGATAACCTGTTAGTTCGTTTGAAACTGGGGGCCAGCTATTATGAACTGGATCAACTGGAAGACGCAGCCCGCGAACTGGAAGAAGTCAGGCTCCGCGGCAGAAACAAGCCGGAGAGAAAACAGGCTGAACAGTTGCTCGCCCCGATCTACGCTACCGAAAACGGAAAACAGATCCAGGATACCGTCCAGACCCAGATGTTAACGGAACTGAAAAAACGGGCAGAAAAACAGCCGGACGACTTTGACCTGTGGTCGGATATCGCCTTCATCCACCTGCTACGTCAGGAGTTCAAAGGCGCACGGGACGCCTATGAGGAAATGACGCGTATCAGACCTGATGATATGACTTCCCATCTCATCCTGGCATCGCTGTATAACAGGACAGGAAACAAGCAAAAGTCGGAAGAACTGTTCCTGGATATCATCGAAGAGCACCCCGACAATATCGAAGCACGCATTGAGCTGGGCGCACTCTACATCGAACTGGAACGACTACCGGACGCCGCCCGTCAACTTGAAAAAGCGAAGATTGTCGGCTCGGGTTCTCCACTGATCAACCAGGCGGTACAGTTACTCAGCCAGGTGTATTCATCAACCGACGGTGAGGAAATCAAGCAACAGATCAAGGATGAACTTATCCAGCCGCTGGAGTCGCAAGTCGCTGATGAAGAAGACAACTACGAAGCATGGTCGGAACTTGCCAAGACCTATCTTGCGTTCGATATGTTCGATGAAGCACGCGAGGCCTATGAAAATCTTGTGCGCCTCAAACCGGACGATACACAGGCACAGGGATTCCTTGCTGAGTTGTATGACAGGTCCAATGAGTATGAGAAGGCGGAAGAGGCCTATCAAAAGACATTGGAGTTGTCTGAGAACCCGGAGATCAGAAAGAAGGTCGAGGAAAAGTTACTACTGATACAGGGCAAGATCGCTCTAAGTGATAATGACCTCGACCTTGCTAAAAAAAGGTTCAGCGAGGCAATCGAAATAAATCCCGATAACTTTCTGCCTCATATCTTTCTGGCGGCTGTCTATAGCAGTCAGGAAAAGTTTAATGATTCGATTCGCGAATACGAACGGGTCGTCGAGCTGGTACCTCCGCATGCCGTCGCTCACTATAATCTCGCAAGGGTATTCGAACAGGTCAAACGTGACGAAGATGCGATAACCGAATACCAGACTGCGCTGCGCTTCTCCCTTCCGGAGGACTTCAAGGCAAATGCCGAAAGAAGGATCAATGCCCTTGAGAAACGCATCAACGGATTTACCTATAGCTTTAACTATTCCTCCACCTACCTGAGCAATTTCAACCGGACCCGTGATGATCCGATTGCCGAGTATTCCCACAGCCTCGGTGGCAGCATCAGATACAGCAATAAACTGAATGAAAAACCGCTTTACTGGGGTGTGATTTTAAACGCCAGTTATTTCATGTATCAGAATATACAATTTGATTTTTTGAGTATGGGTGCGTCGCCTTACACAAACTTTACCTGGAAGGACATGGATTATTCGGCCAGTATCAATGTCAGCCAGATGGATGATTTCCTGCACCAGACCGTTTCCAATAAATCCAGCAGTGTTAATGCCTCTGTCACCGATTCGTTCAGGATGCGCTCACTGATACCCTGGCTGGGAAGCGAACAACTGGATACGTCCGCACCGAGCTCATGGCAAATCAGCATCAGTGGCCGCAGTTTCGATGCGACAACCTCGGACATCAACGATTCACTGTCCTATTCGCTGGGCATATCGCTGGACCAGTCTATCGGCAATGGCTGGAGCTGGGCTCTTGATTATGATCTGACACAGAATGAGAATACGGAGGACGTTGGAAATGACCTGGCCTATATCGGTAACTCCCTCGGACTGTCGATGACGAAAGTCCTCAGGGCGGGTCTGAGCGTCAATGGGGGTTACACATTTGCCGAACGCAAGTATACCAATCCTGATTCCGCCACCCTGTTCACGATCAAGCGCACCAATCGAAACCAGCGCTTCAGCGGTGGACTGAATTATTTTGTCGACGAGAAGATTCGTCTGTTTGCCAATATATCTTATACGATCAATGAATCCGATCTACCAACGGGCTTCGTGTTCGATCCGACGGATGTCGGCACTGCGATCGGCTTCCAGAGTACCTCGCTGGGTGATTATACCAACCTGACGGTAACAACCGGAATTGCCTTCTCTCTTTGAATATCATGATTAATCAAATAGTTAAAATAGATAGCTCAGAAATATTGACCACTCAACGGGGGTGCATTAGATTAGGTCTGCATAAGGCTTTACCTGGTCGCAGCCCCTACCCATCCCAGAATGCACAATTCCAGGCAATCCGATCGACAACCCAAACCCGGGCTATCCGATGAATATATACCACTCACATCATTTCAATCAACGTGCGCTGTTGTCCGTCGCAGGGATTGCCTTACTGATTTGCGGACTATGGATCGTTTTCACATCGCAAGATAACCTGCACTTTGATGAATCGCGTAATCAGTCCCCCATATCGACAAGCACCAAGGAAAACTCATTTGGCAAGGGCGGATACTCTCGACTGCCGATCTACTTTGAACCCAACCAGGGTCAGGCCGGCAACGGGTTTGATTTTCTATCACGGGGCCAGGGTTATAACCTGTTCCTGGACCCGACCGCAGCGGTCATCAGTTTTAATAACGCCGCTGTCAAACGTCAGGATAATAACTCAACTAGTCCTTCGAGCATCCGCATCAAGCTCGCAGGCGCAGATGTCAATGCCGCCGGGGTTGGCGAGGAAATCCTCGCGGGCCGGAGTCGCTATTATATCGGTAGCGATCCATCCCACTGGCATACCGATGTGCAACACTACCGTCAGGTTGTGTTTCGTCAGATATACCCGGGAATCGATGTCGTCTATCACGGCGGGCAGGATGTCATGGAATTTGATTTCAGGGTGGCGCCAGGGACAGATCCCCGGCAGATTCATCTGACATTCGATGACCTCACCAACCTGCACCTCGATCAAGGCGGCAACCTCGTGCTCCACCATGATCGCATAAAGATGCACCTCAACAGGCCGATCGCCTATCAGGAAAAAGATGGCCACAGGGAATTCATCACGGCATCTTTCGATCTGACCGACAACGGTGCAGTGGGATTCAGGCTGGCGGCATATGATCATTCACGCCCCCTGATAATCGATCCTGTCATCACTTACAGCGGTTATCTGGGCGGCAGTAGCAGTGACGCGGGACTTGGCATCGCGCTTGACGGTGCCGGTAACCGTTATCTGACCGGCAGCACGACCTCCTTGGATTTCCCCTCCGCTGGCAATAACAAGTCACCCAATATCGATGCTTTCATCGCCAAGCTTGATGCGACAGGGACCAGCCTTGTATACGTCATATACGTGGGTGGGTTTGAAGATGACATCGCCAATGCCATCACGGTCGATCCGGCCGGCAATGCCTATATCACCGGTAATACAACATCCGGCAGTCTGCCGCTGTTGAGTGGCATTCAGACCAACTACGGCGGAGATCAGGACGGCTTTATAGCAAAGGTCGATGATCTGGGTAATCTGGTCTATACAACGTTCATTGGCGGCAGCGAGGTGGAAACAGCGCTCGATATCGCGATCGATCCTGCAGCCCCGTTCGATATCTACGTCGGGGGCAGTACCTTGTCAGCAGACTTCCCCAAGAGCAATTGTGTAGCCCAATGTTTCCACGCCAGTCCCCGCACCAGCACCAGTGACCCGTTGGGTGACGGATACGTCGTCAAGATCAGCAACGACGGTACGTCCATGCTGTATTTCACCTACCTCGGTGGCAGCGATATCGACAAGGTCGCGGCGATCGTCGTCGATGACAGCGGCAAGGCCTATCTCACCGGAGATACCAGTTCCAATGATTTTCCCGTCACCTTCAACGCCTTTCAGAATCTCTATGGCGGACCGGCCGCGGACGCCTTCGTTACCATACTGGCCGCCAACGGAACGCCTGGCTACTCATCCTTTCTGGGTGGCGCATCTTGGGACCGTGGCCTTGACATCGCCGTTGACGATATCGGCAATGCCTACGTGACCGGCTTCACCTCTTCCGCCCTTATTCTCACACCCGCGGGTGTACAACAGGGCTTTCCATTCAGCGATGGTGCGTTCCAGGTGGGCAATGCCGGCGGCGATTTCGATGCCTTTTTTACCAAGATCAATCCACTGGCTGCTGCCTCAGGCCTGGTATACTCGACCTATTTCGGGGGCGAAAACCGTGACGAGGCCGCCTCGATTGCGCTCAATGCGCAGCGCCAGGCCATTATCTTCGGCACCACCGGTGTCAACCAAGGGATCTTCGGCCCCGAGGCACGCACCAACGACTTCCCCTTGCTGAACGCCATCCAGCTGCAGGGTATTGGCGACAGTGATACTTTTATCGCCAGGTTCGATTCGGACGGTACATTGCTGTATTCCACCTATCTCGGCGGGGACGACGATGAGGTCGCACACAGTGTGGTCGTCGATGATGCAGGGATCGCCTACGTCACCGGCACCACGACATCGACGGATTTCCCGACCGTTAATGCCCTGCAGGCCACCTCGGCAGGCAATGAAGACATCTTTGTAACTGACATCGATCCCGTCACCGATCCGGCGAATTTGCCTGACCTTGCAGTCACCGTAACGATCGATCCCTTCCCCGTGCCGAAGGATGAGTCACTTGTCTACACCCTCGGTATTGTCAATAACGGACCGGCTGATGCCTCCGGGATCAGTATCATCAACTCGCTGACGAACTCGACCGTCCTGACTATGGCGCCACAACAGGGTAACTGCAATGCACTGGATCCCTCGACTGTCAGCTGCAATATCGGCTCCCTCACCAGTGGCGCCTCGACATCAGTCACCGTGACGACAAAACCCGTAAGCCTCGGTAATGCCACAAGTGTTGTCAACCTGCTGCGTGCCAATCAGACCGACACCAATGTTGATAACAATACAGATGAGGTACAGATTCTGGTGGTCGATAACAGTGGTGAGTCGATTGGCAGCCTCTCCTACTGGCTGTTGCTTTTAATAGTGATCGGAATTGTGAAGCGCAGACTTGCCTGATATGACAATATTCCCGGGAAGAATCATCATCGGCTTTCTGGCCACATTTCTGATCTCAGGCAATCTACAGGCACAGGAGCCCGGATGGTATGCCGGACTGGATGCAGGAATGACACAATTAGACATCAAGGAATCCTTCTGGAGCGACAGTTCGATTCTGTCCAGCACACTGGAGAATACGGGTTCGGGGTTCCATGTCTACGGTGGCTATCGGATAAACCGCTATTTTGGTCTGGAAGTGGGTTATCTGCACCCGGCTAATACGGACTTCGTAGGCCAATCCAACGGTGTCGGCACGATATGGCAGGTGGGGCCGGTCCACGGGATTACCCGGATCGACGGCTTTATGGCCGAAGGCGTGGGGTTTATACCCTCAGGGATCTCACGCCTGAACTTCTACCTCAAGGGCGGGTTGTTCTTTTCCAACACCCTGACGGTGCATAGAGCCACCATCAATGAGATAGACCGCTTTCATGACGACGGTATTACATTAATCGGTGGCGGCGGTATCCAGTTACGCGTGTGGCGCGAGTGGTACCTGCGCGGCGAGACACAATATACCGTCGTGCCGCTGGAAAACAAGCAAACCCTGGGGCTAAGTTATGTTACAATAGGCGTAATGCATCCCATCCCGTGATGTTCACGCTGTTTGGTGTTGGTCACACGCAATCGGTCTTACAGAACTCCTCAACCTGAACTCATGACATTGAACAAGATGATTCCGCTTAACAACCTTCGTCTGCGAACCATTGCCGGGATTTTATCGGCCATCGTCGCGATTCCGATCCTTGTCAATTGCGGTGGCGCTATCAGCAACCTTGGCAACGTATCGGCAAACCTGTCGGGTGAAATTGCCGGTACCGGTATTTTCAGGGACAGCACGGTCGCAGGTCTGACTTTTGTAACGCCAACGAAGACAGGCGTAACCGGCACTGACGGTGTATTTGACTATCAGCAAAATGAAAACGTGACATTCTCAATCGGCGGAGTTGAGCTCGGCGGGACCAAGTCAAAAGCGGTGATAACGCCCGTCGACTTTGCTACTCAACGCAGTACCAATTCGGTCATGGCCAAGAATATCTCACGTTTTCTCCTCATGCTGGATAACGATGGTGATCCCCAAAATGGCATCGTGATCTCCCAGGCAGTACAGGATATTGCCCAGAACTGGTCTCAGGTAGATTTCGCTACGAGCGATCTGAATACGGCGTTGACGAACATCATATCTGATGTCAACAGCGTCGACAGCCCGCCCGTGCACGTCTTGCCGGATGATGCAACCGCCAAGGCACATTTGGATGAAACCCTGTTATGCACCTACGGAGGTGCTTTCCAGGGGCAACTCGCCGGCGATGACAGCGGGCATTTCGGCTTCGTCATTGAGGCAAATCCCAACAGGGCGACCGCCGGTATGATGAGCGGTTTTTTATTCAGTAATGCACTGCGGCAGACACTGGTCGTGAATGGTTTGACACCAGCGGTGTTCGATGATGCATCCACTTATGCGCAACCAACCAGTGAAACATTATCAGGACGAACCATCACCCTGCGTTATACCTCACTCGATTCGGTCGATGGTAACTGGACCGAATTTCAGGGGACAGGCTTTGGGACCTTCGCCGGTGGACGTATCGGCCGGGGACAGGGAGATATCTGGCATTTTGTCGGTAAGTACGTTCCTGATCCCGCACATCCGGAATGGGATGAGGGTATATTCGCTTTCAGCTTTTTGGGGGCAGCCCAGGACAGTATCGCGGGAGATTCCTTCAGCATGAATGATGCGGACCAGTACGCCCTGACCGGGGTACTCGCAGGCAACACCAATCTCGATATGACCACGTCAGACGGGAAACAATGGACTGGACTTGCAGTCACAAACCCCGCATCGGCCGCCTACGGTGTGACGTCAGGAGATTGGGAAGATTCAAATAGCGGTCAAAGCGGAACATTCCAGGGCACCGGCTGCAAACGTAACTGATTTTTCTGCACAACACTCGCTGAAAGTACCGGGTTTCAGCTTGATAAAAACCGTGAAATGTGTCATAATTTTGACGTTTTGTAATGTCAGGTCTAGCTCCGTGTCACTGTTAAGCAGGTCGTGTTATGACATTGTGAATCTTAGAGAAAGTCCTTCTTGAACACGCATAAGGGGAGTAAAATTATACCTTAGTATCAAGTATACATCCGTAGAATCCCTCCCACTCCTGCAGGTCTTCCTGCACGAAGTTTTCAGGTGTATCTATGATTATAAGAACAATCCTGTTGATCAGCGTACTCGCTGTTATGTTGATACAAACAGGATGTGGCGGTGGAGACGAACCTGTTTTCTCTTCCGCCAACAGTACAAATTCGATTACCGGCATCGTAAGTGCACCGCCTGATGTCCAGTTCGCTGCTGCCCAGAGAAATGTACTTACCCGTCTTGCATCGTTATTAATAGGCACCACACAGGCGGACATTATCGGTACGTCACCTCTGGCGGGTGTCACTGTCGAACTAGTTCAACTCAGCAGTACCGGCAATGTTCAGTCCATACTTGATTCCACTACCACAGACTCATCAGGGGTCTATGTCTTTACCGGCAACCCTCCACCTTCCAGTACCCTTGCCGTTCGCGTGGTCGGTCAGACCGGCACCATGCGCTCCATCGTCACCGGTGCCGAGGTCGATATCACTCCAGTCAGTGAGGCCGTCATCGGCTCAATCATCGACTCGGTTCTCAACTCGGTTACATCTACCGATCCATTCACTCCGCTGGGCAATTTTGAAATACAGGAAATAGCCTCCCTGTACTACCTGATCGATTCCATGGATATCGATATCAGCGGTCTGAGTTTCGATGAAGCGGTCGCCGCAATCCTGAATACTTCGGATCCCGTCCTGACAAATATAATCAACGCGTACTCGACGCCCGGTGTCGCCGGCATTCTGCATAACAGCTTCTTCAACTCTGCTGACTTCAGTATCACACTCGAAGATCCCTTCACACTCTCGGGTACAGGTGGTATTGAACTGCGTACCGGTAATGGAGGTTGGGGCTTCGGTGGTCTAGATTTCATCAATGGCGGCAAGATCTTTTACTCGACCCCCCTGTTACACGATCTGACCGATGTCAGCCTGAATACCATCTTTCCCGCCGTCCCAGATGTCCAGGGATTGCCGCATATCGTCACGAATACCGGTCAGGTCATCGTCGGTGACCGCAATAACAATACCGTGGCAGGTGCGGTGAATGCAGACGGCTCCTTCATGGTCTATCCACTCGATGTTACGGCACCCGGCATATTGTCGCGCGGCGTGCGGATTGCGACCAAGGGATCCATTACAAGCTTGGGAGAGATCGATGATGACCTGCTCGATGCCTCTGGCAGTGGTACTTCCTACAACATGGTTCGGCTGTCTCAGAGGCTTTCCGGACAAAACTCACTCAATGGCAGCGCCGCGGAGATTGCCACAACGACGGGTACCTTGACCTTCGACAGCGCACCCGTGCCACTGGTCTCTGACCCCACACAGACCTTCGGTACGTTTAACTCGTCCAACATCAACACCGATCCACTGGTACTCGATTTTGATTCCTATACCGTTTCTCCCGGCCTGCCCGGCACGCCTACCCTGTCCGGTTTCTACAATGTCACTCCGGCCGGCAGCATGATCATGCTCAATGGCACCGGCGGATTTCTGGGGACAGGTAATACCAATGTATCAAATGGGGAATTTGTCAGTTTTATCGAGTCGCCACAGGGCAACATTGGTGACCCGATCACCGAGGAAGATCACGCCATTGCTGTGGGCATACGCCGGACAGGCGCCACTCCAGTGGTTTCCGGCAACTACAATGTCGTTATGTACAGCGCCTACCTGGGTGGCGATGGCGTCACGATAGCCGGTACCAATGATGACGGCACCCTCAATGTTCAGGCTGTCGACACGGTAACAGCCTCCTATCTTGATACATTGAACAGCAGTGGTGAATCATCAACTGTTACCGTGACCGATTCCGATGGTTCGATCAACATCAACAGCAGTAGTATCCCGGGAGACACGCTTACTATCACGGTCAGTGACGACGATCTAAACGCCGATCCGCTAGTGACCGACACTGTCACGGTGACGGTCGTAAACAACACAACGGGCGAGGCTGAAGATGTAGTATTGACCGAGACAGGAATTAACAGCGGTATCTTCACCTCCACTCTGGCAACCACTCTCGGCACCATTGCCGGCCCTGACAATGACGGCATCCTCAATACACAACCTGGAGATATCGTTACTGCCAACTATGATGATAACCTGACCAGCGGTGGCGGTTCCGCCACGGTAACGGCGGACGGTGATATCG
>CAZSAK010000036.1:5102-14726 GCA_964605155.1 uncultured Chromatiaceae bacterium | reverse complement strand
CGGCGGTCCCCAGGTGCAGCCGCAGCGAAATTCATTTTTCGGGGACCCCGTGGTATGGCCTGATCCTGATGTTGCAATCACTCTCAATTTCGAGTCTGATTTCAACACCAGCACTGAAGCGGCCATGGGTCAGTGGAACGCAGTCGGAACGGCGCTGCAGTTTCGAACCGGCTTCACTTCTGCACAGCCGTGTAACAACGACGGCGTCAATGCCGCGGGATGGCGGCTGTTAACCTGCAGCAATGCACTGTTCGGTGACGCGCTCGCCATCACGCTGCGTAATTACAGATACAACAACGACACCGGGTTGTGGGAGATGCAGGATGCCGATATCATCATCGACCAGTCCCAACCATGGGCCCCCAGTTTTGCCGGTCCGCTGACGAGTGTGCTGGACTTTCGCCGCGTCATACTTCATGAACTGGGCCATGCGCTCGGGCTGGAACACCCGGACGAGGCCGGGCAGTCCGTCGATGCCATCATGAACTCGAGCGTCAGTGACACCAGGACTCTGCAGGCTGACGACGAACAGGGCATCATATTCCTCTATGGTGCAAGCGGAGGGGCAAGTAACACAAGCAGCAACAGCACGCCTGCCGACTCGAACGGCGGCGGTGGTAACGGCATCGGTGTCACCATCCTGTTGCTGGTTTCCAGCCTGCAGCGCAAGGTCAGGAGGTGGCTGATATCCGGTATCAGGACATGAAGAGACAGTTATGGTTGGCCGTTCTGGCCGTTCACTCTGTTGTTCCCGCCGTGGCTGATATCAACGAGCAGGATTTCGACAGGGACGTGATCCTGATGCAGGAGCAGATCAATCAGCTCGAGACCCAGATCGAGTCGATCAGGAACCTGATGGAACTCGAGCAGCAATCGGATTCGAGGCCGCCTCGCAGTCAGGAACTTGAAGGCAGCATGATGGGAGGACAAATGCCGCAAGGCGCCGATCCCGCACAGCTGCCGGACCCTGATTCACCGGGTGCCCGGCTGATCAACCGTTTTTGCACCCAATGCCATGGCTTGCCCACACCCATGCTGCACAGCGACACAGGCTGGCCACCGGTGATCAAGCGGATGAGTATCCGCATGGATTGGCTGTACCGCAATAACAGCAGGATGGACATTTTTGCGCCCTCGGAGGCGGAAGTAAAGACGATCACGGAATACATGCAGAAACATGCGGGTGAGTTCGGTCATCAGTAGACCGACCTGTTGACTGCCCGATCCACCTGGCCGGATATCGTTTGTGATTGTCCGGAGCGAATGAGGTTGATCTAGTTGGGCCGGTTCGTTGTATAGGCCCAGGGTCCGCTGGTATCCGGATTGAAAAAGGTTTCCCAGGGGGTGTTCGTCATATCGAAACTGCCGCCGTCGACGTAATCGTAGGTACCTCCGGAGCCGCCACGACCCGATCCTGACGTATAGGTATATTGCCCCGCGTTGATGTGCGAATCCTGGACGTCGGATCCCATATCGAATTGTGCCTGGCCTGCAGGGGCGTCCGGACCGAGTAATACCATGGTATTGGACATCGTGCCCGGTGTGCTCAGATCAAAGTAGTCACTGTTGCTCAGGTCGATGGTTACCGAGGTGTTGATATCGAGCGCGTTGATCGTCTGCGTCATGACCGGCTTGAGGTCATATTTGTCCTTGAGAAATTCAGAGGTCATCTCATCATCGGTGACCAGCTGGCGCATGATGACCCGCCGCGGATTGGAGTCGCCATTGCCGGAATCGACGGCAGTTATACCGAGTGGATCGATCGCATTACCGGGGACATTGGTGGCGCCGCCGGAGGCGGACAATTGCTGTCCCTGGTAGGACCCGAAACCGCGCTGGACGTACACCTCCTGGATAAATCCCTCGGTGAGATCGCCGACGATGAGGTGGTAGTACGATGCTCCGGAATCCGGGTCGATGACGATCTCCGGTAGCTGCGAGTCGCCCACGGTTTCTGACAGAAAGGGTGTCTGTGAACCGCTGCCCCCGACACATCCGAGACCTTGTTGAACCTGGCAGGGATCGAAGCTGGCGCCGGGGTTGTTCGGTATAAAATTGAGATCGAATTCGGCCTGTGCGTACATGGGCAGGCAGCACACACAGACCAGCAGGACCCGTTGCGATCCCGGCGAGTGGCAGATCCCGTTAAATAATTTATTAACTATAATATTCATAAAGTTGACCGGGTGTCCTCATTTAGATTATCGGCTGACACGAATCGTTCTTGAGACTGCCTAAACATTCTTTGAAACCAGTCGCGGACAGGTGCCACGAGCCATTTCACATCATATCTAATTGTTTTATATTAAGAATTATTTGTGCAGAGTAATGG
Source organism: uncultured Chromatiaceae bacterium (assembly GCA_964605155.1). Classification (GTDB taxonomy): domain Bacteria; phylum Pseudomonadota; class Gammaproteobacteria; order SZUA-140; family SZUA-140; genus CAZSAK01. The sequence goes on along the minus strand of CAZSAK010000036.1, from coordinate 12,394 downwards.
TGCCATAATCGCTGAATCGCAGGCATCGTTGGCCGGGTACAGTGACCTGGCAAGGCATCCGGGGCGGTCGATGAAAAAAGGGGAATGCGACCCTTCCATCGGGTGCAGCCTACGTTCATGTCCGGTTGAGTTCGGCTGCCTGCGATTCCACGAAGCTTCAGAGGGCAGCGGGTGTGTGGGCAAGAACCAGGATTAGAACCTGGTCACCTTGATCGTGGTCAAGACAATGGTCGCCCTGAATTTTTATTGGTCTTTGTCTTCGTCGCCTGTCACACAGATGTGGACGGTCTTTGTTTTCTGTCGGTGCATGATGTTTTTATAATGGGCTATGGGATTCATGGAGTTCCCCGAAGCTTTCAGGGGTTTTGATCACATTGGACTGAAGCTGTGATAATATGTGCTCCAAGAAGATCTGCTTGGTCATCATCGTCCTGCCGTTTCCAACACATTAATCGACGAAAAGGATCTGTTAGATGCTGTACAGCAAGTTATTGCGGTATCCCACATTGGCGCTGTTCAATCCGTCAGCCAAAAAACCACCCGTCACCTGTTTCGGCAGATTAGGAATCCTGCTGTTGGCGGGTCTGCTATGCGCATGCAATAACAAACCGGCAAACGATCAGGCCGCCTTACAATCCCAGCTTCCCCCGCCGGAGGTGTCGGTGTTGAACGTTCAAAGTGATACCGTGCCCCTGACCCGCGAGATGGTGGGACGCCTGCAGGCCAGTCAAACTGCCCAGGTGCGTGCACGGATCGCCGGTATCGTTCTTGAACGTGTCTACACGGAAGGCACGGATGTCGCCAGGGGTGATTTGATGTATCGAATCGATCCGGCACCACTGGAGGCCAATGTGAACGCTGAGCAGGCTGCACTGGCCCGTGCCGAGGCTGATGCGTTGAATGCCCGTCTTACTGCCAAACGGTTTACGGAACTGCATAACAAGGGGCTGATCTCTCAGCAGGAACTGGATAATGCACTGGCGGCGGAACGTACCACCGCGGCCGCAGTGAAACAGGCACAGGCGAATCTTGAATCCGCACAGCTTGATTTGAGTTATGCAACCGTGACGGCGCCGATCGGGGGACGTGCCGGTCGTTCGCGTGTCGATGTCGGTGAATATGTCGGCAAGGATGAGAGTACCGTGTTGACTACCATCGAGCAGATCGATCCGATCTATCTCAACTTCAGCATGTCGGTGACTGAATTCGACCGTCTGCAACACCAGATGGAAGGTCAGACAATGACAACATCCAGTGACGGCCAAAAGGTCACGGTCGATGTTCAGCTGCAGGACGGCGGCGAGTATCCTGAAAAAGGGACGCTTGATTTTTCCGATATGGCGGTTGATCCAGCCACCGGTGCGGTATCCCTGCGCGCGGTGATTCCCAATCCCCAGCGTCGTCTGTTGCCTGGCATGTTCGTCAAACTGACCGCTACCATAGGACAGCTCGATCATGCCTACAAACTGCCTCAGGCGGCGATCTCGCGTGATGCCATCGGCGGATATGTGCTCACCGTCAATGAGAAGGGCATGGTGGAACAGCGGCGCGTAACTCTCGAGGGTATGACGGTTAGTGACTGGATTGTCACGGGTGAACTGAAAGACGGTGACAAGGTTATCGTCGCCGGTCTGCAGAAGGTCAGACCCGGTGCACCGGCCAATGCGGTTCCGGTCGAGGAGCAACAATCTGCCGCTGCCGGCTCGTCACCGGCCTCGCCTTAACGGGGGTAATTCATGCCGAGCTTTTTTATCGACAGGCCGATTTTCGCGTGGGTGATCGCAATCCTGATCACCCTCGGTGGTGTTATCGCCATCTTCAAGCTGCCGGTGGCGGCATATCCGCAGATTGCCCCGCCACAGGTCAATATTAATGTCTCGTATCCCGGTGCCAGTGCCGAGGTGATGGAGGCGAGCGTGACATCCGTCATCGAGCAGGAACTGACCAGCGTCGACAACCTGCTGTATTTCGATTCTACCTCACGTTCCAACGGCACGGCGACGATCACCCTGACATTCCAGAACGGCACTGATCCCGACATCGCGACTGTGCAGGTGCAAAACCGGGTCAGTGTCGCCGAGCCGCGCCTGCCACAGGAGGTCATTCAGAACGGCATCACGGTTGCGAAGGCCAATAACGACTTCCTGATGGTGATAGCCCTCGATGCCGGTGACAGCGGAATGGATTCCTATGCCCTCAACAACCTGATCGCTGCGCAGGTACTGGATCCCATCCAGCGATTGGCGGGTGTCGGCGGCATTCGCCTGTTTGGCTCGGCCTACGCGATGCGTGTCTGGCTCAATCCCGACAAGCTGAGGGGTTATGGCCTTAGTGCCAGTGATGTGCTGGAAGCGATTCGCGGCCAGAATATCCAGGTTGCAGCCGGTGAGATCGGTTCCGAACCCGCTGTATCGGGCCAGGGTTTTACAGCCACCGTGAGTGCAGCCAGCCGTTTCACCACCGAAGAGGAGTTCGGCGATGTCATCCTGCGCACATCCGAGGACGGCAGTACAGTACGTGTCAGGGACGTGGCCCGCATCGATCTGGGCGCAGAATCCTATGGTCACAAGGTGAGAATCAAGGGCAGGGAAAGTGGTGCTACATCGATTGCCGGTTTTGCCATTATGCTGTCACCGGATGCCAATGCCCTGGATGTCGATAAGGTCGTACGCGCAAAGATGGAACAGCTTGCCGAGTTCTTTCCGGCCGGTGTGAGCTGGCTGGTACCGTACGACAGCACCAAGTTCGTGAGTATATCGATCCGTGAGGTGGTGCAGACGCTGATCGAGGCGGTCATCCTGGTATTTCTGGTGATGCTGCTGTTCTTGCAGAACCTGCGCACCACCATCATTCCGATGCTGGTGGTGCCGGTGGCGCTGACCGCCGCATTCGGCGGACTCTATATCGCCGGCTTTTCCATCAATGTGCTGACCTTGTTTGCCATGGTGCTTGCCATTGGTCTGGTGGTGGACGATGCCATCGTGGTGGTGGAAAACGTCGAGCGTATCATGAGTGAGGAGGGTCTTGCGCCGAAAGAGGCTACACGCAAGGCGATGGGCCAGATCACCGGTGCAATTGTCGCGATGACAACGGTACTCGCTGCCGTGTTCATCCCGATGGCCCTTGTCAGTGGGGCGGTAGGTGAGATCTATCGCCAGTTCTCACTCACTATTGCAATCTCCATGGTGCTCTCGGCATTCATGGCGATGAGCTTTACCCCGGCCCTCTGTGCAACGATTATCAAGCCACAGCAAGGCAATAAGAACATAGTATTCCGGGGTTTCAACCGCGGCTATAAAGGAATGACCGGCTTTTATCTGGGACGGGTCGCCTCGGCCATCCGGCATACGCCAACATGGATGGTTGCCTTCTTTGTGCTGGTGGCGCTGGTGGTGTTCCTGTTTACCCGCCTGCCGTCGAGTTTTCTTCCCCAGGAAGACCAGGGGTATGCACTGGCGGTCGTTCAATTGCCACCCGGGGCCACCATGGAACGCACGACCGGTGTGATGCATGAGCTGGAGGACATCATCCTGCAGAACGATGCCGTAGATAAGGTGCTGGACGTGGCCGGATTCAGTTTTGTCGGCCAGGGGGAAAACGTCGGTATGGCCTTTATCCGGCTAAAGGACTGGAGCGAACGTACCCGTCCGGACGAAAAGATCAATGCTTTTATCGGCTGGGCGAACGGGGCAGTACAGAGCATCAAGGAGGCGCAAATATTCGTGGTTAACCTGCCGACCATCCGTGGACTGGGTCGATTCGGCGGTTTTGACATGCGGCTCGAGGATCGTTCAGGACAGGGACATGACAAGCTCATGCAGGCGCGTAACCAGCTACTGGGCAAGGCATCCCAGAATCCGGTGCTGGCGGGTGTGCGGCCCAATCAACTGGAGGATGCCCAGGCCCTGAAGCTGGATGTAGACCGGGTGCAGGCGCGTTCCATGGGGCTGGATATCAACGAGATCTACGATGCGCTGCGACTCATGCTGGCCACCGTGTATGCCAACGATTTCAATTACCAGGGCCGTGTCCTGAAGGTGATGCTGCAGGCTGACGCGCCCTACCGGAGCAATCCCGATGACCTGTCGCATTACTATATCCCGAGCCGTGACGAGAGCATCGAGAACATGGTGCCACTGAGCAGTGTCGTCTCCTCGAAATGGGTCATGGCACCGCCCGCAATCGATCACTACAACGGTTTCCAGGCCATCCAGATCAACGGTGGCGCAGCACCGGGTTACAGTTCCGGACAGGCCATGGATGCCATTGCAGGGATCGTCGGGGATGATCTGCCGCAGGGCTTCGGTTTTGAATGGTCCGGTCAGTCCTACCAGGAGATACTCTCAGGTCAGCAGGCGCCGGTGCTGTTCGCGCTGTCGTTGCTGGTGGTGTTCCTGGCCCTCGCCGCCCTCTATGAGAGCTGGTCGATCCCGGTAGCCGTCATGCTGGTGGTGCCACTCGGTGTACTTGGTGCGCTCAGTTTCACCTGGCTTCGTGGACTGGAGAACGATGTCTATTTCAAGGTGGGCCTGATCGCCGTGATCGGCCTGTCGGCCAAGAACGCCATCCTGATTATCGAGTTCGCCAGCCGTATCCACAAGCAGGGTGTTGCGTTGCTCGATGCAACCATCGAGGCCTGCCGTTTGCGACTGCGCCCCATCCTGATGACCTCGATCGCGTTTATCTTCGGTGTATTACCGTTGGCAATCTCCTCCGGCGCCGGTGCCAACAGCCGCCATGCCATCGGTACCGGTGTGATGGGCGGGATGTTCGGTGCGACGTTGCTGGGGATATTCTTCGTGCCGGTGTTCTTCGTGGCGGTAAGAAGGTTGCTGGGAGACAGATCAACGACTGGTGAGAATGGTAAGGGGGTTGGCGATACCACCCAGGGATCAGGGCGGGGGGCGACTTAACTTTGCATGTGACGCAGTGTTTATGCCTTGAATTCCTGGTTGAAGGTATTGGCCCAGGCTATGGCCTCCAGATAACATTCGCGTAATTCCCGCGGCGGCAGAGCGATACTCCCGACCTCATCCCACATGCCGTGTTCATAGTCGATCACGCATTTCAAGACGTTGCCCAGGGGGCCTTGCCTGTAGAGCAGGGCATTATTGATCTCTTCGGAGAGCGGTAATTCACCCAGCAATCTTTCCATGGGTTTATCCATCAGGGCATCCAGAATCGACAACAGCCCCGATGTGGAATAACTGTCCGTATTGTTCACGCCCAGCCTGGTCGCCACGATCTCACACATCTTGGATCGTGTCAGGGCGGTAACCATCAGTTCGTGGGGCTTGTCGTCGATCCCGGTCAGTATCATCAGGGTCGCCAGCTGTTTTATGGTTCTGTTACCCAGATACACCACGGCCTGATGGATGGAATCTATGACGCGTGGCAAGGCATAAAATGCCGAATTGATCGATCGCAGTACCTTGTGACTCAGGGTCACGTCATGGGTAATCAGGTCTTCGAGTTCCTTGGCCTCGGCACCGGGATCCTGGAGTTTGGCGAGTATGCGCATGATGGAGTGCCTGTTTGCCGGCGTGCGGTTTGCCTGTATGACATTGGGCTTACAGAGGAAAAAACCCTGGAAATAATCGAAGCCGACGGATTTGCAAAATTCATAATCATCCCGAGTCTCGATCTTCTCAGCTAGCAATTTTATATCGTAGGGCCTTAATGAGTCCACGTAGGCGGCCGCCTGTTCTCTGTTCAATGATGGGAGGTCGATCTTGATCAGGTCAATGTAATCCAGCAGTGGCTGTCGTTCATCATCGAGGATGTAATCGTCCAGTGCAATCTGATAGCCTTTGCGGGAGAATTGCTGGACACCTTCAATAACCTCATTATCAACCTTGACGTCTTCAAGTATTTCCAGGACCACCTGGTCGGGAGGGTACGGGAAGGGATGTTTGCCGGTCAGGAATTCCCGGGTGAGATTGATGAATGCGCGATGCCTGCCGACGATACGGTCGAGACCGATTTCCAGAAATGAGTTGATGATGACCTGGGAGGTTGCCTGATTTCCATCGATATACTCAGCCAGATTCTCTATACTGTTACGATACAACAGTTCGTAGCCGTATACCTTCAGATTACGGTCAAAGATCGGCTGGCGACCAATAAAGACATCTTGCATCGAATAGACCCTTTATGTTCGAGACGACTATGATCATAATCGTCCCTTATAAGGTGCTATATCGGTCTGTTTTTCAGAAAGTTAAGTGGATACGCGACGATCGGTTTGTGAAAGGGCCTGTCGCTATTGCCAGACATAGGCCGCGCCGCTATCGACTGCCGAGTTATCAGATTGATCGCCGCCGATGCCAGTGGCGTTACTATCCTCATTCTGGGCTCCAGCGGCGAGAGTGTCGCCCGATATCGCCACGCTCCGGCCGAACTGATCACCGTTGTCGGGAGTACTGGCCTTGAGGCTGGTAATCTGTGTCCAGGTACCTGCCGTGCGGGTGAACACATACACTGCACCGGAGTCGATTGCCAGATCGTCCTCACTGTAGGCACCAACCACGATGGTATTCCCAGCAATAGCGACACTGTAACCAAAGATATCATTGGACTCCGGGTTACTGGCCTTGAGATAGGCCTGTTGGGGCCAATTGATGCCGTTGCGTATGAATACATAGGCTGCACCGGAACGGGATGCGTTGTTGTCAGTTTCAGTACCGATTGAACTGCTGTCCTCCCAACGTGCTCCCACGACTATGGTGTCACTTGATATGGCCACGCTGTAGCCGAAATTATCCCCGCCTTCTGCGTTACTGGCGGAAAGCTTGGTCTGCTGGGTCCAGACGCTTGCAGTGCGGGTGAACACATACGCCGCGCCGGCATTGGTACCACTCGTATCTTCAAGATGGGCCCCTGCTACGACGGTATCGCCGGAGATGGCCACACTGTAACCGAAGCTGTCTATTGCCTGGGCGTCACTTGCCTTGAGCATCGCCTGCTGGGTCCAGACACCCGTATCGAGGAAGAACACGTAGGTCGCGCCGGAATTGCTTGCAGTACCACCACCCGAGGCACTGTCCTCACCCCAGGCCCCCACCACGATCGTGGCACCATCACCCGCGATGGCCACGCTGTAACCGAAGAAATCGACATCGTCACCGATACCGTCGCCGGCATTATCGGCCTTGAGCATGGCCTGCTGAGTCCAGACAGTGCCTGTGCGGGTGAAGACATAGGCGGCCCCGGAGCTGGCAAATGAGTTATCGCCTTCACCGACGGTCGGGTCACTGTCCTCGTCGTCGGCCCCGACCACGATGGTGTCGCCC
>CAZSAK010000036.1:0-5002 GCA_964605155.1 uncultured Chromatiaceae bacterium | reverse complement strand
GGTAATGCCGTCGGTGGCGGTGACCGTAATGGTAATCACGTTTGCGCCTTCGGCGAGCGGGATCTCCGGTGAACTGCTGCCGCTGGGCACTGAATTGCCGTTGATATCGATATCGGCATTCGGATCGGTGGACGTGGCGATGACCGAGAGCGAGGCGCTGAGAAAACCGACCGAGGCCGTATAGTCCGGCTGGGATGCCTGGAACACCTGGTCCAGTTCTCCAGATGACAGGGTGAGATCAGTCAACGTGGCGACGTTGTTTGGTACCGGCGCGGTCGGGTCCGATGTCACGGACTCGACGATACTGCAGTCCACGCAGCCGTCGGTGTAGCTGACCGTGACACTGATCTGGGTACCAAGGTCGGCGTCGCTGAGTGTATAGGTGTTGGCCGTGGCGCCGAGAACCGGGGCACCATCACGCAGCCATTGATAACTGAAGGCGCCCAGGCCATCGGCATCAGAAATTCCCGAGGTGTCGGCGGTCAGGGTCTGTTCGTTACTGACGACACCGTTGATCAGCGGCATACCGACGGGTGGATCATTGACGTCCGTGATCGCCGTCGTCGGTGCGGACGTCACCGACTCGTTGGTCCCGAAATCATCGGTGTAGCTGACCGTGACGCTGATCTGGGTACTGACGTCGTCGTCACTGAGTACATAGGTATCGGCGGTGGCGCCCGGGATTGGGGTACCGTTACGTAGCCACTCATAGCTGAATGTACCCAGGCCGTCGGCATCTGTAATTCCCGAGGTGTCGGCGGTCAGGGTCTGGTTGTCTGCGGGCGTACCGGTGATCGTCAGTATGCCAGCGGGCGGAGTGTTGGATCCCAGTATGGCAAGTGTCTGGGTGGAGGTCACCGTCTCATCGAATCCCTTGCCATCGGTATAACTGACAGCAACGCTGATCTGGGTGCCGATGTCGTCATTACCGAGTGTGTAGGTGACGGCCGTGGCACTGGTAATCGGGGTGCCATCACGCAGCCACTGATAGCTGAAGGCGCCCAGGCCATCGGCATCTGTAATTCCCGAGGTATCGGCGGTCAGGGTCTCGCCATTGATGAGTGTGCCGGTTATCAGCGGTACACCGACCGGTCCGCTGTTACTGTCCGTGACAGGGGCCGTCGGGGCCGATGTGACTTTCTCGGCGGTGCCGATTCCATCGGTATAGCTGACCCTGACCCGGATCTGGGTACCGATATCGGCAACAACGAGCGTATAGGTGTTGTTGACGGCGCTCGTGATCGCCGTACTGTCGCGAAACCATTGGTAGCTCAAGAGGCCAAGACCATCAGCGTCACTGATGCCGGTCGTATCGACGGTCAATGTCTCGCCGTTGGAGGCAGTACCGATGATCACCGGAACCCCGACCGGCGGATTATTGGTGTTGTCCGTGTTTCCGCCGCCACCACCACCGCCACAGGCGCTTATAATCACAGTCGCCAACAACAATGTGCTGATAACACGCAAACGCGTTATGAGTCGTTCATGCATACCAATGAGTCAGGAGGAAATTATACATTTCTATAGGTGCTATGATCCGGTACTGCTAAGTCTGAAATCCTGGGTATGGGTCTACTCGGGTTTGGTGAAGCTATTTCTAGTTATTAGTCGCTCATTGAAACTGCTATGGAATATGATGTGACAACTCACTTCGTTGTGCCGCGCGGATGATCATCGATTCAACTCAATGATGCCCGGCGTTCCGGCCATGAATCGCACACATAATGATGCCTTTTATTGTCATTTCTGTCAATGAATTTTAATTAAATATTAAACGAATTATGTGTTGTAATATTTTGATAATGCTAAATTAATAATGAATCAAGAGTGTCGGAAATTCTGACAAAAAAGGAAGTATGTACATGTGTATCATCAGCTGTCTGACTGACCCAGTGAACGATACTCGATATGCGATGCCGGTCTTGTTGATCGTCGTGATCGCGATGGCAAGTTTGAGGATATCCTGTCCATACTGGTTGGTTACCAGATACATGGGTAACCTGACAATGGTATCCAGTTGACCGTAGGGGGAAGTCCTACGGTTGTCATCATCGCTCAAGTGCCCGGCCATGAAGTGAACCTGCATGACAGCATTTTCATATCGGCAAGGCGATTTGTTCGGGTCTTCTATATGATATAGACAAGGTGCAATTGTCCATCAGGTATGTTGCTGCTGATGTATCGTTCTGTTGAGGTATCACCACGTGATATCGCAAGACAGGTGCGTAGGAATCATTCTGATCAGGTGACTGGTCACGATTTGGAAGAACATGTCAACAGGAGCTCTGCAAGTTGTATCGTTAAAGGTCGGTTGCAAGAAAATCTTAACGTGCCCGGTTCGCCGAACAGATTCGTACGCGGTCATCAAATCAAGGATACCCGTGATGAATGGCATACTGGTTATTCGGTTCAAGAGAGAGTCGTTGGAACGATCAGGGTTAACACAACAAGCGTGCGAACACTGTCTTCAGTGCCTCATCCGAAGTCAATATATTGACGACAGGTCGGAGATCACACGCTGCCGGAAGTAATATGGAATATAAGAAAACAATGATCCTCTAAATTGAATGGTCAAGAAACAAGGTCAACTTGTTTTGATAACTGTTTGTATAATTGTTATAAATGAAAGTGAGGTATTTATTAAGGTCATGAAACACTGTTATCACTGCGTTTTAGAGGCGTTTATGAGGAGTATAAACTTTTGCGATCAGATTATAAAAACCTGTAACATTGACACTATACACTTTCGATGAGACAAGCTTCCGCACGAAGAAGCACATCGTCCAACCTCAATGCGGATTCATAAGTAAGTGTTGAGGCGGTTCATTCCAGGCACTTCATCTGGAGTAGTCTATGAAATGTAGACAATCCATTTTTTCAGTGACTGCCGTTCTGGCCTTACCCGTTGGTGTTGCGACGGCGGATGTGCCATTCCAGAATCTTGGAGCGGGCAACAACTTCGACAACTACACGGTAGATGCGTCTGGAAATGTCATCTACGATCTTGCCACGGAAGGGTCCGGCACGGGCACCCCTTGTCCTAACAATGCGACCTGTACGGTCCTGGAGGCCACCGGGGAGGGTATCCTGCAACAACAGGTGAAATATGACGGCGGTGCTGACTATTTCCAGACCATCATCGTCGAAGATGGCGCTGCCAGTATCACTGATCCAAACGATCTGACCTTTCGTACGGAATCCTATGTCGAAGCCGGCACGGGCGGGGTATCCAACCTGGCAAACATCAATGTGATCAAACAAGGTGATTTGACAGGTGGTGACGACTTCCTGATCGAATCCGAAAATTCACTGGGCACCCTCATAGGACCAGATCCCACTACAGGTACCGGACTCGAGGCCAAGCAAAGAAACCATCAGATCATTAATGCGGGTGCAGATACCCTGGGTAATGTCAACGCTGTGAGGGAATTCTGGATCGAGGATGACGGTGCCGGTACGAGATTTGCCATCAATGAATTGAATCCGAATGAACAAGGACAATTTACCATGCGCCGCGTTACGGGTAACTACGTGACGGCTGCCGGTTCACTCACACTGGACAGTGGCGACACCTTCACATACGCTGCAGGCGCCAATCTTTCGGTTATCTACAAAACCCAGGCGATGGCCGGACCCACTGATCCGTTCGACAGGGTATTGGGTGAGACGATCATCCAGGAATGTACGGATGTTGATTGTAATACCTACGTGAATGAATTTTCGCAGAACAACGAAGATCCCCTCAATCCGGGCGTATTTCCTGTCGGTCATGCGGGCGGACCGGGTACCCAGGTAACCGGAGCAGGCCCCTTCCTGGTCAACTGGGATGTTGGTGGCAGCACGGAACAAACACTGTTTGGCGCGGAGCCACTCACCTATAATGTCAATGCGACAGACGACGATGTCGTGGCTCCGCCTGCCACAGCAACGTCCAGCACGAGTGCACTTGGTACCAGTTTCTGGAACGAGCCGCCCAAATGGTTTGAGATTGTGCCACCATAAGTTCCGTGCGGACCTGATGTGCGTTACGTCATAACGCTGTCATGCCGATCTCGGTTATACAAGGTTAACGCTTCCTTTCCATTGCTAAAATAACATCCTTGTTCAATCATTCCATGTGTGCGTGAATGCCGGTGTTCATTGCGCGTTGGCGATCCATCATGAGTTGCGGCTGATCCCGCGATACGCAACAGGCATCCAGCCACACTTCTTCTCTGAGCACATGCGCAGTCACGTCCGCTGCAACGAGTCACAGACATGCCCAATGAAGAACACGAGCAGGGGTCATTCAACTGTCGGGCACTTACGGATACAGCGTTAGTTGTCCATGGTGGGCAGGTCGATATCCAGAGTGTCGACACTGGCCGGAGATCTATAAATCCAGCACCCTGCGAACAGCCGTTTGAAAAAGTCTGTCGGCTGGACAAAAATGGCCTGTTCGAGTATACTTATTAGCTTAATTTTATTAATAATTTCACTAGGTTAGGGGGTATCAATGGCTGATTCCTGGGACAAGAAGAGCGGTGCGGACAGTTGGGGCCTGCCGCAGGGTATGGACCCGATGAAGGTGATGCAGGTGGCTTCGGCCTATTGGAACTCCTGCGTGCTGCATGCCGGCAACCGCCTGGATATTTTCAATCTGCTGGACGGCAACTCGAAAGACCTCGATACCCTGACACGCGAGACAGGGTCCGATCGCCGCTGCCTGGGTGCATTGCTGAGCGCGCTGGTCTCGATCGGATTTCTCGATCGCGATGGTGATACCTTCATGAACAACGAATTCAGCAAGACCTTTCTCACCACCTCGAGCAAGTTCTACCAGGGCGGCATCGTCTACATGTTCGAGAACTGGTACGAGGCATGGGGTGGTCTCTATGAGACCGTCAAAACAGGCAAGCCATCGGCCCTGATGCATAAGGAATACACGGATCAAGAGACACGTGACTATATGATGGGCATGCATAACCGGGCCCTTTCCCAGTCAGATGTGCTGACCAGTTTG
>CAZSAK010000035.1:0-15306 GCA_964605155.1 uncultured Chromatiaceae bacterium | reverse complement strand
GGCCTTGGCTGCCGCGCTACCCGCAGTGACACCAGCTGCACTTGTGGCCGCGGATACTGCGACCGCGACACCGTTGATAGAGAAGCTTGCTGCCGTACCATCAAAGGCAGTGGTGTTCACTGCTTGTGTACCGGTTGATTGATAGGCACCCAACAGGTCCGTGGTCGCGCCAGTGATTCCGAACGTTATAGTTTGATTGGCTTCTGCACCGACCTGGAACTGTGCTGTTGAGAATGACCCATCCAGAATCTTTTGTCCGTTAAAAGATGTGGTCTGGGCGTTACGTTGAATTTCACTCAGCAACTGTTGAGCCTCAGCATTCAGCGCCGCACGGTCAGAAACCGAGTTCGTGGAGTTGGCAGACTGAATCGCCAGCTCACGAATACGCTGCAGGGCGTTACCCGCCTCACCCAGGGCACCTTCGGCCGTCTGTGCAAGTGAAATTCCGTCATTGGCATTTCTGGCTGCCTGGTTAAGACCACGAATCTGAGTGGTAAACCGCTCAGATATGGCAAGACCCGCGGCATCGTCCTTGGCACTGTTAATACGCAGACCTGAAGACAGACGTTGCAGAGAGATATTCAACTGACTCTGTGATCTGTTCAGGTTACGCTGCGCATTCAGCGAAGCGATATTGGTGTTAATAATTTGAGCCATTTTTAATTCTCCTATATCCACGAATACGTGCAATGACGTATCGCGAGTTTAGGTTAATATTTAGCGGATATACTTCCACTAGAGGAAATATTCACCGCCTCCATGCACTTTATCGGTCAGAATAGACAAAATCTTTAACTGTCAAACAACTAGGCTATGCCCAGGGTGTGCTAAGGCATGAAATCGACTTTGGTTGGAATAACTTAAGGTGGGCTGTTGGTGACCGATCGTATATATCACGCGGCCATGCTATATAAATAAATCATATATAGTTGTTTTTGTTGTTATTTTAATGTAATGGGAATGCTGCTAGAAGTGCGAATTCACTCAGAGTCAGGGTTGTCACGATATACACCTAAACAATCCTGCCAATACAAATATTGCAAAAAATGCGCAATACATGTACTGAAAAGAATGTATTACTCGAAATTATCGGTCAACTAAAGGAAATTAAAAAGCGACAATCCCCTGATACTCACGAAGGATTGTTGTGCAGCCTGCAGACCGGTGAGCTGCTGTTCGAGGCGGGTAATGGCGTCGGCGTAGTCAAGATCTTCAAGTCCGGACAAGGTTGTTTGCAGCTGTAACGAGTACGCGTCATTGAGATCCTGTTGAGAATCCAAAGCCTTCAATCTTGAGCCTACCTGTGATCTGATCTGCTCCACATTATTCATGGATTGATCGATATCGGTCAAGGCACGGCTAACCGCATTGGCGAGCCCCGCGACGCCGGCAGGTGTATCAGAGCCATTCTCGAGTGCAAGGGCCAGATTTTCGACAGTTGTAAATAAATCCTGGTTGGCGCTTGGACTCAATGTAAACGAATCACTCGTCCGGGGTGACCCGGAAATGTTTGTTGCGATGCCGTTAAATGCGATCTGTGAACCGGATGTATAAGCGCCACTGGTCTCCAGATTACCTGCACTATCCTCAACAATATAGAAATCGGCGTCGCCAGCATTATAGGCTATGTCTGCATTCGGGGTGGTTGTACCTGACAAAGCCGAACCGAAATATCCTGTTGCCGTATCCAGATCACCGTCTGAACCACCTGATAATCCCTCGGTTACCGTGATCGGATTTGTCGAAGGCGTGGTATAGCCAAGATACAGGGTCCCGTTTGCCACATAGGCCTTGACACCCGTTGTGACTGAATCGTCATTTATCTCGGCGGCAAGGCCTTCAAGGGTATTCACAGGTGTCCCACTTTCACTGACACTGTATACAGTTGTACCGTTAATATTCAATGTATAGTTCAGATCATCATCTGTGCCGACATTGTCACCAAAAACCAGCGTATCTGTGGCAGATGTCGTAATCGGAAACGTGATTGAATAGGTATCGCCGTCAGATGCTGCCGCATTGATCACTGATCCCGGGTCGATGACGCCGGTACCGGCGTTCGCAGGGTTATCCCTGGTTGTAAAGGAACCATTACCATTACGGATCGCCTGAAACACGTCGACGCCTGAATCACTGACCGCCACCTGCCTGCCGGGCCCAATCTGGAGATAACGTTGTCCGTTGTCACCGTTGTATATATAGTTGCCGGATGAGTCGACGGAAAACGGCTGGGTCATGCCCTGATAGCCGGAAAACAGGTATTCACCATTTGAATCCTGCGTGTTGGACAATGACAACAATCCAGCCAGATTCTGCCGGATCTCACTGGCGATGGTTTGTCTGTCGGTATTCGTCAATGACGTCTTGTTCCCCTGAATCGCGAGTTCACGTATCCTGTTGAAGATGTCGTTGATCCCCGCCAATGTCTGCTCCTCCAGGTTCTGCCTGGAACGAGCGGTATTGATATTCTCCTGAAACTGTTCGGTACGCTTGATCGACTGATTGATATTGATCGACGATGCCACTGCGGACGGATCATCGGATGGATTCAATACCCGTTTGCCGGTAGCAATCTGCTGCTGTGTTCTGATCAGTTTTGCCTGTTGATCAAGAATTGCATTCAGACCGAGGTTATGCAATTGAGATGTCGAGATTCTCATTTGCTAGCCACCTACTGCGTCAATCAGTGTCTTGAACAGGGTGTCGGCGGTTGCAATAACCTGTGCAGAGGCCTGATAGGCCTGCTGAAAACGAATCATATCTGCAGCCTCTTCATCGAGGTTCACGCCAGATTTGGCTTCACGCGCATCGATCGCCTGGTTGAGCAGGCCTAGTTGTGCTTCGCTGTTGATTTCAGCCTGATGGGTCTTGGAACCCACGTCAACGACAAGCTGACTGTAGGCACCTTCAAATGAGGTTGTATTGCCATTCAATGTCAATTGCGTCTGCAGGTTGGCAAGCGATAGCGCATTACGGTTATCGCTGACGCCACCACTGTTCGGATCTACATCAAAACTGTCACCGAGATTGGCCTGACCATCTATCGTGGCCTGGATCCCATTGAAAGTGATGGACGATCCTGGCACATAACCGCCGCTGGTCTCGACATTGCTACTGCTGTCAATGACAAGATAACTGTCCGCAGCTCCATTGTATGTAATCGAATTTGTAGATGAGACACCTGTCAGTGAGGATCCGAAATATCCCGCTATACTATCGGTGGCATCCAGCGCCAGAGACGGTGTATTGGTATCCACCAATTGTTCAGTGACATTGATCGGTAATGACGTTTGCGGTTCATTGGCAAGATACAGGACATCATTGGCCGTATCTACATAGGCGCGCACACCCGTGATCGCGACATCATCATTAATGGCAGCCGCCAGCGCCGTTTTATCCGGGAGTGCGGCGGCTGCCTCGTTCTGGGAATAGACAATCGTACCGTTAATGACTAACTGGTATTCCAGTGCGTTATTGGTTCCGATGTTTTCGTTTATCGTGCCGATCACACCATCTGCATCGGCGACAGTAGCGCCAACCATATGGATGGTATAGCTGTCACCGTCATATATCGAAGTATCAACGACGCTTCCGCTATTGATCCTCGACTCCCCGGTATTCCCCAGAGACGATCCCGTCCGAACAGGTACGGCTGCGGCAATCTGTGCAGGATTTGAGATTGCCAATCCGAATCCAGCTGCACCATCACGCGAAGGTCGAACAAGAAACCTGTCTCCATCGGCAATGGATCCGGATGCAAGAGAAAAGGTCAGGCCATCGACTGTCTCCAACCCACCCGGGAATGACGTTAGCGTAAAATCCGTATTATCGGATAAACGTGTTAATGTATAACCGGCTCCATTACGTTCAAGCACATAATCACTCGTCGTGAATGCATTGACATTGGTGACTGCTACGTCGATCTGCGCAGTTGGTAATCCGCTATTATTCTTATGGGCTAGAACCTCCGGTGCTGTCGAACCAAGCGGTTTAAAAAAATCACCGCCCAGGTTACCATTAAGATCCATCCCTGCCCGGTGCTGGGCATTAAATTTTTCTGTAAGTCCCACAGCAAGATGGCCAAGTGCATTCTGGGCGCTGTCCAGTATCCTGGAACGAAAATCCAGCGCTCCTCCCAGAGATCCACCTGTCAGTTGATCGGTGATATTAAGAGTATTGGATCCTAACACATAACCTATATCCATCTTTTCCGGATCATAGACATTCTGTATGGGTGTCAACGGCCTTGCATCCAAACCGGACACCAATGCCTGTCCACTGCCCGTGAATACATTTACTGTCCCGTCCTGCTGGGTCACGGTCGTGACGGATAGCTTTTCAGCCAGTTTTTCAATCAATACATCACGACGGTCTAATAGATCATTCGGTTCACCGCCACCCGTCGTCGACGCATTGGATATCTGGCGGTTCATATCGGCTATGGCTGATGTTAAACTGTTAATGTCAGTTACAGAATTTTTTATCTGGGTATTGATACCGTTGCGGATGTCGTTCAGACGCTGATCGAGATAGCCAAACCGGTCCTCAAGGGTGGAGGCCTCGCTCAACAACACTTGTCTGGCAGGCATGGATGAAGGATCATTGGCGACATCCTGAACCGCATTGAAGAATGATTGCAGGCTTGGCATCAACCCTGCGTTCGAATCGGCCAGTAAATTGTCCACCTGACTGGCCAGCGCATTAAACTCATTCAGTTGATTATATCCGGAGGTACTGTTGCGTACCTGCAAGGTCAATGACTCGTCATAAATTCGTTCGATACCACTGATTGTGACTCCCGATCCGATAAAGCCGAAACCGCTTGCCTGCGGCGGATTGGGAACGAGATTGACCCTCTGACGGCTATACCCTTCAGTGTTGACATTGGCGATATTATTACTGGCAGTTGATAATGCCCGCTGGGATGCCAGGAGTCCGGAGACACCGGTGCCGAGAATGCCTTCAGCCATTTACCTTCTCCCGGAACAAGAGGAGTATTTCATGAACAGCAAACAATACATGTCTACCCTCACATATGACTATAACGGCAAATATCATGATTCCTTGACCATGCCACGATTCATGGTAAATGCCGGCTGTTGTAATATGCCATTGATCTTTTTTGCATAATCAGGGTCCGTGGCATATCCTGCTTGCTGCAAGGCAGTAACGAAATACCCACTGTCGCCGGCTTGAGCAAGTGCCTGTTGATATCGCGGACCGGCTTTCAGAAAATCCACATAGTCGCTGAAACTGTCTTCGTAACTGTCATACGATCGAAATGTCTCATTGCGTTTATTCGCCAGACCATTCTCGTACTCGATTGTTGAGCTCAATACGCGTGGTCCCTGCCAATCCCCGCTTGCTTTGATACCAAACAGGTTATGACTGCTTCGGCCATCCGGATGATTGATAATCCCCTTACCCCACCCGGTTTCAAGGGCAGCCTGGGCCAGCAGTACTTCGGGGTCAACTCCGATCTTTTTAGCAGCCTTCTCGGCAACAGGTCTTAGGGATGAAACGAATTCTGCCGGGGAACTGAAACCCGGTTCATTACCTGCTGTTCCCGATTCCTTTACAGGTCTTTGACCATCACTTGATTTACTAATCGCATGTGGACTGAGCTGCCTGACGATCATTTCCGCAATTCCCAAATCCTGCCTTTCCGACATGGTGATCGAGATCTGTTTGTCAAACATTTCCTGATAAAACTTGCCCTGGTCGCTATCGAAAATGCCATCGCCCAAACTGGTATCGCGCATGTTTTTCAACATCATCTGCAAGAACAAAGCCTCAAACTGGTTGGCGACAGCACGTAATGTCTCCGGTGATTCATCTCTGGAGGCGTTTTTGAGACGCGTCAGACCCTGTATATCCGTGTAGACATCCGCCGTTGAGATATCTGCCTTCATCTAACTGCCAATCGGGTCTGCACTGTTATATATCTACGATCCATCTAGATAACCACCAGTTCCGCCCTGAGCGCACCCGCCTCTTTTAATGCCTCAAGAATCGCCACCAAGTCACCCGGAGCAGCACCGACCTGATTGACTGCACGCACAATCTCATCCAATGAAACACCAGGTTTGAACAGGAACATACGGTTCTTTTCCTGTTCAACCGCGATCTCCGAAGTAGGGACCACGACCGTGCTGCCACCTGATAACGGCCCCGGCTGGCTCACCACTGGTTGCTCGGTAATGGTGACCGTAAGGCTGCCGTGCGCCACTGCCGCCGATGTGACCCGTACATGTTGGCCGATGACTACCGTCCCCGTACGTGAATTGATGATAACCCTGGCTGATGATTCACCGGGTTCCAGCGTCAGGTTTTCCAGCATCGACACGAACCCCACCCGCTGTGCATAAGACTCAGGAGCATTGACCTCGATCGAGGAGGCGTCAATCGGGGCAGCTGTCCCGCCACCGATCTCAGTATTGATCGCATCGGCGACACGCTTTGCCGTGGTAAAATCCGGACTGTGCAGGTTCAGTACCAATGAGTCCTTATCACCGAATGGTGTTGGTGAGGCATTTTCCACCATCGCTCCATTCGGTATTCTGCCGACACTGGGTACATTAACGGTAATACTTGAACCATCGCTACCCGAGGTGCCAAAGCCACCCACGACCAGATTACCCTGAGCCATTGCATACACAACACTGTCTGCGCCCTTTAATGGCGTCATAAGCAGGCTGCCGCCACGCAGGCTCTTGGCATTACCCAGTGAAGATACTGTCACATCAATAGTCTGTCCGGGTTTTGCAAACGGTGGTAACTCACCATGCACGGTCACGGCTGCGATATTTTTCACCTGTGGATTGACGTTGGGTGGCAAGGTTATGCCGAATTGTGCCAGCATGCTTTTCATGCTCTGGATCGTAAATGGCGTCTGACTGGTCTGATCCCCCGTCCCATCGAGTCCAACTACCAGGCCGTAACCGACCAGCTGATTGCTGCGAACACCAGCCACAGAGGCCAGATCCTTGATACGTTCAGCAGTTGCAACAGCTGGAATCAATATCGTCAGGATGCAGCAAACTTTCATTATTAACCCGTATCTCGTGTACATTTCTCTCATGCCTTTAATCATTATCAATAATCACGCCGGTGATCGGCGCCTTGCGGATTAGAATGGCCACCATTTACTATTAAAGAATCGTGCCAACCACCCCATCTCATTGGAGTCGGCAACAACGCCGCTGCCGCCATATGAGATCCTGGCGTTAGCCACCTGCGTCGAGAGTACGCTGTTGTTCGTACCGATATCCATCGGTCGGACAATGCCGGTAATGCGGATAAATTCATCACCCTGATTGATCGTGATAATCTTTTCCCCCTGTATCCTGAGATAGCCGTTGGGCAAAACTTCCACCACGGTTGCAGTTATACTCCCGGATAATTCATTGCTTTGTGTGCTGTCACCCTCCCCGGAAAAGGTCTTGCTTGAATTGACGGACGCACCCAGGGTCAGGTCTCGCCCGGCCAGCGGTGCATCTCCCTTGGTGCCGAATGATACCGGTGATCCCAAAACAGTCGGATTCTCAACATCGATCGCATTACTCTTATCGGTGTTGGTACTTGCCGATTTGCTGGCGTCAGTCTGTTCATCGAGCACGATGGTGACGATATCCCCGACCCGTTTCGCCTTGATATCTTCAAATAGGGGATTATTGAAACTGCGCTGATAGATTGAACCGTTGTCTAGCCGCTGCGGTGTCGTGTACGTTATTTGCTCAATTTGAGGATTGGCATGTATCCGCTTCGGAGCAGTCGTACAACCGGAAAAGATCAACGGTCCGGTTAACAACAATAGAATTATCAGTTTATGTTTCATAGAAGGTCCCTGCCTTGCCTAATCCGGCCATCAAAGATTGTTGTTTGCATACTGCAGCATCTTGTCGGTTGCTGCTATTGCCTTGGAATTCATCTCGTAGGCGCGTTGAGTCTCAATCATATTGACCAGTTCCTCGACCACGTTGATATTCGATGTTTCAATCGACCCCTGTGTCAACGTACCAAGTCCCGTCAGGCCCGGCGTACCGGTCTGGGCGGATCCACTCGAACCTGATTCCAGATAGAGATTCTGTCCAATGGGTTGCAGACCGGTTGGATTCACGAAATTAGCCAATTGTATGTTACCGATCTGCGTCGGAGCGGAAGATCCCGGTGTCACGACACCGATAGTACCGTCACTACCTACCGTAACACTCAACGCATCACTCGGGATCGTTATGGCGGGTTGCAACACGTTGCCGCCCGAGGTCACGATCTGACCTTGCGAATCCATGTGGAAAGAACCGTCCCGCGTGTAGGCCAAAGTTCCGTCCGGTAACAGGATCTGGAAAAAGCCACGACCCTGGATGGCCATATCAAGCGAGTTGCCAGTTTCAACGGTATTGCCCTGGGTGAATAATTTCTCCGTGGCAACAGTACGAACTCCGGTACCGAGACTCAGTCCGGAAGGTAGTTCCGTATCCTGTGATGCCTGGGCACCCACCTGTCTGACATTTTGATATAACAGATCCTCGAAGACAGCACGTCCGCGTTTGAATCCGGCAGTATTCACATTCGCCAGGTTGTTTGAAATGACAGACATACGTGTTTGTTGCGCATCCAGCCCTGTTTTCGCGATCCATAATGCCTGACTCATTTTTTAGCTCCTCTAAGACTAGATCGTCATTAGTTCAGTGGAAGAAGTATCATTTTCCTCAGCGAGCTTCATCAGCTTCACCTCGGCCTCGAACTGCCGTGACAGCGCAATCATATTGACCATTGCATCCACGGCATTGACATTACTCATTTCCAGTGCGCCCGATAGCAGTCGAACGCCCACATCCGGCGCTGCGATTGATTCATCCTGCAAACGCATGAGACCATCTTCACCCTTTACCAGTTGGCTTTGATCGGGGTTTACCAACTTTATCCTGTCAACTACCACCATTGCCGACGGCGTCTGGCCTTCTGGACGTATGGAGATTGTGCCGTCATCGCCAATCTCGATCTTTTCAGCCGGTGGGATCGCAATCGGCCCGCCGTTACCCAGCACAGGCCAGCCGCTAGCATTGATGAGCGTCCCCGATGATGTAAGACGCAGACTACCTGAACGGGTGTAGGCCTCGGTACCGTCACTTGACTGGACAGCAAGCCATCCTTCACCGCTGACGGCGACATCCAGTTGCTGGCCTGTGGTCGTTACAGGACCCGGTGTCAGATCAACACCGCTTTCATCCACCGTGGAGTAGACGCGTCCTGATATTCCCTGATCATCAAGCGGCAGTGCCTGAAAAGCCAGCAGATCCGCCTTGAATCCGGTGGTACTGACATTGGCAAGATTATTGGCGTTCACGGCCTGGGCCAGCATGGCCTGCTGAGCTGCCGCGGTCGCGATATACAACATGTCATCCATTACGGTTTACCATTTGTCTGCTGTCTTCAACCTTGATTCCACATCTACTGTTATCTGATATTGATAATCGCCTGGGTAATCGTATCGGCCGTCTTGATAACCTGGGCATTGGCCTGGAAATTACGCTGAGCCGTGATCATCCCTACGAGTTGTTCGGTCAGATCGACGTTGGAACCTTCCAGTGCACCGGATTCAAGCAGCCCCAGGCTCGATGAACCAGGTGCCCCGACGAGTGCCGCGCCAGACTCAAAACTCTCCGCCCAGTTCGAATCTCCGAGCTGGGTCAGACCCTGGGAATTGCTGAAGTTTGCCAACACTACCTGCGCCAGGGTACGAGATTGTCCGTTGGTAAACCGTGCGAGGACGACACCACTGCTGTCGATGTCGATCCCACTGAGGCGGCCTGTTGCAAATCCATCCTGCACCAATGAATTCACGTTGAAGCCACCACCGAACTGGCTTGCATTTGAATAATCCATCGTAAGTGTCATATCAGCCGCGCCGCCCCCGGGACTGAATGTGCCCGAGGTAATCGAACTTGGAGGAACTGCCACACCATTGATGGAAGATAGCGTGCCTGACGGTGAATACTGCAGCAGGTCGGATCCATTGGCCTGCGCACCTGGAATCTGGTTACCGTCTATATACAGATAGGTTTCCCATTCATTGGGATTTCCCGTCTTGCGGTAATACGTTGTCGCAAGATGCGAGGCGCCCAGTGAATCAAAGATCGTCAATGAGGTGGAATTGTTGTATGTTGATGCATCTGCGAGATCAAACGCACCTTGCAGGTTTCCGGTGGCCGACGCAGTGACATCATTACCGCCGCCGGTATTCTCGGTAACCGTCGATACATCAATGGTAACGGGTAATGCGGTTTGCGCACCTGCACCGTCCGGATCCCAGTCCAGAGTGATCGTGTTTGTCGAGCCGATCGTCATCGATGCAGTCGTAGAGGTACCGCTGGTTCCTGTCATGGTGACATCCCATGTATTGGGACCAGTATTGGTAAACTGCAACGCACCGGTTGTCACGGCTTGTCCATAACCATCCACCAATTGCGGAATGGCGACCGATACCGGTGATGCTGTGGTATCCAGATCAGGATTTGCACCGGCACTACCCAGCGTGATTGACGAGGTCGAGATCGGTGCCGCAGGAACCGAGGCAGAAGCATTAAGGTTGAGCCCATACGATATATCGGTTGTTTCCTGGGGCGCGATATCGGATGTATCAAGCTGGATATCTCCAACGGCTCCTGTAATGGTACCGCTGGGGTCCGCCAGATAGCCGGTCAGACGCTGGTTGCTTGGGTTGACGATATAACCCGAATTATCCACTCCGAAATTACCGGAGCGTGAATATACGGTTACGCCGTTGTCATTAAGACGGAAAAAACCCTGACCACTGATCGCCAGATCGAGGTTGTTATCGGTAAATGAGATGTTCCCCTGGGAAAACTGTTGTGCGATTGCGGATATCGCGACACCGCTACCAATGGCATTTGAAGATGCGCCAAGGTTTGCAGTAGCAAATATATCCGAAAACTCGGTGCGTGACTTCTTGAAACCGGTAGTACTTGCGTTTGCCACGTTGTTACCTATAACCCGCAGCTCCGATGATGCGGCGTTGAGTCCGCTAAGTGCAATACGAAATGGCATGACTATTCTCCTCTTGAATCCGCCTTACAGAATTTGTTTAACATCGGACAATCCCCACTGCCCCATGGCGCCGAGATTGAGGGTGACATCCTGTCCGAACTTCTCCATGACGACGCTGTCAACCTTTGCCGCAATAAAAGTCTCGGCAGCAGTTGGCTCACCATCAACCTGGGTAATGGCCTGTATCTGATATTTACCCGCCGGAGCCGGTTCACCGTCATCGGTCAAACCGTCCCAATTGAATTCAACGCTTCCGCTTGACTGGGGACCCATGGATATCTGTCTCACCAGTTGGCCAGCCGTGTCATATATACCGACCGCAAGGCCAGGAGTACTGGACGTCAACTCGACTGTTCCATTGATTTTACCGCCATCCTTCAATTCCGCTTCCGAGGCGGGTATCAATACCGTACGTCCGACCATTGCCGACGCTTGTAATGCCTGATTGGACATCATTGCTGAGGCTACCTGTTCAAATGATTTCTGGAGTTCCTGGATACCCGATACCGAACTGAACTGTGCGATCTGACTGAAAAACTCACCACTTTCCATGGGTTTCAGGGGATCCTGGTTACTCAGCTGTGTCGTCATCAATTTGAGGAATTCATCCTGCCCGATCTTGTCCTTTTTACCCTCGGGCTTTTGCGAGAGTTTAAGGCTTTCCAGCAAACTGGTATCAATTGTTGTCATCATTCATTCTCCAAAAATTTCACTAATGTCATTACTGACCCAACCTCAACGTTGTCATCAACATCTGTTTGGTGGTATTCATGATCTGCACATTATTCTGATACGATCGCGATGCTGAAATCATGTTGGCCATCTCCTCAATAGTGTTTACATTCGGCAGATAGACATAGCCTTGTTCGTCAGCAAGCGGATTGTTCGGTGCGTATTCCTTGCGGGGCGGTGCATTACTCTCGATAATATTTGTGACCTTTACGCCTTCTACATTGCCACTGAAGTTATCCATGATGGTTGCGAATACCGGCTGACGTGGGCGATATACCTGATCAGGTCTGCTGCTGATATTTTCTGCGTTTGCAAGATTACTTGCCGTCGTATTCAGTCGGATACTCTGGGCACTCATCGCCGATCCTGAAATATCAAAGACATTGAAAAGCGGCATCATTATTCTCCCTTGATGGCTGTCAACAGGCTCTTGATACGCCCGTTTAACAGGGTAAAAGCGGCCTGGTACTGCACCGCGTTGTCGGCAAACTGGGCCTGTTCGACTTCCGTCTCGACTGTGTTCCCATCCAGTGATCGCTGGTATGGCACGCGGTACATCAGCTCGGCCTTGGATGGATCTGTTGTGATTGATTTGATGTGATTCTGGTTGGTGGTGATTAAACGGGAACCGGAGTTCTGTGTGTTGTTGAGTACGGCGGCAAAATCAATATCCCGGGTTTTATATTTCGGCGTATCGGCATTTGCCATGTTCGATGCCAGCACCTCGGCACGACGTGCACGTAATTGCAGCGCCTTTGATGGTAAATCCAACACGTCATTCAAACTCAGTGGCATTTGCGAACTCCAGACTATGAACCTTGCCTGTCATATAGCAAAGCCTATGCCAATGAATTTATAATAGTATATTCAATTAGTTATGATCTATGGTTGCACAACGCAATGTGATTGTACGGCAAGTGTTTTCCGTCCGCAGGCAAGATTTGTTGTGAGGAAGGTGGATTACATCCTCCTTGATTGTCACCCTATACACCGTTCGAGGGTTTCAACCGGTAGACAATACTGTCACGGAGCTTGAGAGTATCGAACTCGTCCACCACACCGGAGAGGGATTCCGAATCACCCGGAAATATTTATCCACCGGATTGCGAGATGCTTAGGAATAAATCTGTCCGTTAAGGCCATGAAAGTGCTGAAGGCAATCATATATCCAGGCAATTCGATTGAAGTGTTGACGATATTCGCAAGTACCTTTTCTACATTGATGATTTCAACAAAGTCATCTTCATATCGTGTATATGAGATCTTTTCAATAATCGTTTGATAAATGGCACGATTATTGAATAGTTACAGGCAGGAAATTGATTAAGGAATACAGGTGATATTCCAGTCTTTCCAATGAATTGAACAAGTACCTGATTGTAATAATATATGTATATAAAGCATACAGTTATGAAACACGCCATGTCCCGTACACTGCCGTTTGCCATTTTTATGGCAGCCGTCATGTTGTCACTAGCGGCCAGGACAAGTCTCGCCCGGGAGTACCAGGACCCTCAATCAATCAAGCAGACCATCCGGGAATTTGTATTACATCAAACAGCCGCTGATAGCGATAACATCGAGGTGTCAATTGGGACCATCGATCCGCGCTTGCGCTTGCAACGCTGCGACCAATCCCTCGAAGCCTACAAGGCTCCCGGTGGACATATGCTCGGTAATACCAGTATCGGAGTCAGTTGTAATGGTATCAGCCCGTGGAAACTCTATGTACCGGTCAAGATCAGTGTGTATGAAAAGGTGCTTGTTGCAAAACGCTATCTCAGGCGTGGTTCGCAGATCAGTGCAGATGATGTGGCACTGTCACGCCGGGACCTGTCGACACTGAACCGTGGATATATCATAGAACCTCAGCAGGCGGTCGGCCTGATCCCGAAGCAACCTATTCTGGCGGAGGACGTCATCAGACCATCTATGATCGAAGCCCAAAAGCTGGTACGACGAGGTGAAAACGTCATCATTTTGGCTAAAAACAAGGGGTTCGAGGTCCGTATGAAAGGCAAGGCGCTAGGCGACGGGATCAGCGGACAAATCATTCAAGTTCAAAATCTTGCATCGCAGCGCGTGATTCAGGGCGAGGTCATTTCAAGAGGTGTCGTCAGCGTAGCCATGTAAAAAGGTCCGCAGACACTTATACTATATATAAAAGCATGACTATTTGGAGGAGACAATAACCATGCCGATCGAGATTACGGGGCAAACAACCAATCAGCTCTCAAAATCACAGGATGACAAGAAGTTACATGTCATCCCTGACAACAACAAGTCCACCCCTTCCGAAAAGGAAACGGGTGATTCTTCAACACTTGACAAGATCAGCCTCACAGATTCCGCCGGGTTGCTGCAAAAAATCGAGGCGGCTATAGGTGATGCGCCGGTCGTGGATACCCAGCGGGTCGAAGACATTCGCAGGGCGATTGCCACCGGCAATTTTGAAATCGATGCAACCCGGGTTTCTGAAAAGATGCTGGGTTTTGAAAGCAGACTCAACTCCAAGCCCTGATATAGCCAGGCCTCGCCATGACATCCTACGAAAGCCAACAGCGCATCCATGAATTGATCAGGGAGGAAATCGCTCTGTCGGTCCAACTGAGAGAAGCCCTCCAGAAGGAATATCAGGTATTAAGCACAAATGACGATGAATCTATACGACTGCTCGCAGAACATAAACAACAAATCATCGGGTCATTGGAATCACTGAATCGTCAACGTGGGGCTGAGCTGGACAAGGCCGGATACCAGAGTAACAGATTTGGTATGAATACTTTTATCAAGCAATGTGGCAAAACCCTTATCGAGGACTGGCAAAATCTTATCAACATCATCTCCGAATGCAACCGTCAAAACGATGTAAACGGGATCATAATCAATGCATCATCTCGTCATACTGCACTTGCCCTGTCACTGTTGAAAGGACAGCAAGACGGAGATAATCCCCGTTATGGTCCGAATGGGGAATCGCCAAACGATACTTATTCAAACCCGCTTGCCAAGGCCTGACCTTTCGATGGCCTGTCGGTACGCAGGGACAATGCATCATTCCAGCATTAAATGGGCGATATACCTGCCGCCTATATAGGCATCACCTTCGCATTGATCTACCCGAGTCATTACAGTACGACAGCAGTATAATGCGATGTATTCAGATCGAGTGTGAACTCCAGATTCGTTTTATATATATCGTAGTCGCGACAACTATCTGCTAAGAAAATCGGTGCCCGGTTCATAATATGGCACAGTCACTATAGAAGACGATTGCATGTTTCGTAACGGCCATGACAGACATCACACCATTAAATATATTGCCCGCTGAATTCCCGGATAATAATAGGCATAATGGTATAGCCCATCATGGCTGTTAGATGCTAACATTTGCCCTCACTCAGATACGCCCGGCTCCCAGATCACAGGGGGTTACAGGGTAAGCCTCAGGGGCCGTAGCTCAGCTGGGAGAGCGTCGCGTTCGCAATGCGAAGGTCGGGAGTT
>CAZSAK010000034.1:0-15445 GCA_964605155.1 uncultured Chromatiaceae bacterium | reverse complement strand
GAGTCTGCACGAAAACTTCCGAGACCTGAGATCAGGTGATAGGACTCGCCATCCCGTTGATTCCGTATTTCTACAATGTAGCCGTTGCTCAAATTTTGACTTATTGACGGAAAGAATGGCGTATCTCTATCCTGATCAATATTCAGATTACTTGAGAGTACGGATATAATCGTCTGTGACGTTAAAGAATGTTGCCGGTTTATTCCAATTCTAAGAATCTCGGAATCACTCTGTTCTCTGAAGGTCGGATCATAATTGTCTGGATCGAAGCGTAGTGGCAAATCGCCCTTGTCCGATTCTGACTTGCGGTATTCAAACTGGATATTGGTTTTATGGTCGAGCGCCGACTGGGCAAAAATGTTGTAGATATCCTGTGTTTGATCGTTATTATCACGGAATCCATCACTTTCATAATGGAACTGCCCGAGGCTGTAGGATTCATTATTCCAGACACCTGACTGGACCAGGTCATTGCCCCACGTCTCATTTCCTCCCGCGATACCATTCAATTGCAAGCCAAAACGGTTTCTCACAAACAGCGGATTGAATTCATTAAACGCGATTTCCGATGGCCCCGCCCCGTCCAGAATCCCCAGACTGCTTTGTGTCAGTTGTGGCTGAATGGGATTTAAATTGACTGGCTGTAATAATTGGGATTGCAGGAGTTCACTGACACGGGCGATTTCATGGCGTGGCAACGCAGCGTAAGCGTCGGCCAGGAAACGATGGGCCGAATGATTGCCGGGATCCGTATTGATCGATTTCCAACCTTCCACCAGTGCCAGTTGTCGAAAACCCAGATCGTCATAGATACGTGCCAGACTGGCACTGCGGGCCGCCAGGTCCTCATCGAGCAGCAATCGTGACCGGTACACAGCCCGATTGTCATTCAATCTGATGGACTTTTGAAGATCGTACAGTGCTTCCACGGGACGGTTTTCACTCTGCTTGAGGATGGCATCGTAAAACCACGGCGTTGGGTCTTTGGGGTCCAGGTCTTTTGACAGGCCGAATTGATCCGCCGCCAGTTTACCGCGATGTTCTTCATAATAGGCCTTACCAAGATAGCTGCGCACCAGGGCGTTATTGGGATCCAGGCTGGCGGCGATCTCGATCTCCCTGCGGCCATTTGACACATTACCTCTGCGGATCAGCGCAAGGGCACTGCCCAGCCGAGGCAATGGATTCGCCTGGTCGGCGATGATCGCTTGATTAAATACGTTTTGAGCTTCCTGAACCTTGAAAATGCCCAGATAGACAAAACCGAGCACCGTCAGGCTTCGCGACTCGTGTGGATTCAATGCGACCGACCGTTTCGCAGCCTCAAGCGCCTGGTCAATATCACCTTGCGAAAGGCGAAGTTCTGCGAGGCGTGCCCACAGGAGGGCATTATCGTTGTCGTGTTGCAATGCCCTTTCGATTTGTTGTTGCGCATCATGCAACTCAAAGCGTGCCTGTAAGATATACGACAACGCAATCCGGGCGGCCGCAGACTCCGGATCTAATGATACAGCCTTGTTCGCCAGTTCAAGCGCCCGGTCACTGTTGTTTTGTACCAATTCAATGATGGATAGCATGGCATAGGCCGTACTGTTGTCGGGAAAACGCTCAAGTACCTGCGTCAGCAGGTCATGTGCTTCTTCGACGCGGCCGACATCCAATAAGGTATCCGCTTGTTCAAGTAAGGACTGACCAGAGTTATCCGCTGTGCCGTGATCGGTTGGACCCATACGATGCTTGTCCAGCAGTGAAGGATAGTACAGGGTCCAGTGCACGGCATCATAGGGACGGATGTCCAGGCGTAGACTCGGCGCTTCACCTTCCCTGGTCAGTGAGGATTGCCCCGTGGTCAGTACCAGACTGCCATTCGTATTATCCACCTTGACGTTACCTTCGATTACACTGACTGAAGTTTGTTCATCTTCGACCCTGATCGTAAATTCGGTCCCTTCAACAAAGGCGTTGACATACGGTGTCTTGATCTTCAACGACTTCGGCACGCGGGTAATGATATGAACTGCGCCTTTTAAGACTTCCAGCCAACTGGGTTCATCCTCTTTGATCTCAGACAGGACAATGGTGGTCTTCTGGTCCAGACGTATGATGGTTTCATTACTGAGTTCGATGGCGGCGCGGCTGTTATCACCGACATGGATAAGATCGCCGGCACAATACGTTTGATTCAACCCTGCGCCGGACCAATGCTTGTCGCTGGAAGTACGTGTAGTGACGGAGCCTTGTATGGACACGATTTTGGCCACCCACTGCGGGCAACGCTCCACCGTATAAGCAGGCATGGCAGCCATGAATGTCAAGATAAAAAGAATTGATGAAATGCAATATCGCCGGCACGACATTAACTGCATGGCGTGATCATCCTTCTTGTTTCAGAGGATTCCTTATCTATTAGTGATCAGGCATCTTCGGGCATGCGTCTGCATTCCTCAACCCGATATCGATGCACCCCCAATACCCCCGATTTCATGTTTAGCCGGATACCCAGACCCTTTGTGAAGCATAACCCCGGCGAGCTGTAAATGTCCATGATCCGATCTCCAACCCGATCATGTGAAGATGATAATTACTTGGTTTTCAGATTGATGACGCCTTCCCAGTCTTCCGGTGGAGGATTTTTACTGTAATGTGCGCATAATGCCAGGTAATAGCGGGATGGTGGATCTTCACCCTGACGTGACATTATCTTTTTAAAGTGATCACCGGCCTGGTCCCACTGTTGTTTGCGAAATGTCGTCAATGCCTGCATAAAATCATCGCACAGGGCATATAACGATTCATTCGCATCGTCTTGACGGCACAGTATCTCAAATAAGCGTATCTGTCTTGTTTTTCCCGCGAGGATAAACTCTCCGAGTTCCCGCGTCAGCACACCCTCCACACCCGTCAAGGTTTCTTCTGAAACCAATAGATGTGTCCCAAGGTATTTATTCACGCCTTGAATCCTCGTCGCCGTATTGACGATATCGCCCACTGCACGATATTCATAATGATCAATCGCGCCGACGTTGCCCAACAACATGTTACCGCAATGTAATCCGATGCGGGTGGGTAACGGACGGTCACCGTGAAGTTCATTGAATCGGTGTTGCGCCTGTACCAGTTCCAGGCCTGCATGACACGCCTGTGTCCTGAGATCCTTGTCCGGATGCGGACCGGTCCAGATGGCCAGCATGGAGTCCCCCACCACATCGGATACAATCCCGTCACGTCTTCTCACCGGTTCAAAGAGGATCTTGTAATAGTCATTCATAAGAGCCCCTAAAACCTTGGGATCCAACTGTTCGGCCAGTCGGGTATACTGCTCTGCATCCGTAAATAAACAGATGCCATAGACAAGATGTCCGCTGGCACCGAAATCAGGCCCTTCCTTGATCAGGCGATCGACTATTTTGGATGGCAGATAGAATCCGAAGGCTTTCCTGATGTTCCTCCGTTCGCGATTCGTATCGAGATACGTCCACATGACACCCGCAAACAGGATCAGCGGTGACTGAATTAACAAAGGTGTGACCAACGGTAACCAGATGCCTGTCGAGGAAAACAGAGTGACCGCGCTCCAGTAATAAATGATTGAGACACCGATCACAGAAATCGTTGCCCATATGACCGTGAACAAACGGCAGAAGATGGCCAGGCACAACCCCCAGCAAAAAACGAGTAAGACACGATCAAACGGGGTCAGGGGCTTGACTGGTATGCCGTCAAGTAAATTAGCGGTTGCCGTGGCCGCAATTTCCACTCCACTGACATCAAGACCGGTCTCTGGATTGGAATACACACTGTAAAAGCCATCGTGTTGTTCCCACTGCTTGATCTCCGATGAACCGATGAAGACCAGCTTGTTATGAAAATCCGTCATGTCCGATGTTGTGTTCGAATCAGACTCTTTGGAAAGCACCTTGTAGTAAGGGATGGTGTTAATACTGCGCGCAGGGCCATAAAAATTCAGGTACTGGCTCTGCCCTCCCCGATAGAGTCTGACGAAGGATAAAAGGAGCTGTTTGCGCTGTGGATTCAGTTTCATGTCGTCTGACTTCAGCCGTGTCAGCATTGCATCAGTCAGATCATTATCTTTCATGAACAGGATGCGCAATTGCCGCATGAATTTTATAAGCCCAGTGCCATTGATAATCTCGTCACGTGTTTGTGGCAATTGACTCGCATCGCCAGGATTGACTTTTTGCAATATTGACAGGAATTGCGGATAAACTTCCAAGGCGTAGAGTTGAAATGACACGACGGGTAATGTCGGGGCATCAGCTGCATCGGGTGAGAATTTCCAGAATTGACTCACCCTGACGGGGACCTTGGGCAATGGAAAGGGGGCCATTGCAACCGCTGCCTCTGTAAGCACCGGTATTGGCAGAACCAATTTTTCGATGAGCATTTCCGCGGGGGTTCCGGCCGACCCCTGCGTGTCAATGGATTCCCGCGCGAGGCCTTCGATGAGTATCACATTCCCGGCATCGGACATGGCCTGTCCCAAGGCCTGATCATCTACCTCTGAGCGGTGTTTCTTGAAGAGGATATCGAAACTGATGGCACTTGCCCCTGCCTGGGACAGTTTTTTAAGGAGGCGGGTGTGGAGGTCGCGTGGCCATTCGTTGGGGCCGCCTTTGATCCCGAACCGGTCAGCAGAATCCTTATCAATCGCGATGATGACAACATCGCGGGGGGCGGCCCGGGGGCCTCTTTGATGAAACAGCCGTGTCAGCCCTATGTCTTCTTCGAGGTGGGTTATCCAGGGGGTCAGACTCAAAATACCGCCGCATAATCCTCCTAATATCCCTAACACAAGGGTTTTGAACAATACTGACATAGTTTGAAATATCGAGTACCCTAGTATAAAAAACGTGTGTAAGAGACTGTCATTCTTTAATATTATCAGTATTCTGATGACTTTGAAGGCATAAAATCAGGGGTAATCTTTATGATAAGAGAATTAGCCAAGATTCCGCTTTTTTCCGAGCTGGGTAAACCGGAATTAAAGATCATCGCCGATAGTGCGATGGTAAGGTCCTTCCCAAAAAATACCATCATCATTCATGAAGGTGATACGTCCGATTCGCTATATCTTATTTTGTCCGGCAAGGTCAAGGTGTTTGTCAGTAACGATAACGGCAGGGAAGTCATCCTTGCCGTCCAGGGCTCCGGTGAATTTTTCGGGGAAATGGCGCTGGTGGATGCGCTACCCCGCTCCGCTTCTGTGATCACCATGGTCCAAAGCAAGTTTTGTGTCCTGTCCAAGGCGACATTCGAGTCCTGTATTGCAAAAGATCCTTCCATCGCCCTCAAACTGTTGAAAACGCAGAGTCAGCGTGTCCGTCGCCTGACAACCAATGTCAAAAATCTTGCCTTGCTGGATGTCTATGGCCGGGTGGCGAGGGCCCTTCTCAACATGGCGACACAACAGGATGACAAAATGGTCATTGAGCACAGACTGACTCATCAGGACATCGCAAAGATGGTAGGGGCATCCCGGGAGATGGTGAGCCGTATCATGAAGGATCTCACGACAGGTGGCTATATCAGGAGCGAAGGCCATCAGATTACCATCAATGAGAGCTTGCCATCTGGTTGGTAGTTGAGCGTCCATATCCCAGATGGCTTCGCTCAAATTGGCGATGGCAAATGGCCAGGGAAACAGACTCGAACCGTATTGATGTGTAAGACCTAGATCATCCCCGCAACTGATCGGTATTTCTACCTATACAGACAGCGCAAATATCTATAAACAACATTCAATAGCTGGTATATCTAGTTGATATATGATGCAAATAAATATTTGATTTCATCCAGAGAATCTTCAATGGTACTTGGCAGGGCTTTAACAAATAAATCCAGCAATATGAGGGCATTCACCGTGGAATCTTTACTGCTTAGGTCGCGTAATCGTAATGCCATTGCCTGATTGATAATCGCCAAATCATGATAGAACGCGGCCAGTCCTTTTAATTCCAGGTCGAATTCAAATCCTTTCTGTCGTCTGAAATATTGCGCAAGTAAATACATAGATGTAGCCCGATAGATCGTTTCTTCTTCACTCGATAATGGTAAGTGATAGCGTGCCATTGGCTTTAAAAAGTCCGTACGGGGACATGAACTCGTCGCAATCAGCAACCCTAGCAACGAACTGACACCCCTCTGCATGGTCGTTTCTTTGACGATACTGCGTTCGGGCATATGTACCTCGACGGTGACCTCTTCATAGGACATGGAAGTATCACAGAGCTCGATGAGCTCTACGATATTGGTTGCAACAGGGCAATATGTATGATCAACATTATTTAATGGACAGTTACTGCATTGATGGTAATCAAGTCGTGTCCAGTCCGGCTGGTGATTAACTGACAGGTCTGTGATGCGGGTCAGTGTTTCGGAATCGATATTGACCCTTATAATGTGCTTTGTATCGAGCTGTGAGGATATAAAGTGGTAATCGTAGAACAGGTTTTGCATATCGATGATGCCTTACTTATTATCACGATCACTGTGACTCATGATTTGCGGATGAAGATGGTAAATGTTGTGTCGTACTTTTTTTCAAGATATCGGAGTTGTTCGATGGTTTTTTGGTTTAATACAAAGCCTTTGGGCAATAGCAACAATCCGTTTCGCGTCAGTATATCCCTGGCAACCTCCATTCCTTGTTTCAGGTCATTCGTATCCATCGCTGTCATGGTGGCATCATCGATATCCGTGATTTCGGAGAGCAGATCGATGAAAGCATCAACTACAGCTGGATCATAGCGTGATCCCTTGTTTTCCTCTAAATACTCCCGTGCCGAGGAATCACTATACACGGACGTTTCCAGGGTCCCGCTGACCAATGCATCATAATCATTGATAACAGCGAGTATCCTTGCGCCCATGGGGATTTCATTCCCAACCAACTTGTCAGGATAGCCAAGGCCATCAAAGCGTTCATGATGACCACGGATAAGCTGGGATGCCTGCTGCAGTGGTTCCAGTGCCATCAGGATGGTTTGTCCGATAACGGCATGTTCCAGTACTTTTTTCTGATCCCGTGGTTTTAACGATTTAAACGGTGTGTTGATTAACTCACCCGGTAACCCCAGTTTGCCGATATCATGGAGCAGCGCTGCATGAATGATGGTCTTCCTGTATTCTTCACTGACACCCATACGAGAGGCAAGGCCGTCTGCCATCTCCGCAACACGATGCGAATGTCCTGCTATAGCATTCTCACTGAGTTCAATAAAACCGGAAAAGACCCGGATGGTCGTGTCATAGTTATTTTGCAGTTCCTTGTGCGCATCTTTAAGTTTATCCATCGTTTGATGGAGTTCTTCCGTGCGTTGTAATACCTTTTTTTCAAGACCCGTGTTAAGGTCGGCAAGCTCCTCATTTTGCTTTCGGGTAAGCTCCAGCAACCGACTCCGTTCATCTTGCAGGAATTTATGCTCAAGTGCCTGCTGGATAATAACTTTGATATGGTCTTCATCCCACGGTTTGCTGATATAATAATAAATCTGGCCACTGTTTATCGCTTTGATGGTCGTGGTCATATCCGCATGTCCAGTCAGTAATAAACGAATCGTGTCCGGCCACTTTCTGGCGGCACGGCCAAGGAAATCTGCACCGTCCATTTCTGGCATGCGCATATCGGATACGATCAAATCAATCGGTTGTTGATCCAATATCTCCAGGCCCTCTGCCCCGCTGTTTGCGAAAAACAGCTTGTAACCCAGAGGCTTGAATAACCGCTTGAGTGAGGACAGGATGTTCGACTCATCGTCGACAAACAACAAGGACCTTTGCTGGGCGATGGGATTATCAGGTGTTCTATCCATGGGCTACCACATATCTATCAGGCAGATCATTTTCGATGGCTTCTTTATTTTGAGACCTGGGCAACAAAATCCGGAATGTCGTACCTTTTCCCGGTTGACTCTCGACATCAATCCTGCCTCCATGTTTCTTGATGATACTGTAGGTCAATGATAATCCCAGGCCAGTCCCCTTACCGACGGGCTTGGTGGTGAAAAACGGGTCGAAAATCTTCTTAATATTCCCAGTATCAATACCTTTCCCGTTATCGCTGATTTCAATCCTGGCCAATCCATCTTGTTCATATGTGCGAATCGTTATTACACCCTTGTTCTCGATTGCCTGGGCAGCGTTGACCAGAATATTCATGAATACCTGGTTAATCTGAGATGTGACACATTGTACAGTGGGAAGCCTGCCATATTCCTTGACAACTTCCGCCTTGTACTTGATCTCGTTATGGACGATATTGAGTGTACTGTCCAGTCCTGCATGCAGGTCGGCTTCCTGCCATTCGTTGTTGTCGACGTGTGAAAAATCCTTGAGATCCTGGACAATTTTTTTGACCCTGTTGGCCCCTTCCTGGGACTCATGTATCAGGTTCATAATATCCTGTCGAAGATAATCAAAATCGATCCTTTGTTTTAGAGTAACAAGGTTTTTTATCGCCTCGGAACCCGCATCAAGATGTGATTCGACGTCTTGGTATGCATCAACGATGCTCAGCAGACCTGCTGCATACTGTTCCAGGGTATTCAGATTGGAATTGACATAGCCGATTGGATTGTTGATTTCGTGAGCAACTCCCGCTGCCAACTGGCCGATCGATGCCATTTTATCACTCTGCATCAACTGTTCCTGAGCCTGTTGAAGTTCATTTACCTTTTCATTAACCTTGCCTTCGAGTGCCTCATTATAGTCGGACAACTCTCTCAATTTCTCTTCCAACCGCTCCACCAGTTTTTGATTATATTCCTTGAGATAGCCCGCCTCTTTTGTACTTTCAACACGCTCCTGCTTGCCATCGATATATGACAGAATCTGCTCAACGAAAGTTTCGGGATCGATTGGCTTGGTGATGTAGCCATCACAACCCGCTGTCAAGGCCCTTTCCCTGTCGCCTTGCATGGCATTGGCTGTAACAGCAACAATCGGGATATCCTTCAATTCATTCATACCTTTAATCCGGGTCGTTGTTTCATAACCGTCCAGCCCCGACATACTGATATCCATCAGAATGATATTGGGGTGTTCATCCAGTGCAACCTGGATGCCATCCAGCCCGTTATCTGCCTCGACAAAGTCATAACCCTGCGATAGTAGAAGCTTTCTAACCAGGGTTCTGTTAACCGGATCGTCCTCGATATAAAGAATCTTTTTATGTTTGTTCATGCTTCTTCTAATACCTCGTTTTCCAGATTATCCGCAATCAGTTTCCTGAGATCCTGATCCGAATAACTATCCTTTTGTAGAATCGTGGCATGAAGTTCCCTGAATGCTTTTTTTGCCTGGCCCAGCAATTTGCCCGTGACAATGATCAGGGGAATATTGTAAAGCGAAGCGTCCATCTTTATTGTTTCCAGTAAGGTGATACCATCATGCCTGGGGATATCCCAATTTAACATGATGAGGTCGGGTTTCTTGTCGCGTATCAGCTCGAGGCTTTCCCGACTACCCTTGGCGCTGCATATTCGATACGGGCTTTCATTGCATGATGCGCGCGTGGACTCAATCAAGTCGTTGGTATCATCGATAATCAGAATAAACCTGAAATCCTTTTTTATTCTGTTTAATGCATTAACCAACAACTCTTCTTCGACGGGCTTGACCAGGTATTCGGCTGCCCCGAGAGACAACCCGAATTGTCGTCCATCCATCGCCGAAGCGATGACGACCGGAATTTTTTCCATTTCAGATGATGCCTTCAGTTCATCCAGGATCTGCCACCCGTCCTTACCGGGTAACATCATGTCCAGCAGAATAATGTCGGGCTTATACGCTTTCACTTTATCGATAACTTTACTTCCGTGCGACACACTGTCTACGCCATAGTCTGCCTTGAGGAGGAATGTCTGGCACAACCTTGCAACTGCCGCATCATCCTCTACGATCAACACTTTTGTCTTATGCCAGCAATTCTCGTCCACCGGTTCGGAATCCTCCTGATTTGAATCATCCGTACTGGCAGGTAGGTCGGGTATTTTCATGCCCATATCGACTGGAAGAATAAAATAAAACGTTGTGCCATGCCCTTCTTCACTGGTTAGCCACATCCTTCCACCGTGCAGTTCTACAAATCGTTTGGAAATCGGTACACCCAGACCTGTGCCACCTTGTTTGCGGGACACACCGCCTTCGACCTGGCGAAATTCTTCAAAAACCTTCGGAATATTACTCTTTGCAATGCCAACACCATTATCTTGTACGGCAACCATGATCCAGTGACTACCCACGGGTAGTCCGATGGTTTTATCCTCTGGCAAACCTGGATCACCAATCTTTATTTGATTGCAACGCACAGTGACGACACCCTCATCAGTGAATTTTGCTGAATTACTGAGTAGATTCAGCATCACCTGCTGAACGCGCATCGGGTCTGCTTGTATTTCCGGTATTTCAGAGGCAATATCCATTTTCAACTGCAGACCTTTTTCCTTGAACAGTATGCTGACATTCTCGATTGAATCCTCTATGACTGCCCGAATATCAACCTTTTCGAGAGTGACATCCATCTTGCCTGCCTGAATCTTTGACATATCCAGGATATCGTTGATGAGCGCCAGTAAATTCTTGCCACTTTTCAAGATAAACTGGACGGAGTTTTTCTGTTCGTCGTTCATAGGTCCGTCAATTTCCTTCAAAAGCATATCTGAAAATCCGATGATGGCATTCAGGGGGGTACGAAGTTCATGGGATATACCTGCCAGAAATTCGGACTTGACCTGATTGGCTTCCACGGCCTCATCGTGGGCTTTTTCCAGGGCTTGCTCGATTTCCTTGCGACGTGTGATGTCACGCGACACGATGATGAACATCCGTTCATAACCGAAATCCAGTTCGGTTATTGCCAGCTCGAGGTAAAACGTCTCGCCATTTTTTCTTACTGCCGGAATTTCACGCATATCCCCATTGACGGCACTTGACTTGCCTGTTGATAAATAATGTCTCAAATACTCACTATGTACATTCCGCGAGTTGAGTGGTATCAGTATATTGATCTCTCTGCCAATAACTTCCTTTGCCCTGTATCCAAATATTTTCTCTGAGGCCGGATTGAAGGACATGATCTGCCCATCGGCGCTGACCGAAATGATGCTATCAGCAGCTGCATCAACAATACCGCGAGTCCTTCTTTGATTATCCTTGAGGGCATCCACGATGTTTTTCCGTTCTTTTAATTCCTGTTGCAAGGCATCATTACGATCTGTGAGCTCCCTCGACATCAATTCCAGCGAACGCTCTGTCATCAAACGATCCGAATCAAAATGTTCATAGGCATCGTTCACTGCTGAAATAAAATTATTGAGATTGAATGGCATCGTATTGATATCATTGCCGATATATTTACGGATCTGGCGCTTAAGCAATCGATGCATTGGTGACTATCCCGAAGTATTCAGATTTCAGAGAATGTTGTAATGGTCATGGTCTGGTTGTGTAATTCCGATTTTGATGTCGGTGTATGAGGCGAAATCTCCCCATAGGAATAAAACCCGGCCAATACCGCCTGTTCTCCCAGCACGACACGCACACCTTCCACTTCTTCTTCTATACGTTGTTTCAAGACCAGTTTCCTGCCAACACAACTGATCAGAATTGCCATTTGTGGATCGGTACCCAAATGGCTCTTTGTGATGTGCGCGGCATTAGTTGCCCCGTCTATCAACCGTTCAATATTAGCCTTCATCAACCGGGCTTTGTAACCCTGCGGAATATCACCAGCGAACGTGATCGATTGCTCATCTTCATCGACGGACAGGATCGTCCTCACGATGCTGTCATCGAAACGGTCGGGTGAACGCAATGACAGCGGAAACAACAAACCGGTAGACGGCAGGCCCTTGGCATGTTCACCGAGATAGGTCTTGTAGAGTTCCAGTGCAGATACGCCATCCAGTTCATAGAGTTTGTTGCCTGCAGATTTCGTGATTAACCTCTCAGGTCCGAAGGTTTCCCATCCACCCATTGAACCGTAACTAACATTCAGATGCGTGCCATAGAATCCGATCGCGGTAATAGCGCCTTCCTCGGGACCATTGTTGCAGCATACGAATGTATGTTCGAATCGGGCACCGTCACCCGACAAACCGCCGGTGATGGCAACATTCTCCGGTACAACGTCCCTCATGCCCTTGACGAGATCTGTGCCGTTGACCTTTAACCCATCGGATATCACCAGAATATGTTTGAGATCATTCGCTATCAGATTTGTAGCAAGGGATTTGCCACAATCGAAGCTTTGATCCGTACCCTGAATGTGTTGTGTAGCGAGTTGTACTCTGGTGTGATCAAATTTCACGGCTGTGAGCGAGATTGAATCGTCCCTCACCTTGGTTCCACATATTTCTCCTGCCGTGGAACAACCCATGATGATTGCATTCGGATAGTCTTTTTTGATTCCCGTATAGTGTTTTGGATCCGCCATCAATGAGGTACTTGCGAACACTAAAACCAATTGTGCATCACTTAAGTTAACATCCGATGATAAGGGTGACCAACCACGTTCATCTGTCCAGTATTTTTGTACGATCTTCATAAGATATCCCCATATCCATATACGCAATATCCAGGCAACAGCCCTATACCTTAATATCGGAAGAGTTCTCTATATCTGAAGAAAACAACTTGATTTCAGTCAGGAAATACCAAGATGCGGCTGTCTGGAAGAACGATCGAAGCGTCTTGTTCTCATACAATGACAGATGTGAATATTTCACATAAAATCTGTGAAATTGTGACTCATAATCATCCGCTCAATGTGATATTAATAGACTGATTTTATTGAAGTAAGAGTAATCATCAGAATCTTAATATTACAACCACCAGGCATTCACCATCCGGAAGTCATTCATTGAGGAATCAATGATCCTTTATCCGTACAACCGGACAAGCCAACAGGCAGCCCCATGAAAGGGTCTGATGGGACAGGAACAAACTTAACCATTATTCATTCTCAGGTAGTGTTGAATAATCTGGAGTCGTATTAACCAAGGAAAGCTATTATGACAAGATATTGTGTAACCACAAATATCCAATCAACTGGAGAACACGAGATCCATAATCTGGATACGGGGTGCATATTCTTGCCTGCCCCTGAAAACCAGCGGGTGTTGGGTGAATGCGCTGATTGTGATGATGCGATCAGAAAAGCAAATCAATACTTCTCCAAGGTAGGCTGCTGTGCGTATTGCACGCTGTATCACAGGCAATAAAATGGCATATAGAATGGGATTTGTCTCCTTTTTGCCCGGTCGTTGCCTTTTCGGGAATGGAGACATAAATAATAGCCTGTCCAAAAAAAATGCCCGTCATGATATACATCCGGGCACTAATACGAGTAAGACAGGAGGCAATCCTGTACCACTTTTATCGGCTATGTGAGCATTTTCTGAAGGTCATGCGGCAAGTTTCTATTCACCTGGATCAGAAAGTACCGTACAGATCACCCATAAAAACCTATTTATTAGCTCCTTTTTCGGGGATGGTGACCCAGAATGGTCGGTTTCGACTACGACTTCAACCGAACAGGACTGCATGTCCGCTTTTCTAACCAGCGACTAATCCCTACGAATATCTCTGCTCACCGATAAAGGTGAGTGCTCCCGGGCTTGCTGATGGCGACAGCATTCACAGATGCAATTCTGAAATTAACTCCAGATAAGACCTTATTTTTTAAGACTAAATAATTATCCTGACTGGCCGTTAATTTAACTGGTTAGCTTGCGGTTGCAGGGCTGCATTATAGGCTCTCTCGACTTGAGCACAGTTGGTTAATATTTAAGGTTATAAGGGAATATAGTCATGCACCAGATACACACGCGTTTACTAAGACTCGGAATATTATTGATGGTGGGGCTATTACAACCCATTACCGCAAGCGCCGTACCCGCCTTCGCACGTCAGATGAATACCGGCTGCGACAGCTGCCATTTTCAGCATTTCCCGCTGTTAAATTCCTTTGGCAGGGTATTCAAGGCCGGTGGGTTCACGTTGACAGCCAGAAAAGTCATCGAGAACGATCATATCTCCTTCCCTGAAAATTTGAACACAGCGTTAATCACCAATATCCGTTATCAGGCTTCAAACGGAACAAAACCAACGGACGGGCGTAACTCCAACAATGGTGAGTTGATAATCCCGGGGGAAACTTCTCTGTTTTTGGGGGGACGGGTCAACACCAATATGGGCGCGTTGATCGAGGGTGACGTGGGTGGTGCGGGTACTTCTAACGGTAGTGCCTTTTTAGCCAGCATCAAGTTGCCCTTTATGTACGACGTTGGCAAAGGCATCAACCTCGGTATAGTGCCTTTCAGTGCTGGTCTGGGTCCCGCCTATGCCTTTGAGGTGATGAATACCGGTGCGGTGGGTAACCACCTTATCAATCTCGTTCTCCCGACGGCGGTGTCTGCGCAGCAATACATTCAGGTTGGGCCCGCCACCAATGGCTACGGAGGTGGCTCCGAAGGTGTTGGGTTGGTAGCGGTGGGCAGTGACTTCTTTATGACCTTGGCCAAATGGTCGCCCGATCACCTCCCTATCGACTCCCAGGGTTCCAGTGTAGCACCCAATTCCGATTATGCGCGTGTTGCATACTTGCCTCAGGTCAGAGGCTGGGACCTGGGTATCGGATTGCAGTATTTTGGCGGCAGCACTTCACTCGCCGATGGTACTACCTCCCCCATATTGACGTCGATGCGTACTGAATCCTACGCCGTGGATGCTCAAGCGCAAGGTCTTGTGGGTAGCATGCCCTTAGGAATCTACCTGAGTTATGCCGGAGCGTCGAGTAGCAAAGCGGGACAGGTGACGAATCTTTACAATCAAAACCCTCATGAGGCGCATGCCATGTCGCTGGCCGTGGAACTCGGTGCTTTCAATAAGGGCCTGGGTACCATACAGTTGGCCTATCGAACTGCCGATGATGGAGCGGACACCTATAATAAGGATGATGCCATCACTGCAGGTGTTACTTATCTAATAACGTATAATGTTCAATTAGGTTTGTTTGAAACATGGTACAGCGGCAGTGCCCACGATGTGAATAATCCCGCCCAGTTTATTGATGCGAGTGGCACAGGGAAAAGTCTGACTTCGTTTAATTTGGCTGCGGGCTTTTAGTCCCCAACCTAGAATTGTATATTAGAGAATATTTGATCATAACAACGTTAGGATTACGGTTACGATCCCAGCCGACATATAGAGGGCATAATTGCCCTCTAATCCTCTCATAAATCACCTTATCAGGAAAATTAACCAATCCCTCTACCAATAGAACTGGATTCGTTGTCATGCGGTTGTTAATTATACAGATGCTAATTTTCCGGTTTTTCTGGATGCTGTCTAAATAGAAATGGCTGGTTCCGGCCGAGGCCGTGTGAAAACTCCGTTTGTGGAGTAAAATACAGTTTTCCAACTG
>CAZSAK010000033.1:0-16066 GCA_964605155.1 uncultured Chromatiaceae bacterium | reverse complement strand
GCCGGGTAGCTATGTACGGACGGGATAACCGCTGAAGGCATCTAAGCGGGAAGCCTCCCCCAAGATGAGATCTCCCTGGACCCTTGAGGTCCCTAAAGGTCCGTCGAAGACTACGACGTTGATAGGCTGGGTGTGGAAGTGCAGTAATGCATGAAGCTAACCAGTACTAATTGACCGTGCGGCTTGACCATATAACACCCAAGCAGTTTGGGTGGCTGGTTGAGTGAATGTGACAATCCAGCGCCTTTTACAACTTTCTTTTTTCAGTTTTCCTGGCGGCAATAGCGAGCGGGAACCACCCGATCCCATTCCGAACTCGGAAGTGAAACTGCTCAGCGCCGATGATAGTGTGGGGTTTCCCATGTGAAAGTAGGACACCGCCAGGGTTTATTCCAAAACCCAGTATGAGAAATCATACTGGGTTTTTTCATTCCTGGATTTTATCGGTCGCAAAAAATGTGATTTTTGCGGCCGACTTAAGGGGAAGCATGGAATTCTCCCCCTTGAGAATCCCCCAATGGTAAGGTGTGTCCTGCCATATATGAAAGTAGGCATGCAGAATCGCTTCGCGCTTCATTGCATGTACCTCACCCGTCCCGGGGTGAGGCAAGAGCCAGGGTTCAATCCAAAAACCTAACGCATTACGTTGCACTTTTTTCGTTCCTGTGATTGATTACAGGGATAGATTGCATTTTCGTTGTGAAATCGAACCCGTACGTAAAGAGGGAAAACACCTGACTTACCCTTATGGGTCTGACAATACAATGGAGCGTCCTGCTATTTTGAAGTGAATAAGCTGCTCTTGCACATATACGCGCTTTACTATATTAGGCCATCCCTGGTCGGTTTCGTTCAATAAATAGCTGCGTGTTGCGCCGCGTTTATAGTTTGTCTATTAGTATTTTTTATCAATCCGATGGATGGTCGAGATTTCATCCGGACCGGTAACGCATACATCCAGGTCTTTCAGGATCCCGTCCTCTATGTTGTATACCCATCCATGTACAGCCAACGGCTGACCTTTCTGCCATGCATTTTGTACAACAGTCGTGTGGCAGACATTTGCAACCTGCTCGATGACATTCAATTCACAGAGAAGATTGACCTTGTCACGCTCATTGTCCATGGTGGCCATCTTTTCCTGATGAAATCGACAGACATCCTTGACATGCCGTAACCAGTTATCGATCAGGCCATGTTCCTTGTTTTCCATTGCAGCTATGATGCCGCCACAACCAAAGTGCCCACATACAATAATATGTTTTATTTTGAGTATATCCACAGCAAATTGAATCACGGAAAGGCAGTTTAGATCTGTGTGAACGACAAGATTGGCGATATTACGATGTACGAATATCTCACCGGGCAACAGATTGACTATCTG
This sequence comes from uncultured Chromatiaceae bacterium, assembly GCA_964605155.1. Taxonomy (GTDB): domain Bacteria; phylum Pseudomonadota; class Gammaproteobacteria; order SZUA-140; family SZUA-140; genus CAZSAK01. The sequence goes on along the minus strand of CAZSAK010000033.1, from coordinate 14,682 downwards.
GTTTGCAGGTACCCTGCTGTCAGAGCAGCCTATCCATAGATATTCGGGGTTTTGCTGCTTGGATAGTTTTTGAAAAAAATCCGGGTCTGCATCCTTGATAGATTCAGCCCAGTGTTTATTGTTTTCGAAGAGATGTTTTAAAAGTTTCATTTGATCAAAAATATCATGCCAACGATTCAGGGAGAAGTTTATGGGCTGGATCACAGGATTCGGGTTATGCCGATGATGATGTTATTCTAGCAATATAGAACAGCCGTGCCACAGATATTTTTGTGTATTGATGAGATCACGTAATGGAAGATTGGTTGATTAAGCACATGCATGGTGTATTGGTAACAATAGAAATATTGTGGGTAAGCGGCTTTCTGGCCGTTTTTGTCGTGTATTTCATCATCAAGCACAGAGTGAAACGGAAAAAAGCCGCACAGCAAATAAACAACTCGATAGATAATAAAACTGGCGATTGAGCTGGTTGACTTGCATGTGATGTGAATGTCACTTTAAGAGACGTGTTAAGGGATCGAAATATTCAAAGAGGTTTATGAAGAATGAATGTGTTCATCACAGGAGCTAACCGCGGTATCGGTCTGGGATTTGTCCACTATTACTTGGACAAGGGATGTGAGGTATGGGCATGTTACCGTAGGGATCGGGGTGGGCTGGCCAAGCTTGATGATTCCCGGTTGCATGTCTTGCAATGGGATATATCACAAGACAGCCCCTCGAACGGTGACAGCGATTTACCGGATAAAATTGGTGTGCTGATCAACAATGCCGGTATTTACGGGGCATCCAGGGATGCCGCCCAGTCACTAAATGCAGTTACGCCGGAAGATATGCACAAGGTATTCGATATCGATTGTGTCGGTGCCATACGAGTGGTGAAGCTGTTGCATACTCGCCTTATCGGCGCCAAGGGTATAATTGCAAATCTCAGCTCGAAGATGGGATCATCGGATGATAATACCAGCGGTGGTTGTTATGCCTACCGTGCTGCCAAGGCCGCGCTGGTGATCGTCTCAAAATCCATGGCAATTGATCTTGCGCCTAAGGGTGTACGGGTCATTACCCTGCATCCGGGCTGGGTGCGGACGGACATGACTGACCATTCAGGCCTGATTGATGTCGATGAATCGGTTATCGGAATGACACATGTAATCGACAATATCGACCTCTATGAGCCCGGTGCATTCGTCGCCTTTGATGGAAAAGTCGTACCGTATTAAGGCGCTGAGTGAATTGATTGCCCGCGGGTACTCCCGATGGGCGATGTAGCCGTGTCCATGTGCCCTATGAAAATCTCATTGCCATATAACTTAATAATTTAAAAAGAAAAAATGGATACGACCCCTGGCTTGATGCCTTATCACGATGTCATCTCGAGCCAGGTATTGTAGGTATAAAAAACTATAAAAAAGACCAGAAATCGACTAAAATAGTATGGAATTAATGGCCTCATAATCGCATTGTTAAGCGGTCATCAGGTCTGTGCAGCAGTGAGGTAGTTATACTCACATCCTGATGGGTCAACAGAGTTACACTCATTACCCATTAATTTTGGCGGGTTTCCGTTAAGGTTAGTGGGTTTTTTTTCAGGCATGGTAGGCCACCCTCGTCATACACTCCTTAAGATTGATACTATGATTCGGCATAACGCCTTGTCAGGCAAGTCCGTAAGATGTAGTCCGGAATTGACTATGTAAGGAAATTAAGGATGTGAGCTGACCAATCGGTTGGTTTTGTTTGTGCTTATTTTGAGGTTGTTCCAGATGGCCATACTGGGCTCAGCCTTGTTCAGGGTATAAAAGTGCAGGCCGGGCGCGCCACCCTGCAGAAGTTTCTCACATAGCCCGGTTACGACCTCTTCCCCGAAGGTACGTATGGACGCGGCGTCATCGCCGAAGGCCTCGAGACGTTTCCTGATCCAGCGGGGGATCTCCGCGCCGCATGCATCCGAGAAACGCGCGAGCTGGCTGTAATTCGTAACGGGCATGATGCCCGGCACGATGGGCAGGTCGATGCCGAGTTTTTCACATTTGTCGACGAAGTAGAAATAGGAGTCCGGGTTGAAGAAATACTGGGTGAGTGCCGCATCGGCGCCGGATTCCACCTTGCGTTTGAAATTCTGCAGATCCTTTTCCGGTGATTGTGACTGGGGATGGTACTCGGGATAGGCGGCCACCTCGATGAAGAAATGATCCCCCGTTTCCTTGCGGATGAATGTCACCAGTTCATTGGCGTAACGGAATTCACCGGCATCACGCATGCCGGACGGCATGTCGCCACGTAGTGCCACCAGGTGGCGGATATCCTTGCTGATGTAGGTATCCAGCAGATCGCGGATGCTGTGTTTCGTAGATCCTATACAGGAGATATGAGGCGCAACATCGATCCTTGTCTGTTGTTTCAGGTCGACAACGGTTTCAAGCGTACGTTCGCGGGTGGATCCGCCCGCGCCGAAGGTCACCGAAAAAAAACAGGGTTCGACCCCGGCGAGCGTAGTACTGACGGCCTTGAGCTTTTCCATGCCCTCGGCTGTCTTGGGCGGAAAAAATTCGAAACTGAACGCCCGGGGAAATTTTTTCTGGCTGTCCATGGATTACCGTTAGTGGTCTACAGAATGGTAAAGAGATAAAAGGATGCGCATCCTTTTATCTCCTGCCTTACCCTGTCAATAGCGGTAATAGTCGGGCTTGAAGGGCCCTTCAACCGGAACACCAATGTAGTCGGCCTGCTTTTTCGTCAGCGTCGTCAAGTGTGCGCCGATCTTCTCCAGATGGAGCCGGGCGACCTCCTCATCCAGATTCTTCGGCAGGACGTAGACCTTCTTCTCGTAGGTGCCCTTGTTGTTCCACAATTCCATCTGCGCCAGCACCTGGTTGGTGAAGGAGTTGGACATCACGAAACTGGGATGTCCGGTGGCGCAGCCAAGGTTGACCAGTCTTCCCTGTGCCAGCAGGATGATGCGTTTGCCGTCAGGGAAGATGATATGGTCGACCTGAGGCTTGATGTTTTCCCACTCATAGTCATTCAGACCCGCCACGTCGATCTCATTGTCGAAATGCCCGATGTTGCAGACGATGGCCTGGTTCTTCATCGCCTTCATATGGTCGTGGGTGATCACATTAAAGTTACCCGTCGCAGTGACAAAGATGTCGGCCAGTGGCGCGGCCTCTTCCATGGTCACCACGCGATAACCCTCCATCGCGGCCTGCAGCGCGCAGATCGGATCGATTTCTGTGACCCACACGGTGGCGCCGAGACCGCGCAGGGACTGGGCGCAGCCCTTGCCGACATCGCCGTAACCCAGTACCAGGCAGATCTTGCCGGCGATCATGACATCCGTTGCCCGTTTGATGCCGTCCACCAGCGATTCACGACAACCATAGAGGTTGTCGAACTTGGATTTGGTCACCGAGTCATTCACGTTGATCGCAGGAAACGGCAGTTCATTGGTGCTTTCCATGTGATACAGACGATGTACGCCTGTCGTAGTCTCCTCGGTGACGCCGCGAATATTGTTTTTGATCTTCGTGTACCAGCCGGGGTTTTCCTTGAGGCGTTTTTTGATCGCCGCAAACAGCTCGGTCTCTTCCTCGCTGGCGGGATTATCCAGCAGGCCCGGGTCCTGCTCGGCCTTGGCGCCCAGCATGACCAGTAATGTCGCATCACCACCATCGTCGAGGATCATGTTGGGTGTGCCACCGTCCTGCCATTCCATGATGCGATGCGTGAATTCCCAGTACTCCGCCAGAGTTTCACCCTTGAAGGCGTAGACGGGGACGCCGCTGGCCGCGATGGCTGCAGCCGCATGATCCTGGGTGGAAAAGATATTGCACGAGGCCCAGCGCACCTCGGCACCGAGTTTGATCAGGGATTCGATCAACACGGCCGTCTGGATCGTCATGTGCAGGCTGCCGGCAATCCTCGCACCCTTGAGGGGTTTCTGATCGCGGTATTTTTCGCGTACCGCCATCAGTCCCGGCATCTCGGTCTCGGCGATGGCGATCTCCTTGCGACCCCAGTCGGCAAGGCCGATATCGGCGACCTTGTAATCCGGAGTCAGGTTTTCAACTGGCTGGCTGGACATATTATTCTCCTAAATCTTTATATATGTGGTGATAAGAATTTACCGACCTGAACGTCGTATTCGCGAGAATAGTGACATTATCGTTCATACAGGCGCTGGATCAAACTACAGGCCCGCCGCCTGACGCAGACTGTCGGCCTTGTCGGTACGTTCCCAGGTAAACTCGGATTCGGTGCGGCCAAAATGGCCGTAAGCCGCGGTATTGGTATAGATCGGTCTGAGTAGATCCAGCATCGTGATGATGCCGCGCGGACGCAGATCGAAATGGTCCTTGACGAGTTCTGTAATGCGTTCATCGGCTATCTTGCCGGTGCCGAAGGTCTCGATGGTGATCGATGTCGGTTCGGCGACGCCGATGGCATAGGAGACCTGTATCTCACACCGTTCGGCGATCCCGGCGGCGACGATATTCTTGGCCACGTACCGCCCCGCATAGGCTGCGGAGCGATCGACCTTGCTCGGGTCCTTGCCGGAAAAACAACCGCCGCCATGGCGCGCCATGCCGCCGTATGTATCGACGATGATCTTGCGCCCTGTAAGTCCGCAATCCCCGACCGGCCCGCCGATGACGAAACGCCCCGTCGGATTGATGAAGAAGCGGGTGTCCTTGTCGATCCATTCTTCCGGCAGGACGGGTAGAATGATCTCTTCCATCACGGCCTCCTTGATGACGTTGGAGGCGATATCGGGGCTGTGCTGAGTGGACAGGACCACGGCGTCGATACCGACCGGTTTGCCATCTTTATAACGGAAGGTGATCTGGCTCTTGGCATCGGGGCGCAGCCAGGGCAGGGTCCCGTTTTTGCGCATTTCCGACTGCCGTTCCACCAGGCGGTGGGCATAGGTGATGGGAGCGGGCATCAAGACATCGGTCTCATCCGATGCATAGCCGAACATCATACCCTGATCGCCGGCCCCCTGCTCGTGGCTCTCTGATTCATCGACGCCCATGGCGATATCCTGCGATTGTTTGCCGATCCCGGTCAGGACCGCGCAGGATTCAAAGTCGAATCCCAGATCGGGACTGACGTAACCGATCTTTCTGACCATGTCGCGGACCACTGCTTCCATATCGACCCAGGCGGTCGTCGTGATCTCACCAGCGATCAGAACCATCCCCGTTTTGACCATGGTTTCACAGGCAACCCTTGCGGCCCGGTCCTGGGTCAGGATGGCGTCCAGGACGGCATCGGAAATCTGGTCGGCAACCTTGTCTGGATGGCCCTCCGACACCGACTCGGATGTAAATAGGTATGATTTAGACATTTTTTTTCCTTCTTGGCGCTGCTTATACAATAGAATATGCTCCACCGGATATCGGCGGTTTATAAAAAAGTTGTTGTTATAGTCATAAAAATGGGGGCAAACATTCGCCCCCTGCGAGGGGCACATTTTAGCCCGTTTGCAGGGGAAAATGCCATCTTTGGCTGTGTTTACCCTGAATTGACAGCCTAAAATCCCGTCAAATAGTAAGTCATATGGGGATTCGCTGTCGATGCGGTGATTATCCCAGTATAATGGCTCACTTTTGTTGCAGGTACCCTGGTTTTACCTGATATGGGCGCCGCATTTGATACAGATACACGAAGTGGAGGGATGCAATGGTCAGTCTAGAGACACCGGTGTGCGACTTCGGCAAGCCCGCAATCGATTTCTCGTTGCCGGGCACCGACGGCAAGACTTGGACACTCGAGAAGTGCCGGGGCGAAAAGGGGTTGCTGGTGATGTTCATCTGCAATCACTGTCCCTATGTCAAGGCGGTACGCGAGCGGATCGTGCGGGACGCAACAGAGCTGCTCGATTTCGGGATCAACAGCGTGGCCATCATGTCAAATGACCCCACCGATTATCCCGAGGATTCATTTGACAATATGAAGAGGATCGCACAGGAATACCGGTTTCCGTTCCCCTACCTGCTGGACGAGACCCAGCAGGTGGCAAAGGCCTATGGTGCGGTGTGCACACCGGATTTTTTCGGCTATAACGCCGACCTCAAGCTGCAATACCGCGGGCGGCTGGATGAGAGCCGCAAACAGGCCGCTGCGCCCGATGTCAGGCGCGACCTGTTCGAGGCGATGAAACAGGTTGCCGAGACAGGCAAGGGGCCAAAGGAGCAGATCCCCAGCATGGGTTGTTCCATCAAATGGATGCAGGAGGCGTGACCGCATGGCGGCATGAAAGAACGCCATTATTTTGACTTGAACGGGGCTGATTGATCAAATCAGCGGCCGCAACTATTGCCGAATGGAGATAGGTAGTAGAAAATAAACCACTTAAAATTTTCAATCCATCTAGATTGGTTTATATAAAGAAAAGATGGAGTAAAACGAATGGCCGCAGCGGGCGGCCGTTTTTTTCTGTGCATTTGGGGCGCGTCTTAAGGTCTGCGTAGATATCGTTGTACAGGCTTCACAGTTTGAAACCTGCGATGGGCAGTGTATACAGCCATCAATAATAATTTATAAATGATAACAAGCTGGTTTTTTATGCAGTAATGAGGCGTATCAATCCCATCGTACTCGGTATCGTCGGCGATTCCGCGGCAGGCAAGACCACCTTGACCGGCGGCATTGCGCAGGTATTGGGTGAGCATCGTGTGGCAGTGATCTGTACGGATGACTACCACAGATACAACCGGGCGGAGAGGGCAAAGCGGAAGATTACGGCATTGCATCCGGACTGCAACTACCTGGATATTATCGAGCAACACCTTGATTTACTGAAAAGAGGAGAACCGATACTCAAACCGAATTACAACCATGCAACAGGAGACTTCGATCCCCCGACCTATGTGGAGCCACGGCAATTTATCATCGTGGAAGGATTATTGGGATACTACACCAAGGCGATGCGCGGTTGTTATGACGTCAAGGTCTTCCTGGCGCCTCCGGAAGACCTGAGATTGATGTGGAAGCTGAAGCGGGATACTGCAAAACGGGGACATACCGAGGGAGGCGTGCTGAAGGAGATGGCGCTGCGCAAACCGGATACGGAAGCGTATATCCAGCCGCAGCGCAAGTGGGCGGACATGGTGGTCAGTTTCTATCCGCCACCGCAACATAAACATGAGATGGGTGCGCACCTCAATGTATCCCTGGTGCTGCGCCCGACATTGCCGCACCCGGATCTGTCACCCGTGCTGGAACGGGATGATGATCAGGGCGGGATCAGGCTGGAACTCGATCGGGACATGGGCCTGCCGGTAGACCGGCTCGAGATCGACGGCTCGATCACAGATGACAAGGCCGGGCAGCTGGTGAATCTGCTGCTGGATTATATACCGGGAGAGCACCGGCAATTGAGCAGGGAACACATCGGTGTGCTTACGGGTACCACCGGCGAGGAAATCAAGTCATACCCGCTGGCCCTGACCCAGTTGCTGGTGGGATTGCATTTATTGAAAGCGGCTTCAGGTCATTATGACTGAGTCCATAGTGATCAACGCACTCTGCGTATGATCTGAATGAATCAATATAAATAAAGTGAGGAGAAGCCTATGCCATCGCGCAAAGAATTAGCTGATGCCATCCGGGTGCTGAGTATGGATGCCGTACAAAAGGCAAATTCCGGACACCCGGGAGCCCCGATGGGGATGGCGGATATCGCCCAGGTGCTGTGGAATGATTTTTTGCAACATAACCCCACGAATCCGAAATGGGCCAACCGTGACCGTTTCGTGATGTCGAACGGCCATGGTTCAATGCTGTTGTATTCCTTGCTTCATCTGACCGGCTACGATCTCCCGATGGAGGAGATCAAGCAATTCCGCCAGCTCCATTCCAAGACCCCCGGACACCCCGAGTACGGCTATGCGCCGGGTATCGAAACGACCACCGGGCCGCTGGGGCAGGGGCTTACCAACGCGGTGGGTATGGCGATCGCCGAGAAGGTGCTGGCCGGCCAGTTCAATCGCGACGGTCACCACATCGTGGATCACTATACCTATGTATTTCTCGGTGATGGGTGCCTGATGGAAGGGATCTCTCACGAGGCCTGTTCACTCGCCGGTACACTGGGTCTCGGCAAGCTGATCTGTTTTTATGACGACAACGGCATCTCCATCGACGGCCATGTCGAAGGCTGGTTCACCGATGATACGCCGAAACGTTTCGAGGCCTACGGCTGGCACGTGGTGCGCGATGTCGACGGTCATGACCCGGCAGCGGTCGACAAGGCAATCCACGAGGCGCGCTCGGTGAACGACAAGCCCACGATGATCTGTTGCAAGACCGTCATCGGTTACGGTGCTCCGAATCTGTGCGGCAGCCATGATTGCCATGGCGCGGCTCTGGGTGAGGATGAAGTGGCAGCGACACGTGAAAATCTGGGCTGGAAACACGGCCCCTTCGAGATCCCTGATGAGATCTATGCCGGATGGGATGCAAAGGACAAGGGGACCGCCGCAGAGAACACCTGGAATGAGAAATTCGCGGCCTACAAGCAGGCACATCCGGAACTTGCGGCGGAGTTTGAACGCCGCGTGAGCGGCGAATTACCACAGGACTGGGCCGCCAGGGCCGATGAATTCGTTCAATCCGTTGTCTCGAAAGGTGAGTCGATTGCATCGCGCAAGGCATCACAAAACGCGATCAACGGTTTTGCCCCCCTCTTGCCCGAGTTTATCGGCGGGTCTGCGGATCTCGCAGGTTCCAACCTGACCATGTGGAAAGACTGCAAGCCGATCAGTAATACCGTCTCCGACGGTAATTATATCTATTACGGGGTACGTGAATTCGGCATGTCGGCGATCATGAACGGGATTGCCCTGCACGGTGGGTTCATCCCGTTCGGCGGGACCTTTTTGATGTTTTCGGAATATGCGCGCAATGCACTGCGCATGTCGGCATTGATGAAGGTACCGTCACTGTTTGTCTATACCCATGATTCGATCGGTCTGGGCGAGGACGGTCCGACCCACCAGGCCGTGGAGCAATTGGCGACCCTGCGTTATATACCGAACATGTCGGTATGGCGTCCCTGTGATGCGGTGGAATCGACGGTGGCATGGAAACTCGCCATCGAACGCCGTTCGGGCCCGACGAGTCTGATATTCTCCCGTCAGGGACTTCCCCATCAGCAACGCAGTGAAAATCAAATCGCCGCTATCGCGCGCGGCGGTTATATACTGAGCGATTGCGAAGGGACCCCTGATGCCATCATCATCGCCACCGGTTCCGAGGTGGGGCTGGCAATGGACGCGGCCGAACAGCTGGCCGGTAAAGGGAAAAAGATCAGGGTGGTGTCGATGCCGTCTGCCGATGTCTTCGATGCGCAGGACGAGGCCTATCGTGAATCGGTATTGCCACCCACAGTGACCAACCGGGTCTCGATCGAGGCGGGTGTCACAGCCTACTGGTACAAGTATGTCGGTCTCGACGGCAGGATGGTCGGTATCGATACCTTCGGCGAGTCGGCGCCGGCCGCTGATGTCTTCAAGCACTTCGGTTTTACGGTGGACAATGTCGTGGCAACCGTCGAGGGTCTGCTGAAGACGGAGGTCAGGCGAGCCTCATGACGCGGCCGTCACCAAACGATCAATCGATAATAAATGGCTAATGTTTCATTAATTGAGGGGGTTTGAGAATGGCAATTAAAATTGCAATCAATGGTTACGGGCGGATCGGGCGGAACATCCTGCGCGCCTTGTATGAGTCCGGCAGAAACGATCAGATACAGATCGTCGCCATTAATGACCTGGGTGATGCAAACACCAACGCGTACCTGACCCGTCATGATACCGTTCATGGCAAGTTTCCCGGCAAGGTATCCGTCGAGGGTGACTACATGGTGGTCAACGGCGACAAGATCCGTGTACTGGCTGAACGGGATCCCTCCAAGCTGCCGTGGAATGAACTCGGCGTCGAGGTTGTGCATGAGAGTACCGGGTTCTTCGCCAGCAAGGCCAAGGCCTCGGCGCATCTGCAGGGCGGCGCGAAAAAGGTGATCATCTCCGCCCCCGGCGGCAACGATGTGGACGCCACCATCGTCTACGGTGTCAACCATAAAACACTCAAGGCCAGTGACACGGTGATCTCGAATGCATCCTGCACAACCAACTGCCTGGCGCCGCTGGTCAAGCCGTTGCACGACAAGATTGGCCTCGTGAACGGGCTGATGACGACCATCCATTCCTATACCAATGACCAGGTATTGACCGACGTCTACCACAGCGACCTGCGCCGTGCCCGTTCAGCCACCCAGTCACAGATCCCGACCAAGACCGGGGCCGCGGCCGCGGTCGGTCTGGTGATGCCGGAACTGAACGGCAAACTGGACGGGTTCGCGATCCGGGTACCGACCATCAACGTCTCGGTGGTCGACCTGACCTTCACGGCGGCCCGTGAAACCAGCAAGGACGAGATCGACAGCATCATGAAGGAGGCCTCGCAGGGTGACCTGAAGGGTATCTTGAATTACAACGATGAGCCGCTGGTCTCTATCGACTTCAATCATGACCCGGCGTCCTCGACCTATGATGCGTCACTTACCAAGGTGATCGACGGCAAGCTCGTCAAGGTACTGTCCTGGTACGATAATGAATGGGGTTTCTCGAATCGTATGCTGGATACCACCGTTGCCTTGATGAACGCAAAGTAGCGGCAGTCGTCAAAAGACTGTCCTGACGGGGATCAAGAGAGATACAGGGGAAAGGCCAATAGTTCCTTTTTCTTGTATCTCTTGGCCGTTGATAGCATGGCTAATACATACGAAGTCCAACTGTATTCTCGAATATTCAGATGTCCGGGGTGATTGAATGACGATAAAAAAAATGACCGATCTCGATCTTGCGGGCAGACGGGTTCTGATCCGTATGGATCTCAATGTTCCCCTCAAGGACGGCAAGGTCGCGGATGACACGCGTATCCGTGCCTCCATGCCGACGATCGAGCACGCCGCCAACAAAGGCGCCAGGGTTATGCTGATGTCGCATCTGGGACGCCCGGAGGAAGGCGTCTACGATGAAAAGTACTCACTTGCGCCGGTCGCCGAGCATCTGTCCGGGCTGCTGGGTCATCAGGTTGAACTGGTCAGAGACTGGCTGGACGGTGTCGAGGTCGGTGACGGGGCAGTGGTCATGTGCGAGAACGTCCGCTTCAACAAGGGTGAAAAGAAAAACGATGAGGCCCTTGCCCGCCGGATGGCGGCGCTGTGCGATATCTATGTCATGGATGCGTTCGGCACGGCCCATCGTGCCCAGGCATCGACCTACGGCGTGGCGCAATATGCACCGGTAGCCTGTGCCGGTCCGTTGCTGGCCGGTGAACTGGAGGCGCTGGGTAAGGCGCTGGATAACCCGGCACGCCCGCTGGTGGCGATCGTCGGTGGTTCCAAGGTGTCGACCAAGTTGACCGTGCTGGAATCGCTATCCACCGTGGTGGATCAACTCATCGTCGGCGGCGGCATTGCCAATACCTTCATTGCGGCCGCGGGCTATCCGGTTGGCAAGTCATTGTACGAACCCGATCTGGTCGATGAGGCCAGGCGCCTGACCAGCGCCGCGCAGTCTCGCGGCGGTGACATACCGGTCCCGCAGGATGTTGTGTGCGGCAAGGAATTTTCCGAGGATGCCGCAGCGACGTTGAAAAATGTCGATGAGATCGACACCGACGACCTGGTGTTCGATGTCGGACCGAAGACCTCCGACCTGTTTGACGCCATTATTAAAAAGGCGGGCACCATTGTCTGGAACGGTCCCGTGGGCGTGTTCGAATTCGATCAGTTCGGGGAGGGGACGCGCCGGCTGGCGATAGCGATCGCGGACAGTGACGCATTTTCTATTGCGGGCGGTGGTGATACACTTGCCGCGGTTTCCAAATACAAGATTGCCGACAAGGTTTCCTATATATCAACCGGCGGCGGTGCTTTTCTCGAATTTCTCGAGGGCAAGAAATTACCGGCCGTTGCGATACTGGAACAACGCGCGAAAACATAAACACAATTGTTCATTCCTGCCCTGGAATTTAACACACCTGTAAGCATATGCTGAAACGACTGAGACGAACGAAGATTGTCGCTACCCTGGGGCCGTCGAGCGATGACCCTGATACGATCGACGGCCTGATCAAGGCCGGCGTCGATGTGGTGCGGGTCAATTTTTCCCATGGCAGCGCCGAGCAGCATGTCAGGGTTGTCGAGATCGTCCGTCAAAAGGCCCGTGAAAATGGCCGCGAGATCGGTGTGCTGGCTGACTTGCAGGGCCCCAAGATCAGGATCGACCGCTTCAAGGACCGCAAGGTCGAGTTGCGGGAAGGGGAGCATTTCGTACTTGATGCCAACCTCGCATTTGATGAAGGTACCACCGAGAGGGTCGGGCTGGCGTATAAACAACTGCCCAGCGATGTGAAGGGCGGCGACACCCTGTTGCTCGATGACGGTAATATCGTATTGCATGTCGACCAGATCGAGGATGGCGAGATACAGTGCCGTGTCGTTGTCGGCGGCGAGTTGTCGAACAACAAGGGCATCAATCGCCTGGGCGGCGGCCTGTCGGCGGCTGCGATCACGGAGAAAGACCGCGTTGACATCAAGGTCGCCGCGGAGATACAGGCCGATTATGTCGCCGTGTCGTTTCCGCGTAATGCCGCCGATATCCACGAGGCGCGCGAACTGTTGAACGCCGCGGGCGGGAGCGGCAATATCGTCGCCAAGATCGAGCGCGCCGAGTCATTGACCGGCATCGAAGATATCATTGCCGCAACGGACGTGGTGATGATCGCCAGGGGCGACCTGGGGGTCGAGATCGGTGACGCCGAGTTGCCGGGTGTGCAGAAAAATATCATTCAACTTGCACGCCAGATGAACCGGGTGGTAATTACGGCGACCCAGATGATGCAATCGATGGTCGAACACCAGATACCGACGCGTGCCGAGGTCTTTGACGTCGCCAACGCGGTGCTCGACGGTACCGATGCGGTGATGCTCTCGGCCGAAACGGCCTCGGGCAACTATCCGATCAAGGTCGTGGAGGCGATGGACAGGATCTGCAAGGGTGCCGAGAAACAGAAGGTGGTGCTGAGTTCGCGTCACCGTGTCAGCCAGGAGTTTACCTATATCGACGAGGCCATCGCCATGGCCACCATGTACACGGCCAACCATCTCGGTGTGAGTGCCATCGCCTCGTTGACGGAATCCGGTTCGACGCCCAAATGGATGTCGCGTATCAGCTCGGGTATTCCCATCTACGCAATGACCCCCCATGAGCACACGCGCCGCAAGGTGACCCTGTTTCGCGGTGTCTATCCGGTGCCGTTCACGCCCACGAGCGATAACTATATCGAGATTACCCGGGCTGTCATAGAGGAGTTAACCCGCTACGGAACGGTACAGGATGGCGATCTGGTAATCATCACCAAGGGGGACAAGATGGGTGTCCACGGTGGCACCAATATGTTGAAGATCGTACGGGCCGGGGACTATTAGCGCTTGCCGGTGCATTCACTGGATATCCCCATTTTAAGGGTGATTTTTTCATCAAAGCGCATTAAAATACGGGCTATATAAACGATTTCATTCCGTACTCTTGGCAAATCAATAAGTCAAGATACGGTATAATCCTATAAATTCATAAAGTTCAAACAGTTAATTACAGGAGGGACCTAAAAGATGAACCTTCAACAGCTACAGGATACTGCGCGCGCCATGGTTGCCCCGGGCAAAGGCATCCTGGCTATGGATGAGAGTAATCCGACTTGCAACAAGCGTTTTACCAAGCTCGGTATCGAGACCACGGAACGTAAACGCAACGAATATCGCGACATGCTGCTAACCACCGAGGGATTATCCGAATTCATCGGCGGCGCGATCCTCTTTGATGAAACCATACGCCAGAGCACGCTCAGCGGTACCCCGTTTCCCAAGTATATGCAGGACGTCGGTATCGTCCCCGGTATCAAGGTGGATACGGGTGCAAAAAACCTCGCCCTGCACGAGGGCGAGAAGGTCACCGAAGGCCTCGACGGCCTGCGTGAAAGACTCGCCGAATATTACGAGATGGGCGCCCGTTTCGCGAAATGGCGTGCGGTGATCACCATCGGCAAGGGCATTCCGAGCGATGCCTGCATCGAGGCCAATGCCCATGCACTGGCGCGCTATGCCGCCCTGTGCCAGGAAGCGAACATCGTCCCGATCGTCGAACCGGAGGTGCTGATGGACGGTGACCACACCATCGAGCGCAGCTATGAAGAGACCGAGAAGACCCAGCTGGTGGTGTTTGATCAGTTGAGGCAGCAGGGTGTCGCCCTGGAAGGCATCATTCTCAAGCCCAGCATGGTCATCTCGGGCGCGGATTGCTCCACCCAGGCAGATATCCAGAAGGTTGCCGAAGAGACGGTGCGTTGCCTGTTGAAGACCGTACCACCCCAGGTACCGGGTATTGCATTCCTGTCGGGCGGTCAGAGCGATGAGGACGCCACGGCCCACCTCAACGCCATGAACAACCTCGGCAAGAAACTGCCCTGGACACTGTCGTTTTCATACGGCCGTGCCCTGCAACAGGCGGCAATGACCACTTGGGCGGGCAAGTCTGAAAACGTCGCTGCAGCACAGAAGGTGCTCTACCATCGCGGTAAACTCAACGGTGCCGCCGCCCTTGG
>CAZSAK010000032.1:0-19586 GCA_964605155.1 uncultured Chromatiaceae bacterium | reverse complement strand
CAGCAGGCTGTGTGCGGGCAAGCATCGAAAACAATCTGTTGCGCGGACAGACACCGCGTTTGTGGTATATGGGGCCGATGTTCCGTCACGAACGACCGCAAAAAGGTCGCTACCGTCAATTTCATCAGGTGGGTGTAGAGGCATTCGGTCTTGAAGGGCCGGATATTGACGCAGAGATGATATGTATGACGTCGCGTCTGTGGCATATGCTGGGGCTCAAGGATCTGGAATTGCAGATCAATTCACTGGGTAGCGTCGAGGCACGTGGGCGATATCGCGAGCAACTTGTAGAATACATGTCTGCCCATATCGATGAACTCGATGACGACAGCAAGAGACGGATTGATACCAACCCGCTACGAATCCTGGACAGCAAAAATCCTGATATGCAGGAAATTATTGAGAATGCTCCCATGCTGTCACAGTATCTGGATGAAGAATCGAGACTGCATTTTGAGTCCCTGTTAGGCATGCTTGACAGGCTCGGTATCAGCTATGCGATCAATCCACGATTGGTGCGCGGCCTGGATTATTATGAAAAAACTGTATTCGAGTGGGTGAGTGGTGAACTGGGTGCCCAGGGAACGATCTGTGCGGGTGGACGATTCGACGGGCTCATCGAACAGCTCGGCGGTAAATCCGTGTATGCCGCCGGTTACGCTGTTGGCCTGGATCGGGTTATCACGCTTATGCGGGCTGCTGACAGTATTGCAATGCATAAAGTCCCGAGCGCATACCTCGTTTTGGTGGGTGATCAGGCCGTCCAGCAAGGCCAGATCCTGGCGGAAGCATTGCGTGATGAATTACCGGATCTTTCCTTGCGGGTTAATTGCGGAGGCGGTAACTTCAAGAACCAGTTAAAAAGGGCTGATAAAAGCGGCGCCGATATTGCGCTGATTCTCGGCGAAGAAGAATCGGCCAAGGGCCAGATTGCAATAAAGTATCTGCGCGTGAATAAACCACAGGAAACTATCATGCAGACTTCACTCAAGGACTATCTCGTTAAGGTATCAAGATGACAGGCGACAGAAGTGTAGGGAAAAACTGCTGTATAGTCATAAACTGTATATAAAGGAGTAACTCGTGGAAGGTTATTCATCCGAACAGGAACAGATTGAGGCCATCAAGAAATGGTGGAAACAAAACGGCAAGCTCGTCATTTTGGGGGTGGTGCTTGGAATCGGCGGCCTGTTTGGTACCAGGGCATGGTTCGACTATAAAAATTCGATAGCCGAATCAGCTTCGATGGAATATGAGCAGCTGCTAGAGGAATTGAAACAAAAAAACAACGATGCCGTAACTGACCGCAGTGAATACATTATAAGCTCATTTCCAAATACGCCTTATGCACCGCTTGCGGCCCTGGTGGTGGCAAAGACAAAGGTGGAGGCGGGCGAGTATGCGGACGCACGCACAAAATTACAATGGGTGCTGGATCATTCAACGCAACCTGAAACGTTACACACAGCTCGAATGCGTCTTGCCAAGGTGATGATCGCCCAGGGTGAATCTGAACAGGCTATAACCCTGCTTGACAGTGTCGAACCGAAAAATTTTCTGGCAGCATATGAGGAGATCAAAGGTGATGCGTATATCGCCCTGGATAAGCCTTCCAAGGCCGTTGAAGCTTATAAAAAAGCGCTGGCTGAAGCACCGTCCGGTATCGCAACACAACAATTGCAGATGAAGCTCAATGACCTCGCTCCGGATGCAGGTTGAAATATCCGATGCGGAGCTGTTTTATGCCATATTCAAATCATTACCCTCAGCTGTTGATATGCCGGTGAGTATCAAAACGAACGCGATGCGCGCAATCCCTGGACTCTTGCTTATAGCTGGGCTTGTTGGATGCAGTGGTGCAACGGATATCGATATCAGGCCATCCAGGCTGGAGCCCATCAGATCCGAGGTGGAAATTCATCCAGTTTGGTTCAAACAGGCCCAGTCGGACATCATCAATAACGATTCATATCTAAGGCCGGTTGCGGTTGACGAACACCTGTATATAGCTGGCCAGAATGGCAGTATTCGATCGCTGGATGCGGAAAACGGGAAACGATACTGGAAAATCGAAACCGGTGAATCTCTGTCAGGGGGTCTGGGGTCGGCCGATGATCTGTTGTTGGTCGGAACACGTGATGGAGAGTTGCTGGCATTGGGTAGTAGTGACGGAAAGCTGGTATGGCGATCGCGTCTCTCCAGTGAAGTGCTGACGCCCCCGGTTGCAGCGGGCGATGTAGTGGTCGTCCGTACCATCGACGGTAAACTGTATGGATTGGATAAGGATGACGGGCAACGCCTGTGGGTCTATGAGACGACTGTTCCAACGCTGACATTGCGTGGCAGTAGCCGGCCCGTAATAGCGGATGGACGGGTATTGACCGGTTTATCAAATGGCAAAGTGGTGGCCGTTTCACTGACGGACGGCAAATTCCTCTGGGAGGTGACGGTTGCAGTACCGGAAGGTCGTTCCGAACTTGAACGTCTGGTCGATATAGACGGAGATCCGGTGCTGGAGGATGATATTTTTTATGCCGCCTCATATCATGGGCGGCTCGTGGCAATAAACACATCTACTGGGCGTCTATTGTGGTCGCGCGACCTTTCATCACACAGTGGATTGGCTATAGACGACCAATTTCTTTATATCAGTGATAACGAAAGTACAATCTGGGCTCTTGATCGTTTCAACGGGGCCATAATCTGGAAGCAGGACAAGCTGCAACAACGTTCGCTGACAACACCAGTGATATACAGGGATTACCTCGTCGTCGGTGATTTCGACGGCTATCTCCACTGGATCAATCGCCACAATGGGGAAATCGTGGCGCGAAACAAGGTGAGCGATAAAAGCGTATTTGTACCCGCTGTAGTGATGGATGATATAGTATATGTCACTGATCAATTGGGTATGCTGATTGCGCTCAGGAGTAATTGATCCATCCCTGGGCATGACGTATAAGGGATTGAATTAACAGAATAATTCTGGGGTGATCTGCATGATCACGCAATCGATGTCCTGACACCGGGGATTGTACCAGTCCCGGGGACATAGTGGTCATATCCTGGTCAATAAAACACATCTCTTTGATATCCTGTAATGTCATTCGCGAGTCCTTAGCATGAATTCCGTCATTGCCCTGGTAGGGCGACCTAATGTAGGAAAATCCTCTCTGTTTAATCGGTTGTCCGGGACGCGTGATGCCCTGGTAGTGGATCAGGCCGGTTTTACCCGAGACCGGAATTACGGTTTTTGCAAGGTGAATGACCGGACATGCATCATCGTCGATACCGGTGGGTTGACGGATTCAAAAGATGACCTGGATCGGCAAATCGTGACCCAGGCGATATATGCGGTTGATGAGTCGGACATCATTTTATTGCTTGTTGACGGGCGTTCGGGCTTGTCGAGTGGTGATGAAAATATATTAGCGCGACTGCGTATAACCGGTAAACCACTCGTACTGGTGATCAACAAGTGTGAAGGATTGGATGTTGCCATAGCCAGCGCCGAATTCCGGTCCCTGGGCATGCCACACTGGGTTGCGATATCTGCAGCCCATGGTGACGGCATGGCCGTACTTTTGCGCACAATAAATGATCTATTGCCGCCTGCAGATGAATTCGCGCAGGTTGAATATCAACCAGGTATCAGGGTCACGGTTGCAGGCAGGCCGAATGTTGGCAAGTCCACCCTTATCAACAGGGTCCTTGGGGAACAAAGAGTGCTGGCTCTTGATAAGCCTGGTACTACACGTGACAGTATCTATATTCCCTTTGAACGTGATGGACAGGTCTATACGCTTGTTGATACAGCGGGATTACGCCGTCGCGGCAAGGTTACTGACATGATTGAAAGATTAAGTGCCATCAAAACCATGCAGGCCGTTGAGGAGAGTAATGTGGTAATCCTTGTGCTCGATGCGCGTCAAGGCATATCGGATCAGGATGCAAGGATCCTGGGTTATGTTCTCGATAGCGGCAGGGCACTGGTCATCGCCGTCAACAAGTGGGATAAGCTCGATGCGGATTACAAGACCAGGATTAAAATGGAACTGGACAGAAAATTATCATTCATCGATTTTGCCAGTATTCACTTTATCTCGGCGTTACACGGTACGGGTATAGGCGGTTTATTTCGCTCCGTGATTAATGCCTATCATTGCGCAACAGGGCAATATTCGACACCACAATTGACTCGCGTGCTTGAGTCCGCCATACGACAGCATCCTCCGCCGATGGTAAGGGGTCGTCAGATCAAGCTGCGTTATGCCCATCAGGGTGGGCAAAATCCACCCAAGATTATTATCCATGGCAATCAGACAGAGGCGGTGCCTAAAGGTTACAGGCGATATCTGCAGAATTATTTCAGCAGATCGTTAAAACTTGAGGGAACGCCACTGAATATCGAGTTCAAGCGCGGGATAAATCCCTATGCAGGCAGGAAAAATACACTTACGAAACGGCAACTGGACAAACGTCGGCGGCGGAATCGATACAGCAGGAAAAAAGCCTGAATAGATTCAAAGGATTTTGTGATATGCAAGACAAGCATTTTACGACAGAGATTTCCTATCACGTCTGGGACAGTAAATATCGCTATCGTGATCAGGATAATGTCCATGATACGACAATAGAGGATACCTGGCAGCGTGTCGCCGCAGCACTGGCCGGTGTCGAATCAAAAAATAGTGGCACATGGGCGGAACGGTTTTATGGAGTATTGCACGATTTCAGATTTATACCCGGGGGCCGAATCCTTGCCGGTGCGGGCACGAAACGCCACGTTACATTGTTTAACTGCTTTGTCATGGGCGTAATCGAGGATTCGATGGATGGCATATTCGATGCGTTGAAGGAAGGTGCCTTCACAATGCAGCAGGGTGGGGGCGTCGGCTATGACTTCTCGACCCTGAGGCCCAGGGGCAGCCCGGCAACGAGTGTTGGCTCTATCGCATCGGGTCCGATGTCGTTTATGCGAATCTGGGACAGTATGTGTTCCACACTGTTATCCACGGGCGCAAGACGCGGCGCGATGATGGCAACATTGCGGTGCGATCATCCCGATATTGAGGGTTTCATCGAGGCCAAGCAGGCCAAACAGGAACTGCGACACTTCAACCTGTCGGTACTGGCATCGGACGGCTTTATGGAGGCTGTGCGGCAGGACCTTGAATGGCCGCTTATATTCCCGTTGTTGAAGACCGATGGCAGTGAATTCAAGGACGTGGAAACCATCGACAGTGCATGGCCGGGCGAAACCGGTCAGGTAACCTGCCGGGTATACAGGCGGATTCGGGCGCGTGAACTTTGGAACAAGATCATGCGGGCGACCTACGATTACGCCGAACCCGGTGTGCTTTTTATTGATCGTATCAACCGCCTCAATAACCTCTGGTATCGGGAAAACATATCCTCGACAAATCCCTGTGGCGAGATTCCACTACCGCCATATGGTGCATGTAATCTTGGTTCCATCAACCTGACCCGCTTCGTCGTAGAACCGTTTTCCGACAGGGCCAGGCTGGATATGGAAGGCATACAGGATGTTGCGCATGTTGCAGTGAGAATGCTGGACAATGTAATCGATCTCTCGCAATTCCCGTTGCCTGTACAGGCACGTCAGGCCCGCAATTCACGCAGGATCGGTTTGGGCATCACGGGTCTGGCGGATACGCTGATTATGCTCGGTATCGTTTACGGCAGTGAGGAATCCTATCGCCTGGCGGCCTCCGTCATGGAGGCTATTTGTCATACTGCCTACAGGGAATCCATTGCACTGTCCAAAGAGAAGGGAAGTTTTCCCTATTATGATCCGGAAAAGTACCTGCAATCAGAATTCGTCAACGGCTTGCCGGATGAGATCATCGAGGATATACGGAAATACGGTGTTCGAAACAGTCATTTGACGGCAATTGCACCGACCGGAACGATCAGCCTGCTTGCCAACAACATATCCAGCGGACTGGAACCGGTATTTGATTTTAACTACAACCGGCGCGTGCTGGGTCTGGATGGCGAATATACGCAATATGAACTCAGCAACTACGCATGGCTGGCTTGGCTTCAGAAATATCCCGATACTGACATATTGCCGGATGAATTTACCGATGCCCGCAAGCTTTCACCGCAGGTGCATATCGATATGCAAGCGGCGGTTCAGCCATTTATTGATAACGCAATATCCAAGACCGTGAATGTTCCCGAAGACTACTCCTTTGAGGCATTCAAGGACCTTTACGGTTATGCCTACGATAAAGGTCTCAAGGGTTGTACGACATTCAGGCCGAATCCAGTTACCGGCGCAGTGCTGTCCCCCAGGACGATGCCGGAAGACGCCGCCCATTGTTGCACCCTGGAAAGGGAAGCCGATTGATGTATCAACCGGACTTATTCAGCAGGTTGTACGCTTGATCTTGGTAGAAAAAGCATGGGATCAACCCGGGCGTTATTCAAACTGACACCCCAGTGAAGATGAGGTCCTGTCGCGCGACCGGTCATGCCGACGTGACCGATGATCTCACCTTGCGCGACATGCTGACCCTTTTTGACATCGATCCTGTTGAGATGACAATACATCGTAACCACACCCTGACCATGGTCGATAAAGACTGAATTGCCGTTGAAAAAAAACTCGCCTGTGTCGATGACCACCCCCTCGAGCGGTGCCTTGACCGGCGTGCCTTGAGGTGCCGCGATGTCGAGTCCGCTATGCGGTTTGCGCGGCAGGCCGTTGAAAATGCGCCGCAGTCCGAATGGACTACTCAGTTCCCCGCTGACGGGCATGATGAAATCAAGGGAAGTGACGGAGTGGTTGTTCCAGTGCGCAAGCGCAGCATCGATACGTTGTTTTTCCCGTGAAATGCGTTTCAGGTCCTGCTTGTTGGGTACTACCTTGCGTTTATCCTTGATGGTGATTCGCTGGATCTCGTATTGTTTGTCGTTGACTGTAAAGTGCACAGGGATCGGCGGTTTTCCGATCTGCAGTGTTTGTTCGCCGGGGCTTGTGCCAAGCGCAATTCCGACAATGGCATACCAGACCTGTCGATCATGTACAACAAGAACACGATTATCATTGTACCTTACAACCGGAGTGGATGAAGAATTATGGTCCAGTCTGATGACGGCGATGCCGCCTGGAACCGGATCATTTGGAGGCAGTTCGATGGCCTCGGCGATATTGAGCATCGATATACAGATAAGGATAAGCCTTAACCTCGTCATGGCTTTTTATCCTTTACGTTGCAGATCAGGCTTCCCGTGGCAAGACGGGCCTCGACTTCTTCGCCAAGAGCTGCATCCTTGTATGAACGGATAACCCGTCCATCACTCACGTGTCTTACAATGGCATAACCCCGACCGAGCGTTGCCAGGGGACTCACGGAATCCAGTGTCCGGCCGAGTGCTGTCAATTGCTGTCGCCGGTTGTCAAGCAGGTATTTGAAACTGGTCATCAATCGATGGGTTAGATGCTGCCGCTGCGATTGAAGTCGTTCGATCCGGTGCTGGGGTGTTGCGCGCAGCAGATGCGCTGATACCTCACCCACACCTGCATGTTTATTTCGCAGCAGGGAACGTATGCCACGATGGAGGCGCTGTTCGAGTTCATCCAGGCGTTGCGAGCGCTGCAATATACGTTGTCCCGGATGCTGATGCTGGATACGCTTCAATAGCCAGACCAGATGCTGTTTCTTCTGGTTGAGCAGGATGTTGAGATGGGACACCAGCCGTTTATGTTTCTGCTCCAGTGAGGACAGCCAATCAGACATATCCGGACTCACCAGTTCCGCCGCTGCCGATGGTGTGGGTGCCCTGACATCCGCTGTAAAATCAGCAATGGTAAAATCAATCTCGTGACCTATACCGGATACCATTGGAATGGGACATTCAAAGATGGCGCGTGCGACCTGTTCATCGTTAAAAGCCCACAAGTCTTCAAGGGAGCCGCCACCGCGTGCGATGATCAACACATCACACTCATCACGCCGGGCTGCCAGTCTGATCATGCGCGCGATCTCAGGGGCAGCGTCAGTCCCCTGAACAGGTATCGGGTATATCAGGACCGGGAGCGCGGGAAAACGGCGTTTGAGGACATGCAGGATATCTCGTATAGCGGCGCCTGTAGGCGAGGTGATGATGCCGATCTGCCGGGGGACTGATGGTAGTGGCGTCTTGTGCGCTGGATCAAACAGACCTTCCGTGGAAAGGCGTTGTTTGAGTAATTCGAAGGCACGTTGCAGGGCGCCGTTGCCGCTTTCCTCCATTTGTTCGACAATGAGCTGATAATCTCCGCGAGGCTCATACAGGCTTACCCGGGCACGTACAACGACCTGCATACCGTTGTCCGGATTGCACCTGGTAGTCTTATTCCGGGCGCGAAACATTGCGCACCGTACCTGTGCGTTTTCATCCTTGAGGGAAAAGTAAAGATGGCCCGAAGAGGGACGGGCGATATTGGAGATTTCACCCTCTACCCAGATCAGAGGGAAACTGGTCTCCAGTATCCCGTGTACTTCGTGGTTCAGACGTGAGATCGTGTAGATATCCCGCTGCTGGGTGTGAATCACATCATAGCCCTGTAATATTTGTTGCATAATGAACATCATACATTACGGCTGCGTGCACGGAGAATCCATGACAAGAGCCGGTTTTAGCGGTAATATTGTCCCGCATATCCAAAGACAGGCGATGCTGAATCGATAACGACCTGAACGTCAGCATCGTAAACCTGAAAGTAACCGCTTATCCAAGAGTACAGCCTGTCCGGGTCGGCTTTGAATCATATGATGTTGTGTCGCCTTGCCGATTCTGTCCAGTATTCCGGATCCCTGTGTAAATAAGTAGATATAGTTTACTGGAATTTTGAATATAGCTATAATGAAAGGTTAATTTTTTACTGGAAATCTATATGCGCATAACTCAAGATGCCTTAACTTTCGATGATATCTTACTGGTACCTGACCATTCCACTGTACTGCCGCGAGATGTCAATCTGCAAACCAGGCTGACAAGAACCATCAAGCTGAACATTCCTATCCTGTCCGCCGCCATGGATACCGTGACTGAGGCAAGGCTGGCTATTCCGCTTGCGCAGGAGGGTGGTGTAGGGATTATTCACAAGAACATGTCCATCGAACAACAGGCGCATGAAGTACGGATGGTGAAAAAATATGAAAGTGGGGTCATCAAGGAGCCGATCACGGTTTCTCCTGAGACCAGCATACATGATGTACTGGAAATCACCCGCGGTAATAATATTTCCGGGGTACCCGTCGTCCAGGGTGAAGATCTCGTTGGAATTGTCACCAGCCGGGATTTGCGTTTTGAAAAGCATTTCGATAATCCGGTGTCAAGCATCATGACGCCCAAGGAGCGGCTGGTCACTGTCAAGGAAGGCGCGGATAAGGACCAGATCATCAGTCTGCTGCACACACACCGTATAGAAAAGGTGCTGGTTGTGAATGATCGCTTTCAGTTGCGTGGCATGATCACCGTCAAGGATATACAAAAATCCAGTGACTATCCGAATGCCTGCAAGGATGAATACGGGCGTTTACGGGTCGGTGCGGCTGTAGGTACCAATTCCAATGAACGGGCGGAAGCTCTGGTTGCTGCCGGTGTGGATGTAATCGTCGTAGATACCGCGCACGGCCACTCACAGAAGGTGCTGGATTCAGTACAGTGGGTGAAGAAACATTACCCGGAAGTACAGTTGGTCGGAGGCAACATCGGCACGGGTGAAGCCGCCCTTGCCCTGGTTAAAGCGGGTGCAGATGCTGTGAAGGTCGGCATCGGTCCGGGATCGATCTGTACGACCCGCATTGTCACCGGTGTCGGAGTACCGCAGATAACGGCGATTGCAAACGTCGCCAATGCTCTCAAGAACAAAGATATCCCGTTGATTGCCGACGGTGGTATACGTCATTCGGGCGATATCGCAAAGGCGATTGCAGCCGGTGCAAATTCCATAATGATCGGCAGTATATTCGCGGGTACCGAGGAGTCACCCGGAGAGGTTGAATTGTATCAGGGACGTTCCTATAAATCCTACCGCGGGATGGGTTCCATAGGTGCAATGGCACTGCCACATGGTTCAAGCGACCGTTATTTTCAGGAAGCCGATAATCGTAACGAAAAACTTGTGCCCGAAGGTATCGAAGGACGGGTTCCCTACAAGGGCAGCATGATATCCATCGTGCATCAGTTAATCGGTGGCTTGCGTGCCAGTATGGGCTATACAGGGTGTGCCGACATTGAAACCATGCGTACCAAACCGAAATTTGTACGGATATCATCCGCCAGTATGCGTGAAAGTCATGTCCACGACGTGGCCATTACAAAGGAAGCACCCAATTACCACATCGATTAGTCTAAAGGTGGTTGTACCCGGCAATACTGTGATTTTCTCTCAAGATCCTGTCAGGGAAAGTAAACACAAAATTCAGGCTTGACGATTTGTTCCCGATATTATCTATTGCTTTATGTTCATTATTGCCTAGCCTCAGCGGTACACGCTAACCTCGGTATAAACCAGCTTATTACATACTGATAATTGTAATGTTTGCCCATGGAATAATGTCTTGACATCTGCAGCTATACAAAACATCCATACAGACCGGATCCTTATACTCGATTTTGGTTCCCAGTACACACAGCTGATAGCGCGTCGCGTGCGTGAGGCCGGCGTGTATTGCGAGTTGGTGCCGTGGGATGTGAGTCACGAGCAGATCATAGAGTTTCAACCCAAGGGCATCATTCTTTCAGGTGGACCGGAGACCGTGACCGAAACCCTGACAGCACGTGCTCCGGATGCGGTTTTTCAACTGAATGTGCCCTTGCTGGGAATCTGCTATGGCATGCAGACCATGGCGACCCAGTTGGGGGGAGTAGTTGAATGTTCCTCTCACCGTGAGTTCGGTTATGCCCAGGTGCGGGCGCGCGGACATTCCATGTTGTTGCGGGATATCGAGGACCATACCACCCCCGAGGGCTATGGCCTGCTCGACGTGTGGATGAGTCATGGCGACCGGGTGATTGAATTGCCCGAGGGATTCAAGATGATTGCCAGTACTTCCGGCGCGCCGATAGCCGGCATCGCCGACGAGCGACGTAAATTCTACGGTTTGCAGTTTCATCCGGAGGTCACACATACACGCCAGGGGCAGCGCATAATCGACAGGTTCGTGCATGACATTTGTGGTTGTGAACGATTATGGACGGCGGGCAACATCATTGAAGACAGCATCCAACAGGTCCGCGATCAAGTAGGCGATGATGAGGTCTTGTTGGGACTGTCCGGAGGCGTCGATTCCTCGGTCGTCGCGGCCTTATTACATAAGGCCATCGGTGACCAGCTGACATGTGTGTTTGTCGATAACGGCCTGCTACGGCTTAATGAGGCTGATCAGGTGATGGCGGTATTTGCCGAGCACATGGGTGTTAAGGTGATCCGTGTAGATGCGGAAGGCCGGTTTCTCGATGCGTTGAAGGGTATTAATGACCCTGAAGAAAAACGCAAGATCATTGGCAATATCTTTATCGAAGTCTTTGAGGAAGAGGCCTCGAAACTTCGCAATGCCAACTGGCTGGCACAGGGGACCATCTATCCGGACGTGATCGAATCGGCAGGTGCCAGGACCGGCAAGGCTCACGTGATCAAGTCCCATCATAACGTGGGCGGCTTACCTGAAAAAATGAACCTGCAGCTGCTGGAGCCATTACGTGAGTTGTTCAAGGACGAGGTGCGACGTGTAGGTGTGGAGCTCGGTCTGCCGTTCGATATGGTATATCGCCACCCGTTTCCGGGCCCCGGGTTGGGTGTCAGGATACTCGGTGAGGTCAACAAGGAATACGCCGAGATGTTGCGTCACGCCGACGCCATATTTATCGAGGAACTGCGTGCCGCTGATTTATATAACAAGGTCAGCCAGGCATTTGTGGTATTTCTACCGGTGAAATCCGTCGGTGTGATGGGGGACCAGCGCCGGCATGAATATGTCGTGGCACTGCGAGCCGTGGAAACGATAGACTTCATGACGGCGCGGTCATCGCAGCTCCCCTATGAACTGCTGGAAAAGGTTTCCAGCCGTATCATCAATGAAGTGCCGGGCATTTCACGGGTGACCTATGATATCTCCAGCAAACCACCGGCGACGATAGAATGGGAATGAAGTTCATTAACACTTCGTCTATCCCATATGTATTGTATCCCTCTGTAAGTTGATATCAGGCCACGACATCAGCTGGATGCAGCATGCCTTGCGGTTGGCCCGACATGCGGAACAGCAGGAGGAAGTACCGGTCGGCGCAGTCCTGGTTCTGGGTAACGAGCTGATCGCAGAAGGCTGGAACCAGCCTGTCAGTACCCATGATCCCACGGCACATGCCGAGATTGTGGCCCTGCGCACAGCTGCCAGCAGGCTGGAAAATTATCGCTTGCCTGATACCACCTTGTACGTAACGCTCGAGCCTTGTGTCATGTGTGCAGGAGCGATTATCCATGGCCGCGTGAGGCGTCTCGTTTTTGGTGCATCAGATCCGAAGGCGGGTGCCGCAGGCAGCGTGTTCGATACGCTGATTTCAGATAAGACCAATCATCAAGTCGTTTGTGAGGGCGGTGTGCTTGCAGACGAATCTGCAGCAATACTGCAAAATTTCTTCAGGTCGCGCCGTTGAATTAAATCAGCCGATTTTGCCGCCGGATATGGATATAATCAGAAGAGGTTGACGGTTACAGGATCGGAGAAGGTATATACTGACTGATGGTAATCGGGTATTTAATAGGTGTATTAGGAAGTTTCAGCTTGTTCGGTTCGGTCTGCCAGACAAGTATATCGTAATAACTGCGTATGTTCTCCACATACCTCAGTGCTTCATTGCCTCGCGCATATCCATGCGGAAGTTGTTCGTACCAGCGTTTTTGCGTGAGCAGTGGCAGGCTCTCCTTGACATCAACCCATTTGTCCGGATCCCCCCCGCGTTGTCGTATAATCGTCCGCGCATCCTCAACGTGGCCAAAGCCGATATTATAGGCAGCGAGGGCAAACCAGGTTCGATCAGGTTCATTGATATCCCGCGGGAGCCTGTTTTTGAGTAATCTGAAATAGCGTGCGCCTCCCTTGATACTGTTCTGCGGATCGATCCGGTTGGTAAAGCCCATGTCCGCTGCGGTCGTACGGGTCAGCATCATGATGCCTCTGACACCCGTTGGCGAGATTGCACGCGGGTTCCAGTGGGATTCCTGATATCCTATGGCGGCTAATAACCTCCAGTCCATATTGTTATGTTGCGCAGCCTGTTTGAAGTTTTGGATATAGTCGGGCAGCCGTTCCTCGATGTGTTTCATGAACAGGCGTGTTCCGACATAATCGAAATCCTGCACGTGTCCGTAATATCGATCGAGTAGCTGGTCGAGCTTGCCGCTTTGCTTGATATGGTTAAAAAATTTGACGGCTTCGTTATACAGACTGTTATCAGGACCCTTGGGAAAGGCCCATGCAAGCTGCTGGGGCCTGGACAGATCGAAGGCCACGCGCAATTCCGGGTAGTAACGCTGATTGAGCGCCACTTCGTTCGAGTCGGCCACTGTGTAATCGATCTTCTTTTCCCACACGAGGGACAGCAACTCCTCGCTTTCCACATCGTTATTTTCCTGCCAGGTCAGATTCTTGTAGTATTTCGTCAGATTTGAAAGACGCTCCGCGTGACTGCTGCCGGCAATCACCTCCAGACTGGTGTCAACCAGATCTTCAGGGTCTTGCGGCTGCCTTGTCCCGCTGCGATAGACCAGTTGTTCGGTAATGTTTTGATAGGGTGGGCCAAATCGTACCCGGCTCTTGCGGGCCTCGGTGATAGTAAGGCCGGCGGCGGCCAGATGGGCGTCACGGTGAGCGACCATTGGTAAAATGGCGTTGAAATTGGCTGTGGTAATCAGTTTGAGGTCCACACCCAGATAATCGGCAAACAGGCTGACCAGGTCATATTCGAGTCCTGTAGGCCCATACGGACCCTCGAAGTAGGTGGTTGGGCTGTTGCGGGTAACAACGACCAGCTCGCCCTTTTGCTTGATCTGATTGAGTGCCGATGGTTGTTGAGAGCAGCCACCCGTCAGTAATAACAACATGGCGCCGAGAGGGAAGACGACCGTACGCGCTACGAAATGGTAATTTGTATAGCGTTTTGACATATCATTTTAACAGCTGATTGTTGGGGTTTGATGTACAATGATTTTTATGGATGACGTGAGAATTTCTCGCGTCACCGTACACCTGTTATCTTTTTTTCTGGCCAGTTATAGTTATGTTTATATCCGGAGAGGTACCGAAGTGGTCATACCGGCACCGACTCGAAATCGGCTGGGGGTTTAATCGCCCCACGTGGGTTCGAATCCCACCCTCTCCGCCATGCATCATATAATGTGTGATCCAGTTCACATTATACTATAGTGAGTGTGGACCTGGCAGTGATTTTTATGGATGCGCTCTAATGTATGGTAATAAGTCATTGAAATAATAGAGTATAATATCAGTAAGGAGATTGCGGATCGAAAAAAATAACTAGTTGATTTATAAAGATTAAATAAATTCCAGAAGTCAATTTCCAGATTACATTAACTCATTGATAATTTTATAAAAATATAATGTTGTCCAAAAGGTGTGGTGTAAAGGGCACGAGGATTTCTAATTGTGAAAAGGGCAAACTAGATGGGCGGAAATCAAAAGAAAAGCACCAATGTTGTATGGCATCACGCGACCATTACACGTGACCATCGACATCAGATAAATGGTCATAAAAGCGCTGTACTGTGGTTTACGGGACTTTCCGGATCGGGAAAATCAACTCTCGCACATGCCGTAGAGGAGCGCCTCTATAACATGAAATGCCGAACCTTCGTCCTCGACGGCGACAATGTCCGCCATGGTTTGTGTTCTGACCTGGGATTTTCCGCGCAAGACAGAACGGAAAATATCCGCCGTATCGGAGAGGTTGCCAAGTTGCTGACAGAAGCCGGGATTATTGTGGAGACTGCGTTTATATCACCGTTTAAGGCGGACCGTAATGTGGTAAGAAACTTGTTGCCGCACGGTGATTTTCTGGAGATCTTATGTGATTGCCCGCTGGATGTATGCGAGGAACGTGATGTGAAGGGATTGTACAAGAAGGCCAGGGCGGGCGATATCCCTGAATTTACCGGTATATCATCTCCCTACGAGGCGCCCGACAACCCCGAGTTAACCGTGAACACTGCCACGCAAACACTGGAAGAGTGTACCAGTGCGGTCATCGAACTGCTCAAGACCCGCGGCATAATCCAGTAATACGGGATATAATTTCTTGTGTCGATGATCCGCATCACTGTATAAAGCGGCTATCATCTTGAGTTGCCGGGAAGTATTCAAATAGTTGTCGGTATCATCTTCAGTGTAAATGATCCAGGGAGAGGTGTCCGAGCGGTCGAAGGAGCACGCCTGGAAAGTGTGTGTACGCTAACCCGTACCGAGGGTTCGAATCCCTCCCTCTCCGCCATTCAGTCTGGTCTCTGTGATCAGTCTCTTGGTAATATTTTATTTATCCCCAACGATCAAAGAGATACGCCCCTAAGAAGTGTTAATTTCACATTGAAAAGCGAACCAAATAAAACAAAAATGGTGCAAAAGCCATAAGAATCTCTACTGAGCTTTTTCTAGGTTCGCTTTCGACCATGAGCAGGCATGGAGTATTTTTTAGTTGCCTGTAAATCGAAACGGTTGGTTACTGATAAATTACCTAATATTTAGAACTCGTATTCTATTTGTAAACGGAAGTTGTTATCAGGTGCCGCATTGGATACTCCGAACAGCCAGGCGGCGTTGTATTCTATTTCTCGACGGCCACCCAGTGAATGTTCACCGAATATAGCCGGTCCCATTCGGTGTGATTGTCTGTTTGTGGCTTCCCAGTTATTCCATTTACCGACTTCGCCAAAACCCTGTAAACCAAAATCAAGCGATGAAATCCACAGATATTTCGCCTGCCATTGATAGAGCAGCTCTGTTTCGCTCCTCACTTCGCTGTCGTAATTACGTTCGAACAGGATATTGGTATTGAGTTGTGTCTTGCCCGCCTGGAACTGAAATAGTGGGCCCCATTTGACCTCCCATCCTTCATCATGCTCCTTGGGTCGTTCGATTTCGAGGACCAGCCCCAAATCCACCGGATACCGACCCATTTCCGTTAACTGGAATTTGTTTTCCCATTCCACGGCATCGTAGTGAGTCCCCTCGCCATCTCCGTGTTTGTATTTGGCATATATTTCGGTAAACCATCTTTCATTCACGCCATATCCGATACCCAGACTGGCGGCAGAATCGCTTGGCCTGCGACCCGATTTCTCCGTACCCATTTTGAAATCGATTTCCCGCTCGCCTTTGATCACCTGGGGAGTGAAAACATAGTCCGACGGTCCGGCATTTGCTATCAGCGGAACAAACAGGATACCTACGACTCCGAAGAGCGTATAAAATTTCATCTTTATATGGATCTCCCTTTCAGTGTCAATGATCGGCTGCACCTGACAAGTGTACTACTCCGCAATCACCGTACCCTGCGCAGTATCCATATGAAACTCTCCCACGAAGGTATACTGCCCCGGCTTCAACGGTCCAATGTAAATAGTCGTCTTGCCGGCACCGGTGATAATCTTTTCCCGGTTCAGGTCATGGCTCTCAAACTCCTCCGGTGTCGCATCCAGATTGCTGATTACCAGTTTGACTTTCTGATGTGCCGGCACATGAATTTTGGAGGGTTCAAAACGATGGTCCTTTATCGTAATGGTGAATTCTCCTTCTGCCGCTGAGAGGGTAAGTGGAAACAACATGTAAAACATAGACAGGTATTTCATTATTAACCTCATAGCCATATAATAATACGAATGATAATGATTATTATTAACATGTCAACCAATGGATGCCTCCAACTCTTACGTGCTTATTCCTTATTGCCCACCGATTCCTTATCAGTCACCGGATTAATCTCAGAGGTGAGGGAAGAAGTGTCTCTTGTTCTAGGCCTTCCTGGATTTCACCCGTACACTCGCGGCGTTACAGATCTAAAACCGTACCGCGAGTTCGAAAGTCTTCATACCCGCCATTGAGTCTGGTCTTTGATACCAGTCTCTAAAGAATTTTCAATTTATAACGAAAAAACAAAGAGATATTCCACATAGATAAGCGTATATCGCCTAGGAAAGCGAACCGAATATCCCGAATATTGGGCAAAAGCCGGAAGAATCTCTACACGGCTTTTTCGAGGTTCGCTTTCGGCCAATGGTAAATTAGCACTGACCCTGGGTAAGGGGCTCTGACAAAGCAATAACCGTGAGCCTCCGTCCCAAATTTGGGTATTGCCAGTACAATAACCTGTGTTATGAAGCTTACCCCGCTAGATATCAAAGACATCTCCGCCAAAACACTGTATCACTATAATCAAAAGGCCGAAGATTTCTTTACAGGTACTGTTGATCACGATGTTGAGCAGAACATCACGGCTTTGTTGCAGCACATTAAAGGGAATTTGCCCTTTACGATTCTGGATGTTGGCTGTGGGCCTGGCCGTGATCTCAAGACATTTAAAGAGCGTGGCCATATTGCGGTGGGTTTGGAAGGTGCTCCGCGATTTGTTGAGATGGCGCGGTCCTACAGCGGCTGCGATGTCTGGCTACAGGATTTTTTTAACCCCGATCTCCCGGTCAATCACTTTGACGGCGTTTTTGCCAATGCCTCCTTGTTTCACTTGCCAAGTCAGGAATTGCCCAGAGTGTTGCAGGTATTCCACGCTGCGCTGAAACCAGACGGTGTATTATTCAGTTCAAATCCCCGCGGTAATAATGAGGAAGGCTGGAATCGAGGACGA
The DNA here is from genome assembly GCA_964605155.1 of uncultured Chromatiaceae bacterium. Taxonomy (GTDB): domain Bacteria; phylum Pseudomonadota; class Gammaproteobacteria; order SZUA-140; family SZUA-140; genus CAZSAK01. The sequence goes on along the minus strand of CAZSAK010000032.1, from coordinate 1,697 downwards.
TATGGCGCCTATTATGACCTCGACACCTGGCGAAGTTACATGGTTGCTGCAGGCTTTGTTGAGCTGACACATTATTACCGTCCGGCGGGCGTCCCCATTGAACAACAGCCATGGCTGGCAAGTGTATGGAGAAAAGGCAAGACCAATGATGGAGCTGATTAAATTTGCGTTATTTGGTTGCTGACAAAATAGTGAGTTTCATCGCAAGGTCTCGTATCGACCCGAAGCAGCCATTTGTCGCATATCGCGTATCTGTATTTTTATAAAACTTATATATCCTGTTGAGAATCGATTAAGTATGATTCTATTGTTTTGATCTCAGGTATCATACCATTGATGTTAGATAATTGTGTCGTAAAATGAAGGAGTAAATAATGACACTTGTTCTTGGTTGTCTAACACGGGATTATGCAATTCAAGTCTCAGATCGCCGAATTATGAGAGGCTCAGAAGTCATAGATGATCATAGAAACAAGGGAGTTTTAGTGCAGGGAACTGTGGCATACTCTTATAGTGGACTTGCGGAAATAGATGGTGTACGAACAGATATATGGTTAGCAAATGTCATTGCGGATATCCGTTATCCTCAGGCTTTGTTTGAAGTGGTGGCACAAAAATTAGTAGACACTGTTAATTATCAGCCAATCACAAATAAGGATAAACGCCTTGCAATTATTGGTATCGGTTGGATGACACCTGCTGAGATGCGTGGGAAACCACCAGGAACAGAATACCAAGTAGAACCATGTCAGATACTCATAACAAACGCGGTAGATGACGATGGGAAATGGAGTCATGAAGCGTCAGACTCATTTTACGTTACAGACCGTGGATTGGTAAATGGAATGGCAATATTTATTCCTACTCCAATCGGAGCACCTGTTCCACATGATCAATTCAATCTGTTATGTAAATCTTTAAGGCATGCGCAAAGGAAGAATTATACTCCAGAAGAGCTTGCGCGTATCATTGCTCGGTGTATCCGAGCTGTTGCAGAAAAAGATGATCGGGTAGGAAAAAATCTTCTTGTTCAAGTAGTGCCACGACCACAGAATCAATTTAAGGTCCCGAGTTCTACCGTGTCTTCTGAAGATAATGAATATCTCAAAAGTGAGCCAACATGTATGCAAAGCACACCTATAGATGGCGATCCCATAGATCTTCGTTATCCTGTGTGCTATCTGATGCCTGCCGACTCTGAACAGCTTATTTGGGAAATGCCAACCGTAGTAGCGAATGGGTGGGCAATAACTGACATTACTTTTGGCGATTCACCAGGCGAGCAATTTATACAAGGTCATATATTAAAATCTGGTGTTGGCAGTGCTGGTTTCGCATTCAGCAAACATGGACAAACTGCGTTTTTTGAAATTCATCCTGATGGTCGGCTTGAAGTAAATTCTTATCCCAGCTCATAATCTATTTATATTTGGAATACTACCACCATCAATATGTTAACTTTAGAGGTTAGTACCATTTATTCATGTCGCTAACGTCTGTTCCTGGCCGAGGCGAGTAGTCAGCGCTCGACCAAAACGGTTTTAGGAAATTTAGGACGTGACGCTATAAAAATAAATAAGTGGGGTCAGAACACAGTTTTTACTTATATAGTTATTTGATTGGTTTTAACGAAGGTCCGCTATTGGCCGAGGCTGTGTGAAAACTCGTATCTGGCACGTAATAGATATTGGTTGTTG
>CAZSAK010000031.1:0-20809 GCA_964605155.1 uncultured Chromatiaceae bacterium | reverse complement strand
ACCGGACCATATCCTGGCCCACGTCAACAAGGGTGATATTCTGTACCAGATGGGCAGGCTTCAGGAAGCTGAGACCAGCTACCGACAAGCACTCGAAATCAATTCCGTCCACCCTATGGCACTCAACAATCTGGGCAAGACGCTGCTATACCAGGGTAAATTTGATAATGCCCTGCACTACTATCAAATATTGGAGGATCAATACCCCGGGCAGATAGACATACCTGTAATCAAGGCCAGGATATTTGAGAGGCAAGGCCAGTTAGACAAGGCCTATGAGATCATCAAGCCACTGATTGACCAGGGTAAAGAAAGCACAGAAATTGCCTTGATCTTTGCCTCCATATGTCGTCATGTCACACAATGTGATGAAGCCATTGCAATGCTTGAACGTGTGCTATCCGGTTATGATGGAAAAAGCAACGATGGAAATCTCGCCGCTATGCATTTCAAGCTGGGAGACTTGTATGACGCACGGTGCGATTATGACCAGGCTTTCAAACATTTCCAGATTGCCAATAATCTGGCTCATCGTGATTTTGATGGTGAATTTCTTTCTGCATTTGTGGATCGTATCATTGAAACGTTTGACTCCCGGTTTTTAGAAAATCTGCCACGTAGCTCCAATGAATCCGAGCGTCCTGTCTTTATCGTCGGTATGCCACGCTCGGGAACCACCCTGGTGGAACAGATACTCTCAAGCCATCCACAGGTATTTGGCGCTGGAGAATTAGACGACATTCGTCAGGCATTTGTCGACCTGCCCAATATACTCGAGGCGCAAAAACCTTTTCCTGATTGCCTTCTCGAGCTGACACAGGAAAATTGCGACACATTAGCTCAGAAATACCTTGATCACCTGGCTCAACTCTCTCCAAACGCACGCTATGTCATCGACAAAATGCCTGAAAATTTTCATCACCTGGGCTTCATTGCCATGCTGTTCCCAAAAGCACGCATCATCCATTGCATGCGTGATCCCATGGACACCTGCCTGTCGTGTTATTTCAATAATTTCAGTGATGCTCTCAGCTATACCTGTCGCCTGGAAGATCTAGGTCATTATTACAGACATTACGACCGATTGATGCAGCACTGGCATGAAGTATTGGATATTCCTATTTTGGATGTCTCGTACAAGGAGCTTGTCGCTGATCAGGAGAGTGTGACGCGCAGCATCCTTGATTTTTGTAATCTGGAATGGGACGAAGCCTGTTTACATTTCTATGAAAATAAACGTACCATCAACACTAATAGCTATAACCAGGTACGTCAACCCATAAACACCCGCTCTATCGGCCGCTGGAAGCACTACGAGCGCTACCTGGAACCTTTAAAAACCAGCCTGCGCGGCTCTCCGCCCGGACAGGATTAAAAAGCTTTTCGGGATCCATCAGCAATCGACCAGAGTTACTGGCCCCTGCTAAAACGTGGCAGGCCAAATGTCTCTATATACTAATTCGGGAGATAATCGTGCATGACGATCATATCCGTAGGAAAATGAAGAATAGCTATCATCAAACTCATTGGCGAAATCTGTACGGGAATCATGCGATTCCATATACTTTTCATGTGACAAACCATTCATACCAGTTCTTGGACAGCGTGAGGTGAAAATTGTCCAACCAGGATTACAAGTGGTGGCAAACCTATCTTAAAATCCTGACCGGCACGAAACAAGAGAGCAGTGTTCGCGCTTCCCTGATCAGAGACACGAGCGGCACGTTTCTTGTCAAGGCCGCCAACATAGTATTGCTGCTTCTGTCCGCACTGCTGCTGGCGCGGCTAATGGGAGCACAGGACTACGGCGCATATGCCTATATCCTGTCATGGGTGAGCATCCTGCTAATTCCGGCGCTGTTCGGCATGGATACTCTGCTTGTGCGCCAGATCGCGATCTACGATACCCATTCCCAGTGGGCACTCATGAAAGGCATCATGGGTTTTTCCGTATACGCGGTGCTGACAAGCTCAGCCAGTCTTGCATTGATTGTTGCGCTCATTGCTTACCTGAAGCCTTCCTGGATAGGCACAGAACATATAACTACATTCTGGACGTCGCTCATCTTGTTGCCGTTGATGGCCTTGTTAAATATCCAGAGCGGTGTAATGCGCGGCCTTCATGCTGTGATTCGGGCACAACTCCCGCTGATAATCATACACCCGGTTGTGCTCATAGTATCAGTCATAGTCGTACATTATCTATTCAAGATTTCTATTACACCGCTAATAGCTGTCATACTAACTATAGCGTGTACAGTGATCGCGCTCATTATAAGTACAATGTGGGAACTGCACGTCATTCCCGCCCAGTCAAAAGATGTTGTTTCAGCCAGACAGTTTGGCAACTGGTTACGCAGCGCGCTTCCCCTTGTATTTATGGCGGGCATGGGGGAAATTAATAAAAGAACAGACATTCTCATGATCGGCTCCATGCTCGATTATCAGTCAGCAGGCATCTATGCCGTTGCTGGACAATTATCAAATCTTGTTGCGTTTATCCTTATAGTGGTGAATACAGTCCTTACACCGGTATTTGCACGCCTCCATAGCACGGGGAATAAAAACCTGCTGCAAACGCTCATTACAAAAAGCACCCGATTCATGATTATTGTCGCTATTCCAGTTGCATTCATATTGGCGATTTTTGGTAACTGGATCCTGTTCTACCTTGGTGGCGAATTCACTAGCGGACTATCCGCGCTCAGGATACTAATACTTGGCCAGATCGTTAACGTTGCGGCAGGTTCGGTCGGGGGGCTTCTCATTATGACTGGATATGAACGCGATGCAGCCCTCGGCACAAGCATTGCTGCAATTATAAATATCGGCCTGAATTTCGTTCTTATACCTATTTGGGGAATAGCAGGAGCAGCTGTTGCTACTGCAATCAGCCTGACACTGTGGAATGTGATACTTGCGTTATTTGTCTTTACGCGTCTGGGTATTTATTCATTTGGTCTCTATGTTTCAAAGTCAGCTGGAACAAGACAGTAATCAATATCGCTTGTTATTAGTCGTCTACTTCGCTTCAATCTGCCGGGAAATAAAGTAATATACAGCAAACACCATGAAGGCCATATAGACAATAACACGATTTAGTATAGCAATAATGACACCATCACTGAAGTTCAGCCCCATGTACTGGGATAATGAACCGCAGATGATTTCAGTGATCCCGAAATTACCAGGAATGATCCTGATGCTGCCTGAAAGCTGCATAATGATAACAAACAGCATGACATCAATAGATGACATGCGAACCCCCAGAGCCAGTGTGCAGACTTTCATCCAGAATATTTGAAGGATGAGAGTAACGACTATAAACAGGATTTGCCTGGCAAGAAATGCGGGGTTTCTGATGCTTGTTAACATGCCGGTCACGATTTCGTGACATCGTTTAATAATCCAGCTGAGCATTTTATTTCTTATCGTCAGCCAGGATATACTGCGTTCCGCCAGAAAAGGTACGATGATCATCGTAAATGCAATTCCCATCACAAGCAGCATGACATTTGCGTCTAGTCTCGAATGCATGTATGAAAAAATGAGAATTAAAAAAAACGACACGATGAGCAAGGTCACTATCCCGAGCCATGTATAGAACGTACTAAGGGCCAGGGAATTGGTATAGGCAAAATTATATCGTTCTTTAAGTTTAACCGACCGGTAGACTAACGATCCCTGGGAGATGTGCAGGTTTATAAAGCGCGAGATGAGAAAAATCTTTAGCCAGTCCCTGAAGGTAATTTCTTCCAGTCCGAGGTTCTGCAAGATGTAAAACGTCTGCATTCCATATACCAGGTTGATAACGATCGTCAGTGACACCAGGTAGACGAGATCAATAATCTGAATATTTTTTAATATTGATAGTTGTTCGCTGTTGTCTGAAAAATAGTAAATAAAAACAACAATAATTATGATAATGGTGATAATCTGCCATGTACTTTTATTAATTCCCAAAAAGCGTTGTTGTGCCATTATTCTTATATGTGCCTTTGTATGCAGACCTGAACCTGATCAACTGCCAGATTGTTCAGGCATTTGAAATTATACGGACAGTTGATTGTGGAATGCGTTGACTGGAAAGGATATTTCAGGCAGGGGCTGCAATGCAGGTTGAGGCTGATAACATGCCCCTGTGGTCCATAAGGACCTGTGCGGCCTGATTGTGCAGGCCCGAAGATGGCGTAGGTTGGGACACCTTTGGCCACGGCAATGTGCCCCAGTCCTGAGTCTGTGCTTAAAAAAACGCGGCAGTATGAAATAATGGCCGCGACATTATTAATGTCCTTCTCAATGACTATAAAATTTTTATGAGTGGACTTTACTGCTTTATATATCTTTTCAACCCATGTTATTTCTTCCGGACCTGCAAATAGCAGACACTGGATATTCTGTTTATTCAGGCGGGTGACAAGTTCGATGAATTTATCAGCTGGCCACCTGCGATATGACTCGGTACCCTTGGTGCCGGGATGCATACCGACGATCAGTTTATTTTCCAGGCCTTGCGCGGTGATATACTGTTTTGCATAAGCTTTATCTTCAGGGCTGGTCGCAAATAGTAACTTGCGGACAGCCGTATCCGGATTAATACGCAGCGCCGTTAGCAAATTCAGATTTTGTTCGACATCATGAAGATCTTTATTGACTTCAACCTTGACGTTCGACAAAAAACTCAAGGTCTTCAACCGTCCGATGGAATAACGGTGAATAATCCTGTTCTTGCTTCCGATAATATACGGCAGCAGATGAAACTCCATCCTGTTGGACGGGAAGCATGCGATTGTATAGTCATAGCGTTCTTTTGAAAGTTCTCTGATCAGGCTGATTTTTGCTTTAAGGGTTTTATGAGGCAGAACAAAAGTCTTTCGTAATCTTTCATCTCCCTTGAATACGCATTCCATTGCACCGTTTCCAAACAGGATATCCACGCAATATCCCTTCTGGTTCAGGAGGTGATTTATGAAAGGGCTTTGCATGATTGTGTTTCCAATGCCGGAAACAGAGATAATCAATATTTTTTCCATCGCGTATTTATAAAGGCTTCCAAAACCTTCAGCAGGATGTATCTTTAACTGGACATATATTGTGACAGAATCGGTGCATTTTTCAGTATATTTCGGACACGCTTTTTCTCCTCTCCAATTCCTTTTCGCAGGGAATCCAGATCCATTGTCGCGCTGTCATCAATGTCGACTGCAAGAGATTGAACGTCTCCGACGATATCCACATGGATGTGTTTTGTAACCGAAGGGTAATATTTTGATAATATATCTGTAGAATCCTTCAATAAAACCGCCTTTGAGTTTGTATAGACCAGGCGAATAGAGGCACCATGGATTATGGCTGGAATAGCGCCGTGGATACGTGAACCTGTATATGTCTTCGCCCTGGCGAACATATTGAACATATCGTGATAATCCGATGCGTAATAAACCTGGTCCTTGCCGAATAAGCGCTCGGCCTTTGATACCTCCCGATTGTCATGGACCACCACTAATTTAGGTGTCGGCAGTTTACGATAAATCTCTTTGAAACATTGATCATAGGCTGTTCTATTTAACCGTTGGCCGATGTTGCCAAACATTTTTTTCAGCACCGCCGAGGCGACATATAATGGGTGTCTGACCGGCAATAAAGGGTCGCCGTAAAGTAGTCCGAATTGCTCCCTCCATCCCAGAATGTGCTGCTTTTCTGTACTGGTAAACTGACAAGGTTGCTTAAAGAAACAGGGATCAAGAATAAGCTCTACGTTCTTGAATCCGAGTTCATCTTTAAGCGTTCTATATGCGATGTGATCACGTGCCAATGCCAGTTCACACAGGGAGGAGCCAGCTACCCTTTTCATGAGCTTCAGTTGCCTGTTATTAATGATATCGCGCGTCCCGACACCGATCAGGGATAGGGGGACGGCATGCTTGAGGCAGTAAAGATAAATCTTTTCGTTGTTATAGACCCATTTTGGTGTACCAGCAACGAGAAAATAATCCATTAGCGGAAGATTTGTTCTCAGGCTGTTGGCGAATGTCGGGGTCATGCCGAACCCCCTGTTCCACCACAACACGCGGACGTCGTCCTTCAATTGTAGGAGTTCTGTAACACCGTCGCGGATGAAATCATCACCGCAGTTCCACAGGCTTGACGTGCTGAATAATAGTGTCCTCATGAATTCGCCTGTGCTTGTTTCCTTAGCAGGAAAATGAACTGATATGTGAGATAGATGGGAAACAGGTTAAGCAGCTTATGCATGGAAATCTTGACCAGTGTCATCATGGATTGATGATGCTGATACATTGGTCCGGGATCTTTACCCGTTCGTACGATATCAAATCCTGCTGCCCTGAACATTCTGCACCACTCCTGATAGGATCTCGGAACTTCGTATATCTGATCTGTGCCTCCGACCCAGAAGTATGGACTCCAGCTATTGGGGACCACAAACAAGGCATAGTGTCCTCCCTTGATGACACGATAACACTCCTTGATGGAGTTCAGGGGGTCGGGGATGTGTTCGAGCACACCGAAACAGGTGACCAGATCAAAGGTATTATCCGGATATTGGACACGGCCTGATTCTGATGCCATAGAAAAGGTGCCATGCGGAACAAGTCTCCGGGCCACCTTGAGTGCGTCTTCGGATATATCGATGCCGTAAACCTGATACTGTTTTTCCTTAAGCATGGAACAGGCAAAACCGACTCCGCATCCGATATCCAGACTTTTAGCATCTTGATCGACCATAACTGGCAGGAAATCAAACCAATACAGATATCGTTCCTTGTCGAATGGAAATGAGGTTTCTCCCTGGTCTTTATAAACCGAATCGTAATAGTTTTTGATTCTGTTAAAGTCCATCAGCTATCAGCAGTATTTGCTACCATGGCATGGTAGCCCGAATTGTATGCAATCTGTTCCCGGAGGGAACAGATTTGTGTTTCGCTGATTCAAGGCTGATCCAGCTAGTTCTGGATCCGGAATTTGTTGTAAGTTCATTTTGACTCTTGACCCTGACATAAAATTCTATAGCATGCCGGAAATTACCTGATACTGCAGATATCGCGCTAACATGATGGAAAAATTCGGCTATCAGGAATGAAACGGTTTCATTCATCTCTGGCGTCTATCCTGATCGACCGGGTATTCATCTTCCTGATTGTCGCCTGAATGTCTTCGACGAGCATGCGATTGGTGGCAAGGAGATCAGCGATAAACGCAATCAACATAGTCTGGAAACCCATCCCGAGCAGGACTGCCGCCAGAATCAGGGATTGGATATGCCCGGCACCGTCTCCGGTGAGATAGTAGTAAAGAAACCGGGCGCCTATCAGGAATCCGACGGTAAAAATGACCACTCCGATGGTCATGAAAAAACGAAATGGTCGATAAATGACGAAGATCCTGATGATTGTAACGATCGACCGCTGAATATATGACGGGATGCTCTTGATGAGCCGTGACGGCCTCAAATCTGCATTGACTCGTATGGGTACCGAAGTGATGGTCAGGCCTTTCTGGCCGGCCTCGATGATGGTTTCCAAGGTGTAGGTGTATTTGTTGAAGACGTTCATCTTCATGGCGGCGTCGCGGCTAACGGCGCGAAAGCCGCTGGTCGAATCGGGTATATTGGTATTGCTGGCGATGCGTACCGCCCAACTGCCCAGTTTTTGCAGGAATTTTTTGACCGCTGAAAAGTGTTCGATCTCATCGATGGCGCGCGTACCGATGACGATGTCCGCCTGTCCTTCCAGAATCGGTCTTACAAGCCCGGGAATATCATCGGCGTTGTACTGGTTATCGGCGTCGGTGTTGACGATCACATCGGCGCCGAGTTGTATACAGGTACCCAGTCCGGCCATGAACGCCGCCGCCAGTCCACGATGTTGGGTAAACGACACGACATGATCGACCTTGTTTTCCCTGGCTGCCTTGATAGTGTCATCACTCGACCCGTCGTCGATGACCAGCCACTCCACCCTGTCGAAGCCCTCAACCTGCCGCGGAAGCGCCGCAAGGGTGATATGCAGCGTGTCCGCCTCGTTGTAGCAAGGTATCTGGATAATAAGTTTCATTTAACGTGACCGATCTCTATTCCTGTCACGAATGCAGCTAATGGCAACATATTTCCCGACGATGAATCGAGCCATTGGGTATATGCGATTTCAATGTCATTCACGCCCTGTCTCAGCAATAATTCCACGGCAAATACCTGAGGATAATATATGTCGTCGACGGGTGCACTGCTGATATTCTGCAGACTGATCTGATACCTGGCCAGCACCGGTCCTTTAATGGTAACTTCCTGGTTCGGGGCCGGGGTCAGCATATAAAATGTTGCGACTACCTTAACATCTGCCCTGGAGACCAGTTGCATTCTAGTAACAGGCCCTAATGTCCAGCGGCCTCTGGGTATATCGGATCTCAATGATGGTTCCTTCAATGGCCCCCAACCCTCACTGAAATTGACATTGAACAGTCTACATAATCGCTCATCGACGCAGTGTATAATACCCCATCTGTATAATCGCTCGTTTTCCAGAATGGCTGCCATATTTTCCGTGTAGTTCTCGCTGATCAAATAAAGCTTGTGTTCCGGTGTTTCAAGGATCACATAACCGGGTCTCTCAATATATCTGGCCAATATATTCTCGCCGTTCATCCGGGTAACAAGTTTACGATGCTCATTTCTGAGCCTCACTTCCTGTTGTGTCGTGAGCGGGTAGAAAGTGATCTGCCTCTTACCCGGCGCATCAATAATATCAGACGAAGGAACCTGGAATGCTGCAAACATCTCGTCGTTTGAAAAAATCTGCAGTTCATTCGCCGGTTTGGCATGAATAATCATGTCGTACTGCCCAGCGGCAAAATTGATCTTATCAGAGTTGAGGTAAATATACGCTCCCAGCAGTGCAACCATTATGCACAGGAGAATGATTCTATTAAGCTCTCTAATCACTGTCTTTACCATTGAAATAGTAGAATCCCGGTGCCAATTCCTTAAAATCAGGATCCGTCAGATTCAGGCATCGATTGGACCGGCATACGCTGACCAGTGAGATGCCCTGTTTGAGCAAATCCCTTTTAAGTTCACCCCGGGCTGTACAGGCATGATTCTCGTTACATGCCAGGTATTTATCCTGCTCAAAATAGGTCACTTTCCTCTTCCAATTCCTGTCGTAGTAAAGGTAGATCCACGTATCATCCGCAACATCGCCCTGGAAATTGGGTAAGTATCGCGAAATATAGGCTATAGGTTCTGATGGAGGAATGAATTTCAGGAGTCGATAAAAGCTGGGATGATAGATACCAAACCACCGTGTATAGTTTGCCGAAGTCCTGTATTCGGCTTTCAGAGAGATATATTCCTTCAGCAGCCTGTTGTCAGTGTATTGTGGCGGGAGTATGTTGAGGATGTTCCACACGATGATAACCAACATGGATACATTGATGGCCGTGGCGTATAACTTATTGCCGAGAAGGTCCGCCTTGTAGATCAGAATTGCCGCATAGAAAATAAATATTATGGGAAAGAAGATAAACAACCGATAGTTGTTGGTCGATCCGTAGAATGTAAAATACACCAACAGCAATAAAATCCCGGAGTAGGTGAATACATTAATCGGATCTGTCCGATATTTTTTTATGAAGATCGTGGCGACAGCGGTCACCAGGCCGATCAGGCCAAAAGTCACGAACTGCGGGCCGAAACCTGACATGTTGAGCAGATCTGCGCCATACATCGCCTGGTAATCGAATATACGCGGTATAAAATTTTCAATGTTCTTCAAGAATTTATCCAGGCCAAAGAGACTCCCGATCGATAAATAATCCAATGATTGCATATGCTTGCCTGCAGAGCCGGTCTCCAGGGGGGTATGCGCAGACATCAATCCCAGGGGCCTCCCATAGAGCGCCATGTTTCGTAATATCCAGTAACCGCCTATAGCGACTGTCACAACCATGGAAACCAGGACCGTCTTCAACAACCTGAGCCGCGCCACCTTGTCAAGCAGTAGATCCCTGTGATTTGCGTAGAACAGGCAGGTGGCTACGACCAAGGTCACCGCGATATAAACAGGCGCAACAAGCTTGTAACCGAGCACAAGTCCGAAGGCTGTTGCAGCGATGACAAGCTGTCGGTTGTCCCGTGTTTTCAGATAATTGAAAATGAACAGGAGTGCCGCTACGAATCCCACATTCAGGGCGATCTGGTCCTTGCTGGTAATCGATTGCATCAGGATGATGGGGATAAAAAATATCAAAAATGAAAATTTAACAGCCCAGGTTGTACTGACCCCGGCCTGTCTCATGATGTTATACGTTAGCGGCAACAGCAGCATGGCCCACAGGAATTGCGGAAGCCCCATCAGAAAATCATCCTCGAAGAATATAAAGAACCAGTAGTTCAATAACGTCAAACCAAGCGCTTGCGAATTGATGCGTTGCACCCCGGTATCCATGGCAAATGGTATTTCCCCTCGCTGGAACCACTCGACGGCGGGAGGTAAATGATAGGTAAAGACATCCCAGATATGGGGTGGCAGCACACTGATCTTGATCAGCAGAATGACCACCTGCAGGACAAGGAAAAACAGCATCATGTAAAGCGTCGTGTCCCTTTGTGATAATATATCCTTGGTAAATCCGCACAGTGTCTGCCATGCAGGTGTCCTGTATTGATTAAATAGATATACAAGCAGTCCGGATACGATTGCATTAAATACGAGCAGTGAGTAGGCATTGAGAAAACTCACCACGACACCAAGAAACAGGATACTGACTGTAAGCTGGGAGAAATAAACAAGGATTGCGGTTATAAGAACAAGCGTGGAATTATTATTTTGTTTATTCAGGTACCCGGCAAGACAAATCGACGAATACAGTACTGTGTAATTGATGGCTATAAACACAAACCAGTTGAGAATATCATTACTGAACATTAACCGGACATCACCTTTTATACTTGAATAAATCTTTATTATAAGCTATATGGACACGCCCTTACCCGAATATATAACCGCCGAATGTATGGCCGTTCGTAACGGCTCTGGATACGCAATAAATAATATGGGCATGGTTGCTAACACTACATAAATGCTGATGAGATGGCAAAAGAAAATATCCTGACCCGAAATAAAAAGAAAAAGGCGGAAGAACTCATTGCGCAAGGTAAACTGTCTGAGGCTATGGTCATGCTTGAGACAATCTGCAAAAAAAACCGGCAGGATGCGGACGCCTGGTTTAATCTCGGAATTATTAGCGGGTTGCAGGAAAATTTCACAAAGGCAAGAGAATGTTTTGAACAAGTCATTCGACTAAAACCGAACTCTACAAAGGCACACATTAATCTGGCCAAGGCGCTTATCCCGCTTGGACTGTATCAAGAGGCTGTAAAGGCCTTTCGTGCAGTTCTGGACATCAAACCTGACGACCTGACAGTCCATCAACACCTGAATGCTACATTAGTGAGATCAGGAAAGCTCAATGAAGCATACGCTGGCTATGACCGCATGCTGGAATTATCGCCACAGAACCCACAGATCATTGCCGCCAAGGCCAAGGTGCTGGAAATAAAAGGTGATAAGAAACAGGCCCAGGAACTGCTCAAGCCGTTAATAACGCAATATCCGGATAATCCAAATATTGCGATCGCATACTCCGGTGTCTGCACTGAAGTTGGCCTGCGCAATGACGCTATCGACAGGCTGGAAACAATCCTGGAAAACAATCAAAACAGGTTACAACAAGAGGTATTAAGCAATATTCATTTTTGTCTGGGTAAACTATATGACAATAATGCCGACTACAGTAAATCCTTCAGTCACTATCTTCAGGCGAACACGGTTAATGGTCGAACGTTTGATATCGCGATGTTTGCGAAGGCCGTTGATGATATCATCAACAAGTTTTCCGCAGATGCACTTGAAAAAACACCAGTCTCAACAATACCAACGGATTCTGCGATCTTCATAATCGGCATGCCGCGGTCCGGTACCAGCCTGGTTGAACAGATTCTTGCGAGTCATCCTGATGTTGGTGCCGCCGGTGAACTTTATGAAATAACCAGGCTCATGACGGATATCTCGGACCTCGTTGATTCACGCAATCCTTTCCCGAATTATCTAGACGACCTTACGAGTGATATTTGCAATACCATTGCACAACGTTATCTCGACCGGCTTGTTGAAATTTCCCCAACAAGCCGGTATGTGACGAACAAAATGCCACAGAACTTTCTCCTCCTTGGCCTGATATCCATATTATTCCCGCAAGCGCACATCATACATTGCCAGCGAGATCCAATAGATACATGTGTTTCCTGTTTTTTTCAGGATTTCAACCAGGGACATGAGTATGCCTATAACCTGGAAACCCTGGGCGCTTATTACAGGCAATACAGGAAACTGATGGATCACTGGGACAAAGTAATCAACAGGACTGTTTTCACAATCCGGTACGAGGAACTCGTTGCTAACCAGGAAAGCCAGACAAGACGGATGCTGGAGTTTCTGGATCTGCCCTGGAACGAGGCCTGTTTAAACTTTTATACCAATGAACGCGTGGTTCCTACCGCCAGCTATGATCAGGTTCGCCAGCCGATATACAACAAATCTGTAGGGCGCTGGAAACATTATGAACCCTATATACAACCCTTGATAAAGGCAATAACAGAATAACATCCCTCCGGTGACAGGACCTTGAAATCAATAATCAACGGGTACCAATGAGACTGAGCAGATTCAAGAGGTTTTCGGATGACACCAACTCCTGCAACAACCAGAATCATCCGGGAATGTTATTAAAAAAAACCCAGGGAAAACCGCATGGGTAAAAAAAACATCCTTACCCGCTCGAAAAGAAAAAAGGCAGAAGCCTTGCTTAATGAACAGCAGTTTGACAAGGCCAGGATACTTTTTCAACAGATCTGCAAGCTGGATCCCCTGGATGCAGATGCCTGGTTAATGCTTGGTATCATCCATGCCAACCTGGGCAATCTGGACAAGACGATCGAGTGCAATCAAAGAGCCATCGGCATACGCCCCGATTTCTGGGAAGCCCATTTCAACCTGGGCAAGGCGTTGCATGATCTCGGACGTCTGGATGAAGCCGAGGTAAGTTACAAAAAAACCCTGGACCTGAACCCGGGCTGGCCACAAGTACTCAATAATCTGGGTAATCTATTCCAGGTCCGGGGCAATCCTGTCGAGGCACTGGAATGTTATCGTCGCGCTGTCGAAAACAAACCGAATTATGCTACGGCCTATGTCAACATGGGCTCGATACTGCATGAGATGGGCAGGGATCAAGAGGCTGAAACCAGTTACTTGCAGGCACTCAAGGTCAATCCCGCAGATCCTGTTGCACTTAAAAATATGTCCACCACCCAGCTATCTCAGGGTAATTTCGAGAATGCCCTCAAGTATGGTCAAGAACTGGCGCGTTTCCATCCTGCCCAGGTCGACATTCCCGTCATCAAGGCCAGGATACTTGAAAGGCAGGGCCAACTGGAGCAGGCCTATGACTTTATCAAGCCACTGGTTGACCAGGGCAAGGAAAATACAGAAATTGCACTCCTCTATGCAGACATTTGCCAACGTGTCAAACGATATGATGAAGCCGTTGCATTGCTTGAACGTGTGCTAGCCACTGATGATATAAAAACAAACTACAGTGATCGCATTTCCATACAATTCAAGCTCGGGGCGCTGTACGATGCAGCAAAAAATTACGAACAGGCCTTTAAATATTACAAAGCGGCCAATGAGTCAAAGCGTGTTGTGTTCAACAATGACGCCTTTTCCGCATCCGTGGACAAACTGATTGAAACGTTTGACACACAGATTTCAGGCAATCTGCCACGCGGCTCCAATGATTCCGAGCGTCCTGTTTTCATCGTTGGTATGCCGCGATCGGGAACCACACTGGTAGAGCAGATTCTTGCAAGCCATCCCGATGTGTATGGCGCAGGCGAACTGGAGGATATCCGGCTGGCAATCGCCAATCTGCCCAGGTTGATTGAAATTCAAAAGCCATTCCCCGATTGCTTTGCTGATCTGACACAGCAAACTGTTGATCAAGTAGCACAGGTTTATCTCGATCATCTGCAGCAGCTTTCAAACGATGCGCGTTACGTGATCGACAAAATGCCCGGTAATTTTCTTCACCTTGGCTTCATTGCCCTGCTTTTCCCAAGGACACATATCATTCATTGCATGCGTGACCCCCTTGATACCTGCCTGTCGTGTTATTTCAGTGAATTCAAAGGTACTGCGCATAGATACAGTTATCGCCTGGAAGATCTCGCTCACTACTACAATGACTATCACCGCCTGATGCAGCACTGGTACCGGGTACTGGATATTCCGATTTTGAATGTCTCATACAGTGAACTTATAAGCGATCAGGAAGCTGTGATACGCAATATCCTGGAATTTCTCAACCTGGAATGGGATGACGCCTGTTTACGTTTCTATGAGAATAAACGTGTCGTCAACACCCTGAGCTATAACCAGGTACGCCAGCCTATATACACCCGCTCTGTCGGTCGCTGGAGACATTATGAGCGTTTTCTGGAACCATTAAAAAGCAGCCTTGTGCAAGGACTGAATCTAACCAAGTAAATATCCCGGTATCTGATTTTACCATTACTCAATGTTTCTTTCGCAGGTACCGCTCTGGCGGCTAATATGAAGTCACAAAACTCATCGTTATATAAAATCCTCACCTGGACAGGAACACCTCTTCGTGTTTTATCAGGGAATCCAGGATTTCTGAATATTCCACCAAAAGGGCTTTTCTTTTTTCCGGGTTCAGATGTAATTTTTTCTCTATCTTTTTTCTGATTTTTCCGAAGGTATTTTTTTGATCAATGTTCTGGAAAAAGATTGCACTTGCCTGGTTTACAGGGATCTCGACAACAAGATTGTTGTTGCGTATAACCTTGTAGGATTGTCCATAATGTTTGGGGATCATTATGGATACAATATCTCTCAACATCCCCATGTCTTTGAAAACTAATCTCGCATTATCAGATAAAGACATGGTTGTGTTCGCATTCAAGCCGCAATAAAAAGCATGCTTGATTATGCTGCCTGAAACAAGTTCAGATATTGCATATTTTCCCCACCTGCCCTTGTTCCGGATCGATTCCAGTATTCGTGAATTTTTCAGATAAAATGCCGGATCATACTTTTCTTTTTGCTCCGCAAACTCTATGAATTCCAGGCCGCACTCTTCCAGCCAGTCCTTTAACTCCGGAATGGAATATGCCCTGTCTTGAGAATGTAAAAACAAGTCATAAATTCCAATCGCCCCATATCGCCTATGATCTGAAAATAATTCTTCAGATCTTTTAAGCCAGTTTGTCTCTGGCAGCTCATTCAAAATCAATTCAGTATTTGTAATCCTTGATTCTGCATCGAGATCTTCATCGTTAATCAATCGCATCAATTCCTGGATCTGGTATATCGCAGTACGTCCGTATTTTGCATATACCATGATCCCCATACACCCGTGTGGTTTTAACAATGACTTTAAGGTAATCAGGCCTTTTGATGGATCTGCTAAATGGTGTAAAACCCCTGAACAATTTATATAGTCAAACTTCCCGATTATGTTTGAATCCAGCTCTAGCAATGAGCCGTGTATCCATGAAACATTCGACAGATCTCTTATTTCAGCCCTTTTTTTAGCAATATTCATAGATGTGGTGGATATATCTACATAAGTGACATGACCACCAAGCTCTCTCAATTGTTCAGCCAGGAAAATGAGTGCATCACCTGTCCCACCACCTGCTACCAGTACATTTATATTTTTGATATTGAAGAGATTACCGTTAAAACAATAGTGATTTAATTTCGCTAAATCATCCAGATTTGTCTGCAACAGCCTGGTTCTTTCATCATCAGGACTTCTTTCAGGATAAGGGTAATCTTCATACTGATCGCGAACTCTGGGAAGGTAATGACCGGACATAATATAAATATAATTCCGCGGTTATTTTGTGTCAAAATATAAGATAACTGAAAATCTGATTCATCCGGATTGACATTGACCTGGCCATGCAAATACACCTTCGGATGCAGTCAGTCAGCAAAAAATACATGGGGACACAACGGGACGTTAATCCAGCGGATGTTTCTTCCACCAATATACAATAATCAGACGTCCGTGACTGCCCTTTATTTTAATCAACAGAAAAAACAAATGGCATGGGCAAACAGAATACACATACCCACTCAAGAAGAAAAAAGGCCGAGACCTTGTTCACTAATCAACGTTTCAACGAGGCCAGGAATCTTTTTCAACAGATCTGCAAGCGGGACCCCGACGACGCTGAAGCCTGGGTTATGCTCGGCAAGACCAATGCCCGACTCGGAAAACTGCATCAGACAGTAGAGTGCAATCAAAAAGCCATCTCTTTACGCCCAGATTATTGGGAAGCCCATTATAACCTGGGCAAGGCATTGCTTGATCTTGGACAGCTGGATGAAGCCGAGGCGAGTTACAGGAAAACTGTACGTCTGAATCCAGACTGGCCACAAGCCATCAACAATCTGGGCAACATACTACAGGCCCGCAACAAACACGACGAGGCGATGGATTGTTACTCTCGTGCACTGGAGATCAAGCCCGACTATGCCCGGGCCCATATCAACATGGGCTCTATGCTGTACCAGTTGGGAAGGGATCATGATGCCGAAATCAGTTTTAAAAAAGCGCTGTCAATCAACCCTGCTCTGCCTGGTGCACTTAAAAACCTGGCTAACATGAAATTATCTCAGGGTAAATATGCGGATGCCATGCGCTACTATCAACGACTGGAGTATCAGCACCCCGGACAAGTTGATATCCCCGTCATCAAGGCCAGGATACTTGAAAGACAAGGTCAGCCTGACAAGGCCTATGACATTATCAAACCACTGATTGACCGGGGCAAGGAAGACATCAAAATCGCCAGACTCTTTGCTTCCATTTGCCGACAGACCGGACATCGCAGTGAAGCGATTGAGATGCTCAGGCACGTACTGTCCGGAGATACGGAAAAGATCAACGATGACGAACGGGCTACGTTACATTTCAAGCTGGGTGATCTGTATGATGCCGAAGAAAAATACGACCGGGCCTTTGAACAATATGAAACTGCCAACATGTTAAAACATAAAGTATTCGATTGTGATGCCTTTTCAGCAACTGTGGACAAGCTGATTGAAACGTATACCGCCAGCTTCATGAAAAACCTTCCACACGGCTCCAATGATTCCGAGCGTCCTGTTTTCATCGTGGGGATGCCGCGATCCGGAACCACGCTTGTGGAGCAGATTCTCGCCAGCCATTCCGGGGTTTATGGCGCGGGTGAACTGGAAGATATCCGCCTCGCCATCGCCGACCTCTCCGGGATGATCGAGTCACTCAGTCCCTATCCTGACTGTCTTGTTGATATGACGCAGGGTACCTGCGATCAACTCGCTCAAACCTATCTCGATCATCTCCAGCAGATCTCAAACGATGAGCGCTACGTGATCAACAAAATGCCCGGTGATTTTCTCCACCTCGGCTTCATATCCGTCCTGTTTCCACGGGCACGCATCATACATTGCATACGAGACCCTCTGGATACCTGCCTGTCATGTTATTTCAGTGACTTCCAGTCTGTCCATGACTACGCTCATCGTCTGGAAGATCTCGGTCATTATTACAAAGACTATCACCGTCTGATGCAACACTGGCACGATGTTTTGGATATACCGATCTTGAATATCTCTTATGAAGCGCTGATCGCTGATTACGAGGACGTGACACGCCTTATGCTCGGTTTCTTGAATTTAAACTGGGATGAGGCCTGTTTACGTTTCCATGAGAACAAACGTGTCATCAATACTCTGAGCTATAACCAGGTACGCCAGCCCATATACACCCGCTCCATTGGTCGCTGGAAGCACTATGAGCGGTATCTGGAACCTTTAAAAAGCAGCCTGCTTGATCCACGGATTGAATAGAACCAGTGAGCGCCTGCGATGGTACAACTCCAGCAAGTCGAATACGATTTCATATCCCATGTAAGTACCCGTCACAGTTATTGGTATTCAGACTCCTGACAGTCCAGATGTATTGAATGCAACGGATGCTTACATTCAGTTAAATACTAACTAGTCTGAGGCATCTCTACCCTCGCCAACATCTGGCTTCTCATTGACGTATCCATCAAGGGCAAGGAATACATCGTGAAAGTGATTTAAATGCTCAATCGCTGGCAGCATCATTTCCTAATGCCTTTAACAAAGGCTGTAAAAACGGTGCATAATGTTTCCAGCGCCCTACGGATTTGTCGTATATCGGTTGGCGGACCTGATCATAGCTGGCAGTAGGAACCACGCGTTCATTGGTATAGAAATCCAAACAGGCCTCATTCCATGGCAGATCAAGGAATTCCAGTAATCGTCTCGTCTGGTTTTCCTGGTCAGTAACGAGCTCTTCATATTTGATGGTGAAAACAGGTCTGTCTATTACGTTTCCCCAATGTTCCATGAGTTTTTCATATTGCCGATAATAACCACCCAGCGTCTCCAGGCTACAGGCATATTCATGACCCTGGGTAAAATTCTGAAAAAGGCAGGAAATACAGGTATCTCTCGGATCACGCTGGCAATGAATGATGCGCGCCTGTGGAAATAATATGGAAATCAGGCCAAGGATGAGAAAGTTCTGTGGCATCTTGTTCGTCACATACCGGCTTGTTGAGGATATCTCATCAAGCCGATCGAGATAACATTGCGCGATGCTATTACATATTTCAATCGTAAGGTCGTCTAGATATACAGGGTAAGGTTTACGCGAATAAACGAGGTTTGTGATCTCTTTAGCAAGATTGAAAATATCATAAAGTTCACCGGCGGCTGCAACATCCGGATGACTGGCAAGTATCTGCTCGACCAGGCTGGTGCCGGAGCGCGGCATGCCGATAATGAAGATCGCAGAATCAGTTGGTATTGTTGAACTGGGCGCTCTCATCAGTGCTTCCGCAGAAAATGTTTTGATGACTGCATCAATATTCCTGGTAAATTTTCCAACATCAAATGTTCGACCTTTGACCATGTTTGCCTCAAGGTAGTGACTAAACGCCTTTTGATAGTTGGCCACGCCTTCATAGAGTTTCCCCAGAGCAAAATGGACCTCACTTGCCATGTCCTGTTGCAACTCGATTTGCGGATTATCGACAATAGTTTCCAGCATCCTGGTCGCGTCATCATGACGCCCAACCTCATTGCAAACAGCAGCAAATGCGACTGCGATGTCCGGATTATCGGAATATAGCTTTATGAATGGCTTGAGCAGTTCATAGGCCTGCTTTTTATCGCCTTTTTTTTCTAAAGCATGGACCTTCGAAGAGATAATCCGGGGGTTATCCGGAGATAGCACCAGCATGCGGTCATAGCCGGCAATTGCTTCATCAAGCTTTCCCAGTCTCGATAAAGTGGCATTCAAGTAGCCCTGAACAGTCAGATCATCAGGTTTAATCTCCAGAGCTTTTTGATAGGCTGATATGGATTCTTGAAAACGCCCCAGTGAACCAAGAATATTGGCCAGATTAATGTAGGCCTCGGCAGAATCAGGCTTAAGTCGCACCACATGTTCAAAACATTCTCTGGCCTTAGTGAACTCACTACGCATACGCCTGATTGTGCCAAGATTTAACCAGGCATCTGCATCCTGCCGGTCCTTATTGCAAATCATTTCAAGAATTACCAGTGCGTCTGAGTGCCGGCCTTTTGCAATGAGTTCATGCGCTTTCTTCTTTTTGTTGCGTGTCAGGATATTTTCTTTTGCCATCTCTGGTGCTTCTGTTTTCTGTTTAGCTGAAATAGATATTATAGTTCACTAATCCCGGGAAAATCAGAAAAGCAAAGTAACCTTATAAATACACGGGGTAACGTGCAATCTCAACATCCAGAGACACCCCGGGATGACTCTGGCGCAGCATCACACGATTGAATATTTAATCAGATCATCAGGAAAACTGGCATCGATACCAGTTGCCCCGGCACATTAGATCCTTATCGAGCGATTCTCAACGACGAGATCAGATCAGAGAGTGAAACACCTTGCCGAAAAAAACCGCGACCCTTGCGGGGCACGGTTTTTCTCAACCTGGGTTGAAATCCCTGATCAGCGTTTCCAGCCGCTGACCATGATGAAGGGACTTGGAGGTTCCATCTGTTCGGATTTCACATCGACGAAACCGATCTCCTGCAGGAAGGCCTCCATTTCCACGGTGGAATACGACGAACCGGCATCCGTGTTGATGATCTGGTTGACACCGATCAGTGCCGCCAGCGGTGGGCCCTTCTTGTCCGCGTGCAGCAGCTGTTCCTGGATCATAATGACACCATCCTTGTTCATGGAGTCATAGCACTTTTTCAGCAGCTTCTTAATATTTTCCGGAGACTCCTGGTTGGTCATGGAAGACAACAACATGGCGTCATTGCCCGTCCCCAGGCTGTCGGAATTGTAGTCGCCGGGTACCAGTTTGACACGGTCCTGCATGTTGTACTGGTTCACGATCTCCTGGGCGATCTGGAGATTCTGCTCGCGATCCATTCCTACGGCATTGAGCCCTGGATAGGCCTCGCAGAATTTCACGGCAAATGTCGCCGGACCACAACCCACATCCATGAGCTGCTTTTTACCAGTCAAATCGAACAAACTGGTCAGCACATCTGACTGGGAAAGGGCCCGGTTATGCATGCCCATCATGTAGTCACGTGTCTCTTGATCCGTGTATTCCTTATGCATCAGGGCCGAT
>CAZSAK010000030.1:0-23182 GCA_964605155.1 uncultured Chromatiaceae bacterium | reverse complement strand
ACACCCTCACCGCCACCTATAACGATGCCCTCGATGCCAGCGGCAGCAGTGCCGCGCCGACGGCAACCAATGATGTCGCCACAATCACCGGGGCTACCGGGACGCTCACGATCACCGACACCAGCACACCGGGCATGGCGTTGACCGTTGTCCTCACTGATGCCGACCTCAACAATGATAACAACACTGCTCAATCTGCTATTATTCCGGTCGCCAACGACGCCACCGGTGAGAACGAAACTCTTACGCTCAATGAAACCGGCAATAACACCGGGGTATTTGTAGGCGTTCTGCCGACGGTTGCTGGCACGACGGCCGGAGCCGACAATGACAATATCATGACCGTTGCGGCGACAAATTCCGTCAGCGTCACCTATAACGATTTACTGACAGCGAGTGGTGGTACGGCTGTCGCCACTGACACGGGGGATGTGATCGCAATTACCGGAGCGAGCGGCACGATAGCTATTACGTCAAGCATCACCCCCGGCATCATGTTGACCGTCGTGATTGACGATGACGATCTCAACACGGATACCGTCAACCAGCAAACAGTTAATATCCCCCTGGTCAATGACACGACCGGTGAAAGTGAATCCATCTTGCTTACAGAAACAGGCAACAACACGGGGGTCTTCGTCGGGATCCTGCCAACGGTCGCCGGCACGACTGGCGGCACCGACAATGACGGCTCCATGGTTGTCCAGAACGGCAACTCGATTACGGCCACCTATAATGACGATCTGACCGCGACCGGAGGTACCGCAACCATTACCGAGAACAATAGTGTCAGCGCAATTACCGGTGTCGACGGCACGATTACCATTACACCTGTAAGCGTCCCAGGCGATACACTAACCGTCACTATTGACGATAATGACCTCAACAGCGATCCGGGCAGTCCGCAATCGGTCGTCATCCAGGTCGTCAATGACACCAACGGCGAAAGCGAGGCCCTGATATTGGATGAAACCGGAAATAACACCGGTATCTTTGTCAGCAGCCTGGCCACCATTGAGGGCACCTCGGCCGGCCCCAACGATGACGGCACCCTGACTGTCACGGCAGACGATACCGTTACAGCGACCTATAACGACACACTGACGGCCAGTGGTGATACAGCGGTTGTACCCGTAACCAGCAATATCGTCGCCATAACAGGCACTACCGGTTCGATAACAATCACGGTCGATAGCGTGCCGGGCGACACCCTGACCGTCACTGTCAACGATAATGACCTTAACACCGATATCACCACCACACAGACCGTTATCGTACCGGTTGTCAATGACATCACTGGCGAAAGTGAGACCCTGACACTTGACGAGACCGGCAACAATACCGGCGTCTTCAGTGCCACACTCGATACCGTCTTCGGCACCACGGCCGGCGCAAATGATACCGGTATTATGAACACCCAGGGCGACGACACCGTGACCGCGACCTATACCGACGCCCTCACCGATACGGGGGCCACCAATGTGTCAATCACCGCTACTGATACCGTGCATACCATCACAGGCACGACCGGCGCTATCACCATTACTGCCAACAGTTTCCCGGGCACTACCCTGACCGTGACAGTTAGTGATGCCGACATCAACAGCGATCCGGCCACAGCAGATACTGCGGCAGTTACTGTGACCAATAACAACACAGGAGAAATCGAAATACTGACACTGGATGAAACCGGTAATGACACCGGTGTATTCAGTGGTACCCTGGATACGGTGTTAGGCACGACCGCGGGTACCGATAGCGACGGTATCATGAACACCCAGGACGGCGACACCGTGACCGCCACTTATAATGACACACTCGACGAAAATGGTAACGCAGCAGTGGCAACCGATACCGGAGATGTGTTCGCTATTACCGGTGCCACCGGTACCATCACCATCACAGCCAACAGTTCTCCCGGCACAACACTGACGGTGACGGTCAACGATAACGACCTGAATACCGATGCCGGCACACCTCAATCCATTACAGTGCCGGTCATCAACGACAACACCGGCGAGAGCGAGTCCCTGTTACTCGATGAGACCGGCAACAACACCGGCGTCTTCAGCGGCACACTGGACACGACGCAAGGCAGCGTCGCCGGTACCAATAACGATGGCATCATGAACAGCCAGGGCGGTGACACCATCACTGCCACCTATGATGATGATTTAACCGACACCGGTGATATCGCCACAGTCAGCGCAACCAGCATCGTATCGACCATTCTCGGTGCGACCGGAACCATCAGCATCACTGCTGACAGCGTACCTGGCACCACGTTGACCGTTACCGTCGGTGACGTTGATCTCAATACCGATGCGGCGACCATCCAATCCATCCTGGTTCCTGTCGTCAATGACATCACCGGTGAGAGTGAATCGGTAACCCTGAACGAGACCGGTAATAATACCGGCGTCTTCAGCGGCACACTGGATACGGTATTCGGCACCACCGCGGGTTTTAATGACGATGGCATCCTGAACACCCAGGGTGATGACACGGTCACTGCCACCTATGATGATGATTTAACCGACACCGGTGATATTGCTACTGTTACTGCTACCAGCAACGTCTCGACCATCCTAGGTGCAACCGGCTCGATCACAATCACACCGAACATCATGCCGGGCATGACGTTAAATGTCACAGTCAGTGATGCTGATATTAATACCGATTCCGGCAGCCAGCAGACGATAATCCTACCGGTTGTCAATGATGCCACCGGTGAGAGTGAATCTCTGACCCTGACTGAGACTGGAAATAACAGTGGAGTATTCACCAATACCCTTGATACCGCCTTTGGTACAACTGCCGGTGCTGATGATAACGGGATCCTGACAATCCAGTCCGGCAATACCATTACCGCCACCTACAATGATGCACTGACCGCCAGCGGTGATCCGGCAGTCGTCACGGCAACCGCGAATGTAGGTGGTACCGACGGCACTATCAGTATGAACACGTCCAGCACTCAACCCGGGACGGCATTGACTATCACGGTGATCGATGCCGATCTTAATGGAGATATCAGTACCATTGAGGCCATCGCCATTCCGGTTGTCAACGATACAACCGCTGAAAGCGAATCTCTAACCCTGACCGAGACCGGCAACAACACCGGCGTTTTTGTCGGCACCTTGCCAACCGTTTTCGGTACAGCGGCGGGGCCGGACGATGACGGCACCCTCACGGTTGCCCCCGGCAATACCGCTACGGCTACGTATAATGATACCCTGACAGGCAGCGGCGGCACTTCAATACAGACCGCCACCACCAATATCGGTGGTTCCAATGGAACGATTGAGCTGGATATGGCCAGCGGCCTGCCCGGCTCTACACTGACCATAACCGTAACTGATGCAGATATCGATTCTGATCCGGCCACACCGCAGACGATCAATGTGAATGTCGTCAATGACATTACCGCAGAAAGCGAGACCCTGACGCTTTCCGAGACCGGTAACAACACCGGTGTCTTTATCGGCACACTGGTTACCGTTTATGGTACAACCGCTGATGCAAATAACAACGGCTCCCTGGCAGTCAAGGCAGGCGATACAATCACCGCCACCTATACTGATACCCTGACCAGCAATAGTGGTACGGCGACGGTCACTGCAACCGGTGAGGTCTCGGGTGGTACTGACGGCATCGTGACGATAACGCCCAGTAGTAATCCTGGTGATCCCGTGACGGTAACCGTCACCGACGCGGATCTCAACATCGATCCAGCCGTCGCAGAGACCGTCACCGTGACGGTGGTCAATCAGGAATCAGGGGAGATCGAAACCCTCACCTTGAATGAGACCGGAATTGATACCGGCGTTTTTACCGCCAGTTTCGATACCAAACTTGCTGTTGAAGCCTTCGTCGATACCGGTTATCGATACGGCGAGATCTCTCTGGACAGTAGCGGATTCTTCAACAGCGGCAATCTGTTCAGCAAGCGGGGCAGCATGGAGGTCCTGACGGCACAACAGCAGCAAGATAATTCCCTTACCTCGCTGGCTTCGACAACGGCTGAATTCGTGAATGTTGCCAGCAGTAATTTTACTGTTAATCCAAATGGCACCATCACATTCAATATGAGTTATGGTACCGGTTTTGACACCTTAACCGGAACCGGCGCTGTATCATCCAATGGTGAGGTTATCGCCCTGGCAGTCAGAATCACTGAACAAAACAAGCAAGGACGCGGTCTGATGTTCCTGATCAGGCAGCAATAATCAATATCTGTAGATAAACCAACAGTAAAAAAATGGGGTGCCAATAAGGCACCCCTAATTTTCGAGGGAGGGAGAAAGACCAGAATGTGATTGGCTATCCGGTCTTGCAAAAGGATGTTGCATTTAATATGCCATCTTTTAGATAATAATATAATCAATCAGTTAACAACCTTGCCTGCTGCAAGTGTGTCAAGTAATTGCAACAATCCCCACCTGTTGACCAATAGTTGCCGTATCTCTGTATAGTAATAGGCGTCAAGGAACCACCGGCGCACGAGATTACCAGTCGCACCATACGACAAGACGACTGATTGCGAGGTTATCTCACATGCCTTTTACGGGAGGAAGATTGTCAGTGCCTTCGTTTGATGTCGTCTCAGAAGTTAACATGCATGAAGTCGTCAATGCGGTTGATCAGGCAAATCGTGAGGTATCTACACGATTTGACTTCAAGGGAACAAACGCCAGATACGAACAGAAAGAGAGTATTATCATCCTGCATGCCGAAACGGAATTCCAACTCAAGCAGATGCTGGATATATTACAGACCAAACTCGCAAAACGCGGTGTGGATATCGCGTGCCTGCAGATAGATACGCCGGATATTGCTGCCAGGCAGGCCCGTCAGAATGTGACTCTGCGCCAGGGACTGGACGCGGCACTCTGCAAGCAACTCATCAAGTTGATAAAGGACTCCAAAATCAAGGTTCAGGCATCCATACAGGGTGAAAAGATCAGGGTGGCGGGCAAGAAGCGCGATGACTTGCAACAGGTCATTGCGATGCTACGGGATTCAGAGGTGGATATGCCGTTGCAATTCGATAATTTTCGTGACTAGGTATTTTCAAATTTATCTAATAGCGATATTTTAAATGATTCTCGAGTGTCCGGAATGACCATTCAGCAGACAACCGCCTCTTAAGTGCACCCATCAGACCCGTCATCCAGCTACTATCTTGCAATTGACCAGGGCGGGCACGCCAGTCGTGCGATAGTATTCGACAGGTATGGACATCTCGTCGCCGGAGATCAATGCAAGATCCGCATTAACCATCACACCGATGATTGGATCGAGTACGATCCGGAGGAACTCCTGGCATCGATCATAAATTCCATCCATAACGCCATCGGTAAAGTGGGGGAGATATCCGGTGACATTGTCGCAGCAGGACTGGCGACACAACGTTCGAATATTATTTGCTGGGACAGACAAACAGGCGTTCCCCTGTCACCCATCATCAGCTGGCAGGACCGCCGTGCATACAAGTGGTTGGAAAAATTCTCCTCCTATAACGACCGGATCCACACTATCACTGGATTATATCCCAATGCCCACTATGGCGTCAGCAAACTTAGATGGTGCCTGGATAATCTCCCTGCCGTTAAAGAGGCGCACAAGAATGGAACCCTGATGTGGGGACCCATGTCGAGCTTTCTGTGTCGTCGTCTGCTTGATGAAGAAACGAGCGTTGCTGATCCCGTCAATGCATCACGCACCCTCCTGTGGGACATTGCCAGCAATGACTGGTCACAGGAATTGCTGGAGCTATTTGACCTGCCGCCAGAGTGCCTGCCCGCCTGTGTCCCGAGTGATTACCACTTCGGTACTCTGGAGGCAGGCCCATGCTCTATGCCAATGACCATTGTCACAGGTGATCAATCAGCCGCGTTGTACGCGGCTGGCAGACCCAAGCCGGAGTATGCCTATATCACGATAGGTACCGGCGCCTTTATAGCACGTATTACGGGACATCAACCGGTCATATCAAGCCGACTGCTGTCAAGTATCGTCAATAAAACCGGCGAAACCCCGCTCTACGCACTGGAAGGCACGGTCAACGGCGCTGGTAGCGCATTGTCCTGGGTGTCGATCAAAACAGGCTTATATCAAAAGATGGAACAACTCCCGCGATGGTTGGCCCATAATTCCAATCCACCATTATTTCTCAATGGTGTTTCAGGACTGGGTACACCCGTTTGGAAACCACATTTTCCACCTGCTTTTATAGGGGACGGCGAAGACTGGGAAAAGGTCGTTGCCGTAATCGAAAGCATTGTATTTTTATTACAGTTGAACCTGGAAGAAATGTGCAAATCAGTCCCCTTGCCTGAACGAATAAATATTGGCGGAGGACTGTCAAGATTCGATGGATTATGTGCGCGCCTGGCTAACATCAGCGGCATTCCCGTCCATCGGTCCAATATGCATGAAAATACGGCGCTCGGCCTGGCCTATCTACTCGCTGATTTTCCATCAACGTGGCCTGACCGAAGCACCGATCATGTCTTTGATCCTGTTAAAACCCCATCATTATATGATCGTTATATGAAATGGAAACGAGCGTTATACACGGCGATTGAAACTGCGACATGATGTCTGTTTTATCATAATCAACTCCGTTATTATGCCGATAAACTGCGCATGATTACACCAACCTTCATCGCCCATCGGGGGTTCGCCCAGCAGTACCCGGAGAACACACTCGTTGCAGTCGAGGCCGCGCTCAAGGCAGGTGCCTGCTTTATCGAGATTGATATCCAGCTTACGGCGGACCTTGTCCCGGTACTGCTTCACGACCCTGATCTACAGCGAATAACCGGCAAGACCGGCTGCATTCACGACATCAGTTTCAACCGCCTGAAGTCATACAGGGCATGTGAACCCGAAAGATTTGGTGATCTTTATAAGGATATCCCGATCCTCTCCCTAGACGATTATGTCACCCTGATGCAGAGCTGGTCCGAGGCCAGGACGTTTGTGGAGATCAAGACCCAAAGCCTCGAAAGATTCGGCATACAACAGGTCATACCGATCGTCATGGAAACAATCACACCGGTGATGGATCGCTGTACACTCATCTCCTATAACGAAGCCGCATTGAGTTGCGCGAGAAAGTCCGGTGCCAAAAAAATCGGTTGGGTGCTCACCACCTATGATGAGACATCAAGCAGAGTTGCTGCATCACTCAATCCTGACTATCTGTTTTGTAATTATATAAAAATCCCACCACCACCGGCCCACTTGTGGACAGGTTCATGGTCATGGGCGTTATACGAAGTCACGGACATGGAACTCGCGCTGGCACTGGCCGAACGCGGGGTGGATTTTATCGAAACCATGAACATCGGAAGCATGATGCGCAATCTTCTTGTACAAAACAGGATGCATTCTGGTGAGTGAAACATACGATATTGTGGTCATCGGCGGCGGTATTCACGGTGTCGGTGTTGCCCAGGCCGCAGCGGCCAGGGGATATAAAACTGTTTTACTAGAACAAACGAATCTGGCGAGCGGGACTTCCAGCCGTTCGAGCAAACTCATCCACGGTGGTCTTCGCTATCTGGAAACGGCACAATTTTCACTGGTACGCGAATGCCTGAGGGAACGCGCATTATTGCTGAAACTGGCACCCGAGTTGGTGAGGTTACAACCGTTCTATATCCCCGTCTACCCAACGACACAACGACGTCCCTGGCAACTGCGTATTGGTCTCATGTTGTATAAGATCCTGACCGGTATAAGCAAGGCAGGCCATTTCAACATAATGCCACGCAATTCGTGGGATACACTCGATGGCCTCGATATCAAAGATATGCAGGCTGTTTTCCGATATTGGGATGCACAAACCGACGATGCCGCCTTGACCAGGGCGGTTGCCCGTTCCGCGCTCGACTTGGGCGCAGAATTGCTCATTCCGGCCGTCTTTATCTCGGCACATTTACATAAATCAGGTTGCACGGTGCGGTATCAAAAGGACGGTAAGGACTATACCTGCGAATGCTCAGTAATTGTCAACGCTTCCGGGCCGTGGGTAAACCGGGTGCTAGACAGGATTACACCAGTGCCGGACAAAATGGAGATAGAACTGGTACAGGGTACGCATATCCTGATTGAGGGCCAGCTTACTCAGGGTATTTATTATCTGGAAGCTCCGCAGGATCAACGCGCCGTATTTGCCATGCCATGGCACAACCGGATCCTGATCGGTACGACCGAATCACCTTACAGAGGCACCCCGGCCGAAGTAAAGCCGTTACCGCATGAACAGGCATATCTGTTGGCGACCTTTGGCCATTATTTCCCGGACTATGGCAGCCTTCGCCAGTCAGATATCATCACCTCGTATGCCGGTTTGCGTGTGTTGCCCGCAAGCGAGGATTCCGCGTTCTTGCGTTCACGAGAAACCACCGTGTATACCGACCGAGTGGTTCGTCCCCGTGTGATGAGTATCTACGGTGGTAAACTGACGACTTACCGCGCGACCGCGGAAAAGGTAATGAACCAACTCATCCGCAGCCTTCCCCAGAGAAAGATCATCGCCGACACCAAGGAACTTGCATTAACCCCTGTTTGATTGCTGTTGTCATGGCAGTGTTAAGAAGGAAGACGATACCCGCAGAATCCTCCCACCCTTGTCAGGATTCTTTACAGCTCTGTGCAATTCCCACCCGCAAAAACCCGATAAAATGACATATCTTATTATTTTTAATATAAAAAATGACATTGGCTTGAGTCTTGCAGCTATACAATATAACAATAATAAATGCGTCGGCATCAATAACATTAACCATAGATGCTACTGAGGCGCACCTCCAAAGGCGGCTATATGCCGCCTTTTTTTCGTCCTCTATCCACTCCCTGTGGGATATGCATGTGCAATTGTCTGCAACCGACCAGGACTAATGTTCCATGTTCTTGCAAAACCGGCAACAAATCGAATTTGTGCAGGCAGAAATCTGAACATTATAAAATCGCTGAAGGTAAACAGCTGTTCGGCTTCTGGCAATCTTGCCAGGTATCGCGCACGTGCCTGCTGGTAAGCTGATGTATCCCGCTCGAGTGCCTCCACTCTGCCCTGCATGCTCACCCGTGCCAGGGTTTGTGGATCGGTATCACCGTTGTCCCGTTCGCTGATTGCGAGGGCAGCACGCGCGTCCAGCAACAGATACTGCGTATGAGGCGCAAGCTGACTGATGTGAATCAACATGGCAGTGAAATCCGTTTCGGGCACATAGGCAACGAAGGAGGCATAGGGTTTGCCTTCATTGACCGTGGCGAGGCACGCCCAACATTGATGATGGATCAATTCCATCAGCTTTACCTCAGTCTCATTATCCACAACGATACGTAGTAATATCGGGCGATCAGCCCGGAGGCCAACGCATATCTCGGCCGGCCAGCACATGAAGATGTATATGGAATACGGACTGACCCGCTTCTTCGTTACAATTCATAACGGTCCGATAACCCCTCTCCGCCATGCCTTCCTGACGGGCAACCTGTCTGGCAACGAGATATAGCTTGCCGACGAGGGGCGCATGCGCCTCATCAAGATCGTTGATGGTCGAGATATGTTCTTTGGGAACTACCAGTACATGCATCGGTGCCTGTGGGTTGATATCACGGAAGGCTATGACTTCTTCGTCTTCATATACCGTATCCGGTTTGATCTCGCCTGCCACCATCTTGCAAAAAATACAATCTGTCATTGTGGACGCCTCGTAATATGATATTTGTTCAATTGTTATTGGTTATCAATGTAATTCCAACCTGACATGAACCGGTATGATCACCTTAAATGATGTGATAATCTGTCGCAAAAACATGTTTCAATGCTCGATCAAAGGCAGATGTTATCAAAAAGCCGACAACAGTGAAATTACAACCTGTATTCATAGGCCTCATCACAGGGTTATTTTTTTCATCATCGTGCTATTCACAGCAGCTGCCGTTGTGGGAGATAGGAGTCGGATTGGGTGCACTACATCTGCCCTTTTACCGCGGAGCCGAGACCACTGATGATCTGTTGATTCCGTTTCCTTATGTGATATACAGGGGTGATATATTCAGGGTTGATGAAGGCGGCGTACATCAAAGGCTTTTTCAATCAGATAATATCAAGCTTGAACTGAGTCTGGCAGGTGGTGTACCTGTCCCTTCGGGCGATACGGAAGGTGTTCGTAACGGTATGCCGGATCTCGACCCCACTGTGGAAATCGGACCTTCGCTTGAAATCAGGCTATGGGAAAGCGAACGTGAAATGCGATCCCTTATGCTCAACCTGCCCTTGAGGGCGGCCCTTTCTGTGAATACATCAAAGCTCGATCACCAGGGGTATGCATTCACTCCTTATATAGAATATGTTGTCAAAAGTCGTAAGCCGGGAGACTGGAAGATCGGCCTTGCCTTCGGTCCATTGTATGCTGACGAGGAGTATCATAATTATTTCTACGAGGTCGAACCCGAATTTGTCACCGCATCACGCCCGGAATTTCATTCTGCCGGTGGATACAGTGGCAGCCGTGTAACCCTCACCCTGCAAAAAAATATCGGTGACGTATGGTTAGGTGCATTTCTGCGTTCGGACTATCTGGGTGAGGCGGCATTCGAGGACAGCCCTCTGGTTGTAACAGATCGCTATAATGCCTTTGGCCTAGCCATGACCTGGATATTTGCCAAATCGAAGACACTGGTGGAGGTGGAGTGATGAAAGCATTATCCATAACTGAAAAACTGTACGAGTATATCCTGACGGCCTCATTGCGCGAGCCCGATATACAACAGCGCCTACGCGAGGAAACCGCACAAATGCCACTCTCCATCATGCAGATTTCGCCAGACCAGGGACAATTTATGTCACTGTTGGTGAAATTGATCAACGCAAGAAATGCCATTGAAATCGGTGTCTTTACCGGTTACAGCGCCTTGTCCATAGCACTCGCGATGCCGTCTGACGGCAGACTCATTGCCTGTGACATCAATACAGAAACCACTGCAACTGCAAAACGCTACTGGCGGGAGGCCGGCGTAGCCGACAAGATTAATCTGAGGATTGCTCCGGCGCTGGAAACACTGGGCACATTGATAGCAGAAGGACGTGATGATACATTCGATTTTGTGTTCATCGATGCCGATAAAAAAAATTATTCTGCGTACTTCGAACATTCATTGAAATTATGCAGGAGCGGCGGACTCATTGCCGTTGACAATGTCCTGTGGTTCGGTTCAGTGATCGATGAAAACAAACAGGATGAAGATACCCTCGCGATCCGGGAGTTCAACAGAAAATTGAGCTGTGATGAGCGCATCGATATTAGCCTCGTACCGATCGGCGATGGCCTGACGTTGGCACGCAAACGCTAAACTGCTGTCTGCACATAGACTATACCTGTATCAATACGACCGTCAGGATACAGGTCCAACCAGCGGAATCCTGGCAGTTTATCATCCACGGCAAAATCGTAACTGTTGGGCTTGAACTGGATCATGGTTGAGGGTGTCGCAAAATATTCGACGGCATTGCGTTTTCTGTAAAATTCCTGATGGATGTGTCCCCACAATACGCAACGTACCTGCTCATGACGGTCAATGACGGCAAAAAGATCTGCTGGATTGTCAAGCAACAGACCGCTATCAAGCCAATGTGATCCGGTCAAAAAAGGCGGATGATGAAGGCATATCAGCGCATGGTGCTCAGGGGATCCAGTAAGGCAATTATCGAGCCGGACCAGCTCACGTTGCTCCAGATGTCCACCCACCTCTCCCGACACAGTGGAATCAAGCAATATAATCTGCCATGTCTTATGGATGATCGACCCACCTGTACGAATGTGTTCGTTGCACAGTATGTTGTCCATCAATACCGGCAAGTCGTGATTACCGGGTAAACAGAGGACCGGGGTGTTCAACCGTTCAAGGTGTGCCCTTATTCGTTGATAACCTGCCTCGGTCTCATCGTGCACCAGATCGCCTGTCGCCAGTGTCAGATCATGATGTGGATAATGATTCTTGATATACTGTATCACTCCGGACAAGGTCTCGTTGGTATTGACACCATGATAGATCTTGCCAGGATCTGCAGACATATGGGTATCGGTAATCTGAATGATTTTGAGAACATCACGGTCTTTTGCCGACATTAAAGTCAACCCTTTGTTGTCACTACCACAGTATCACGTATATAGACGGGCACGGCGTGTTCTACACTCACCGCCCTGCCCTGCAGGTAGCTGTGCTCACCCAAAATGGCAACGTCCCTTGCGCGTGGAAAATAATCATTGTGCCTGCCGGCCAGCCGGCCAGCTAATCTAGCTTGCAGCGCATTGTCATAGACCTGCCAGGCTGAACCGATACCCGTCCATCCCGTACCGTCGGGCAATGGCACCTGAGCGGGTTTGCAGACCGTCTCCTCGCCCGTCAATCTCACCAGCCCATCCTGACCCGTTACATACATCGACCAATACAGCTCCTGCATGCGTGCATCGAGACCGGCGAGTATCTTTTCGGCACCGAGTTCCCTGCAGGCACCCTGTGCCAGGGCTGCCAGTGATGAGACGGGTACGACCGGCAGATCGAGTCCACAGGCAAAGCCCTGGACTATCCCGGCTGCGATGCGTAGTCCGGTAAATGATCCCGGCCCGCGACCGAATGCCAGCACATCCAGTCGGCTAAATGTCAGCCCCGCCTCATTGAGGAGTGAATCAACCATTGGCAGGATAAGCTCGGCATGCCTGCGGGGGGCCAGTTCATAACGTTCGATTATCTCACCAGCTACAAACAAGGCAGCCGAACATGCCTCCGTGGAGGTATCGATTGCCAGTAGATTCATGTATTAGACATAACTAGGCACTTTGTATTCGTTGAACATCGGATTGTAATGCATCATGCTCGAAGAAGGCCTCTACATCGTCAAGTGAGCGCGTCACCGTCATGGGAGGAAGATTATGCAAAAACACCTTGCCGTAAGATTTGGTGAGGAGCCGAGGGTCACACAACATCAGGACACCACGGTCATTGACGTCCCTGATCAGCCTTCCGGTGCCCTGTTTAAGGTTGATCACAGCGTTTGGCAGCAGGTAATCCATGAAGGCATTGCAGCCTTGTTGTTTGAGGGTCTCGGCACGGGCCTGCAACACGGGGTCATCCGGGGTTGCAAACGGCAACTTGTCGATAATTACACATGACAGTGCCGGCCCGCGCACATCAACACCTTCCCAGAAACTGTTGGTGCCCAGTAAAACGGCGTTCCCCGATACTCGAAAGCGCTCCAGCAATTCACTGCGCGGCGCGCTGCCCTGAACATACAAGGGATATTCGAGACCAGCCTGTGCGAACATACCGGAAGCCAGTTTCAGAGCGCGATGGCTGGTAAACAACACAAAAGTCCGTCCTCCACAGGCCTTGATGACGGGCAATGCCACTTCGACAACAGCAGCGGTATAACCTGCATCCGCCGGCAATGGCATGGCTTGTGGCAAATATAACAAGGTATTCTGTCTGAAGTTGAACGGACTCTCCCAATAACCTGTATCGGCATTACGAATGCCGAGCCGTGACATGAAGTGTTCAAAACTTTGACCTATTGCCAGTGTGGCGGAGGTAAAAATCCATGCAGCCTGATAGCGATCCATGCAGTCATGGAAAATCGAGGAAATTTCGACGGGTGTCTGATGCAGGATAAAGCCATGTTTTGTAGTCTCATACCAGTTAATCGAAAGCTGATCTTCTTCACCCGCAAATTGCCTGAGTCGTTCCCCGAGATCCAGTATCCTTTTCCAGCAGTTTTCCAGTCCTTTCCCGCGCACAGCGGCTTCCTCCAGCATGCCCTGCAGTTTATCCACCTGCCCCTGCAATGCATTCACGCGTTGCCGTACCATCGGTTTTTCAGCAACGAAACGCCATGCGGTGCGGGATTCGCCACTCTCCAAGGCAAGCCGCAGTTCCCTGGAGAATGTCTCCAAACGACGTGCAGCCTCTCCCAGTATCTTCATATCAGGGGCATCACGGAGTTGTTCCACGACAACATCACGGGCAAAATCCATCAGTTGACGGCTGCTGAGAAAAATACCGAAAAAGTCCGAGGCGATCTCATACAACTGGTGGGCTTCATCGAGGATGATGGCATCGAAGCCCGGCAGCAATTCACCAAAACCCTCACCCCTTAATAACATGTCTGCGAACAAAATGTAGTGATTGATTACAACGATGTCTGCATTCTGTGCCGCACGTCGCGCCTTAACTACATGACATTCGTTATATGTTGGACACTCCTGCCCAAGGCAGTTATCGGTTGTCGAGGTAACCTGATGCCAGATCGGTGCGTCCTCGGGGATATTTTCGATTTCAGAGATATCTCCGCTGCTTGTCCTGCCCGCCCATTGCCGGATGCGATGTAAGTGATCAATGGCCTGACGTGAAGGCATGAGTCCGGACGATTCAGCTGTAGCCAACCGGTGCAGGCAAAGATAATTGGCACGACCCTTCAGCAGTGCGATAGAGACAGGTACATTCAATGCCTGGCGAACGACGGGTAGATCACGATGGAAAAGCTGATCCTGCAGGGTCTTGGTGGCTGTCGAGATAAGAATCTTGTCTCCCGACATCAATGACGGTACAAGATAGGCAAAAGTCTTACCGGTACCGGTACCCGCCTCCGTCACCAGGATACCCCTCTTCTCCAGTGATTCGGCGACAGCGCTGGCCATCTCCTGTTGCTGGGGGCGCGGGGCAAAATCCGGTATGAATTCGGCCAGCGGTCCATCCCGACCCAGCAATTCGGCAGGCGTCAGCATGTGGACAGGTGAATGGCAGGAATCCTAGCTGCTCGCCTGATTATCCCACACCTCATCTTTCTCGATACCGTTTTCAAGCGTCCAGACCAGTCTACTTATGTTCTTGAACTTGGCTACCGACATTGCCCCCCGTTTGCTGCGTTTACTTGATAACGAGTCACCGAGTGCCTCCACAATGTCCTCGCGTTCCGCTTCGTATATTTCATAGGGTTCAAGGTTCTCATCCATGATCACAAGCATGATACTGTCCCAATCCTGATCGATCTTCAACTGACCGATACGTTGTCCGGATTTTCCTTCGTCAAAGATGGCGCGCCCCTTGATCTGAATACGTTTACCTTCCCGGTTGCCATGTCCCACCGCATCGTAGCCTCCGGCCTGGTGGTCAGATACCTCAAGATTCATCAGGCGTGCCGCATCATGTTGTGCGATCTCACCACTGACGCCCGCCAGGGGTTTGCCGGTCACCCGACGATAATCGGCTGCCAGTCGACGGGCCTCGGATATCAATTTGTCAACGGAATAAACGCTCACTTGCAAACTTCCCTGCCTGTGATGATAACTGCAATAATTCTCGCATATTTATAGGAAATAACCACAATTTTTTAACTCTCGCTGGAATTCGGATGATTTAGGCATATGATTGTATTCTGCAGCGCAAATGTGAACCATACATAACAATTCAATGCAGTGACGACAATGAGCCAGCGATTAATCGAATCACTACAAAACAAGGACCTGTTTGACTATCCGGTGCAACAATTCGATATATTCGAAACACATATCTCGTGGGTATTGCTGACAGGACCTTATGCATACAAGATTAAAAAACCAGTTGATTTCGGTTTTCTTGATTTCTCGACACTGGAAAAAAGGCGCTGTTATTGTGAAGAAGAGATACGGCTTAATAGACGCCTTGCACCGCAGCTTTATATCGGCATGATTCGCATCACCGGCAGTCCGGAACAACCGCGTCTTGATGGTGGCGGACCGGTCATCGAGTACGCCGTAAAGATGCATCAATTCGAACAGGCCAATCAGTTTGATCGAATGCTGACAAATAATCTGCTCACAATGGAGCATATCGATCGGGTCGCAGACAAACTCGCAGAGTTTCATAACAATACCGCTGTTGCGGATAACGCCAGGCACTTCGGCTCTCCTGAGGCCGTCCAGCAACCGGTTGCGGAAAATTTTTTGCAGATCCGTCCGCTGATATCCGATCAACATGATATAAAGCGGCTGGAACAGCTACGGAAATGGAGTAAATATACCCATCTGTCACTGGCACAGGTGATCCAGTCACGCAAGGACGACGGTTATGTGCGGGAATGTCATGGCGACATGCATCTTGCCAATATAGCGATGTACAAGAATGACGTAGTAATCTTCGATTGTCTGGAGTTCAATGACAATCTGCGCTGGATCGATGTAATGAGCGAAACCGCATTCCTGCTCATGGACCTTGATGAACATGACAGCAACCAGCTCGCCAGCCGTTTTCTCAATCACTACCTGCAGTATACGGGTGATTATGCAGGCATGAAGGTATTGCGTTATTACCTGGTTTACAGGGCGATGGTGCGCGCCAAGGTGGCCTGTCTGCGCCTGGCACAAAAAGATCTGCGCCAGGATGAGAAGGATCAGGCGTATGCACAATTCCACAAGTACCTGCTGCTTGCACAGCAATATATACAACCTCACCACGCGGCACTGGTCATTACTCACGGCTTGTCCGGTTCAGGGAAGACCACCATTACGCAGCCAATCCTGGAAAAGATAGGTGCCATCCGTATCAGATCCGATGTCGAACGCAAGCGACTACACGGCCTATCGGCCGCCGAAAAGAGTGGATCCGGTATCGACAGCGGTCTCTATACCACCCAGACCAGTGAACAAACCTACCAGCGGCTCGCTGATCTGGCGGGCATCATCATCCAGGCCGGTTATTCCGTGATCGTCGATGCTGCCTTTCTCAAGCACGACCAGCGCGATATATTTCAGACGCTCGCCGGTAATCTGGATGTCCCTTATATCATCATCGATTTTCAGGCACCTGAGGAATTACTGCGCAAATGGATCACAGAGCGCGCTGCAGAAGGACAAGACGCCTCGGAAGCGGATATCAAGGTACTCGAACATCAAATGGCGACGCAACAATCCTTATCCAGAGATGAACGTTCCAATACTCTGTCCATTGACAGTGGCCATAGCGTGGATACGGATGCACTGGTGGGCAAGATCAACGACCTGATGAATCGAGGCCGTAAATAGTTATGCTCGATCCGAAGTAAAAAACAGGTCTGTCGTTTCACGGCAATGGCTATATCATGCAGCCGCATAATCCATGAGGCGCACCGGGACTCGTTTTGCCCCCCAATCGCCGGGCTGCTGTTCAAACACACCTGCACACGGCGTATCACAGAATTTACAACGGCCGTCCGGCGTCAGGTTCCATTCACTCAGCACATACCAGTCGCGCCCAATCAGCCGTTTCCCGCAATGATGACAATAGGTGCTCTCGCCTTCGAGGTCGTGGATATTGCCGGTATAGGCATAGCGTACGCCGTTTTTCATGGCAATCTCCCGCGCCCTGGACAATGTCCTGCGCGGTGTCGACGTCCTGTCCATCATCTTCCAGTCGGGATGAAACGCGGTGAAATGCATCGGCACATCCGGCCCGAGATGTTCGACCACCCACTGGGTCATTTCCTCCAGTTCCTTGTCAGAATCATTTTCACCCGGGATCAGCAAGGTCGTCAGTTCAAACCAGACGTCTGTATGGTGCTTTAGATAGACCAGCGTCTCCAGCACCGCCGCAAGGTGGGAACCCGTGATGTACTTATAGAAGCGCTCCGTAAACGCCTTGAGGTCGATATTGGCAGCATCTATAAAGCGGTAGAATTCCTCGCGTGGCTCCGGGCAAACATAGCCGGCCGTCACTGCAACCGTTTTGATGTCATGTTGCTTGCAGGCCCTGGCCACATCGATGGCATATTCATGAAAGATCACCGGGTCGTTGTAGGTGAATGCCACGCTGCGGCATTGGAGATCTGCGGCTGCCCTGGCGATGACCTCCGGGGAGGCGGCATCGGCCAGGGTATCGATTTCGCGTGATTTACTGATATCCCAATTCTGACAAAATTTACAGGCAAGGTTACAGCCGGCGGTGCCGAAAGACAGCACCGGTGTTCCGGGCAGAAAATGATTGAGCGGCTTCTTTTCTATAGGATCGATGCAATAGCCGCTCGATCGGCCATAGGTAGTAAGGACAATTTCTCCATTCTGGCATGCCCGAACAAAGCACAGGCCATGTTGGCCTTCATGCAGTTTGCAAAATCGCGGGCACAAATCACACTGGATACGACCGTCCTCAAGCTTGTGCCAGTATTTCGTTGATACGATGTCTGATGAATCTGTTTGAAGTGTCATGATCCTTACCTGCTAGTTTGATCATTTGCGGGTAAATGCCGGAAAGCATCTGCGTTGATTACTCTATACTGGTGCCGGATTGTTAAAAACCAACTGTTACGGTTCAACAAAAAACCCGCGATATTGACTTGAATAGCCAAACCATTGGCCATACATTATCTAGGGATTATAGAAAGAAGTCATCCCTTCTCACTCAGTGCGGGGGAAAGGAGAGCATTGTTCCGGAGTAGTATATGTCCTCGATCAGAAAACCGGCGGTAGCCGGCTCATTTTATCCTGCAGATGCCAGACAGCTGCATCAGACGATAGTACATATGCTGCAACATACAGCACAACAACAAGGCCCCGTTCCCAAGGCCATCATCGCACCGCATGCAGGTTATATCTATTCAGGTCCCGTTGCAGCAAGTGCCTATGCCCGGATTCAAGCAGGGCGTGACCGGATTAAACGTGTCGTTCTGCTGGGCCCTGCGCATCGTGTACCGTTCTATGGAATCGCCGCTAGCAGCGCTGATCGTTTCGTCACCCCCCTAGGCACAATCCCAGTGGATCAAATCGCCATCCGTCGGCTTACAGATCTTCCACAGGTACAGATTCTGGACGAAGCTCACGCCAACGAACACAGCCTGGAGGTCCACTTGCCTTTCCTACAGGAGATACTGGGCGATTTTAGCATGATACCCCTGGTTGTTGGCAGTACTACGCCTGAAGAGGTCTGTGACGTACTGGAAATGGTATGGGACGGTGATGAGACACTCATCGTCATCAGTTCCGATCTGAGCCATTATTACGACTATGATACGGCTCTTAGACTCGATCGCGCCACATCACATGCAATTGAAACACTCAACCCCGACGCCATCGAGTATGAATGCGCCTGCGGGAGAATCCCCATCAATGGTCTGCTCGTAATTGCAAAAAAAATGGGATTGCATCCGCAAACCATTGATCTGCGTAATTCA
This sequence comes from uncultured Chromatiaceae bacterium, assembly GCA_964605155.1. Taxonomy (GTDB): domain Bacteria; phylum Pseudomonadota; class Gammaproteobacteria; order SZUA-140; family SZUA-140; genus CAZSAK01. The sequence continues at coordinate 3,984 of CAZSAK010000030.1, read as the reverse complement.
GGCGATACGGCTGGTCCCCGTGACCAGGTCGTTGGATACGGCGCCTTCGTGTTCAACTGATCCGGCGCATAATGCAGATGACCGTCCTGACTCCCGAACATAAGCAAATCCTGATCGACACCGCTTTAGCTTCCATAGAACACAGTCTGACCCATGACACGCCTCTTGTGGTCAATCTGGAACAATACGCACTTGAATTACAGCAATCTCGCGCCACATTCGTCACCTTGAAGATCAACCGCATGTTACGGGGTTGCATCGGCATACTCGAGGCTATCCGGCCGCTGGTAGTCGACGTTGCACAAAACGCCTATGCAGCCGCCTTCTCCGACCCACGTTTTTCCGCCATATCACGATCGGAGTTTGAGCTGCTGGATATTCATATCTCTATATTAAATCCCTTTACGGAGATGCAATTTACATCACAGGAAGACCTGGTTTCCCAACTGGTGGTTGGCAAGGACGGTCTGATCCTGGAAGAAGGTCGTTTACACCGTGGCACCTTTCTCCCCAGTGTCTGGCAATCATTACCAGATCCGGCAAGCTTCCTCATGCAACTCAAACAAAAGGCGGGGCTTGCCCCTGATTACTGGTCTGATACATTGCGGATATACCGGTATACTGTAGAATCGTTCCCTGAAAACGAATAATATTTTCCGGGCATTTCCCGCCCTATCGTTTTTCAGACAGGCACTGTCCTGTCGACCCGATTCCGCACTTGCGTCCATCAATCCAGATGGCGCTGTCCAGTTTCACGCCGTCCATTCGCGCACCCTGTATGTTAGCACCGCTCAGATCCGCGTAAGACAGATCAGCATTCTCGAGATTTGCATTCGCAAGATTACTTTGTCGCAGATTAACACCCACCAGGATCGCCGCGCGCAGATCCGCACCATTCAAGTCAGAGACGGAGAGATTGGAATATGAAAGGTCGGCCTTCACCAGCTGACTGTTATGTAAATCGGAATTACCAAGGTCCATGTTGGTCATCATCGCACCGATCAGATCGGCATCAATCAAGACCGACCCTTCCTTGTGACAATTATTCCAGTTCACTCCGGCCTGTGATGGTGCTTCACAGTCAATCCGACTGATGTTTGGCCTGGGCTTGGTCAGGTAGAAAGCGGTTCCCGTGGCGATAACAATACTCACCGCAATCAATCCAGCCAACAACCGTTCTTTCTTTATTCGTTGCCGTCTTTCGCGGGTGTCCTCACCGATATTTCTGCGTTTTGCCTCTTCAACAACTACGGAACTGCGCCGATCAGAGGCGCGTTTGTCCCGATGCATATCCTGGCTGGTCTGACGTCGATTTTCCATACCACGTTCGTCCGCCCAGCGCTTGGCCGCCATCAGGCGTTGACGTGAAACAGGATCATCCATATCCAACTGCATAACCTCCGGTATCAGTGCAGGCATATCTGCCACCTTGACCCACACATTATCACCGGTGCTTACCTCATCCGATTTATGGATCCTGCCCAACAGGATATAGCGCGAAATCAACCCTTCCGGATACGGGCCTTGCACTGCATTATCGCGTCGGACATACCACAACTGGTTTTTTTGTTTAGCCTGATGGATCATTATGATGCCTCTAACCGATTATATTCATGCATCTATCAGGCCACTGTGTGCTACAGGCATATTGATGTAAGACTAAAATTCCATAACTTGCTGATTATATAAATAATTTGATTATAATCCCGGGAGGGTATAGTTTATACCTTTTGGATAGGGATTTTGGACATCAACACAGCTACACCGTTATTGCACCTCACCTCGTCCCCTTCATCGACGCGGGTTCATAACGCGTTGCAAGTGGGGCAATTACTGAACGCCACGGTAATTAAGGTCACCTCGCCAGGACAGATCGTGCTACGCATCGGCACAACGACGATTGAGGCAAGTGGCCGGCAATTGAAATCCTCACCGGGTCAACAGCTAAAACTCGAGGTCATACAAACCGAACCGCGAGCGTTGCTCAAGGTTGTCGGTAACCCACCCACCTCACAAGCTGAAACAGAGATGCTCAAATATTTGATGCCTCGCCAGTTACCGCTGCGTCCCCTGCTGGGGAATCTGGTATTACTGAGCAACGAGGGGCATCGATCATCAGGGATATTGCCGCACAGTTTACTCGAGCAGATCAGGAAGACCATACGTAACATTCCCAGTGAAAAAAAGGTTTCGGATGCAGCTGGCATCAAACGGGCATTACTCCTGTCAGGACTATTTCTCGAGAATAAATTGATCACTGCGGCATCCATCGGTGAATGCGAGGATGATTCTATCGATCAGGACATCAAGGGGAATCTGCTAAGGCTGCTATATGTTCTCCGAAGGGCGATGGATACAAGATCGGCGCCGCCCACCCCTGCAAAAGGTCATCAACCATCTAGTCAAATCATGGAAGAACTGCTTCACCAGGTCAACGGCGCAATCGCACGCCTGCATATCAATCAGATCACCTCGTTGTCGAGCGAAGGAAATACAGCACCCGTATTGTCTTTTGAATTGCCCCTGCGCGTTGATGACCGGATTGATGTAATCCAGATGAGTATCTTTCGGGATCAACAATCCCATACCGAAGAGAACCAGAATCGATGGTCTGCATCCATATCGATGGAAATGGAAAATCTGGGTATCATATATGCGACTGTCACATTCAGTCAGGAACAGGTATGGACTACATTGTGGGCGGAACGACAATCAACGGTTGATGCCATTAAGCAACACCTCCAGGAACTGAACAAAGGATACAATGAAGCAGGGCTCCAGATAGGAGCGACATACTGCCGACTTGGAACACCGCCTCCCGCAGCTAAAAAATCGCCCAAGGTATACATCGATGACAACGCATAAGACAGGGGAAAAGGACAAATCGACCGTTGCACTACGTTATGATGGCGATAGCGCTCCCCGAGTAATCGCCAAAGGCAAGGGACATATCGCTGAAGAGATCCAAGATATCGCGCGGGAACATGATATTCCCCTGTATGAAGATCCCGAACTGGTCAGACTGCTGTCTCAGCTGGAACTGGGTGATGAGATTCCCCAATCGTTGTATCTGGCAGTGGCGGAGATCATCGCTTTCGCCTATCATATCAGCGGTAAAAGTGTTGTACACAGACGTCCTCCTGAGGTATAATTCCTTTTTTATCAAACAGTTACATAAGAATGCGGGTTTAAAGATATCACTCCGACTGCCGTTATATATAACGTCATTAAGGCAACCGACGTTATAATATTAAAAAAATCCACAGGTTAACTTGATTCATATAATTAAGACTGAATCTGTTTCGGTGCCGTTTCCTACTTGAAGTGTTTGGAATGAGTCAGATAATTGATTGAATGAGAGCATGGTGAATCCAGTTAAAAATACAGGTCTTGCCTTGGATATCCCTACCCTTCCGGACTACAAATCGGGCAAAAAGCAACCCAGTGTCGAGACAAATCTTGATCAACTGCGCAAGATGCGGATCCTGATCGTTGATGACCTCGAGGATAATCTTGATCTGACGGAATCGATGCTGAAGAAAAGTGGATTCTCAAACATCCTGACCGCAAACAGCGGTGAACGCGCGCTCAATCTCCTACGGACCCATACCGCTACCGAGGGTGAAGAAATCGATATCGTCTTACTTGATGTCATGATGCCCAAAATGGACGGCTATGAAGTCTGCCGCAGAATACGCATTCAGGAAAAACTCGCAGACATACCCGTTATCATGATTACCGCTAATGCAATGTGGCGAGGCCGGTGCTACCGACATCATTTTCAAGCCCATTAGGCGCGCAGTGCTGATACCCAGGGTGATTTCCGCACTGTCATTGAAACAGGAACGTGACCTGCGCAAACACCGCGAGGTTGAGCTGGAAACGGAGCTCGCAGAGCGTAAGGTCGTTGAAGCACGATTACATTATCTTGTTTCACATGATGACCTTACCGGGCTGTGTAACCGCCGCAGCCTGGAGTACGCC
>CAZSAK010000029.1:0-25667 GCA_964605155.1 uncultured Chromatiaceae bacterium | reverse complement strand
AATGAATTATAGTCTCATCATAATTTAACATAATATACATTATGCGAAGTAACAGATATTCATTCCAGATCCAGAAATCACTCTTCCACAGCATAAATATGGCTTGTACAGAGTAACTTGCGAGGAGTTTTTAATCAGATATATTAGGAGGACTTCAGTAACTTACAGGCTGCAAGTTCCTTACGCCACACCTCGAGTATCTGGTCGTGGATATCTGTGTCTTCACGGCTGGCCAGTAACAATTCCTTGGTAATCGGCAATGAGGTGCTTTCCCAACCGCCGTCGATTTTCATGGCACAATCGAGTTTGACCTGCCAATAATCCTCGCCGGGATGGATCTCGAACAGATAGGTCTCCAGTCCCAATTCATTAAGGAGGCCGCCGGTAATTTCGCGTGCTTGAGCAAGCTCTATGGATGATAAGGACATTTTAATTACTATTTGGAAATTGAAACCTGGGATTACTGATATGCCTGATTATAAACAATTTCAGGATTCGGGGGAAATAGTCTTCCTGATCATGATCACATGATTTCACTGTCAGCAAACAATTCTTTCCTGATTTGTTCAGGAACGTCAGACTAAATCTGAATTAATTGATTTGCCCTTCTATCAAAAGTACGGTGTTTATAATTATACGATATAGTACCGTTCCATGATCGCATAGTGTAACCGCAGGCACACTTGAAATCGTCTTCATCACGTAACGGTAGATTTATGATCGTAACATTATACAACTCACCGCATTCTGGACACTGTTCAGTACCAATGTCTCTTTCATCCCATTTCGCCATCTCGAACCTCCTTCACTCCACTCTTTAATAGATCGAATACACTATAAAGAGTTCAATTGATATTAACTGCTGGCGAAGGATAAAACCGGATCATCGCAGTCTCGCCATGACTGTAATAGGTATTATTATTATTTGATCATTATATTCCTTTCAGCGACAAAATGTATTCAATTTATTCCGACTTCCCATGTCTGTTCCCGGTTATTATTTAGGGGTTTCTACTCAACACTTCATGTCCGTGTGCGCGTTATATCTGATATAGATATCAGCTTATCCCATCAATTAAACAACTGTCCTTCATTAGTAGTTTTAATTTGCTGTTGCTTCTACAATTATCGTTTCGGAAACAGTGGCGTGCCGTTTGCCTCATGCCACTGCAGTATACCGGCCCAGATTTCCTCCGCGGTCTCCGCATACCAGAAGAGTTCCTGATCTTCGATATCGATGACGCCCTCCTCGATCAGAAAATCGATATCAAAAGCCCTGCGCCAGTAGTGTTCACCGACAAGGATTACCGGGACTGGCCGGATCTTGCGGGTCTGGATCAGGGTGAGTGTCTCAAAGAGTTCATCGAAGGTGCCGTAACCGCCCGGGAAGGCGACCAGCGCCCTGGCCCGTAGCAGGAAATGGAGTTTGCGCATGCCGAAATAATGAAACCGGAAGCACAGGTCCGGCGTGATATAGGGATTGGGATACTGCTCATGAGGAAGCATGATATTGAGGCCGATAGATTCTGCCTGGGCCTCGAAGGCCCCCCGATTGGCCGCCTCCATGATACCCGGACCACCGCCGGTCATCAGCATCACACGGCTATCATGCGGACCCTGACCGGAATTGGCTACCAATTGTCCGAATTCCCTGGCGATCTCGTAATAGTGGCTTTTGGCATGTATCCGTCTGGCAATGGCCAGATGCTGCTGTCGTTCCTCATCTGCTTCAGGGAGGTCCCCTAGTTCTTTCTCCAGTGTTTCGACACGTCGCCGGGCGGCTGCTGGCTCACGAATGCGGGTACTGCCAAACACTACAATGGTATGTTCGACACCGTGCTGCTCCAGCAGCAGCTCAGCCTTGTAATAATCTATCTGCAGTCGCACACCGCGGGTCTGATCAAGGTTAAGGAATTCAATATCACTATCGGCCTGGCGATAACTAGGGCTTTCGAGGATGATTTGTACCCTGCGGATGGCCTCCGCATCTTCCTCGGAGGGTTTGGGTTGCTGCCAGGGCAATGGCTCACGGCGTTTATGCGGATGGGCCGGTGCCGGGATAGTCACTTGCCCCTGTCCGGTAGCATTATTCTCGCTGTCAGTCATTGTTATGGTCCTGTATGATGGGTCAACCTGATTACGTATCTCTATGCAAGCTCTGATCCGGGCATACCGTCGATGTCAGGCATTTAACACCTTGCCATGGTAGCCGTGTAACCGGATGAGGTCCATCAAGGTAAGCAGGCTGAAATGGTCACGGTCGTAATGTATCGTGAGCCGATGATAGTTCTCGTCATCAAACAAGACCTCGAAAATGCCTCGTTGATGTTCGAGTTTTGCGGCCAGGGCCGTACACTGCGCGACGGTCATGTCTTCTTCGATATATACGACACATTCTTGTTTGCTTGACATCTATGCACCCTTGCTAATTTAAAATAGACCTGTTTGAAGAAATTTATCCGGGTTGTCAATGATCCATGAAGTTATGATTTCCGGTATTTATCATCTCCATGGAACCGGAGTTTTATAAACCATGGCATTTTATACAATATATATATCCCGACAAAAGTATGCTGTACCAATTATCCTGTCTTTGATAAAAATCAATGATAAATGGCGGCTGCGGGATCAGCATCGGCCATGTTTGCGCGCATAACAAATCATGCCCGGGTTCTAACAACAATATCGGATGGTAATTAAACACATGACTGACCAGCAACCTGAAACCCCGCCAACAGAAACTAACCTCTTTTCGATCAAAGACTGTGCCCTTGTCGCACTGGCAACCGGCAAGAAGACTCGCCAGCTAAAGGAATTTGCAAAGGACCTGGCCGGCATCGACACCGCCAGTATCTATCATCATTTTTGGGGCGGTCTTCTGCAGCCGCGTTTCGAGGAACGGGAATATAATAATGACTTTGCGGCATGGGTCCGCCACGGTATACATGATGGTGTACTGGCGGAACAGCTTGCAGCGCTGGATCCCACCACATTCCCGGATATTGAATTATTGCGCCAGGAGATCATCGACCTGGTCGATACCCGCCTCGATGAGGCCGAATACCTGGCCTGGGCACGCGCCACCCAGCAGTTCGAGTTTATCCGTTCACAAATCGTGGTATTCGATACGGGCAAACAATTACAAAAACCGGAGGAACTTGCCGGCGAAATGGCATCATTGTCTACCTCAAGTATCTTTTACCATTTTATCGATGCCCGTCGTCGCACCAGTGACGGTTATGATGATTTCACCGACTGGTTGGCATCCTTCGGCGGTGAATACGAGACGTTGCGGGAACAGCTCATCGGCATTGATCCTTATTTCAGCAGCCTGAGTGAACTGCGTGAGCAGCTTGTGCGGTTATTTTCAACTCATTTCCCGGAGGTTTCGTCATGAGTTTGCTGGATGATTACGCGCAGATTGTCGGGTCTGATGTTATTGACCATTTGCGCCAGCTTACAAGGCCATTAGCGGGTGCAAAACTGGTACATGTCAACTCGACTCGCACCGGCGGCGGAGTCGCGGAGATCCTCAACAAGCTGGTTCCATTGACCCGGGAACTTGGTATCGACACCCACTGGGAAGTCATCTCCGGCGAGAGTGAATTCTATGAATGCACCAAGGGCATGCATAATGCCCTGCAGGGCAACAGGATTCCCTTGAGCGATCGACTTCTCGGGGTTTATGAAGACACCAATGCACATAATGCGGAGACATTGCGACCGACATTGGAAGATGCCGATTTTGTCTTCATACACGATCCGCAACCCGCGCCATTATTGAAATACTGCACCAATCGCAAGGGTAAATGGATCTGGCGCTGCCATATCGACGCCAGCCATCCCTATCGCCCTGTATGGAAATATCTCTATCCGTTTGTAGCCCCTTATGATGCCAGTGTCTTCTCGCTGGCGGCCTTTTCCCAGGAGATGCAACACCCCCAATATCTGATACCGCCCAGTATCGACCCATTGAGCGATAAAAATATCGAGGTAGAACCGGATACCATCCGGGAGGTTTATACAAAATACAACATTGATCCGGAGCGGCCGGTCATTGTCCAGGTATCCCGTTATGACCGGTTCAAGGATCCGGTCGGGGTGATCCACGCCTACCATATGGCGAAGCGTTTCCTGCCCAGCCTGCAACTGGTGCTTGCCGGAGGGGGGGCTGCCGACGATCCTGAAGGTGAAGCGGTATTGAGTGAGGCTGAGGCAGCCGCTGGTGGCGACCCCGATATCCACGTATTGCTGTTACCCGCTGATGCCAACCTCGAGATCAACGCCTTCCAACGGATCGCGGATATCGTATTACAGAAATCCATCCGGGAAGGCTTCGGTCTGACGGTTACGGAGGCCATGTGGAAGGGCAAACCCGTGATCGGTGGTGACGTCGGAGGAATCCGCCTGCAGGTCGTCAATCACCATACCGGGTTTCTGGTGAATACCCCCGAAGGCGCGGCGCTCCGTATCCGCTATCTGCTGCATCAACCCGGGAAGATCAAGGAGATGGGTGAAAAGGCACACGCCTATGTACGCGATAATTTCCTGATCACCCGTCACCTGCGTGAATATCTCACCCTCATGGTGGCACATTTAAGCGGGGCGCAGGACCGTATCGAGGTTAAATAGAGAGTCGCTATCATGCAGTCGACGATAAAACGCCGGCACCAAATGCCTTTTGGTACTGAACTGCTTGATAACGGGTGTGTGCATTTCCGACTGTGGGCCCCTGGAGCAGAGCAGGTCGATGTTTGCCTGGCCGACGGCGGGTCACAAAACATCATATCCATGACGACGGAAAAGGAAGGCTGGTTCGGAACCATCACCAATCAGGCAACCACCGGCAGTCGTTACTGTTATCGTATCAACGGCGGTATAATGGTGCCCGATCCTGCCTCGCGATATCAGCCACAAGATGTCCACAAACCGAGTGAAGTGGTCGATCCCCATGCATATGATTGGCATGACGTAGCCTGGTGTGGGCTCCCCTGGGAGGAGGCCATTATCTATGAATTACACGTCGGAACTTTCACCCCCGAGGGTAATTTCTCCGGCGTAATTAAGAAACTGGATTATCTGAAAAAGCTGGGAGTTACCGCGATCGAACTCATGCCCGTTGCTGACTTTCCCCGTGCACGCAACTGGGGCTATGACGGGGTTTACCTGTTTGCGCCCGACAGCATATACGGCAGACCCGATGACCTCAAGGCGTTGATCGACGCCGCACACGCACGGGAGATGATGGTCTTTCTGGACGTGGTATACAATCATTTCGGTCCGGATGGAAATTATCTGCATGTCTATGCCCCGCAGTTTTTCACCGAACGCCACCAGACACCATGGGGCGCGGGTATCAATTTCGACGGCAAACACAGCTTATGGGTGCGGCAGTTTTTTATTCAAAATGCGCTGTACTGGCTGGAGGAGTATCATTTTGACGGTTTGCGTCTGGATGCGGTGCATGCCATCCTTGACGACTCCCGCCCTGATATCCTGACAGAGCTGGCGCAACATGTTCACCAGTATTTCGGCTACAACAGGCACATCCATTTAATCCTTGAAAACGATCATAACGCGTCGCATTACATGACGCGCGACAAGGACCTGCGACCATTCTTGTATACAGCCCAATGGAATGATGACCTGCATCATATCATGCACGTATTGCTTACCGGCGAGTCAAAGGGTTACTACATCGATTATGCCGACGAACTGTCGCACTTGCTGTGTCGTTGCCTGAAGGACGGCTTTGCCTATCAGGGTGAACGGTCCAGATACCGCGATAATCAACCACGGGGTGAGCCCAGTGACCAATTACCCTCCACAGCCTTTGTTTCCTTTCTGCAGAATCATGATCAGGTCGGTAACCGCGCATTCGGTGAACGAATATCAGTATTGACGGAACCGGAACAGATCCGTGCCGCAATGGCCCTGTTGCTGCTGGCTCCTCATCCTCCCCTGCTCTTCATGGGTCAGGAATGGAACTGCCGCCAGCCGTTTCCGTTTTTCTGTGATTTCGGGCCGGACCTTGCAGACAAGGTGGTGGCCGGTCGTCGTCAGGAGTTTGCGCGATTTCCGGAATTCAGTGAACCTGCAGCCCGCGAAAAGATCCCTGACCCGTTGGATATCCAGACATTCAATGCCGCTGTCCTCGACTGGAGCAGAATTAACCAGCCGGATTACATGGAATGGATCGATCTGCATCGTGAACTCATAGACCTGCGCCGCCGCGAACTGATACCCAGGCTCAGTCAGATGGTCGGACGGCGGAAAGCCTGCAGTCAAATCGGCGATCGCACGATCGCCGCGAACTGGGTGCTGGGGGATGGTTCTGAGCTGTCCCTGTTCGCGAATCTGGGTAAGGACGCACTCGAAGATATCGATCATCCTCTCGATCATATCCTTTATGCGACTCATGACGGGTTACACCGGCATTCTGCGATCAGGCAATTACCGCCCTGGTGCGTCATATGGACCCTGCAGGCGGCGGCTGCGACGACATGACGATGGACGCCCTGCCCCGCGCGACATACCGTCTGCAGTTTAATCGTAACTTTAACTTCGACGATGCAAACCACATCATTCCTTATCTGGACATGCTGGGTATCAGCCATATCTATGCATCGCCCTATCTCAAGGCCCGCGCTGGCAGCGCCCATGGGTACGATATCGTCGATCATAATGCCATCAATCCCGAGATCGGCGATCAAGACAGCTTTCATGTCTATATCGAATCTCTCCATCGTCACCACATGGGGCAGATACTCGATATCGTACCGAATCATATGGGAGTCGGCGGCGATGATAATACGTGGTGGCTGGATGTGCTGGAAAATGGCGAGGCATCGTTATATACCAATTACTTCGATATCGACTGGCACCCTGTCAATCCTCATTTACACAACAAGATCCTGCTACCCTTCCTGGGCGATCATTACGGGTCGGTACTTGAACGCGGCGAATTGAAGCTCGGCATTGATCCGGACCGCGGTACGTTCGGTGTCCGCTATTATGAGCATTATTTTCCGCTAGATCCCCGCACCTATCCACGGCTCCTGTCTTTTCGTCTGGACTACCTGAGGCAACAAGCAGAAGTCGATCATCAGGCCATTGATGAACTGACCTCGCTAATAGACGACTGCAGGTCCATGCCGCGCCGTACGGAACTTTCCGCGGTGTATCGTCAGCAGCGCTATGACATGTCAACCGCATGCAAGCTACGATTATCTGCACTTTGTCATCAGTACCCCCTCTTGCTGGCCTTCCTGCAGGAGAATGTCAGTGTTTTTAACGGGACGCCGGAAAGACCTGGCAGTTTCGACCATCTCCATCGCCTGCTGGAACACCAGGCCTATCGCTTGGCCTATTGGCTGGTGGCATCGGACGAGATCAACTACAGACGTTTTTTCGATATCAATGAATTGGCCGGTTTACGCGTGGAAAACCAGGACGTTTTCGAGATTACGCATCGTCTGATCGGGGATATGATCGGAAATGGCAAGGTGGACGGACTGCGAATAGATCACCCTGACGGCCTCTCCGATCCGTATGGCTATTATTGCAATCTGCGTCGCTTGATCGGCAACGCCCTTAACCGTGATACAAGTGGTAACGCCGATGACCATGCCGGCAATGAGTTTTATATAATCGTCGAGAAAATCCTTGCCAGCTATGAGCGCCTGCCGGAAGACTGGCCCGTAGCAGGTACCACCGGCTATGAGACTGCTCATCTGCTCAACGGCCTTTTTGTCTACCCTGATTCGGAATCCAGATTGACCCGGCTGTATACCCGCTTTACAGGCCGGGATACGGACTTCGATGAACTCCTGTACGAACGTAAAAAGTTCATCATCCACAATACCCTTTCAAGCGAGTTGACCGTGCTAGCCAATCAATTGAGTGGCATCGCACAAAGTGATCGCAGGACACGTGACTTCACATATCACGGCCTGCGTGAAGCCATCACTGAAATTGTCGCCTGCTTTCCCGTCTATCGTACCTATATCACAACCGATAGGATCAGCGATGAGGACAGGCGTTATGTACAGTGGGCCATTGCCCAGGCCAAAAAACGCAGAACCGCATCGGATATCCACATATTTGATTTTGTACATCAAACCCTGATGCTGGTGCGGCTGAACGGATACTCCGCCAACATCCGCCGCAGAATCATTCAGTTCACATTGCGCTTTCAGCAATATACGGCGCCGGTGATGGCCAAGGGCCTGGAGGATACATCCTTTTATATCTATAACCGCCTGGTATCACTCAACGATGTAGGGTTTGATCCCCGATCCTTTGGAATATCGTCCAATGCCTTTCACCAGGTAAACAGGCAACGACTGCTTGAGTGGCCGCATGCCATGGTGACGACATCGACCCATGACAGCAAACGCAGCGAAGATGTGCGGGTGCGCATCAACGTATTGTCGGAAGTGGCCGACGACTGGCGGATGCACCTTGCCCGCTGGCGCCGGATCAATCGCAGCAGAAAACGGCAACTTGACGGCAGGCACGCGCCTTCGAGCAACGATGAGTACCTGCTTTACCAGATCCTGGTCGGCAGCTGGCCGCTGGAACCACTGGATGCTGAAGGGCTTGTAGCGTTTTGTGAACGTATAGAGGCCTATATGCTCAAAGCGGTCCGGGAAGCCAAGATGGACACCTCCTGGATTAATCCCAATGAGGATTACGAAGAGGCCGTGCGTCATTTTGTTCACGCGCTGGTGAAGGACCCGGAGCGCAACGCCTTTCTTGCCGACTTCATCCCCTTTCAAAAACGCATAGCCCGCTTCGGACTGCTGAACAGCCTGTCACAGACCCTGCTAAAAATGACGATTCCGGGCATTCCCGATATCTATCAGGGTAACGAATTGTGGGCATTCGAACTCGTGGACCCCGATAACCGCAGTCCTGTCGACTATCAACAGCGCAGGGATTTTTTACAAAACATTATACAAAAAACAAGCAACAGCGATGAGTTGAATCAAATTGTTCAGGATTTTGTTGAACATATCGAGGATGGTGTCGCCAAGCTGTACCTGATCTGGAAAACCCTGACACTGCGCCGGCGGCTTCCCCGGCTTTTCGCAGATGGTGACTATGCGGGCCTGGAGACACGGGGGCAGCAGGCTGATCATGTGTGCGCGTTTGCCCGTTATCTTGAGGGTAAGGAAATCATTGTCGTGACAACGCGCTGGTTCGCCCGCTTGTTGGCCGGAACCGACAAGCTCTGGCCGGATTCATCGCATTGGGGTGATACCACGATTGAGCTGACGGACAGTGTGCAGGCCGAAAGTTATTCTGATGTGTTGACGGATACCCGGTATTACCCCGTCAAGGAAGGTGACGCACGATTTTTCCGTGCAGCCGACCTGTTGGCAGCCTTTCCGATGGCGTTGTTATCGAGTGAATAGATCCATGTATTTCAATGCTTGAATGGGCCATCCCTATTCCAGGTAACCGGGACCAGTGCCGCGCGAATCACGCGCAAAATAATCCGCCTTACCCACGGGTATGACTACAATACCACCGGGGGTGACGGGATATCGTTTGCGGTCAGCCTCGTAATCGAACCCGATTTGTGTATTTGCTGCGATATTATTGTGCCGATCAACGATGACCCTGCGTAATCTGGAACCACGGCAGATACGTACATAATCCATGATAATACAGTCTTCCAGTTCGACATCCGGTTCGATCACCGCTTCGCGCCGGATAATGCTGTTGCGGATATTTGCCCGGTCAACCACGGCCGCGGCACCGAGCAAACAATTATCGAGCTTGCTGTCCAATACCCTGGCAACAGGTCCCTGGTAGTGGCTGGAAAAAATTGGCCACTGAGGATTGAATGCGTCGAAACGCGGCTGCAAACCAAGCACATCCTTGTGGGCCTCGAAGTAGGCATCCAGGGTACCGACGTCACGCCAGTATGCCACCTCTTCATAGGATTTTATGCCCGGGATTTTATTCTCGGCAAAATTATAGGCATAGAGCCGATGGCTCTTCAGCAACCTGGGGAGAACATCATGACCGAAATCCGTTTCACCGGATGCATGTGCCTCTTCGAGTGCTTCAACAAGCACATCGGTATTGAACAGGTAATTGCCCATGGAAACATAAGAGTGTTCCGGGTCCGATGGTATCGGTTTGCCTTGCTCCGGCTTTTCTTCGAAGCCATGAATACGGCCATACTCATCCGCCTCGATGACTCCGAAACCTGAGGTCTGATCGACAGGCACCGGCAGTGCGGCAACGCTGACATCCGCGCGGTTTTCATGATGAAACCATACCATCTGTCTCACATCCATTCGATAAATGTGGTCTGCTCCGAACACTGCTACCAGACTGGGCCGGTGCATCTTGAGCAGGCCCAGGCTTTGATAAACCGCATCAGAGGTACCTTTGAACAATGCCTTTTCTTCATGCATCTGGGGAGGTACAACGGTTACGAACTGGTCTGGCAAGAGGTGTGATATCGTCCAGCCCTTGCGCACATGTTCAATCAGGGACTGCGCCCTGTATTGAACCAGTATATAAATAGAGTGGATCTCTGAATTGATCAGATTACTGAGGACGAAATCCACCATCCGGTAACGCCCCCCGAACGGCACGGCCGGTTTGCAGCGTTCAGAGGTCAGCGGGCGCAGGCGCTTGCCCTCACCCCCCGCCATGACAAAGGCGACGATCTTTTCCGGATGCCGCCTTTCCCTCATGGCTTTCTATGCATGATGCAGAACATCACTCGCTTGCGTAACGTTTGCTCACTGCATAACGCTTCTGTTTCAGGTTTGTGAGCAATAGTTCGTAGGAATCGGCAAATTTTTTCACACCCTCTTCCTCCAGTTTATCAGTGACCTGTGCCAGATCAATCCCGAACGAAGCCAGGGCATCGATATCATGTTGCGCGCCGTCAATATCAACCTCCAGCGTGGCGTGCATCTCTCCATGTGCCTCAAAGGCATCCAGGGTGTCCGGGGTTACGGTGTTTACCGTATCTGCACCAATCAACTGTTCCACATACAGAACATCCGAATATGCAGGATTTTTGGTGCCCGTACTGGCCCACAGTGGACGTTGCAATCGGGCACCGCGCTTGCGTTCAGTCTCGAACACCCTGGAGCTGCTGATTTCCTTAAAATACCGATAGGCTATCTTTGCATTGGCAATTGCGATCCTGCCTTTCAGTCTTTGGGCATCGGTTGTATCAATTCTATCCAGCGCGGCATCAACACTGGTATCCACACGGCTTACAAAAAACGAGGCCACCGAGGCAACCTTGTCCGGTGCGGGATTCTGCGATAAACCCCGGATATAGGCTTCGGCGACTGCCCTGTATCGCGTCACTGAAAATAACAGGGTAACATTGACGTTGATTCCTTCGGCGATAAGACGTTCGATAGCAGGTAAACAGGGGGCGGTCGCCGGCACCTTGATCATCAGGTTGGGTCGATCAACGGACTGCCATAGATGGCGTGCCGCCAGAACGGTGGCTTCCTTGTCATAGGCAAGATGGGGAGAAACTTCCAGACTGACATACCCATCCTTACCTTTGCTGCTGCGATAGACCGGCATAAGGATATCCGCGGCCATTTGTACATCCTGTATGGCCAGCCACTGATAAAGTGTTTCATCATCGATTTCATGGTCAGCCTGCAACAAATCCAGAATCGCATCATCATAATCGGTTCCCTGTCCGATCGCCTTCTGGAATATTGTAGGATTGCTGGTTACACCGTTGATTCCCTCGACCACCAGGGCCTTTAACCCACCATTGACTAACAGATTTCGGTCAATGTAATCCAGCCACAGTGATTGACCGAATTCTCTGTATAACGCGGCTGTTTTTGACATGTGTTTGTCCTTTATGTTTCTGGCAACTCCCGTATACAGGAGATACAGGTCTATCCCTGCATATCTCCGAAAAATACATATCAGAGATTCTCTCCGCATTGAAATATTTCAATGCCGGGGATTGGTATTATACCCATTATAGTTATATTCTTGGGGAAGTTTAGTCTAAGAAACAACCTGACTATTATATCCTGACAAGTCATTATGATAAAAAGCGTTCAAGAATATTTTTGAATGATGAAAACCAGTACCGGCGGATGGCGTGTACAGCTACCAGATGAAATCCTGATGAAGATGGTATGGTATAGGTCAGACTTTCAGTTTGCTGTAATGATTCGCCTGCCATGATCCGGAATAACATAATGCCAACAGATCAGAATGACACCGGCAACCATAACGATACGCTGCTGGCCGACGGCTACCGTCGTGCGCTTGCCCTGCTACATGCCTGTAACACCCCTGACGGTTTTGTTGCATCTCCTACCAAAGGTACCAACTACAGACGCATATGGGGTCGCGATGGTGCGATCATATCTATCGCTGCATTGTTAGTTCAGGATCATGAGTTGACCAATACCGCCAGACGTACCTTCGAAACGCTCGTCGAATACCAGGGTCCACATGGCGAGATACCCAGCAATGTTGATACCGTATCCGGACGTATCAGTTATGGCGGAACCGCCGGGCGCGTGGATGCCGATCTCTGGTTTATCATCGGATGTGGTGAATACTGGATGGCGACGGGCGATGACAAATTTCTGGAAAAGATGCTGCCTGCTATTGAGAAGGTGCGATTTCTGCTCGGTGCCTGGGAATTCAACAATCGCGGCCTGCTCTACATCCCGCTTACCGGCGACTGGGCCGATGAGTACCTGCACAACGGCTATGTCCTCTATGACCAGCTTTTATATCTGCAGGCTCTGCGAACGCTTGCGTATATTCATACCGCAGTACATGGATCCAGCGACCATATCTTGCGGGAAAGGATCAGCCGTCTGCTGCATCTCATACGTGCGAATTACTGGTTTGACGGTGACACCATCCCGGATGACGCCTATCATGAGGTGCTCTATGAAAAAGGGATCCAGGCAGCCGCTCACTGCGGCGGCAGGCACTGGATGCCGTCGTTTTCGCCCAGTGGTTACGGGTATCGGTTCGACGCCTTCGCCAATGTGCTTGCATCGCTCTTCGAAGTCGCAGATGACGAGCAGCGGCGCAGGACGGATGATTTTATCAATGATGAGGCGACCAATAATGCTATGCCGTTGCTGCCGGCCTTCTATCCCGTCATAAAACCGGTAGACGAGGACTGGAAGCATCTGCAGGTGATGTTTTCCTATACCTTCAAGAACAAACCCTATGAATTCCAGAACGGCGGATTATGGCCCATGGTCACGGGATTCTATGTTGCCGACCTGGCACGGCGGCAACATAACAAACAGGCTCGGGAGCGGCTGCTGGCCGTGCATCGCGCCAATGCCCTGGAGATGGAAGGAGAACCCTGGGGTTTCCCCGAATACCTGCATGGCCAAAAACTCACCCCGGGTGGTACGCGACTGCAGGGCTGGAGCGCTGCCGGGGCGATTATCGGACACCATGCCCTGCAGGGAAAAGATATCTTCAGGATTGACCACCATGACGCATGATGTTCTGCTGTGCACGGACCTCGATCGAACCGTGCTGCCCAATGGACCACAACCCGAATCATCCATCGCCCGCCGGTTGCTACGTACCCTCGCCAGACGTCCGGAACTCACTCTCGCCTATGTAAGCGGTCGCCACGAGGCATTGTTGAAACAGGCCATCACGGAATATGATCTCCCGCTGCCGGATTTCGCCATCGGTGATGTCGGCACCACCATCTACGAGGTCGGACAACGGCAGTGGCGGCCATGGAAGGAATGGTACGAGGAGATCGCCCCTGACTGGGGCGGACGTAACAGCGAAGATCTGCGCAAGCTGTTTGAAGATATCAAGATGCTCAGTCTGCAGGAGGAAGAGAAACAGAACAGGCTCAAGCTCAGCTATTATGCACCCGCAGATACCAGGTCCGATGAACTGGTGAGAGAGATACGCGATCGCCTGCAGTCCGAGGACATACAAGCCAGTGTCATCTGGAGTATCGACGAGATGAAGAATATCGGTCTGCTGGACGTGTTGCCGGCGCACGCTACCAAGTTACACGCCATACGCTTCCTGATGAAACACAAGGGATTCGATAGCGGGCAAACGGTGTTTGCCGGAGACAGCGGTAATGACCTCCCGGTGCTGACCAGCGGACTTCAGGCCGTGCTGGTTAAAAACGCCATCGACGATGTCCGCAAGGAGGCAATCCGGCAGGTGGAGGCTGCGGGATATCGTGATTGCCTCTACATGGCAAAAGGAGGTCTGCTGGGTATGAACGGCAATTACACCGCCGGTGTGCTGGAAGGCCTTGCACATTTTCTGCCGTTTACACAGGATTGGCTGCAGGATGCGTCATATGGGATCACCCCATGACCAACGTTGCACAGGACATACCTAGAGCGAACGGTGAAGTTATTGCCGTACGGGGCAATGTAGTCGATGTACGCTTTCCACCACCCCTGCCACCACGTAACAGTGAGTTGCGTACCGGTCCCGACCACCATGTCGTGCTCGAGGTCCAGTCCTATCTCAGCATCAATACACTTCGTTGTATCGCTCTCAACACCACGCGTCGTCTGGGCAGAGGCATGGAAGTACAACAGACGGGGAAAACACTGCAGATCCCGGTTGGCAAGGAATTACTGGGACGCATGCTGAATGTTTTCGGCGACACCATTGACGGCGCGGACCCGCTCGAGTCACCGGAACGATGGCCGATCCATCGTCCTTTATTGCCACTGGCCGAACGTACCACCGGTACCGAAATCTTTGAAACAGGCATCAAGGCTATCGACCTGCTTGCACCACTGGAACGCGGTGGAAAATCCGGGATGTTCGGTGGCGCAGGCGTTGGCAAGACCGTCGTGATCAATGAGCTGATCAACAATATGGCCGAGAACTATGAAGGTGTCAGCCTGTTTTGCGGCATCGGCGAGCGCATGCGGGAAGCCGAAGAGATGTACCGCTCCATGCAGGAATCGGGCGTCCTGGAAAAGGCCATCCTGGTATATGGACAGATGAACGAACCGCCGGGTGCGCGTTTTCGCGTCGGGCATGCCGCATTGACCATCGCGGAATATTTTCGCGATGTGGTGAAACGGGACGTCCTGTTGCTCATCGATAATGTGTTTCGCTTCGTCCAGTCAGGAACCGAGGTTTCTGGTCTGATGGGACGCATCCCCTCCCGGGTTGGTTATCAGCCGACCCTGGCGACCGAGTTGGCAGAGCTGGAAGAACGCATCTGCAGTTCACGTAACGGCAGTATCACCTCTGTGCAGGCGGTCTACGTACCCGCTGATGATATGACCGATCCGTCGGCCACTCACATCTTTGCCCATTTGTCGGCCTCGATCGTCCTCTCCCGTAAACGGGCCAGCCAGGGCCTGTATCCCGCCATCGACCCGCTGCAGACGGATTCGAAAATGCTTTCGCCAGGCGTGGTCGGTAAACGTCATTACCGGGTGGACAGACGGTCCGAAGCACACTCGCCGAATACGAGGACCTCAAGGATATCATCTCCATGCTGGGCATAGAGGAACTATCGCGTGACGATCGTGACACGGTCAGCAAGGCCCGTCGACTCGAGCGTTTTTTGACACAACCGTTCTTTACTACCGAACAATTCACCGGCAAAAAAGGCAAGCTGGTTTCCCTGGAGCAAACGCTGGACGGTTGTGAACGCATCCTGTCGGGAGAATTTTCCAAGACCAGTGAGAATGCCCTGTATATGATCGGTACTATAGATGAGGCTGAGAAGGCTCATGAGGCAGCCGATGATACAACTGGGACAGAACAGACTAGAACAGGACGGACGACGTGAATGATGCACGCATGAGATTGCAGCTCATGGTACCTACCGGGATATTAGTCAACTCAGAGGTGACCAAGGTGATTGCGGTGGCAGAAAACGGTGCGTTTTGCCTGTTACCGCGACATATCGATTTCGCAACTGCGCTGATACCGGATGTACTCTACTTTTATACCGATGACGGACAGGAAAACTATGTAGCACTTGATAACGGTGTGCTGGTCAAATGTGGCCGTGATGTATTCGTTTCCACACTGAACGGTGTACAAGGCACCGATATCGATCAACTGCAGGATTTGATAGAAAAACACTTCCTTGAACTGGATGAACAGGAACGCAAGGCACGCACGGCTCTTGCACGACTCGAAGCGGGCACCCTGCGTCGCTTCAGTGAAATGCAGGAGATGTTCCATGGATGAACCCAGTCAGGACAAGAAACCGGATCCCCGCCCGGAGAGACTCAGTGATACCGTCGGTCGGGATGTCGATCGCAAGTTACGGGCCCGCCGGGAAAGCAGGCATACCGCGTGGTTCGGGATGGGCATGTTCGGCCTGGTAGGCTGGTCCGTGGCCGTCCCGACACTCATCGGTACGGCACTGGGCCTGTGGCTGGATGAGAACTGGCCTACCCGTCACTCATGGACCCTGACGTTTCTCATCATCGGTATGGCGCTCGGCTGTCTCAATGCATGGTATTGGGTCAAACAGGAAAGCGGGCATGGATAAAGGCGTGGATATCCATACCGTCTGGATCCTGCTGGTCGGATTGTCCGTGATTGCATCCGGCCTTATCGATGCAGGTTTCAAACGACTGAAGGTCCCGCCACTGGTTGGATATCTGCTCCTGGGTATGTTGTTGAGCCTGATAGACAGCCACTGGTCCATCCTGACCTCACCCACCCGTAACACCTTCGATTTCCTTGCCGACATCGGGGTCATCGCCCTGTTGTTCCAGGTCGGACTGCAAAGCCATCCCGCTGCATTGGCACACAAACTCCCCCAGGCACTCAAGGTCTGGGTGGGCGATGTAAGCGGTTCCGCCATGTTCGGTTTTCTGACCAGTCACTATCTGCTTGGTCTGGACCTTGTTCCTTCAATGATAATTGCAACGGCCCTAACGGCTACCAGCGTGGGGGTCTCGGTGGCTGCATGGCAGGACACACAGTCAATGGGCTCGGACACCGGACAGCTGCTGCTGGATGTTGCCGAGCTGGATGATATCTCGGCTGTCGCATTGATGGCTTTATTATTTGTACTTGTACCTACCCTACATCTTGGCAACGGGCATTTGCTGTCGGGATTGACTGTTACCGGTACGGTCTTTATTGCAAAGTTTGCGCTGTTTATATTGCTGTGTTATCTGTTCTCAAGCTATCTGGAACCGCGCATCACAGGCATCACCGCACGCATGGAGCCTGCGCCACAACTCATGCTTACTGTCATCGGTGTTGGCTTTGTCATTGCCGCCTTTGCCAACTGGCTCGGCTTTTCCCTTGCCATCGGTGCACTGTTTGCAGGACTGGTCTTCAGCCGTGATCCGCAGGCCATCAAGACTGAAGAATCATTCAAGGATTTCTATGCCTTTGCGACCCCCTTCTTTTTCATCAACATCGGGCTGCATGTCAAGCCCGATGAGGTCGGTGCTGGTGCCGGCCTGGGCCTGGTGCTGCTGGTGGCTGCGATGCTTGGTAAGTTCATCGGTGCCGGTACGCCGACACTGATAACCAGTGGTGCAGTGGGTGCAACACTGATCGGTGTCAGCATGATCCCGAGGGCCGAGATCGCCATGATTGTGGTGCATAAGGCACAGCAACTGGGCAACTGGGCCATGCCGGACCAGATATATGCCGCCATGGTCTTTGTCAGTATGGCAACCTGTATCGGCGGCCCCCTGGTGCTGTATCGGCTCCTTCAGCGATGGCCACAATCTGATGCGCGGAATAACTCATGAATGATCTGTCATACCTGTTATTGATGTTTCTTGCAGGCGCCATACTGGCGGGTGTCTATCTTGCCGGGTTGTGGCTCAGTGTGAAATATTTACAAACCAGAAAACATCCAGCATTGTGGTTTGTCATGAGCCTGATGTTGCGTCTGGGCTTCGTGGCCCTGGCCTTATCAGCGGCAAGGGACACCAGCCCACCGATGTCAAACTCCTGCCCGTCGATCTGCAGAAATTCCGCCGACTCCAGGAAAAACGATGGCCTTCGCGCAGCATTCCAACCTATACCATGGACCGAGAGACACTTTTCAGTCGCTTGCTGAATCAATATCTCTTCGTTTCGATTTTCCAGGCGTGCGCGGAATCACAGGCCAGTGAGCATGCAAGCCGGCTGGCCGCCATGCAATCCGCTGAACGCAACCTCGATGACCGGCTGGAGGAAGTGACCATGGTATATCACCGTGCACGACAGGATGTCATCACATCCGAATTACAGGATGTGGTTTCGGGTTTCGAGGCAATTACTTCCGAAGGCGCATAGGATATTCTACGGTCATCGTTATTGGGCCTGCAACGATCACTATACAATCACGCAGACTGTGTTTGTTCCTCGCTGTATCTGATCAGTACCAGTGAGTGCGGATTCGATTGATACGGATTGCCAGCTGGCTTTTCCCCGACCTTGACGCCTCTTTCAAGACTTGTATCTATCAGTACAACACGCCTTGCAAGCGATTCAACATCGGGGATGGTGAATCTGATCATCGAATCCGATGCATTCATCAGCACCAGGAATGTATCATCGGGTTCCCTTTCTCCCCGTTCGGTCAGGTGATACTGGCCGGCCTCCCCGCTGAGCAGGAATGCGAATGATTGTGACTGCCCGGCATGCCAATCGCCCTCTTCCATCTCCTTGCCATCGGGTCTCAGCCAAACGATATCCTTGATTCCGGTTCCCGGAATCTCTTTACCATGAAAGAAACGGTGACGATGAAATATGATATGTTCACGGCGCAAGCGGATAATGTCTTTAGTGAATGCCAGTAGTGATTTCCCGAGATCGTCGATGCCGGTCCAGTTCAGCCATGATGTCTCATTATCCTGGCAATAGGCGTTATTGTTACCCTGTTGTGTATGTCCGAACTCGTCACCGGCAAGCAGCATGGGCAGCCCGTGTGAGAGCAACAGGGTAGCCAGAAAATTGCATTTCTGCTGGTAACGAAGCCGTATCATCTTCGCATCATCAGTCGGACCTTCAACACCACAATTCCAGCTGTAATTTTCATTATGTCCGTCCTGATTGCCTTCCTGGTTAGGTTCATTGTGTTTATCGTTATAACTCACCAGGTCATGCAGCGTGAATCCGTCGTGTGCGGTTACGAAGTTTACGCTCCCCCAGGGACGACGTCCGCGCCTGTCAAAGATGTCACTGGAGCCTGACAAACGCGAGGCCAGCTCGGGTAACTGTCCGCCATCCCCTTTCCAGAACCGCCGCACCGTATCGCGATAACGGTCGTTCCATTCAGCCCAGCCGGGTGGGAAGCGTCCGAGCTGGTAACCTCCCGGACCGGCATCCCAGGGCTCGGCAATCAGCTTCACGGTAGACAATAGCGGATCCTGTGCAACCGCGTCCAGAAAACTGGAATGCTCGTCGAACTCGCCGTTGACCCTTGCCAGGGTGGTAGCAAGATCGAAACGAAACCCGTCGACATGCATCTCTTCAACCCAGTAACGCAAAGAATCCATCACCATCCGCAGGACATAGGGATGGTCCAGGTCAAGGGTATTGCCGGTGCCCGTGATATTGTTGTAATAGCGTTCATTGCCCTCCGTCAGATCATAATAGGTTTTATTATCGATACCACGCAGTGATAATGTCGGACCCAGCTGGTTTCCCTCCGCCGTATGGTTATATACCACATCGAGGATCACCTCGAGGTCAGCATCATGCATCAATTGCACAAAACTCTTGAATTCATTGATACCCCCACGACCCAGATATTCCGGATGGGGAACAAAGAAACCGATCGAATTATAACCCCAGTAATTGCGCAACCCTTTGTCAATCAGCATGCGGTCATGGAGAAACGCATGTACGGGCATCAGCTCCACTGCGGTGATACCGAGATCCTCGAGATATTCAACGATGGCGGGAGACGACAGGCCTCCAAATGTCCCTCGTAATTTATCCTGTACATCGGGGTGTTTCATGGTAAATCCGCGCACATGCATCTCATAGATAATCATCTCGTGCCAGGGCCTTCTCAACGCAGGCCTGGATCCCCAGGTAAAGGCCGGGTCGATTATCTGGCATTTGGGCATATATGGTGCACTGTCCCGGGTATCGAATGACAGATCATCCTTTTGATGACCTATCGTGTATCCATAGAGTGCATCGTTCCATCTCAGGTCATATCGAATGGCTTTGGCATAAGGGTCCAGCAGTAACTTATGATGGTTGAATCTGTGTCCGTTTGCGGGCTCATAAGGACCGTAGACACGGTAACCATAGAGCTGGCCCACCCGGACGTCGGGCAGATAACCATGCCAGATTTCATGGGTATATTCGGGCAGAGGTATACGCTCGAGTTCACGCTTGCCTTCATCATCAAACAGGCACAGTTCGACCTTTTCTGCGTATGCAGAAAAAATAGCAAAGTTGGTTCCGGTACCATCCCAGGTCGCTCCCAGTGGATATGGCAAACCCGGCCAGATACGTTCTTTACGCTGGGCCATATACTTCCTCTATAAGAGTAATGAAAATACGAAAATCGAAGAAATCGGTATTGCTTGTTGTTAAAAGTATCATAATAACATTAACAGACTTCATATATCGTATATCAAGGCATATACATGTCTAACCAGGGCAAGGACAATTAAAGGACTATCATCTTGACTAACGGTACAAACAGGCTATGGCCTGTTAGTACACAATTCCTTGAATCCGCATTATGGCAGCGCCAATGTATTATACGGCAATGAAGATTTAACCATGTAATATATATTGATTCTTCACCCGGAGACTGCATAAATAATTACCAGGAAACGGTTATAGTCTTTCCATCAGAAATGTCTGCGCGACTTCCCAACTTATTGCATTCCCTGTTCAACCTGTCGAGGATCCACTTGATGTCATCACTTGACACACAATTCAACCTGAAATGTCTGATCTGCATGGGTACCATTTCGAGATCCATGAGTTTCCCGGTTGCAGCATCCATGCGTACGAAATACATCAATGCTAGATCGCTTCGATATTCTTCATTGCCGCCTATACCTTCATAATCGTTAAGAAAATCCCCGCAACCGTAAATCACCGGCTTGTTCTTGTAGATTTCAATTCCCAGGAAATGATGAGACGAATGCCCGTGGATAACATCCACATCCGCCTTATCGATCAGTTCATGGGCAAAATTGATATGTTCATCCGGGATCTCGTAACCCCAGTTACCGCCCCAGTGGATCGAGGCGACAATGATATCGCCCGGCCGTCTTGCCAACGATATATCCTCGGCGATTCGTTCTACGGTCTTGTCCGTCAGATCCGGCAACATGTTAATTCCGGATTTATCCGGTCCGGCCGCCCATTTATACGGGATACCGCTCGATTCGGAACCAAGTGCAAATACAACAACTCTGCCCTTGCCGGATATCTCCATCAAGCCCGGCGTTTGTGCCTCCTGCCTGTCATGGCCGGCCCCCGCCACATGAAGACCTGCCTCATGCAATATCTTGGTTGTCTCAGCCAACCCTTTATATCCCCAGTCCAATATATGGTTGTTTGCAACAGCACAACAATCGATCCCTGCCGCGATAATGCATGGGAGATTTTCCGGATGCATCCTGTAATGTATGCCCTTACCCGGCCAGTAATCATCACTGGTCGTTATAGTGGTCTCAAGATTGATAATACGCGCATCCGGTGACATGCGTTTCAGCTCGGCTAGCGCATCCCCCCAGATATATAAAAAGCCTACCGGACCGGGAATCGGGCCGTTGGCCTCTTCGGCAATATCCACATATTGTCTGGCATTGCGCGCGAATGGTTCATGAATGCGTGGATTACCCGGATGAGGTAATACCTGATCGATCCCTCTGCCGGTCATGACATCGCCGCATAGAAAAAGTGTTATGGAACGTGCCGGGTTTTTTCCGTTGGAATTAGCAGATGTCATCGATGTTCCCGGGCATGTAAGCAACAACACGGCTTTGGATGCACAGACAAGGAATCGCCGTCGTTTCATTATGTAACGGGATTCACGGCATCTATGGCAGAGAAAGCAATAGCTTGACCACCTCTGCATCCGTGACCTGGACGAAATTATCATAATAGGCACCGACAGCACCCAGATAAAAATCCGGGATATCCAGCGCAACCACCTCGTCAACCTCTTGCTTGAGTTGCTTCGCTGTATCCTCGGGAGATATCGGAACAGCCACGACGATATGCGCCGGTTTGCGTTGTCGCACATCCTGAATGGCCGCTCGCATCGTCAAGCCTGTTGCGATTCCGTCATCCACCAGGATGGCCGTCTTGTCTTTGACGTCCAGTGGTTTTTTATCCCCCAGATACAACTCTCGCCGGCGCCGGGCCTCTTGCCTTTCTTTCCTGACTTTTTCCTCGAGCCAGACATGATCCACGCGAGCAAGTTCATCCTCATTACAAATCGGTTCACCGTGTTCCGTGACGGCACAGATGGCATATTCCGGGTTGTAGGGATGCCCGATCTTTCGCGGGATAATCAGATCCAGCGGCATATTCAAGTTCCTGGCAATCTCGACGCCCAGTACGATGCCACCGCGTGGCAACGGGTAGATGATCCCTTGCTTGTTCTGATAGTGGCTCAGCGCCTGTGCAAGCCGCCGGCCCGCATCCTCCCGGTCCTTGAAATGCATGAATCATCCCCCCTCGTTTAGCAAGATACCAACCGTTTCAACAGCAGAATATATGATTTTAGGGATATCCGCTCCCCTACCTGTATGCTGGTATATGTCAATTTATTCTGCACACAGTGAAAATATAATTCTATAATTCTGATTCCGATATAAACAGACGTTGTGTCCTCCTGCAGGACAGATCAGGATAAAGAATAATGGATAACGATACGCCTGTACTCTTTGCATTAGACGACGGCCGGGATTTCGCCGCACGCGTGGCGGAAAACCTGGGCATTCAGCTGGGAAATCTTCAGATACAGGAATTCGAGGACGGTGAACATAAATCCCGGCCGCTGGAAAATGTTCGCAACAAGGACGTATTTGTCATCCAGTCCCTCTATTCCGACTCTTTCCTGAGTGTCAATGACAAACTCTGCCGTTTGCTGTTCTTTCTCGGGGCCCTGCGCGATGCATCGGCGAAGACCATAACCGCCGTTGTTCCCTATCTTGCTTATGCCCGCAAGGACAGGAAAACAAAATCCCGCGACCCCGTCTCAACACGCTATGTGGCAGCGTTGTTTGAGGCGGTCGGTATCGATCGCCTCGTCACACTGGATGTTCATAATCTGGCGGCCTTTCAGAATGCCTACCGTTGCCGCACGGACCACCTGGAAGCACAACCGCTATTCGTCGATTATCTCGCATCGGAGTTGCAACATGAAGACAGAATCGCCGTCGTTTCACCCGATGCCGGGGGTTTCAAGCGTGCGGAGTCATTCCGCGTTCGGTTGGCGCAAAGATCAGGCAAGGACATACCCCTCGTCTTTATGGAAAAGACCCGCAGCAAGGGGATATTAACCGCAGGGCGGTTGTTCGGGGATGTTGCGGATTGCCATGTCGTCATTATCGATGACATGATCAGTACCGGTGGTACGTTATATCATGCGGCAAGAATCTGTAAGTCTTCCGGTGCGAAAGCGGTCGTCGCTGCGGCAACTCACGGCCTGTTCGTCAGTGACGCCAGTCAGAAACTGGCAGGAGAAGACCTTGACAGAATCATCATTACAGACACCGTCCCGCCGTTCCGTTTGGGTAAACAACTCGTGCATGACAAGCTTGTTGTCCTGTCTGTCGCCGGGCTTTTCGCCGAGGCGGTCAAGCGGATACATACGGGTGGATCCCTTATCGAATTACTTGAAGCGTAGGGATCACATCAATTGATTGGCATATCGGACCGCCAGGCGCAGATAATCATGGGTACGTTCCCGCCAGTGAAGCCATGCGGTCTGCTCAAGCTCCAGCACATGCCAGATGGAGAGCTTGGCGCGCAGACAGGCGCGACAGGCCATGTAGAAACTGATCAATCGCTGGGGCGGATGATCGTTGCAGTTATCTGCATAAACACCAAACAATAGCGGGCCGACTTCAGGCGCCCCCAGCAGGTCACACTCCATGGCGAGGAATGAAATCTCATCTATCGCATCAATTATTCTGAATAAGTAATTGAATTCAAGGCAATCAAAGATGACTGGGGGCAATTCAAGGCAGATATGTTCCGGCCGCAGATCACCATGACCCTCAACAATCCTGCCTTGTTCTGAGCGTCTCGTGAATAATCTCTGCTCATGTTCCAAAAATCCCGATAATGACTCACTGATTTGTCCAAGTAATGAATGCGAGAGTCCGTACTGATGATCGGCAAGTGCATCCAGGTTCGCCCTCACCTGTTGCATATATATCCGGTGATATTGTCCCGCTTCAAGTTCGACAGGTCTGCATTGACGGTAAAAGGTCGCCAGCCGCTGACCGATATCATTGATATCGGCGTGCTCCAGTGTTTTGTGTTTGATCATGACATCCAGCATGCGGTTTTCGGGCAGGCGGCGCATCTTCACCAGCCAATCGACGGTCTCACCGTCGCAATCCACCCTCATCCTGCCGGATTCATCGAGAGTTAACGGCACGATGCCCAGATAGACATCGTGCGCAAGCCGGCGATTCAGGCGTATCTCTTCATTGGAATCATGTCGGCGGGCTTCCAGGGTAGTGAAATCCAGGAAATCGTAACGAACCGGTTTCTTTAACTTATAGGCAAAGTTATCGGTCAGAAAGACCCATGACATATGGGTCTCGATGGCATCAATACGGGAAGGATGTTCCGGATACGTGGATGATTGCCTGAGACTGGCGACCTTGTCTTCCAGGGTAGTTATTTTCCCGTTCAAGACCATGTCTGACATTAAGGGAACATGGATGCGATACGGTCAGGCGCAGTATGACATCGTCCATGACTCATTCAGATTTGCCGCGTGTCAGATATTTCACAAACCAGTTGCATGCCAGCTGCGCCACCTGCTCCAGTGTGCCCGGTTCTTCGAACAGGTGGGTGGCCCCCGGAATGATCTGCAAATCCTTGATACACTGCAGTCGGTTATACGCCAATTGATTGAAGTCGATCACGCCATCGTCAAGACCGCCGACCATCAACAAGGTAGGTGCCTGAACGTGGGAAAGATATTCCTGTGCCGCCAGATCAGGCCGGCCACCCCGTGATACGATCGCCTTGATGGATGTGCCCCGGGCTGCCGCCGCCTTGAGGGCCGCAGCGGCGCCGGTACTGGCACCAAAGTAGCCGATTGCAAGCTGCCGCAGATTTTCCTGCTGTGTAATCCATTCGGTCACTTCACTGAGGCGCCGCGTCAGCAACTCGATGTCAAAACGGGTCTCATAGACCTGGTCTTCTTCTTCGGTCAACAGGTCAAACAACAGAGTTGCGACTCCGGCTTCATTCAATACCGATGCCACATACCTGTTGCGCGGGCTGTTGCGGCTGCTGCCGCTGCCATGCACAAATAGAACGATGCCCTGGGTATTTGGCGGTGTATTCAATATCGCCTTGTGGCCCGTACCAGCCAGTGTAATCTCGATTTCCTGATCATTTGCTTCCGTCATAATCATCTCCCGATGCCGGGCTGTTACCTGATAATCAGTATTATACTCCCAACATTATTGTATATACGTTATTAATCAGCCCATATCTGATTATAAGGGTCATGA
>CAZSAK010000028.1:0-29515 GCA_964605155.1 uncultured Chromatiaceae bacterium | reverse complement strand
GCCTGCTGTTCCTTCCGGCCGCAAGGTCAGGCTCTCTCCGTTACGGTCCTCAAAGGTATACATCTCCTTTTCGACAATATCCGTAACCGAGCCTATGGTACGTATAAACAGATCCGTTTTTTCGACTATCGGTAAACGGATTTCTTCATAGGAATAGGACGTCATTAATTGATGGATCACGGCCTCCAGATGCTGCCAACAGGGCGTCTGACCCGGCAGGACATCGTGCATGCCGCGGATTGCCTGGATGGTCTGGCCCAATTCTATGTCAACCGTGAAACTGTGAAATGAACAAGTGTGGATTCAATGAGGCAATCAAGCGGATACCTCTTTGATCGGAATGACTACGCTGACTGGTTTCCCTGAATCCCCAGCCTTAAGCAATTCTATCTTCTCACGGATAATCATCTCGAGTTCATCCACCAGCTGTTCATTTGTAACCTTGTGATCGGGTTTGCCGTTGATGTAAAGCATGTTTGGTGTTCCTCCGGTAATCCCGATCTGTGCCTTGCGTGCCTCGCCGGGGCCATTTACCACGCAACCGATAACCGCCACGTCCATCGATTCGTTGATATCTTCCAGACGAGATTCCAGCGCGTTGACCGTAGAAATCACATCAAACTGTTGCCGTGAACAGGAAGGACATGCGATCAGATTGATGCCACGATTGCGCAGATGAAGGCTCTTGAGAATATCGAAACCCACCTTGACTTCTTCAACAGGGTTTGCGGCAAGTGATATCCGGATGGTATCGCCGATACCTTCGACCAACAGCATACCCAGACCGATTGCCGACTTTACTGTTCCCGAGCGTAATCCCCCCGCCTCAGTTATCCCCAGATGCAGCGGCTGTTCGATTTGTCCGGCCAGCTCGCGATAGGCAGCCACAGTCATGAAAATCTCCGAGGCCTTAAGGCTGACCTTGAAATCCTGAAAGTCCAGTTTGTCGAGGATATCGATATGACGCAATGCCGATTCAACGAGGGCCAGGGGCGTCGGTTCGCCATATTTCTTTTGCAGATCTTTTTCCAGGGAACCAGCATTCACACCGATTCGTAGCGGGATGTTATGGTCACGGGCGCTGCTCACCACCGCCCGCACCCTGTCATCGCGACCGATATTACCGGGATTGATACGCAGGCAATCAACGCCGAGTTCTGCAACTCGCAGGGCAATCCTGTAATCAAAGTGAATATCCGCCACCAGGGGAATGTTCACCTGTTTGCGGATAGCGCCAAAGGCCTCGGCAGCATCCATGCTTGGCACAGACACACGAACGATATCCGCACCGGCATCCTGTAATGCACGTATTTGTGTAACAGTTGCGTCAATGTTGCATGTATCGGTGTTGGTCATGCTTTGCACTGCAATCGGCGCATCGCCGCCGACGGGTACATTGCCAACCATGATTTGACGTGATTTGCGACGCTTGATCAAGTCTTGAGAATTCATAATCCGGTCCTTTAATTGCGGTTACCCAGTCTGAAACGGGCGACATCCTGCCGTACATAGGGAGACTGGTCAAACGGTTTACCATTATATTCGATGCTGACCCCCGGTGAGTAGCCAAGCAGGACACTGAATGGGGCGATCCCCAGCAAGGAAGTCGTCTCTCCCGCCTTTCCCATGTTATAAAACAGCCGTCGCCCCGTTGAATCGGAAATTTCCACCCAGGAATCCTGCGAAAAATGCAGCACAAGGGTATCAGAAGGGATTGGCAAGGCGGGTTCCGATATTGCCGTTGTAGCCTCATCCGTATCCGTTGCTGCACCGGCCTCGTTTCCTTCGGGCATGTCGGTCACATCGGCCTGATCATCCGTGGATTGCTCATTATCAACGGATGGCATAGAGGCAGGCGGCTCCGGTTGCTGGCTTTCCGACATGGATTGTAATTCAATATCCACGCTTTGATTCCTGGAAGGCAACATCCACACCAGTACCATCAGCAGTATACCGCCAGCGGCCAGATAGCCCGCCCATGGCTCAATACCTCTGTGCCGGCGTCTGGGAATCTTTGAGGTTAAATCCGATAATATCGGCGGTGCTTCCCTGCCCAGACTCTCGTACGACTCAACGATGGGTTCAGGATCAAGATTTAATAAACGTGCATAGTTGCGCAGAAATCCGCTGACATAGATCGGTGCAGGAAACTTGTCGTAGTGATCGTTCTCAAGAGCAATAATCGAATCTTCATGCATATGAAGCTTTTTCGCGACAGTCTTGATATCGAGATTGAGTTTCTCACGTGCAGCGCGTAATCGCTTGCCGGGAGAATCATCCTCACTGGCATCGGATTCAACCTCATCATCAAGTAAGACGTACTTCACCATGACTTATTTGATACTGCTGACAGCTCGTGCCTCTTCGGAATCCGGGAATTTATCCAATAACAACTTCGTATACTTGGTCAAGGCTGTGGTATCGCCCATCTCCCGCTCTATTCTTACACCCAGCCACAGCCCTTGTGGCGTGTATCCCGCTTCAGAGAAAAAGCGCTGCAGGAAAGCACGTGCTTCCAGGTATTCGTGCGTGTCGTAATTAAGCTGCGCCATCTGATAGAGTGAATTCTGCAGCCGGGGATTGGCCTTGAGCGCCTTGCGGAAATATTTCTCGGCCATGGCCTGATCCGGCATCCTTAATGCACATAAAGCGGCATTTTCATAGGCCTTGTCCGGATGTTTGTAGGCAGGCATGTCAGCAACCTTGAGGAAGTATTGTTCCGCCTCCTTGTAGTGTTTCTGCTCACACAGGAACACTCCGTAATTATTAAGCAATAAAGGATCATCAGGGTCCAGCTTCACTGCGCGTTCAAAATGTTTGCGGGCCAATTCAATTGATCCAGTTTGCTGGTAAAGCTCGGCGATATAATGATGCGCCATCGCCAGCTTGGGATCCTGTTGCAAGGCCTTTTCGAGTTTTGTCTGTGCGACATCGTAATTACCCTGGTGCATATAACCAAGACCCAGTTTTGCATTAATAACTGCAGGGGATTCCGAATCACCGGACTCTATTACCTGTTGCCTCGTGCACGCCGTGAGAACCAGCAAAGCCAATAACACCAATAGCCACTGTATTCTGATTTCCATTATTTAACCCGCCTCATTCATCATATGATGATAACGTATACTGCGTCTGGTCCTGTCATTTATCTGACCGACGAGTTGTCCACATGCCGCATCGATATCATCACCCCGCGTCCTGCGGGTTACCGTCATCAATCCCGCCGACATCAGCCTGTCCCGGAAACGATCTATAACCGTCTGGCTTGAAGTCTGGTAACCACTGTTGGGAAACGGGTTAAAGGGGATGAGATTGATTTTAGAAGGCACATCGGACAGCAATGTAATCAATTCATCAGCATGCTTGAGACTGTCATTGATACCAGCCAGCATGACATATTCAAAGGTAATCCTGCGATGAGGATTGACGCCCAGATAATGTATACAGGCATCAAGCAACTGTCTTAACGGATACTTTTTGTTCAACGGCATCAGCACATCACGCAAATCGTCGTTCGGTGCATGTAATGATACAGCCAGACTCACATCACACACCGTTCTTAAACGATCAATGGCCGGAACGACTCCTGCCGTACTGACCGTGACCTTTCGTTTGGAAAGGCCGTAAGCCAGATCATCCAGTAAAATACTAATGGCTTTTACCAGGTTATCAAAGTTCAACAATGGTTCGCCCATCCCCATGAAGACCACATTGGTGATCAAACGTTCCCCTTTTGGATCACGTCCCAGGGCCTTGTTCGCCACCCATATCTGTGAAATGATCTCCGACACAGTAAGATTCCGGTTATAACCCTGGCGACCCGTTGAACAAAAAGAGCAATTCAATGAACACCCGGCCTGGGATGAGACACATAATGTCCCGCGGCTCTTTTCCGGAATAAAAACCGTCTCGATACAATTTCCGTCTTCCAGGCGAAATAACCATTTTCTGGTTCCATCCTCCGAAAACCGTTCCAGTTCATGAACGGGTGCCTTGATCTGCGCATGATCGTCGAGGTACTGTCGCAACCGCTTCCCGAGATTTGTCATGAGGGAAAAATCATCCACGCCATAGTGATGAATCCATTTCATTACCTGCGAGGCACGAAATGACCGCTCCCCTGAGGTGATGAAGAAGGATTCCAGAGAGGGCCGGTCAAAATCGAGCAAATTGGTTTTGGTTCGGGTCACAGGCTCTTACCGTGTTCGTGGAAATATTTCTTCTGCCATGAAGAAAAATTCGATCTCAGTCTTGGCTGTTTCCGCGCTGTCGGAGCCATGCACGGCATTTTCCTCGACATTAGCGGCAAATTGCGCCCTGATCGTACCCGCATCAGCCTGCGCCGGGTTGGTCGCGCCCATCAATTCACGGTTTTTTGCAATTGCGTTTTCTCCTTCCAATAGCTGGATCATCACCGGACCTGAGATCATGAATTTTACCAGGTCATTGTAGAAAGGCCGTTCCTTGTGGACAATATAAAATGATTCCGCCTGTTCACGACTAAGATGCATCATCTTCGCTGCTATAATCTTTAATCCGCCATTTTCAAAGATCCGGTAGATCTCTCCAATGACGTTTTTTGCCACCGCGTCGGGTTTGATGATCGATAAGGTACGTTCAATTGTCATTAACTTTGACTCCGAGGATTATTGACTGAATAAAACAAGCCCGCTCAAAATGGCGGGCTATTAATATTTTCGCTTTATATTTTAACGTGTTACCGTTTAGCTGCCAATCCGGCATTATAGCCGTCATGGGTAGATAACGCTAGAGAGGTGGTTTTTCAGATATTCACTGAAGCCGGCAAAAATGAGCTCATAGGCATCAGCACGGGCAGATTTCATTGTGAGAAAATCAGTCGTGTTCCTCGATCCAGGCCGTCTGGATGGCCTCGAGTATCTTTTCTCCGCAGTGGTCGGGATCATCGTCGAAATCTTCCAATGCGAGAATCCAATCATACAGGTCTGTAAATCGGACATATCTGGGATCCACATTCTTATGTATTTCATCCAGAGCGATGGCGATATCAAGAGAGTCAACCCATTTTAATCCCATGCTGTTTTTCCTCTTGCTCTAATGATTTTCCGATACCATATTGATCGTATATTTTGGAATCTCGACCACCAGATCCTTGTCATCCACGATGGCCTGGCAACTCAGGCGCGAATCGGGCTCCAGACCCCACGCTTTGTCCAGCATATCATCCTCGTCGTCAGAAGTCGGGTTGAGAGATCCACCGCCCTCCCTCACATACACATGGCAGGTCGTACAAGCACAGGATTTTTCACAGGCATGCTCGATCTCGATGCCATTTTGCAGCGCCAGGTCGCATATACTGATACCCGGCTCCGCCTTCAGAACTGCCCCTTCGGGGCAGATTTCCTCATGGGGCATAAAGATAACCTTAGGCATGGATACTAGTCGGAAAATTCTTCCATCTTGTGGCCGGAAAGGGCGTGTTTAATGGAGGCATTCATCCGGCGCGCTGCAAAATCAGCACTGACCTTTTCAAGTCTTTCCAGTGCCTGTTTGATCACCCTGTAATCATTGGCTTGCCGGGATTTTCGCACTTCTTCGAGTGCGGTTTCGATATCGCGTCGTTCCTGTTCATCGAGCAAAACGGTACCATCCTCAGCAAGCGCGGCCTCGACGGCATCTATCATACGGGTTGCATCGACCTGTTGTTCCTTAAGCTGCCTGTTTTCCATATCTTCCTCGGCATGGGACAGCGAATCACGCAACATGGTCTCGATTTCATTTTCTGTCAGACCGTACGAGGGCTTGATCTCAATGTGACTTTCCACACCGCTGGTCAATTCCTGCGCCGAGACATTCAGCAAGCCGTCGGCATCCACCTGATAGGTCACCTGAACGCGTGCAGCGCCAGCGGTCATTGCCGGGATACCCCTGAGCTCGAAACGCGCCAGCGAACGGCAATCGGAAACGAGTTCGCGCTCACCCTGCACTACGTGAATCATCATGGCCGTCTGTCCATCCTTGTAGGTAGTAAATTCCTGGGCCTTCATGATCGGAATCGAGGTATTGCGCGGAATAATCTTTTCAACCAGACCGCCCATGGTTTCAATACCCAGTGACAGTGGAATCACATCCAGCAACAGCATCTCGTTGTCGGGCTTGTTTCCCGCCAGGATATCAGCCTGGATGGCAGCCCCGATGGCGACAACCCTGTCGGGATCAATGCCCTCGAGTAAACGGCATTCAAAAAATCGGCTTACCAGTTCTTGCACCCTCGGCACACGAGTTGCCCCGCCAACCATTACAACATCCTTGATGTCGTCTTTTGTTATACCTGCATCACGCAGTACCCGTTGACAGGGAGACAATGTCCTCTTGATCAACGGGTCAATCAGTGTATTTAAATGTTCCCTTGTCAGTTGCCCATGCCAAACGCTGCCATCGGCACGCTGAATATCAATCACGGTGCTGTTTGATTGCGTTAATTCCTCCTTTGCCTTGGTCGCGACACTGAGAATACGCCGTAAAAGTTTAGGGTCTGGTTTATCGACCAGCTTCGCCTCCTGAATTATCCATTCCGCTATCATTCTATCCATGTCATCACCGCCCAGCGCGGTATCCCCTGCGGTCGCCAGCACCTCGAACACCCCTTTGCTGAAACGCAGTATTGATATATCAAACGTACCGCCACCCAGATCATAGACCGCATGAATGCCTTCCGCTTTGTTGTCCAGGCCGTAGGATACAGCAGCAGCGGTCGGTTCGTTAAGCAAACGCAAAACATTGATGCCCGCCAGACGTGCCGCATCTTTGGTGGCCTGACGCTGGGCATCATCAAAATACGCCGGCACGGTTATGACCACCCCGTAGAGCTCGCCGCCAAGGCACTTCTCCGCCCTGTCCTTCAGGATCTTGAGAATCTCCGCGGATACCTCTACGGCGCTGACGTCTCCAGCAACCGTATGGATACGTGCTACTCCACTGTCGTTATTGACGAATTCATAGGGCAACTGATCGGCAACCTTTTGGATATCGGACAATCCACGCCCCATGAAGCGCTTGACGGAAACCAGGGTATTCAATGGATCATCGAACGCGGAGTTCTTTGCATCAAAGCCGACAATGGGTGACTGCCTGTCTGAATAACGCACCACCGAGGGCAGCAGATGCCCGCCCTGGTTATCGGGCAAGGTTTGCGCTTCACCGTTTATCATTGTGGCGACAAGGGAGTTGGTCGTACCAAGATCTATACCTGCAGCGCGCCGTTGCTCCGTTTGGCCTTGTTGCCCTTCCGGCTCGTTAATCTGATAGAGCGCCATCAGTTATTTGATTTCCTGTTCATTTGTATGATTATATTGACAACTCCGTCTCGATCTCAGCAATCTCCCGCTGTAATTTATCGATAAATTGCATTTCCAGGAATATCCCGCCTGCAGAGTCCAGGTCATCCGGCTTGCCGGAATCGAAAAACCTGCCAAATCTTTCCTGTATTTCCCTGCTACGTATGTCAAGATCATCGCTTATCCTGGCCAACTCATTGCCTTTATCCTGACTGTCTTTAATATCAGCCAGACGTTCACGCAACTCCATTTGTTCACCCAGAAATTCAGGATTCATGGCGGCATTATCATCCGGAACAGCGTCATGCAACTGCAACAGGTACTTTGCTCGCAGGATAGGATTTTTTAAAGTCTGAAAGGCCTCGTTCACCTGCGCCGTCAATTGTAATGACAAACGGCGATCCTGATCCGATGAAGTGGTGTATTTATCAGGATGAATCGTATGCTGAAGTTCACGGTAACGTTGTGCCAGCAAGACCCCATCCACATTATATGATACTGGCAGGGCGAACAGGTCGAAATAATCTTTTGCAAAGGATGACTGCATACACCTCAAATGCGCTCAGACATTAAAACTTTCACCGCAGCCGCATGTATCCTTCACATTCGGGTTGTTGAACTTGAAGCCTTCATTGAGACCTTCGCGTGTATAATCCAGCTCGGTACCGTCCAGATAAAGTAAACTCTTGGGGTCAACGATGACCTTCACTCCGCGGTCTTCGAACACCAGGTCTTCCGGGCCGATATCATCCGAAACTTCCAGCACATATCCCATACCGGAACAACCCGATGTTTTAACGCCCACACGCAAACCTACCCCCTTGCCACGCCTGGAGATATAGTTCTGTATATGCCGACTAGCGGCATCTGTTACGGTTATACCCATCATCCTGTCAACTTTTGTGTACTGTTTATCGTTAGAAAATTCCGTTTTCGACCACTCTTCTCAGGCCGCACTGCTCTTCTCTTCCGGAATGTCATCGCCGGAACTTATCTGGTGCTTTTTATTGTAATCATTGATCGCCGCCTTGATGGCATCCTCGGCCAATACGGAACAATGGATCTTTACCGGGGGCAGCGCCAGCTCTTCTGCAATCTGGACATTCTTGATCTGCCTTGCCTGCTCGAGAGTCTTGCCCTTGACCCACTCGGTTAGTAATGAACTCGATGCAATCGCAGAACCACAACCATAGGTCTTGAATCTTGCATCTTCGATCACACCGTCGGCATTTACCTTGATTTGCAGCTTCATGACGTCGCCGCAAGCGGGTGCTCCGACCATACCCGTGCCGATCGATACATCATCCTTATCAAATGCTCCGACATTACGTGGATTTTCATAGTGATCCAACACTTTGTCACTGTATGCCATAACCAGTTCTCCTCAATGCTTACTGAATTTCAGTCGTTGTTATTCACTCAATCTAATGAGCCGCCCATTGCACCTTTGAAAGGTCAATACCTTCCTTATACATCTCCCACAAGGGCGACAGTGCCCTGAGCCTATCGATATTCTTGCGAATTAATTTAACCGTGTAATCGATGTCCTCCTCGGTCGTGAATCGCCCGATCGTGAACCTGATCGAACTGTGTGCCAGTTCATCATTCCTGCCCAGCGCACGGAGGACATATGAAGGTTCCAGACTTGCGGATGTACAGGCAGAGCCTGACGAGACGGCCATATCCTTCAATGCCATGATCAAGGATTCGCCCTCGACAAAGTTAAAACTGACATTGAGATTACCGGGAACGTGATGTTCCATGTCACCATTGACATACACTTCCTCGATATCCTTGATGCCATCCCACAACCGGTTGCGCAGCCTCAATATGCGGGCATTCTCTTCCGTCATTTCTTCCCTGGCGATCCTGAAGGCCTCGCCCATTCCGACTATCTGGTGGGTTGCCAGGGTGCCGGAACGCATGCCGCGTTCATGGCCGCCACCGTGCATCTGCGCCTCGATCCTGACCCGAGGCTTACGCCGCACGTAAAGCGCGCCAATCCCCTTGGGACCATAGACCTTATGGGCCGAAAAGGACATCAGATCAACCTTCATCCGCTGCAGATCGATCTCCACCTTCCCGGCGCTCTGCGCCGCATCGCAATGGAACAGGATACCGCGTGCGCGGGTAATCTCTCCGATTGCCTCGATATCCTGTATCACACCGATTTCATTATTCACATGCATGATGGACACCAGAATCGTGTCATCGCGCAAGGCCGACTTCAGTTTGGCGAGATCGATCAATCCGGAGGGTTCAGGAATCAGATAGGTTATCTCAAATCCCTCCCGTTCGAGCTGGCGGCAGGAATCAAGCACGGCCTTATGCTCCGTCTTGGACGTTACGATGTGTTTACCCTTCTTCTGATAGAAATGGGCGACGCCCTTGAGCGCAAGGTTATCCGACTCGGTAGCACCGGAGGTCCAGACGATTTCCCTGGGATCGGCATTTACCAGGTCCGCAACCTGCTTGCGTGCCTTTTCCACCAGGGCCTCTGCACTCCAGCCGAATGAATGTGAACGTGAGGCGGGATTGCCGAAATCCCCTTCCATGGTCAGGCACGTCATCATCTTCTCAGCAACACGTGGGTCGACCGGGGTTGTTGCTGAATAATCAAGATATATAGGTAATTTCATCATAGCGTGTTGCCCTTCTGTACTGTTTATGATGCCCATGCCTGTAATTCAAGGCCTTGCAAATTTCCCAGTTCCTGACGTAAATGATCCAGGAAGATATCAACATCCGCTCCGGTATTGTCCTTGCCCAAACTGATACGGATCGCGCAGCGTGCCAGTTCACGATCGATACCCATTGCCATTAATACGTGGCTTGGATTGGTACTGCCGCTGGCACAGGCGGAACCGCTGGATACCGCGATATCCGAGCGATCCAGATTCATCAACAGCGTTTCGCCTTCTATCCCTTCAGCCAGTATGCAGATCGTATTGGCCAACCGCTGCGAATGCTCAGCGACGATCTTGACACCACTGATCTGCTGCAGGCCACTCTCGAGGCGATGACGCAAATCGAGTAGCTGGTTTGTGTGCTCCTCAAGGTTGACTGCTGCCAGTTCCGCCGCCTTACCGA
This sequence comes from uncultured Chromatiaceae bacterium, assembly GCA_964605155.1. GTDB lineage: Bacteria > Pseudomonadota > Gammaproteobacteria > SZUA-140 > SZUA-140 > CAZSAK01. Next base: position 19,109 of record CAZSAK010000028.1, on the reverse strand, counting down.
ATCCCACAATACCCGCAACATTTTCTGTACCGCCGCGCATCCCCATTTCGTGTCCGATACCGTTTATCAAAGGTTTCAGATCCAGTGATCTGTCCACAATCAGGGCACCAACACCCTTCGGCCCATAAAACTTGTGTGCGGAAAGACTCATCATGTGTGCGCCCGTCGAAGCGAAATCGACTGGTATCTTTCCTGCCGCCTGCACGGCATCGGTATGCAGGATGACATCGTGTGTACGTAAAATCGCGCTAATACCTTTTACATCCTGAACCACGCCGGTCTCGTTGTTCGCCATCATGACAGAAACCAGAACAGTCCCGTCATCCATGACATCGGCCACTGCGTCTGCCGAAATGTAACCGGCATCATCGGTTTTTATCAGATCAAGTTGCCAGCCCATGCCCTGCATGGCCTGTGCGGGGGCAATTACCGATGTATGTTCTATTTCACTGATGGCGATGGCATTCCTGCCTTTGCCCGGCGCAATCCCTTTGATGGCCATATTGTTCGATTCCGTTCCACCACTGGTGAAGATCACCTGCCGCGGATGCACCTTCACCAATGACGCAACCTGTTCACGGGCCTGCTCGACCGCCTCACGCGTCTTACGACCGTGACTGTAAACGCTGGCAGGATTACCGTAGTAATCGCGTAAATACGGCAACATTGCATCGAGCACCACCGGGTCGATGGGTGTAGTCGCGTTGTGGTCCAGATAAATCGACATGTCTTTCGCTAGCTCAGACCGAGGATAAATACTCAGCGAATTGAATCAGCGGCCACCAGAGGTACAAAATTCTGGCCCTTCTGCCTGCTGTCCTGACGTGCGGAGACGTCTCTGACCTGCCGACGTTCGACCAATTGTCCGAGGGTGATATTGCTTAAAAATGTATAGATCTGCTGGCTCAGATCGGTCCACAACTCATGGGTCAGACACGGCTCTCCATCCTGGCAGTCCGCAGCACCGCCACACCGGGTTGCGTCCACCTTTTCATCTATTGCTGTAATGACTTCTGCCACGGCGATCTCACTAGATGCACGGCTCAGACGGTAACCGCCCCCCGGGCCGCGTGCGCTATCAACCAGGCCTTGCTTACGGAGCTTGGCGAATAACTGCTCAAGATATGACAGGGAGATACCCTGTCTTTGTGATATATCGGCCAATGGCACCGGACCTTCTTTGGCGTGGAGCGCCAAATCCAGCATTGCAGTGACGGCGTATCTTCCTTTTGTGGTTAATTTCATCTTAATAGTCCTGCCCGTATGTTTTGTAAGGTATTTGTTATTCTACTTACTTGAGTAATTTAGTCAAGATTTGTCTTCACGCTTTTCATCCTGTTCCTGTGTAGCGCCTTCCTGACCATTATTTTTACCTTTTGAATCAATGGCATACATATCTAGGGTGGGGAGCGGCGTCGCTGTGACTTCAATACCCAGCTTTTTACACGCCCGACGCATTTCTGTCATGGCATTATCCAGCGCATGGATGTGATCCAGCATACAATCGATGGCGATTGTGACAGGGTCCTCGGTGTCCTGGGTTGTACCATAGGCGTCAAAACCGATCTTTTTGGCAAACGCCCGGCGTTTCTTCTCCTCTTCACTACCGGATGGGCGTGCCACATGCGCCGGGACACCGATTACCGTCGCACCCCGGGGTACGTCCCTGGTAACCACGGCGTTAGATCCGACTCGCCCCCCTTCACCCACACGGATCGGTCCCAGCACCTTGGCACCGGCACCGACAATCACATTATTTTCCAGGGTCGGATGACGTTTCCCCTTTTCCCAACTGGTTCCGCCAAGCGTTACCCCGTGATAGAGGGTGCAATCATCCCCGATCTCCGCGGTTTCGCCGATGACCACACCCATTCCATGATCAATAAAAAACCGCCTGCCAATCCTTACCGCCGGGTGTATTTCTATGCCAGTCAACCATCGCGAAAACGTCGAGATGAATCTGGCCGCCCATTTCAATTCCATATTCCACATGCAATGACTCAATCTGTGGAACAGCATTGCGTGCACACCCGGATAATTTGTCAGCACATCAAAGGTATTTCGAGCAGCTGGATCGCGTTCAAATACACATCTGATGTCTTCGCGTAAGCTATTAAACATGGATCAGTCCCGGTTAAATTTTTAAAAATATAGATTTATCGCCATATTACAACCTATAGAGTGATATATCATCGGTTAAATCCCGAGGCAATCCGCCCCAATGACATCTAGGCCCCGTGGTTTTTTTGTATCGCGGTCAGAATACCGCGCAGGATTTGCAACTCGTTACTGGTGAGGCGAACGCGGTTGAACAAGCGGCGAAGCCGGCGCATCAACCGATTCAGATGTTTGGGGCTTTGCGGATTCAGGAAACCGATTTCCAGCAAAACCTTCTCTAATTCAATATAAAACATCTCGACTTCTTCCACGGTTGTTAAGGTTTCGCCTATCGTCGGTAAGGTGGCCCGTGTCTGTTTGCTGGTCGATAATATTTCGTAGGTGATGATCTGTACTGCAGATGCGATATTCATTGACGTAAAATCCGGATTGGTCGGTATCTGTACCAGGTAATGGCAACGATCGAGTTCAGTGTTCGTCAAACCGGAATGTTCACGGCCGAACAGGATTGCAACGGGGTGACGCTGGCTTTCTGACAATACCAGTTCGGCGCATTGATGTGGGTCCAGCTGAGGCCAGGCAATTGTCCGGTTGCGTGCACTGGTACCGATGACAAGTCCGGTTTCTGCGATTGCCGGATCGAGTGACTGGTGGATTCTTGCATCAGCCAGAATATCATCAGCCCCCGAAGCCCTGGCCGTGGCATCTGCATTCGGAAAACTCTTCGGCTCCACGAGATGGAGTTCCGCCAGGGACATATTTTTCATGGCCCTTGCTACCGCCCCGATATTTCCGGGATGAGAGGTATTAATCAGTACGATACGTATGTTGGCAAGCATGGATCTATTTTGCAGCAGTGTACCAATGGTTAGCACATCCCGTATGCAGCATGGGTGGAATCAATCGACTGTAATGCCTGCCAAACCCAGGCCATTTTGACTACGATCAGTGTCGCGCCGGTTGCTGTTGTTTATTTCAACTGGAATGCATTAATCTTGTCCCCTGCCATGTATACTGTGAACGCATCTACAATTCAAATCCAAATAAACCGCCCGTTTTATGCATCCCGTACTTAATATAGCTGTCCGCGCTGCACGCAACGCAGGTAACATCATAGTGCGCTACGTCAACCACGTTGACTCCCTGAGCATCACCACCAAGGGTTACAACGATTTTGTCAGCGAGGTAGACCGCCTGGCGGAATCCGAAATCATCAACGTCATCCGCAAGGCCTACCCGGATCACGGCATCCTGGCAGAAGAAGGCGGCGAACATGGCAATAATGAGTATCAGTGGATCATCGACCCCCTGGACGGCACCACCAACTTCCTGCATGGGTTTCCTCAGTTTGCCGTATCCATCGCACTGCAGCATAAAAACAAGCTCGAGCAGGCCGTAGTATACGATCCGCTGCGACAGGAACTGTTTACAGCGACCCTGGGAAGCGGGGCCTTCCTGAACGAGAGACGGATCCGGGTCAGCAAGGCGAAAGGTCTCGACGGCACGCTGATCGGTACTGGTTTCCCTTTCAAACATCCCCAACACCTGGACGCCTATCTGGCCATGTTCAGGATCATTCACCTACAGACAGCCGGGATTCGCCGTGCCGGGGCCGCCTCCCTTGATCTTGCCTATGTGGCTGCCGGTCGCCTTGATGGCTTCTGGGAAATCGGCCTCAATGCCTGGGATATCGCCGCGGGTGTACTGTTGATCCAGGAGGCAGGCGGCCTGATCAGCGATTTCAGCGGCGGACAGGAATACCTGTATACCGGTAATATCGTCGCCGGCAACCCGAAAGTGTTCAAGGAGATCCTGCATAATATACAGCCACTTTTGACATCAAACCTTAAGAAGTAACGTTAACAACAAGCGGCATATGAATATATTTTAAAGTTTTCATGTATTGGTCCGACATATGAAGCAAGTGAGGATCAATGATGACAGAACAACTTGCAACAGATGCCTTCGTTAAGTGGAACAAAAACCAGGAAATGGACATGCGTGAAATCCTGGGAGGCATGGAGGAACTCGCAAGCATGATCGGCATCAGGTCTAACCATTACTTCGAGATCATATCTATCGAATCACCCTGCGGGGACATACGGGAACTGTGCAATCCCCCACAAACACATCATAAAAAAGACCTTCATACCAGCAAGGCACAAGTCATACACATCAGAAAATAACCGCCAAACGATCAGGCGCGTGTCGCTTCTGCCGTACTGCGCTGTCTCCTATCCCCCGAACATTCCAGAATATGCTGACATGACACGCCCGAAATGATGTATTGCATTCAACTGACATTCAGGTAATCTTTCTACTGCCCAGAAACAAAACAGAGACAATCTGAACAAGAAATCCTGTTAATTTATACAATCACCGGAATGCTTAAATGTGCAATCTGATGTCAGGGCCTGACGAAACTTCAGATTCTGTATTGCCACCCATGATTTGAAGCGAGCTGGTGGTTGGGTAATTGAATCGATGCAGACATTGAAGCTGTAGCAACGGCGGTGGATTGTGCACCAGGAAATTGACAACCATCAATTTATTTTGACATCGCATTCCCTGGTTTTTCATTATATGTGATTATCATGCAAGACCAGTCTGCTACGTTTTTCTGCAACGTGAGTTATCCTGCAAAATGGGATTATCAGCCTTCGGAGTCTTCTGTACTGACAGTTGATATGATACTAACCGGGAGCAAACATGAGTGAGCCTTTATTACCCTTGGTGGCCGATCCCTATGAACTCGAAGAGTCAATAGACGCCGATGAAATCGTGCTGGTTGATCTGTCACGCGCACCCGTGTATGCCCGCAATCATATTCCCGGGGCAGTCCACCTTGATTATTCAAAAATTATCGCAAACCACCCGCCAGTAATGGGGCTTTTGCCGTCGGAAAATGATCTCAGCCAGGTTCTGTCGTTGATTGGCATATCGGCGGATAATCATGTTGTAGCCTATGATGATGAAGGCGGCAGCAAGGCATGCCGCCTGTTATGGACTCTCGATGTCGCCGGCCACCAGGGGTTCTCCCTCTTAAACGGCGGCCTGCAGGCATGGATCAACGAGAACCATCCGGTAAATAACCAGGCTGAAGATATATCACCATCCGATTATTCACTCACATATTCCAATTCCGCGGTGATTGCCGACAAAGATTATATCCTTTCTCATCTTGATGATGCCTCGGTAACGCTGGTTGACGCAAGAACGCCGGGAGAATATGAAGGTACTGATAAACGGGCGCAACGCGGGGGACATATCCCGGGAGCGATCAACATTGAATGGGCCCGCGCCATCGATCAACAGCGTAATCTGCGCCTCAAGTCTAGAAGCGAATTATTGTCGTTATATGCCGGCAAGGGCATCACGCCTGATAATGAAATCATAACCTATTGTCATACCCATGCACGCTCGGCACACAGTTATATCGTACTTAAATATCTGGGCTACGCACATGTAAAAGGCTATCCAGGGTCATGGTCGGAATGGGGGAATGACCCCGATACACCTGTCGAATAAATTCCGATCATGAATACGAATATTCGCGATTGACTGTTCCCGGGAATGGCCTGGCACACTATCATACCGGAGTCATAAACCTTGAATTCCGTCGTCAGCGTTGGACCACAACAGCATACACCGATGATGCAGCAATACATGCGCATCAAGGCGGAATACCCGGATATGCTCCTGTTCTATCGTATGGGTGACTTTTATGAGATGTTTTATGAAGATGCCCAAAAAGCTTCACGCATACTGGATATCACCCTCACCTCGCGCGGTCAATCCGCAGGTGAGCCGGTCCCCATGGCCGGGGTACCATACCATTCTGCAGAGACCTACCTGGCAAAACTGATCGAACGGGGTGAATCAGTCGCGATTTGTGAACAAACGGGTGATCCGACAAAAAGCAAGGGTCCCGTTGAACGCAATGTCATACGCATTATCACACCCGGCACCATCACCGATGAAGCACTGCTGAGCGAACGCAGAGACAATCTGCTCGTGGCGATCCATACACAACAAAATATCTATGGAATGGCCACCATGGATCTGTCTAGCGGCCGCCTTACCGTTCAGGAGGTCGACTCCAGGCAGTCATTGCTCGATGAACTGGAAAGGATCAATCCTGTTGAATTGCTCGTCAGCGAGGCGGCAAATGGCGACGCAGGACTGGAGAGATACGGCTGTATTCATCGTATGCCGCCCTGGCATTTCGATCCGGTATCAGCCACCCGTTTGCTCACGTCACAACTGGGAACACGCGAGCTTAAGGGGTTTGGCTGCGAGGACCTCCCGATTGCCGTCGGTGCGGCGGGCTGCCTGGTTCAATATGCCCGTGATACTCAACGTACACCGCTACGTCATATCTACACCATTCAAGCGGAACATCAACAGGACTCCGTTATCATTGATGCCGCCAGCCGGCGTAATCTCGAACTCGATACCAGCCTTGCAAGCAACGATGAAGCAACCCTGCTAGGGGTCATGGATAAAACGGTCACGGTCATGGGCGGACGTCTGTTGAGACGATGGATAAATCGCCCGATAAGGGATCATGGAACATTGCGGCTGCGCCAGCACGCCGCCGGCGTATTGATGGAAAATCGTGATTATGGTGACATTCAGCAGAAACTACGCGGTATCGGTGATATTGAGCGGTGTGTATCACGCATTGCATTGCAGTCGGCACGTCCGCGGGACCTCGCCATGTTGCGTAACAGTCTGCGTGTGATCCCCTCGCTGCAAAAGGCCGTATGCAATCTGGACTCACCGCTTATTCTCGAACTTGCGGAACGCATAGGTGATTATCCTGAACTGGTTGACTTGCTGTCGCACGCCGTTATTGAATCGCCTCCCGTTCTGATCCGCGAGGGCGGCGTTATCGCCCCGGGTTATGACGACGAACTCGATGAATTGCGCACATTGAGTCAAAACGCCGGGCGCTATCTCGTAGATCTGGAACTACGTGAGCGCCAGCGCACCGGCATCAACAACCTGAGGGTCAGTTACAACCGTGTTCATGGTTATTATATAGAAGTCAGCCGCACCCAGTCCGGCAAGGTTCCCGATGACTACATCCGCCGCCAGACCCTGAAAGGTGCTGAACGCTATATAACACCGGAACTCAAAGCCTTTGAAGAAAAGGTGCTAAGTGCACGGGAGCGTGCCTTGGTGCGTGAAAAGGCGCTCTATGACGAGTTACTCGCAAAAATATTGCCTCATATACCTCAACTGCAGCACACTTCGACAGGTCTTGCCGAACTTGATGTCCTGACGAACTTCGCGGAACGTGCAGAATATCTCAATCTGTCCTGCCCACAACTTGACGACGCGCCGGGCATCAAGGTAACGCAGGGACGTCATCTGGTTGTTGAACAGATGTCAGACATGCCGTTTGTGGCCAATGATATGTTGCTGGATGACACACGTCGCATGCTGATCATTACGGGCCCCAATATGGGTGGCAAATCAACCTATATGCGACAGGCCGCACTGATTGTAATCCTCGCCTGTATTGGTAGTTATGTACCGGCTGAACATGCGGTCATCGGACCTGTTGACAGGATTTTTACCCGCATCGGTGCATCCGATGAGCTGGCGAGCGGTCGTTCGACCTTCATGGTTGAAATGATCGAAACGGCGAATATTCTCAATAATGCCACACAATACAGCCTGGTATTGATGGATGAAATCGGCCGCGGCACGAGCACCTTTGATGGATTATCACTGGCATGGGAATGCGCCAGCCATCTGGCAACGAACATACATGCGTTTACCTTGTTTGCCACGCATTATTTCGAGTTGACGACCCTGTCTGAATCGATTTCTGGAATTGCCAATGTTCATCTCGATGCCGTGGAACACGGTGATGGAATTGTATTTCTGCACGCCGTACGCGAGGGACCTGCCAACCAGAGTTATGGCCTGCAGGTCGCGGCGCTGGCGGGCATCCCCAGGGAAGTCATCGAACAGGCCAGGCAGCGACTGCTGCAGCTGGAGAAAAATGCCTCACATCAATCCCGCACAACAGCCGAACAGCAGATGGCCTTGTTTCAACCTGTTAAACCGCACCCCGTAATCGATGCCGTTACCTCGCTGAATCCGGACGAATTATCCCCGCGTGAGGCGCTGAATATCCTCTATCGTCTGAAGACACTCGCTGATAGAGTACAATGACCGTGGATGTCGCAGGTACTCGCATCAGAGCAGGTTTGCGTTTACTATATTACACCCGAACCAAATGACAGGAGAACTCCATGACATTTGTTGTAACTGATGAATGTATCAAGTGCAAGTATACGGATTGCGTCGAAGTCTGTCCTGTAGATTGTTTTCATGAAGGTCCGAACTTTCTGGTTATCGACCCAGACGAATGTATTGATTGCACTTTATGTGAACCTGAATGCCCGGTTGAGGCCATCCATGCAGAAGACGATGTACCGGAAGAACAGGCGAATTTTATCGAACTGAATGCCGAGCTTGCAAAAGACTGGCCGGTGATTACCGAAAAGATAGATCCTCCACCCGACGCGGACGAGTGGGCCGAAGTTAAGGATAAACTCCAATATCTTGAACGCTGAACACGCTTCATCATTACAACTGTCTGAATATCCTATCCATGTAGTTTCAAACGCAGCAGATCCGCTGGCTTATCTCAGTGACCTGATAGTCGGTCAGCATGCGCAGCAGCTGCCCGATCTGAGTAATATCGTCATACTGCTGTCTAATCCGCTCGCCGCCCGGCGTCTGCGCCAACAACTGCTGCAAACCATTCATGGGCAGGGTATGTCGGCCCTGTTCGGCCCGAATATCAGTACACTGAGAGCATGGATTGAGTATTCCACTCCATTGGATATAGCAGTAATGAGCGAGCAAATGCGGGAATTGATGCTCATCGAATCACTCTACCGGCATAGCACACTTTTCGGTTCCGGAAATCCATGGCATATCGCAACATGTCTAATCAGTCTGTTTGATGATTTGACATTGCATAATATTGAATTACCGGACAGTGTCGAGGATTTCATTAACAAGCTGGATGAAAGTTATGACTTGAATACTGTTTCAAGTGCTGCATTTAACCGCGAGTCCACACTGATACACACACTCTGGCGTGCATGGCACAAACAACAACACGAGGAAGGAATGATAGATCGCCATGCTGCTTATCTGGCAAGGTTAACCAGCAACCGTAAACCCACGTCATCGAATAATTATTACTATCTGGTGGGATACAATACACTCTTGTCATGCGAAACCGAATGGGTCAGACATCTGATCGAAAAGGGACAGATGTCAGCGATCATACAGGATGTACAACAATATCCAGGCTCCAGCGGACAATGTTACTCCTCACCCCTCCTGCAGAGTTTTAATGTTTTAATTGACAGTGCGCCATATATCGCGCCCGCTCCGCAAGATACGTATGCGGAATTTCTGGATACTGTCTACATATCTCCCATAACAGACGACCGGGCCGACCGTAATGCCCACATGCGCGAACGGGCAAACCGTTTTGCCGCAGCCTATCCAGACAGCCCATTGGAAGAGCGATTGTATATCTATGAGGCATATGATGCGGAACAGGAAGCCAATGCCATCGACATACAAATTCGGCAATGGCTGATTCAGGGAAAGAAGGATATCGGTGTCATTACCGAAAACCGTCGGCTCGCACGTCGCCTCAGGGCGCTACTGGAACGTGCCGGAGTAAACCTTCAGGATCCTTCGGGTTGGGCGTTATCAACGACAAGCGCCGCCTCTACACTGGAGCGCTGGCTGGAAACACTTGAGGAAGATTATGACCATCAGCCATTGCTGGACTTTCTAAAATCACCTTTCATTTTTCCTGACGAAACTCCTGATTCACGGCTTGAGAGCGTTTATCGACTTGAGCGCGACATCATCCTGCATGAAAATATTCCACGCGGACTGGATCGCTATAGACGCCATATAGAGTTTCGCAGTAATCGCCTGCCATGGTCTACGACAAGTAGTAATCTAATATATAAAATACTCGATACCCTTGAATACGCTGCAGAACCATTACAACCGTATATCCACGTAAGAGAAACAAGTCCCGCTGAGATCTTGTCCGGTCTGCGGGAGAGTTTGCAGCGCCTGGGAATAATCAGGACTTTTGCGAGTGATGAGGCCGGCAGCAGGATATTACATGAAATACAACAGATGTCGGATGCATTGAAAAACCGGAGTATCGTTTTTTCATGGACGGATTTTCGCACATGGCTGGGAAAGAAGCTTGAATATTCCAATTTCATTCCTCCTCAGCAAGAGGGCAAGGTGTTGCTGTTGAATCTTGAGCAGAGCAATCTACATCGATTTGATGCAGTCATCATTGCCAGCGCGAACAGCGGACATCTTCCCGGACAGAAGAATGATAACCCGTTCTTCAATGATGCCGTACGCCGGGACCTCCAGCTCCCCTTATCCCGGGAGGCAACCATTCATCAATTTCGGCACTACCGGCGTATTCTCGAGTGCGCACCTGATGTACTGATATCCATGCACTGTATGCAAAGTGGAGAACCACAGATACCCAGCCCCTGGGTCACATTACTCCTGGCATTTCACGAAATTGCATACAAGCAAAAACCGCATGACAATCATCTGGGACAGCTGGTCAATCATCCTGCTACCCGAATCTCAAAGACCGACACCAAACAACTGCCTGAAAGAATGCGCTATCCGGCACCTGCTGTTGCGTCTGCATTAATACCCGGCAAATTTTCCCCTACCATGTACCAGCAGCTGGTCGATTGCCCTTACCAGTTCTATGCATCGCATTGCCTTGGTCTCAAAGCTCCGGAAGTTATAAGGGAAGCCATGGAAAAATCCGACTTTGGAAAACGGGTTCATCGTATCCTTCAGGTATTTCACGGTACATCCTGCGGTGCCTTCAAGCGGAAGATCTCCATCAATACGCGAGATACGGCCATCAATACCCTTACGGAGCTATCAAACAAGGAATTCGCACGTGATCTCGAAGACAATGTCGTACACAGAGGCTGGTTAAAGCAGTGGTTGATTACCATACCTTCCTACATAGACTGGCAAATTAAGCGTGAAGCCGAATGGCACGTTGCGGCAGTTGAAAAGACGGTTGTCAAGGAGATTAATGCTGCGAATCTCTCTATCAAGGGGCGGCTGGACAGGATCGATATGTCTGACAAGGAAATTGCCATCATCGATTACAAGACAGGATCGACTCCTTCCGGGGAGGAAATCCTCCGTGGTGAGGCAGTACAATTACCCTTTTATGCAATGCTGCTCGATACACCGGTACAACGGGTAGAATATCTGAAAATTGACAAGGAACACGTTAAACCGGAGGCCGTAATGGAAGATCAGGTACTGGATGATCTCCAGACGAAATCAGGTGACAGATTAAAGGATATTTTTATACAAATGACTACCGGCAAGGCATTACCGGCATGGGGAGATGAGACAGTCTGTTCCCTCTGCACTGTTCAAGGCATATGTCGCAAACAATCATGGATCGAGTAATACCAAAAAAAAGAAAAGGCGACGCAACCGGCCGCCTTTTCTTAATCCTCCATTTATGCACATATCCCTGTACACAATCTTCCATGAAACTGTTCCGTGTTCGCTTTCATGTCATCATCCCTGATCAGACACCGTACGATCCTTATAGTCGAGTGTCCCATTCGGTATCGGCACCCGGTGTAAATTATTTAGCCTGATCATGATGATACGGCATGATTGGCTGGTAAAAATGGTACTGTCAAAGGATTTTTGTATTGTTTTCAACTAATTATCAACTTGAACGACATCCGGAAATATCATGGGTTACTCCTATATCCTTTGTCTGAGCCAGGTTGTATCTGACTATGTTGAATAATGCGATCTCCGCCAGTTCTCCCGACCAAAACGCCGTGGTCATGGCCTCGGCCGGAACGGGGAAAACCTGGTTACTTGTTACACGCATACTCCGCCTGTTGATGGCAGAGGTCCCGCCGGCATCTATCCTGGCGATCACCTTCACCCGTAAAGCGGCGGCTGAAATGCAGATACGTCTGCTCGATCGACTGTTCGAATTAATGGTAATCGATAATGATCTCCTTGCTGCAAAACTTGGGGAAGTTGGTATAGCAGTCGACGCCGTCTCTATGCAGCGTGCGCGCAGATTGTATGAAGATGTTTTATGCAACGAACGGCAGATACGCATCACAACATTTCATGCCTTTTGCCACGAGATTTTAAAACGATTCCCGTTCGAGGCCAATGTACCACCCGGATTTGATCTACTGGAAAACAGCGGGCTGCTGGAACAGGAGGCTTATGAAGCCGTTTTCAACGAGGCCACTTCGGCACCCGATTGCATGCTGGCGCATGCACTGGAAACATTACTCACCGACTATGGCAGTACATTTGCCCTGCAAACGGCAATGTATCAGTTTATGCAGTATCGTGCCGACTGGTGGGCCTATACCCGAACCCAAGAACATCCGGTCGATTACGCCTGTAAACAACTTGCCTCGCAATTGCAGATCACCCAGCAACAAGATCCTCATGCGGACTTTATCGACCATGACCTGCTCTCCGCACTTGAAGAATTCAGAACACTGCTGGCACAACACCCAACACAAACCAATCGAAATACCGTAACGACGATTTCCTCTGCACTGGATCCGGAATCTGGTATTCCCCGGCGCATTTTACACATCAAGAATGCCTTTCTGACCAAGGCGGGCAAGCCGTTGTCCCGCAGACATTCCGGAGCACAACAAAAGACAATGGGGCATGAAGGTGAATCACGGTTTCTGCAGATCCATCAACAGATCTGCGACCGGCTCGAAAAACTGCAGGATCTTGAATATCGCCTCAAGATCTATAACTCATCAAAAGCCTGGTATATCACCGGCAACAGGTTGCTCGAACATTATCAGCGCATCAAGCTCGAGCAACGCGTGCTTGATTTCGTCGACCTGGAATTGAAGGTATTTGAACTGTTGAATTACAGTAACAATGCGTTGTGGGTACAATACAAGCTGGATCAGCGCATCGATCATGTCCTGATAGATGAGTTTCAGGATACCAATCCGACCCAGTGGGCAATGATCCTTCCTTTACTCAAAGAAATAGCCGCCGGCGTTCATGAACACAAACGCAGTATATTCCTGGTGGGTGACAGCAAACAATCCATATACCGATTTCGCAGAGCCAATCCGGGACTGGTTCACACAGCATGCAACTGGCTTGAAGCACATCTCGATACCAGCAGGTATACCATCGATCTCTCAAGGCGTTCATCTCCGGCTATCATCGACTTTATAAACATGGTATTTACCGAAGATGTGTTGAAAGACCGGATATCCTCGTTCCAGATGCACACGACCTGTCTCAATAATCTGTGGGGCAAGGTTGAGGTATTCCCGCTGATCCGCCCGGCGAAGACCCACACAATGGACAAGAGAACAGAATTTCGCAATCCACTGGATAGCCCGCGGTTGGTCGATGAAGATCTGCGTCATTATGAGGAAGGCGGGTTGATCGCCGGCCGTATCGACGAACTTGTTCGCAAGGCTGCATTAATCAGTGATGGAAGAACGGTCCGTCCCCTGAATTATAACGACATCATGATACTGGTTCGTAACCGTACACATATAACTTCGTATGAAAAAGCATTACGCCACGCTCATATACCATACCAGTCGGCAGGCGGGACAACATTGCTGGACAGTCTCGAAGTTCAGGACATCGTTGCTTTGCTCGAAACCCTGATTGCCCCCTATAACAATCTGTCACTGGCGACAGTATTGCGTTCACCCCTTTTTGCCTGCAGCGATGATGATCTGATGGTGGTTGCAGCCCGTATCCCGGGCAATTCCGTCGATGGTGACAGCCATTCAAACTGGATTGAGTGTCTGATCTCGATGTCACCTTCCCTGGAAGAGGGTTCTCCACTCAAGCGTGCCGCCCATTGGCTGACAACATGGCGTGCGCTTGTTGGAACCCTGCCGGTACATGATCTCCTTGACCGGATATTCAGCGAAGGCAATGTGATTGCACGCTATCAGGCCGCGTTTCCCGACCACCTGCATCACCGCGTTACATCAAACCTGACCCGCTTCATAGAACTTGCACTCGAGATCGACAGCGGCCGTTATCCAAGTCTGCCATTGTTCCTGTCTCGCCTGCGCAGTATGCAGGAGCACGCCCGGGAAGCGCTGGATGAGCCATCGGCCCAGTCCGATAACAGCGTGCGTATCATGACGATCCATGCGGCGAAAGGACTCGAATCGGCCGTGGTATTCCTTGCCGATTCAGCAAAGGGGACCCACAAGCCATCTACTTATAAACCGATCATCACATGGCCGCAGAATTCAGACAAACCCGATACATTTTTTATCACTGGTAAAAAGACCGAGCTTGACCAATGGAGTAAGAATATTTTTGATCGGTTGCAACGCGAAGAAATGCAGGAAGAAGCCAACCTCCTCTATGTTGCACTCAGCAGGGCAAAACAATATTTATTTATCAGCGCCTGTGCGCCGAACAGGGACACTGAACTCGGATGGTACGGCATGATCACCCATAACCTGACTGATGACCCGGAACAGGTATATGACAACGGCTATGTTCATGAAACCGGTCAACCGCCGCTACAGGACGAGCACCATAAAAATATCGGCCACACCCAGGCCGTCATCCCTGCTCCGGAACTTTCACGACCCTTGACTGACACACAACTCCCTGTCCGACAGGATATTCCGTCGAGTCATGCAAAAACCGGTACGGTAGTTGATAATAGTGGAGAGGATAACAATGGCGAATTAAGGGGGAGACTGATTCATCGGCTGCTGTCATTAACTACAGTAACGCATGCATTGCCGCATGCGTTACTGTTACAACATGTCGCCAACGAGTTTGAACTGGATATTGAACAGCCGCTGCTCAACGAATGCCGGGAAGAGGTCAGCCGATTGATTCACAATAAATCGTTACAATCATATTTCGATCCGGCATGCTATAAAACTGCATATAACGAAACCTCCATCCAGTATATGAATCAGGACCTGCTGGTTCACGGTATCATTGATCGCTTGATCATCAAGGATGATGAAATTATCGTAATTGATTACAAGACACATCGTCATGCCAAGCCAGGCAACCTGGAGAAGATTGCCATGGACTACCATGAACAGCTCGGGATGTATTGTAAAGGAGTTACAAGGATCTGGCCGGATATAAAGCTGCGGCCTGTCCTGCTGTTTACAGCCTGTATGGCCGCTTATGAACTGAATATAGACATGATTACCCGGTCAATCGATTGATTTATGCGGATGCTATCATCAGTTTGCGCCGATACGATGGTCCAGCAATGCACTCAGTTGCTGCGCGGGCACATATCCCGGCATGACACTGCCATCCTCAAGAACAAGGGTGGGCGTTCCTGTAACACCTACTTGCGAACCCACTTCCATATGTGACCGAACCGGATTATCACAGGTCTTGTCGTCGATCTTGCCCCCCGCCTTTGCAACGGTCAACGCCTCCTTACGATCATCGGCGCACCATACGGACACTGCCTTGAAATAGGATGGTGTGTTGAGGCCGCTGCGCGGAAACGCCAGGTATCGAATCTCTATACCCCGGTCGAGATAATCCTGTATCTGACTGTGCATTTTACGGCAATAGGGGCAATCGATATCCGTAAACACCGTTACGACATGCTTTACCTTCTTAGGTGCAAAGGAAATCATCGTGTCCGGGTCAATAGACTCGATTACCTTGAGCCTGGCGGAAGAACGCTTTTCCTCAGTCAGGTTTTTCTGTAACTCCAGATCCACCAGATCACCCTGCAGTAAAAAGCGTCCATCACCCGTGAGATACATGATGTCGGGACCGTACACGACTTCATATAAACCGGACACGGGTGATTTTGTCACGGCATCCGGCTTCTCGTCAGGTATGATCTTGGCAAGGACGTCTATGATCCTGTTGACATCATCATTTTCGGCTGACATCGCCATGGAAGAGATCGACAGCATGGACGCTGTGATCAGAAGGATAGCATTCTTCATTATGGGTCTCATTTCACCTTGATCGTGGGTTAATTCAAATTATTGAATAATATGTATTATAACCGTTAATTGTGGCTATAGACTGTTTATCGGCCGCAGGCGCTGAATAATAATGTATTGATTTAGGCATCATACCGCGATGTGAGTTCCCTTCAAATGGTTTCCCGCATTATGTTGTCTCGGCCCTCCTGGCAGGCACTTATGTCAAAGATCCTGCCTGTAACCGATATTTCATGCGGAACAGGAGCGATAGAAGACTATCTGGAAAAATCAAGGTAATGGCCGGTGAAATAGCGGTCGGGGATACATGAATTACACAATCAAGGAAATTTGACCGCCTATTAAAACGAACACACTAAACCTGCGCCGATGCTCTGGAGATATAAATCGAAATACCCTGCTGAATACAATACGCCGTTTATCCACGGGGATGATGCTGCATATGAAGGTCCTTCATTCTTTCACGAGCAATATGTGTATAGATCTGTGTGGTTGACAGGTCGCTATGCCCAAGCAACATCTGCAGCACGCGAAGATTCGCGCCGTGATTCAACAAATGTGTTGCGAATGCATGGCGCAGTGTATGCGGAGACAGTGTCTTCCCGATAGCGGATTGCCGGGCATAGTGTTTGATCAAATACCAAAAGGCCTGACGCGTCATTGCTCCGCCCCGCCGCGTCACGAATACAGCGTCGCATACATGTTCCTTCAGTAATGCCGGTCGCGCCTCTTCAAGATAACGTTCCAGCCACGTGACCGCCTCCTCTCCCAGCGGAACAAGACGTTCCTTGTTCCCCTTACCAACAACCCGCACCACTCCCTGTGTCAGATTCAGCCTGGGTATCGTAAGCCCAACCAGCTCAGTGACACGCAGGCCGCTGGCGTACAATGTTTCCAGCATGGCCCGATCACGTAAACCGCGCGCATCGCTCACATCCGGAGCGGCGAGCAGAAACTCGACATCACGTTCAGTGAGTGATTTGGGCAAAGGTCGTCCAAGCTTTGGTGATTCTATCTGCGCACTTGGATCCGCAGTAATGTGGCCTTCCAGCACCAGTGTCTGATACAGACGCCGTATTGTGGACAGAAACCTTGCTGTTGAGCGCGGTTTGGCACCGTGTTTTACGCGGTGGGCAAGATAAGCCAGCAGATCATCACGTCCGGCAGATATCAGGGTGTTGTGGCGCGCAGCCAACCAGGTAGCCAGCCCCTGCAGGTCATTACGATAGGATGCCAGGGTATTGGCACTCAGGCCGCGCTCGACCCACAATCCATCCAGAAAACGAGTAATCAGATCAAGATCGATCTGTTGAACAGGGGTTTGTGCGTTTTCCCGCTTATCCGTTTTCATGACTCAACAGCCATTGCTTGATCTTGACCTTGTCACCATAGACATGGCCTGAAAAACCTCCGATACCATTCGCGGCCACGACACGATGACAGGGGATCACGATTGGCAGCGGATTGGCGCGGCATGCGCCGCCGACCGCCCGGGAGGAAGTATTCAGATAAGAGGCCACGCGGCCATAAGACCAGCTGCTGCCGGACGGTATCTGCTGCAATACCCGCCATACACGATCCTGGAACGTTGTGCCGTGCGTATCTAACGGCAGAGTAAAACAATAAAGAGGGTTTCTGAAATACGCCCTGAGCTGGGCAATGACCTGGAGAATAAAACTGTCATGTGACGTGTAATCGGGATAGTGAGGGGATATAAAATCGATGCTGCTCAACTCACCATCCCTGGCAATGATGCCAAGCTTGACCCCTTCAATAGGGATACTTATCACGGCTTCATAGGTCGCATGGTGGTTAACCATACGGATACCCTCTCATTAAGAGCGATGGCGGGAACCTCTGTCAACGCCAGGGGTTCCCGTATGATTCACAGTTTTTCCTGGATTCTCGCAGCCTTGCCGCGCAAACCTCTTAGATAATATAGCTTGGCACGATTGACATTACCGCGACGCTTGACCGAAATCTTCTGAATCAGGGGGCTGCATGTCTGAAACACGCGCTCAACACCCTCGCCATGCGAGATCTTGCGTACGGTAAATGCGGAATTAATACCACGATTACGTTTTGCAATGACAACTCCAGTAAATGCCTGCAGCCTCTCGCGTGTGCCTTCGGTAACCTTTACCTGAACCTCTACAGTATCCCCCGGATTGAAATCGGGTATTTTGCGATTCATCTGTTCGGCTTCAATCTGTTTGATCATGTCATTCATCATATTGCTCCAAAGTACATT
This sequence comes from uncultured Chromatiaceae bacterium, assembly GCA_964605155.1. Lineage (GTDB taxonomy): Bacteria > Pseudomonadota > Gammaproteobacteria > SZUA-140 > SZUA-140 > CAZSAK01. The sequence goes on along the minus strand of CAZSAK010000028.1, from coordinate 662 downwards.
CTAGACTGCAAATATATCGAAAAGCTTGAATCACACCTTGTTACCTGTTTCAAGGAGATACTCATCCAGCAACTGGCGCTCCTCATCACTCAGTACCCTGTCTGCCAGCAGGTCGGGGCGCCTTTCCCATGTCCTGCCCAACGCCTGTTTCAATCTCCATCTTAGGATAGCCCGATGGTCACCGCTTAACAATACCGCCGGCACATGTTGGCCTTCAATCTCTTCCGGGCGCGTGTATTGCGGGTATTCTAGCATGCCGGTACTGAAGGTATCCTGCATGGCTGAATTCTCATCTCCCAGGGCCCCCGGTATCAACCGGGCAAGCACTTCAATTACCACCATGGCGGCCACTTCACCGCCACTCAGTACGTAATCACCGATCGACAATTCCTCATCGACCGCTGCATCAATAAGTCGCTGATCAACACCTTCATAGCGCCCGGCCACCAGCATGATATTGTCATGTCGTTTGACAAGGTCGTCTGCGACAGACTGACTGAAACGGTTTCCCTGGGGCGACAGGTAGATCACCCGGCCCTCCCCGCTCCATTTATTCCTGGCGGCCTGGATCGCATCATGCAATGGCTGGTACAACATCACCATACCGGGACCACCGCCATAAGGCCTGTCATCGACACTGCGATAGCGGCTATGGGTATATT
>CAZSAK010000027.1:0-32179 GCA_964605155.1 uncultured Chromatiaceae bacterium | reverse complement strand
CGGTATTGGCGGCATGATGTAAGCAACGCCTGATAGCCTGTAGATATTAAAAAGCCCCGCCGGGTAATCCCGGCGGGGCTTTTTTGCTTGGAGGATATTATCCGATCTTGATACCCTGGTTATCTGCTTCGGCGAGACTAAAGTCCTGATCATTTTTGTGCGGTTGTTTTTCTTCGAGGCTGATCCGCAGACGCAGGTTGTTTTGTGAGTCGGCGTTCCGCAACGCCTCCTCGAGTGAGATACGACCATCCTTGTAAAGCCTGTAAAGAGCGGCATCGAAGGTCTGCATGCCGATATTCTCCGATTTTGCCATAATCTCCTTGATTTTGCTGATTTCTCCCTTGAGTATCAGATCTGAAATCATCGGTGTGCCAAGTAATACCTCAATTGCGGCTGCACGTTTGCCATCCAGGGTAGGTATTAGTCGTTGCGAGACGATACCTCGTACGTTAAGTGACAAATCCATCAGAAGTTGATTATGACGCTCTTCCGGAAAGAAGTTGATAATCCTGTCGAAAGCCTGATTGGCGTTATTGGCATGTAACGTCGAGATCGCCAGATGCCCGGTTTCGGCGAACGTGATCGCGTGTTCCATAGTCTGGCGGTCACGAATCTCGCCGATCAGGATGACATCGGGGGCCTGTCGCAGGGTGTTCTTTAACGCTTCTTCATATGTCAACGTGTCTACTCCCACCTCGCGCTGGTTGACAATGGATTTTTTATGGTTGTGTATGAACTCGATCGGATCCTCGATCGTGATGATGTGCCCTGCACTATGGGTGTTGCGGTAATCAATGAGCGCGGCCAGCGATGTTGATTTACCGGACCCGGTTGCCCCGACGAACAGGATGAGTCCGCGTTTTTGCATGATCAACTTTGTCAGGATCGGCGGCAAACCAAGCTCCTCCAACCCTGGGATTTTCAACTTGATGCTGCGAACGACCATTCCGATCTGGTTGCGCTGCATGAATATATTGACACGAAAACGTCCTATGCCGGACTCGGAAATGGCAAGATTCATCTCGGGATTTTTCTCGAAGTCCGCGATCTGTTCCTTATTCATTAATTTGTAGGCGATATCCTTGACACGACCGGGATGGACGGGCTGATTTTCTATTATTCTGAGTTCACCCTGAATCTTCAGGCTCGGCATGGCGCCTGTGGTCAGATACAGGTCCGATGCCTCTTTGGCGACCATGAGTTTGAGATAATCCTTGAATTCCATCTGTCCCCCTGAAAACCGGTCATATGAATAATTACCCTCTTGCATATCGACCGGATCTGGGACAACTTGAGAATCCATGCAAATGAAATAGTTAGCTTACGGGCAGATAATAGGGACGGACTGTTGTTAGCTGTTTTTACCGCTGTATTCACGTTAAGCTTTTACGAATGGGAAACACAAAAAAAGCAGCACGAAGTACGATAATCGCCAAGACCCTCAATGATATCCCATCATCATTACGACTTGGCGTTGAGCAGACATGGGAAACCTATATCGATGCTGCGCGCCAGAACGGTCTGCGGGTCCCCGGCCATCCGGATTTCATCAAGTCCTTGTTCAGGGTGTGGTCCATGAGTGATTTTGTCGCGCAGAACAGTGCACGTTATCCGGAACTGGTGGTTGATTTTCTGGATAGCGGTGATTTGCTTGGCGATTATCGTCTGGATGAATACCGGATCAAATTGCAAGCTTTGCTGGATAACGTCAATGACCAGCAGTCCCTCGAAGATACATTAAGGGAATTCCGGCGACGGGAGATGATACGTATCGCATGGCGAGACCTTGCCGGCTGGGCTTCCCTTGAAGAGACCATGCGCGATCTTTCGGCACTTGCGGATGCATGCCTCGATCACACTGCCAGGCTCCTGCATCACTGGCATTGCCGGGAGACGGGTGTGCCGACAGGGGAGCGTAGTGGAACACCCCAGTCATTGATTATCATCGCCATGGGCAAGCTCGGAGCAAGGGAACTGAATTTTTCATCCGATGTGGACCTGATCTTTGTCTATCCCGAAGAGGGTGATACCCGGCGGACCCGGACGCCGGTCAGTAACGAGGAATATTTCAACGAATTAGGCCGGCGGCTTGTGAATACCTTGCATACGATGACCGAAAAAGGGTTTGTGTTCCGCGTCGACATGCGTCTCAGGCCCTTTGGTGAAAGCGGCCCGTTGGTCACCGGTTTCGATGCAGCCGAAGATTACTACCAGTCACAAGGCAGGGAATGGGAGCGCTACGCCATGATCAAGGCACGGCCCGTAGCCGGCGACAGGGCTGAGGGCGAGCGTTTTATCGCGATGTTACGTCCGTTTGTTTATCGTCGTTATCTTGATTTCGGTACCTTCGAATCATTACGCGAGATGAAGGCCATGATCAGCCATGAGGTCGAACGCAAGGGATTACAGGATAATATCAAACTGGGCTCCGGTGGGATCCGTGAAGTGGAGTTCATCGGCCAGGCCTTGCAACTGATCTGGGGCGGCCGCAATCCGCAGTTACAGGAACGGAGTATCTTGCCTGTCCTGCAACGCCTGTCAGAACTCGGTTACCTGCCGGAATACGTAGCACGTAATCTGACTTCAGCTTATATCTTTCTAAGACGTCTAGAGAATCGCCTCCAGGCCTTTGCCGATGAACAGGTACACAACCTGCCCGTGGACGAGGCTGACCGGACCCGGGTGGCTTATGCCATGGGCTTTCCGGACTGGGAGTCATTCTCACGTCAACTGACAAGGCACCGGCGGCATGTCAGCAATCACTTCGAGCAGGTGTTTCTGTCACCGCAAATTAGTCATAACGGGCAAGGCGGTGAATTGTCTTCCACTGCCGAGTCGTCGGACATAACAACCATATGGGCCGAATGCGTATCGGAAGAGATGGATAATAAAGGACTGCTGGAGATCCTTGGGTCCAGCGGTTTTGAGTTACCCGATGATGCATTGCAGGCATTGGAGTCACTACGTGACAGCTATGCATACCGGTCATTGAGCGCTCGCGGCCGCGAGCGCATGGATCACCTTATCCCATTGTTGCTGGGTGCCGTTGCCGAGGCCGAACACCGGGACCGGGTATTGATTCGTCTGCTCGACCTGATCGAATCAATCGCCAGCCGTGAAGTATATCTGGCCCTGCTTGTGGAAAATCCCATGGCCTTGTCACAGCTGGTCAAACTATGCGCTGCAAGCCCATGGATCTCCGAACTGCTGGCCAGTCATCCGATTCTGCTGGATGAATTACTGGATCCACGTGCGTTGTATGCACCGCTGGACCGCGAGGCGCTTGAGCGTCAGTTACAGATACAATTGGGCCATATCAACGCAGGGGATCTGGAGGCGGAGATGGATACCTTGCGTCATTACAAACAGGCCAATGTGTTACGGGTTGCCGCCGCGGATGTTATGGGCATCATGCCGTTAATGGTGGTGAGTGACCACTTGACGGAGATCGCAGAGGTGATTCTGGACAAGGTGATGGATATTGGCATTACTCATCTTGTGACGCGAAGCGGCAAGACCCGCAGCCGAAAAAAAACCGCCGTAGGGTTTGCGATAGTCGGCTACGGCAAGCTGGGAGGTATCGAGCTCGGCTACGGTTCTGATCTGGACCTGGTCTTCCTGCATGAACAACCGGATCCTGATGCTACGGAACTGAGTGTATTTTTTGCCCGTCTGGGACAACGTATTATACATATACTTAATACGCATACGCCTGCCGGTGTTCTGTATGAGGTTGATATGCGTCTGCGACCAAGTGGCACATCGGGGTTGCTGGTCAGCAGTATCGATGCCTTCGAGGACTATCAGCGTCATGATGCCTGGACATGGGAAATGCAGGCCCTGGTGCGCGCCCGCGTCATCACGGGTGACAATGAAATCAAGCGACGCTTCGAGGCCGTTCGCCGGGAGATGCTCTCTAAGAAAAGGGATCAGGAGATCCTGCGTCGAGAAGTACGTGAGATGCGGGAACGGATGAGGAAAGAGCTCTCGCAATCCGGCCCGGGATACTTTGACATCAAGCAGGATAGGGGCGGGATAGCCGATATTGAATTTATTGTCCAGTATGGCGTGTTGCTGTGGGCCTCTCGTCATGCCGGGTTGTTGCGTTGGACAGATAATATCCGCTTGCTGGAGGAATTCGCCGTGGCGGAACTGTTGGCGAAGGGGGATGTCCAGCAACTGAGCGACTGTTACCGGACCTATCGTTCCTGCGTACATCGCATGGCATTGCAGGGTGAAGAGGCCGTTGTCGATGACGGACAGTTTACCGCTGAACGCGACACAGTATCCGGAATCTGGCATCAGTTGCTGGGTAATTGAAGCGTATACTGAGACCAGACCCCGGTAATAAACATGGTCGACGACAGTTAGCCGGTGAAAATAGTTGGTATTTTAGCTACAATCCCAATCTTTGATCTTCACATAAAGAGATATACATCGATGAGTATGGATGACCGCGACGGCATGATATGGCTGGATGGTAGGCTGGTTCCCTGGCGTGACGCCAAGGTCCATGTGTTGACCCACACACTGCATTATGGTTTGGGAGTATTTGAAGGTGTACGCGCCTACAAGGCGGAACAGGGTACGGCGATCTTCCGCCTTCAGGCCCATACCGACCGGTTGTTTCGTTCGGCCCATATTCTTGGAATAAAAATTCCGTATGACAAGGATACAATCAATGAAGCCGTGTGCACATCGGTGCGAGAAAACGATATGGAATTCGGTTATATCCGGCCGATGGTCTTTCTGGGTTCGGAGGGAATGGGGTTGCGCGCCGATGCACTCAAGGCACATGTGATGGTCGCCGCCTGGTCATGGGGGTCATACCTGGGAGAGGACAACATGAATAAGGGGATCCGCGTCAAGACATCCTCATATACCCGCCATCATGTCAATATCACCATGTGCAAGGCCAAGGCAAACGGCAACTATATCAATTCCATGCTGGCCTTGAACGAAGCCCTGTCGTGTGGATGTGACGAAGCCATGTTGCTGGATACCGAGGGCTATGTTGCCGAGGGCAGCGGGGAAAATATCTTTATCGTACGTGACGGTATGCTTTATACCCCCGAACTGACATCAGCGCTGGACGGGATTACGCGTGATACAATCTTTGTACTGGCCGCCGCTCTGGGCATTCCCGTCCATGAACGACGCATCACCCGCGATGAGGTTTATATCGCCGATGAGGCGTTTTTTACAGGGACGGCGGCTGAGGTTACTCCGATCCGGGAAGTCGATGGCCGGATCATCGGCAGTGGCGCACGTGGGCCGGTGACTGAAAAATTGCAATCGCTCTACTTCGATCACGTTCACGGGCGCGCTTCGGCCAATCCGCAATGGCTAACGGTCGTTAAATAGGCTATTAAAGAAACTGAAGAAGGAGAATAACGTGGCTGACCCAGAAACCGTTTCCGCGTCGGAACAACCACAGAATTATATCGAGCCCAATGCCGAGAACCGCTATGAGGTCACCCGGGCGGATCTGCCGCTCCACTGTCCGTTGGAGGGAATGAGCTTGTGGAACTCACATCCACGGGTCTTTCTGCCTGTCGAGGGGACAGGGCAGGCTAAGTGCCCGTATTGCGGTGCTGAATACATCTTGAAAGACTAGCTTCGATGCCACGACACAACTGCAGTTACAGCAGGATCTTGCCTAGAACGTATAGCCGAAGTTCTCGATATCCCGTTTGAAAAAATCGGCAACGAGTTGTGCCGTGTCATCGCTGTAGTATTTGCGATAGTCGCTGCGGTCGTTTGCCCTGCGCTTATGCGGTAATGTTTTTGGTGTGATGCCGATACGGCCACATACATCATTAAAGTCCTGCTGCAGCTGTTCGTACTTGCCGATAAAGTCAACGATTATCCTGCCATCAAGGTCTATCAGGTAATCCGACTGAATATCGATCGAGGTATCGATATGGTATTGATAGGGTCTCTCCGGATCCAGTTTCCAGCGCAAAAAGGCAGAGAAATCTCCTATGCCATCCAGTAGCCTGGGGCGTTCACGGCGCAGATGATGATACGAGCTGATTTGCAGATCCCAGGGGTTACGCACAAAGGCGAATTTGAACAATCGATCAAACAATTCCCGGGGGAGCATTTCCCTGGCTGCAATTACCTTGGCATGGCGGGGAAATTTTACACCGATACGATGACCGGTCAGTTGGCTGAGCTTGCTGCAGATAAAAATCGGTACATAGTATGGATCCCGCCAGCGTAGGGGATTCAGGGCCGAGCGCACACTGGTGCCCCCCGTTTTTGCGATGTGCACGAACAAGAAGTTATATTTCAGCGAAAGAAGCATGCAGGATTACCCGACGGATTTTATTCCCATTGCCTGTAAATATCGCAGGGTGCTTGCCTCGATAGTATACGATGAGACGGCGGATTGCAGTTTATCTGGTAACTGAGGATGCCGGATCGTTTCCAGCATCGCCTCTGCAAGGTCCTCGGCGTTACCTACGGGAACCAGCCTTCCAATACGCCCGTTCTGCAATATTTCCCGTGGACCGCTCTGGCAATCCGTAGCGACGACGGGAATCCCAAGGGCCATCGCCTCCGTGAGCGCATTGGGCGAACCTTCCCAGCGGGATGACAGCACAAATAAACAGGCCTTGCTGAGGTAGGCATATGGATTGGTGACAAAACCCGGAAGTTCAACATGCTCGGCGATACCGAGTTCGCCGGCGAGAGACTTGCAATGTTCGCGCTCGTGGCCTTCACCGAGGATCATGAGACGACATGACAGATGTTGGCGCACCTTGGCAAAGGCCCGTAGCAGGGTTGGGAAATCCTTTTGGCGTGTTAACCTGCCGATTCCCATAATCACCCCGGGCGAGCCTGGTTTAAACCAAGGATGTGTTACCGGTTGACGTGCCTGGCTTGCGAGATCAGGTGTTACGACGGGATTGTGAATCACCTCGATCTGATCTGCCGGGATACCCGTGATGTCTGCAATGTCGTCTGCAACCCCCTGTGAAACAGCAATAATCTTGTCCATCTGCGGATAGAATGTCCTCATGGTCTTGTACCACAACCAGCGTTGCATGCGGTTTTTCCCCACCATAGCGGCGGAAAGTGTGGTACCCAATCGCAGCACCAGTCGTCCGGGTACACCGGTGAGGCGGCGCACCATGGCGGCAACCAGTCCTGCCCGGTGTTTTGCGACCAGCAACACATCAGGTCTCGATTTCCTGCAGTAAGCCATCAATGCCAGCATACTGGTGTATGTGTGTGACGTGCCCGTTTTAATGATATTGACTCCAGCGGGAATCATGTCGATATAGCTCCCCCTTGCCTTGGCGAGAACCAGATCAATCGCATAATGGTTATCTATAAAACCCTTCATCAGGTTGATCATCATGCGCTCCACGCCTCCGTCTCCGGAAAAAGACATGAATATCGAGATTTTCTTGTGTTCACCGGTCATATGTAAAGTCATGTCAGTCAGTAGTGTGTGACGGGGATAAACGTACTGTTTACCGGGATATGAATCGTTTCCTTATGACAGCTATTACAGCTGGAAGATGGTAATTGTAATGTATCTGTAGCGTTGTATTTTTTACGTAGCATAGGGTGCCAGTCCCATGATCTTAAGGTATGCGGTGGCGCTTACACCGATTTCATAGGATCTGGCCGCCTGTTGCAGAAACTCCTTTGCCGGTGGATTATCGAGCGTGTTGTTTATGGCGTCCGCGAGCGCGTTGACATTACCCACGGGTACAAGTGGACCATATTTACCTTCCTGCAGGATTTCACGTGGACCGCTTTGACAGTCCGTAGCCACCACCGGTGTGCCGACCGCAAGTGCCTCTATCAGGACAAACCCCAATCCTTCCCAGCGCGAAGTGAGCGCAAACAGGCTGGCATGCGCCATATAGGCGTAAGGCTTGTGGATGAATCCCGGCAGCGATACGTCCTCATGTACTCCCAGCCGCGAGGCAAGCCTGAGTAATTCATCACGTAGCTTGCCCTTGCCAAGGATGATGAGTCTGCATGGCCGTGTACTGTGAACTTCAGCAAATGCACGGATGAGTGATTGAAAGTCCTTGACGTAGGACAATGCGCCGACGCCGAGGATGACAGGTGATTGCTTGTCCTGCAGCCAGGGATGATCGGGACATCGATATGCACTTGTGAATACATCCGTGGCAACGACGGGGCTAGGTACGACATGAATCAACTCACGTGCAAGACCTGTATAACGGCTCATATCCTCGGCGACGCCTATGGAGGTCACGATGACCTTGTCAGCATAGCGGTAAAGTTTACCCATGGAATTTCGTTGCAGCCAACGTTCGATTGCACCACGATTTTTCAGATCGATCGAGATAGTCGTACCTGAACTGAATATGAGGCGTGTCGGTACCCGTGCCAGTATCCGGGCCAGTAAAGCGGTCCGGTTCACCCTGTCCTTGTCGGAGAGCATTACCGCGGGTTGTTCGTGACGCAGATAATGTACCAGTGCGGGCAGGCTGGGATAGACATGATTTGTACCGAGATCAATGATGCGTATCCCGGGGTGGATATCGTCCAGTTCCGGGCCGTGTCTGCGAACTTTCAACAGATCAACCCTGTAACCACGGCGGGCAATCTCAGGGATCAGGTGTTGCATGGCACGATCCACTCCACTGTGTCCGGAGGTAGCCATAAAAACCGCTATGCGTGGTGAATTATTCATCTGTGACTGTTATCGGGATAACCCTGTTTAGGCGGTGCGTAGCCATGATTCCTGGGGGGTTGGCACGTCAGGCACCCCCATTATTCGCAAAACGCGGCCCAGAGTGACCCCGGGGGTTATCAAGCGCAATATATATGATTATCAGTGTCCACATCAGTGAGGAGGAAAAATAGGCGTAAAACGACATGGTTGAGCTCAAGGGGAATGCAGCAACGAGTCCCGCAATTCCCCATGGGATGGCATCCATGTGGTGTAACGTCAGTGAGTTCCGAAACTGCCTTATCAACAGGATGAAAAAGATCATGTAACCGGCCAGGCCCACCAGGCCTGTTTCTGCAGAAACCTCCAGTGCAAATAGATGAGGATGGCCGGCGGGTTGATCGATAAAGGGATCATCAGGCATCACCGTATATTGTGGATAGAATGACTGAAAGCTGCGCGGACCAACACCGTTGAACCAGTGATCGGTGGTCATGTTCAAGGCGGTTGCCCATACCGGCGTTCTGATGGAAGTGGCCTGACGGATCTCGGTATAATCACCGGAGAAGAGCCCCATGGTGTTTTGGACCCTCTGTGATAACCAGTCGACGTTCCAGATGATAGCGCCGACAGTAAACGCAGCGATGACGACCAGCAAAAAACCGCGGCGCCATGAAAATACACGCCCGGCTCGGTGGAAACAAATGAAATACGCGATCAAGGCCACGCCCGTCAAGATCCAGGATGAACGACTGCCGCCTAGCAGGATCACCGCAATGACTGGGATGATCAACAACCATGTCCAGTACGATTTTTGCGACAGCCTATAGAGGGCCTCCAGGTAGACAGGTAAAAAAATCGCGAGTATGACACCGAGATGAGGCCAGTTGGCGAAGGTCCCCGTCAGCCTGCCGCTAATGTAGGCTGGATGGCCGAATATATCGTGGCCAAAGCTGAATTGTATCAGCCCGTCGAAGGTCCAGAACAGCATGATGCCCATGGTTCCCCACAGCAGAATTCTTGCCATGGAGGGCCATAACAGCCAATACATGATAATTACGCCTGCGAGGGGGAATATCAGAAAGCGGGCAGTGACGCTTGCCGATCGGGTTATCAGACCTGCGTCAAAAAGGGATATCAGCATGGGTAACCATATGCAAAGAAACAACGCTATCAGCAATCGTGTCGCCGGTTCGCGGTTCAATGGTTTGAAATACCTGCTCCATGCGTATATGCCGCAGATTGCAAGAATAACAATCAGGTGTCGGTATAGTTCACCCAGCGAAAAGGAAAATATCAGTAATAATATTGCAACGGATCTTAGTGTGTCTTGATAACTGAGCGAAAGATTAAGTGGCATGTTTTAAACACAGTCGGTAATAGGCGCTGATGTTGCTGCACCTCTGTCAGGTTCCCCGTCAAAATCACTTCAAATGGATATGTGGTTCACAAACAGCGTGGTATTATCCTGCAGTTTGTATGATAATGGAAATAAATCTTAACATCGGTAATTTTGTGAACTTGCTACTCTCGCTCCGGCATTGCAACCACCCTGTACCATGACATTCATAATTTGTTCACATAACGTGAACGGCTGAAATTCAAATGTTCCTCTCATACGAGACCCAAGGGAATTAGCGTCCTATGTGCGGTATTGCTGGAATCTATGCCTGGCATGGAGATGTGGACAAGGATTTGATAACCGGCATGACCTCATGCCTCGCCCATCGAGGCCCTGATGATCGTGGTGTGCATGTCGATCGACCCGTGGGGTTCGGCCATACCCGTTTATCGATCATTGATGTGGCACACGGTCACCAGCCGCTGTTTTCACGCGATAACCGGATTGCGCTGGTTGCAAACGGTGAGATCTATAATCATGTCGAGTTACGTGAAAAACTGGAAGACCTCGGCCATGTGTTTACTACGCATTCCGACAGCGAAAGTATTATATACGCGTATCTCGAATACGGACTGGAGTTCCTGCATGTATTACAAGGCATGTTTGCTTTTGCCCTTTATGACAGGCAGGAACGCCGCCTGATCCTGGCACGTGACCGTCTGGGTATCAAGCCGCTGTTTTTTTTCCATGATAGTAAACGTCTGGTCTTTGCATCGGAGATCAAGGCACTGTTACCTGTATGTAATACAGTGCCTGAAATAAATCCGACAGCATTCGCCCAGTTTCTGCAAATTCAATTCAGTACCGGGCGACAGACAATTTTCAATGGTATCGAGCGTTTGTTACCGGGCGAGGTGATGTGTATTGGGCCCGATCAGGATGTCCGTCAGTGGCGCTACTGGTCGGCTGCCGCGGTAAAGCCTGCAGATATCACCTACGACGAAGCCGCCTCCCGATTTGATGATTTGATGGCGACGGTGATGCGGCAGCATATGCGTACGGACGTGCCCTTCGGACTGTTTCTCTCCGGCGGGGTTGATTCATCCATTCTGCTGGCGTTGTTGAGCCGATACAGTGATGAGCCTATACGGACGTTTTCGGTGAGTTTTTCTGACGCTCCTCGCAATGATGAGCTGACAACCGCCACCGCTTTGGCCAAACATTTCAAAAGTCGACACACCTTGATACAACCTCACAGCGATGACATGCTGACACGATTGGTAAGGAGTATCTGGGCGGCCGATGACCTGATGCGCGATTTTGCCACGATGCCGACCCTGATGCTGGCAGAAGAGGCCGGTCACGAGCTCAAGGTGGTGTTTTCCGGCGAGGGTGGTGATGAAATATTCGCCGGTTACGGCAGGTATCGGGTTCCAGCCCTGGGACGCTGGTTGAAATCCCTGATAGCACCGGGCTCGGGGGGGTTCCGTACGCGCGGGAATTTTTCACATCGACAGGTGCAGGCATTGTTTAGCCCTCGTTTGCAACAGGCGGAACAGGCGTGGCGCCACCCGACTATGGAGGCATGGCAAGCGGCGCCATCTAGCTGGTCGCGCCTGTCACGTATGCAGTATATTGATCTTGCCAATGCCCTCCCGGACAATCTATTGGTGAAACTGGACCGTATGCTGATGGCCCAGAGTATTGAAGGACGTGTGCCTTTCCTCGATCATCGTGTAGTGGAGTTCGGCCTTGCGCTGCCCGATAGATTGAAGGTTCAGGGCCGTCAGGGGAAGGTGTTTTTGAAGCGCTGGGCGTCGAATTTTATCCCAGCCGATTTTTGGGTACGCAAATCCGGTTTCCATGTCCCGATGGGCCACTGGCTGCAAGGTGATTATCTGGACAGGCTGGGTAGTGCGCTGGTACGGAATCAGGCGATCTGCAACTGGTTCAGGCCTGAAGGCGTGATGCAACTGATAGACCAACAAAGTAAACATCGAAATGTCACCCGAAACATCGCCGCCCTGTTACAGTTTGCCATCTGGTTCCGTTTATTTGTGGAAGGTGACGGTACCATGCCCGCATTGCAGGATCCTGTAGACTTTATCTCATAGGGATCCATTGGACTGTTTATCTGATATTTCTCTATAGCCTGCACAAGGACATTGGTGAATCAACCAAACAAGATACTGATCATACGCCTGAGCGCAATGGGCGATATTGTTATGGCATCTCCCCTGATCAAGTGTTTACGCGGGCGTTATCCGGATGCGTATATCTGTTGGCTGGTACAGTCGGAATTTGCGGAATTATTGACAACTAACTCCGGACTGGATGACGTGATTACCCTGCCGCGAGGGGACTGGCGCAGTTTGTGGAAGTCACGGCGATGGATACAACTGATACGTGAAATGTATCGTTTTGGCAGCGAATTGCGGCAACATCGATTCGACATGGTAGTCGACTTGCAGGGATTGCTCAAAAGCGGTATCTGGGCCTGGCTGTCCAGCGCCAGAGATCGCATCGGTCTTGGTTCCAAAGAAGGCAGTGCAGTTCTGATGACGCGTATTATCGATAGACCGAATGGTGATAAACGTATCGGTTCGGAATATCGGCATATTGCCCGGGAGTTGGGTTGCTACAGTGATGATTATGCCATGCAGATTGTTTTGTCTAACGCAGATGAGCAGAATACGGTACAGCTGATCATTAAACATGATCTGAACAGGGGATATATTGTAATCTGCCCGTTTACCACGCGACCCCAGAAACACTGGGTATCAGGTTACTGGTCTCAACTCGCGGAACGGTTGCGTCTGGAGCGGGGATTAAAGACCATTATACTTGGGGGTCCTGAAAACGAGGCAACCGGCGACGCCATGGCGAGAGCACACCCGGTCGCCATGATCAATATGGCTGGCAAGACGAGCATCAGGCAAGCAGCGGCCATCATCAACAAGGCAACGTTACTGGTGGGTGTCGATACCGGACTTACGCATATGGGCATTGCATTCAGGATTCCCACAATTGCGATCTTCGGTTCAACCTGCCCGTATCTGCAGACCGGTAACGAAAATGCCGTTATCATTTACAAACGCCTTGAGTGTTCACCATGCGGACGACATCCGACATGTGGCGGCGCATATACCTGCATGACGTCAGTGACGGTTGACGATGTCCTTGCGCGAGTGCGTACATTGAATACAGATTTGTCGGCATGACGTTGAAGATCGTACATGTCGAGGCAGGAAACAACCTCTACGGCGGCGCCTTGCAGGTGTTTTATCTGCTGCAGGGTTTGCAACAAACGGACTGCACCAACATCCTTGTGTGTCCCAGGGAAAGTGAAATCGAACGCAAGGCACGCGGCATCGCCGACCGTGTCTATGCCATTCCGATGAGGGGTGACCACGATATTTTCATGCTATGGCGTCTGTACAGGATTCTCCGTAAGGAGAAACCGGATATCGTCCACCTGCACAGCCGGCGTGGCGCGGATATCTGGGGCGCTCTTGCGGGACGATTTGCAGGCAGGAGGATTATCTTGACAAGACGGGTGGACAACCCGGAATCTTCCTTTGCAGTACGCTGCAAGTACAAATTCTATGATGTGATCGTCACCATATCCAACGGAATCCGTGATGTATTGATAAAGGAGGGAGTTCCCGGCGACAAGCTGGTCTGTGTGCCGAGCGCCGTTGATGTCCGCAATTACGCGCATGTTTGCAATATTCCCTGGTTTCGCAATGAATTCAAGCTGTCGCCTGAGACGAAGGTGATCGGTATGGTAGCCCAGTTTATCGAGCGCAAGGGTCATCGATATCTGTTGCAGGCAATTCCTGATGTCATACGGGGTCATCCTGATGTCAGGTTTATACTGTTTGGCAAAGGCCCGCTGCAAACTCACGTCAAGTCACTGGCTCGGGAATATAATGTTGCAACAAAGGTTATCTTCGCGGGGTTTCGCAATGACCTCGAAAGAATACTGCCGTGTCTTTACATTCTGGTTCACCCTGCCGAGATGGAAGGTCTTGGTGTTTCCCTTTTACAGGCCGCCGCCTGCCGTGTTCCGCTGATCGGCACCCGTGTCGGTGGTATACCCGAGATCATAAGCGATGGGGTTTCCGGTTATCTGATATCACCACAATCCCCCCGTGAAATCAGCGAAGCGATAATCCGCCTGCTGCAGGCCCCCGAGAAGGCAAAAACCATGGGAGATGCTGCCAGAAAAATTATAGAGGACAGGTTTTCGATCGATGCAATGGTGCAGGGAAATCTGAATACTTACCGGCAACTGGCAACCCGTCAATAACTGTTATTTCAAGATTGTGAAAACTGTCCATGTAATCGGCAGCAAGACCCATGGCGGTGCAGAGAGGTTCTACTTGCGGTTAATCCGTGCGATCCATGAACGCAAGGTTGATACTGTCGCCTTTGTACGCCGTAACTGTGATTTTATCGATGAGATTGACAAGGGCATATACGTATTTCAATTGCCCATGCGCACAGTATGGGATCCGTTATCAAAGCGGGAAATCTCAACTGCGATCAACAAGGTGAAACCGGACATCGTCCAGACATATATGGGACGTGCCACGCGGCTGACACATATACCGAAAAACCGGGGTATCGTCCATATTGCCAGGCTGGGAAATTACTACAAGTTGAATGGCTACCATCATGCGCATGCCTGGATCGGTAATACCAGGGGTATATGTGATTATCTGATACGTAATGGCATGCCATCGGACCGGGTATTCCATATCTATAACTTCATCGATATACCACCCGCTTCCGATGACCAGCAATTGACGAGAATGCGTTCCACATTGGGTATTCCTGAAACCGCGCTGGTGCTTGTAACAACAGGCCGTTTCTCAAAAATCAAGGGTCACTCCGCTCTGATTGAGGCTTTTGCAAAGCTACCGGTGGAATTTGCAGGTCGGCCAGTTTGGCTGTTGATGGTCGGTGATGGGGTATTGTTTGACTCACTCCAGAGTCAGGCCAAAGTACTGGGTATCGGCGACCGCATTTGCTGGACCGGATGGCAGGCGAATCCAGATCTGTACTATCAGCTTGCAGATGTGGCGGTTTTTCCATTCCTTGAACAGGAGCCGTTCGGTAATGTTATTCTCGAAGCATGGGCATATCGTGTACCTGTGGTGACCACCTTATTTAAGGGCGCGCACGAGTTTATCAGCCACGGGCAGGATGCCTGGTGCGCACCATGCAATGATGTGGAGGCGCTGGCAGACGGTATCATCACACTATTGCACGATCAGGGATTGAGGGATGTATTGTCTGCTGGTGGTTATCGGAAGATACAACGGGATTTCAGCAAGCAGAACATCGTCGATCAGTACCTAGCTCTGTACAACAGGCTGACCGGCGGCTACTAGCCACAACCGGTCGTTATATGTACGGCTAGCTATAAACCGATGCTTTGTCGCGGCTCTTGAAGCGCCGGTGAATCCAGTAGTACTGTTCGGGGTGCGAGACAATCTGGGCCTCGATAATTTTGTTGATGCGCAATGCATCCTCAGCGGGATCAACCGATGGAAAGCCATCCAGGGGCGGTGATATCTTTAACAGATAACCCTTGTTATCATCAAGCCGATAGGTGACGAATGGTAGTACCGCCGCGCCGCTTGACCTTGCAATGCGTGATGTTGCGCTGTTGGCGCTGGCCGGGACCCCGAAAAAAGGTACAGTAATGCTTTGCTTGCCCCGGTATCCCTGGTCGGTCGCATACCATACGACTTCACCCTTTTTCAGGATTCGTAACAGTGTGCGTATATCTTCCCTGGGAATGAGGCCTTTGAGATGTCGTTTTCTACCACGCTCCATCAGCAGATTGATCAGGGGATTTTCATGCCGCCTGTACATGGCATAAACGGACTTGAAGGTGCTGAACATCGGGCCGCTTATTTCCAGTGTTGTGAAATGGGCTGCCAGTAGTATGGCTCCTTTCCCCGAGGCCAGGGTGTTCTGGAGATGTTCGAGACCTTCGATACTGATCAGTTTCGTTAATTTGTCCGTCGATGACCACCAGCTTAATCCAGTCTCAACGATCATGATGCCGAGAGATTTGAAGTGCCTTTTTAATATGGTGCGTCGTTGTGACCGGCTTAGATCCGGAAAGCACATGCGCAGATTAATCTTGGCGATGCGCCTTCGCTTGGGTATCAGATGATACAACAACAGGCCCAGCCATCTACCCATTAGCATCTGCAAGCGAAAGGGAAGTTGGTTGATACACCACAACAGACCGACACCAAACCAGATTAGCCAGTAACGCGGGGTAATATACCGAGTATGGTGATCAGTATTTTTCATCATGGATGGATTTTTTGTGTCGTCACGGTACGATATTCTACATTGCTGTTTTCACGACATCAGTAATATTAATATGGATTGGCACCTTGTCATTATTATTCGCACAAAAGGATCTCATGCGATAGACTTCCGGACAATCGAGCAGAGAACAACAAACCGCATCCAGAAACGACATGACGCATCATATTCCAGATTTCAGAAAGGCCAGGGTGCTTGTTGTCGGTGATTTGATGCTCGACAGATATTGGCAGGGCGCTACATCCCGTATTTCACCCGAGGCCCCCGTTCCCGTGGTACGAATCGAGCAATTCGAGAACAGGCCGGGTGGCGCCGGTAATGTCGCCGTCAATATTGCAACACTCGGTACGGGTGCGCTGGTTGACGGTTTTGCAGGGAGGGATGAGGCAGGAGATTTGCTTGAAGAATCCTTGCGAAAGCAAGGTGTGCACTGCTGTTTCGAGAGACAGGCTGATACGACCACCATTACCAAGCTGCGTATATTGAGCCGTCATCAGCAACTCATCAGGTTGGATTTTGAAGACGGTTTTGTCGATCAGGATTATCATACCCTGTTGGGCAGGTTTAAACGTTATATCACTGAGGTGGATGTTGTGGTTTTATCGGATTATGCCAAGGGTACCCTGCGCAGTATCAACCTGCCTCAGGATGTTGACGTGATGCAGGATATGATCCATATCGCCAGGACAGCTGCAAAACCCGTGTTGGTAGATCCCAAGGGGGAGGATTTTTCAATCTATAATGGCGCGACAATATTGACGCCCAATCTGACCGAGTTTGAATCCGTCGTGGGTCCGTGCCGGAATGAGGATGATATAGCCATCAAGGGAGAGGAACTGCGTAAACACCTCGATCTGCAGGCCTTATTGATTACCCGCAGCGACCGCGGCATGACCTTGTTGCAGGGTAATCATACGCCCTTGCATATCCCGGCCCGGGCGCGCGAGGTCTTCGATGTTACCGGGGCGGGTGATACGGTCATCGCGGTGATGGCGGCAGCGATTGCGGCGGGAGATAGTATGGCGGTTGCTGCTACGTTGGCGAATATGGCTGCCGGCATCGTAGTGGGCAAGTTGGGTGCGGCACCGGTCACTGTTGACGAATTGCAGAGTGTGATGACAGGCCGGCATCCTGCTGGGGGTACGTCGATCGATTCCACTATGGTAGATGAGGATACATTGATCAACCTCGTCCAGGAGAACAGAAGTGTCGGTGAGAAAGTGATTATGACCAACGGATGTTTCGATATTATCCATGCGGGTCACACTGCTTACCTCGAAAGGGCCCGTCAACTTGGTGACCGTTTGATTGTTGCGGTCAACGATGACCAGTCAGTCACGCGACTCAAGGGTAAAGGCCGACCTGTCAATACACTTAAGAGGCGGATGCAGGTACTGGCATCCTTGAAGAGCGTCGATTGGGTCGTACCGTTTTCTGAAGATACGCCGGAACGGCTGATATGCCGGGTTCTGCCTGACGTCCTGGTGAAAGGCGGCGATTACAAACCTGAAAATATCGCCGGCTATGAGTGTATCAAACGTAACGGCGGTGACATAGTGGTTCTGGATTACGAACAGGGATGTTCCACGAGCGATATTATCGATCTTATCCGCCGGCAACAGCTGTAGATATCAGCATTTTTTACCGTTGAGAACTGTTTATTCCTTCATCCTCTATCTGCTTGCGCCAGTCGTATTGTTGCGCCTGTTATGGCGTAGTATCCGGGCATCGGCTTACCGGAATAGATGGGCGGAACGTTTTGGCTTTATCCCGTCCAGTGGACATCAAGATACGATATGGTTGCATGCGGTTTCCGTCGGTGAAGTTCAGGCGGCCTTGCCGTTATTGATATCACTAAGAGAGCAATATCCGGATATGCCCGTAGTGGTAACCACCATGACACCGACCGGGTCTGTACGCGTGAGGGAAACATTGGGAGATGATGTCATTCATGTATATGCACCCTATGATCTACCCGGTGCGGTACAGCGTTTTCTAAAGCGCATGCGACCGCGTCTGGCGATTATTATGGAGACTGAGATATGGCCGAATCTGTTTTATTACTGCCAACGGCAACAAATCCCGGTTATCATTGCAAACGCCCGTTTATCCGAACGATCGGCGCAACGCTATCAGCGATTTCCGGAGCTGACTCGCCAGACACTACAACGGGTATCGGCCTTTGCCGTTCAGTCGGATGCGGATGCCACCCGCCTCAAATCCCTTGGAGCGGTTTCAGCAACCGTCCACGTAACCGGCAATATCAAGTTTGATCTCAAGATACCCGCCAGCCTGTCCGAGGAGGCACAGGCATTACGTCGCGAGTGGGGGCAGGAGCGACCCGTGTGGATTGCCGCCAGTACTCATGAAGGGGAGGATGAAGTTGTGCTGAACTCCTTTGCGGAGGTGAGGAAAAAGATGCCGCAGACACTTCTGGTGTTGGTCCCACGTCATCCCGAACGGTTTGCCAGGGTAGCGGCCTTGTGCCACAAACAGGGATTCAAGGTATTGATGCGCAGCGAACATCAAGTGTGTGACAGTACCGTAGATATCATGATCGGAGATACCATGGGGGAATTGTGCCTGTTTTACGGTGCTTCCGATGTCGCGTTTGTCGGGGGGAGTCTGGTGCCAACCGGAGGGCATAATGTGCTTGAACCTGCGGCAATGAGGTTACCGGTTATCTTCGGGCCCCACATGTTTAATTTTAACGAGATCAGCCGTCTGTTGCTGGATTCAAACGCCGCGATCACGGTCCGCAATGCCAGTGAACTTGCAGATACGGTAACAATGTTTCTGAGCGACACGCAGCGCCGGCTTGAAACCGGTGAAAAGGCCTATCAGGTTGTGAAAAGGAATCGCGGCGCACTGGACAGGATGATGGCAATCATTGCCCAATACTACCGACAGTCCAAAAGCGAGGGGTGACCAGTTAACTGTTTGCGTCCGTCGACATCACTTTAACCAGTCATTGATTTGTTCGAGATCGACTGAGTTGAGCACCCCCGCTGCCTGTTTCAGGCGCAGGGTGTTGAGGATGTAATCATAGCGGGAACCGGCGTGATTTTGTCGTGCCCTGAATAATTCCTGCCGGGCATCGAGTACGTCCACTGTGGTGCGTGTTCCCACCTCCAGTCCAGCTTCAGTGGCGTCGAGCGCACTCTGTGCAGAAACGACTGCCTGCTGGAATGCCTTAACGCGATTGATAGCAGCCGTCGTACTCAGATAGGCATCCCGCGCCTGACGAAATATCGAGCGGTGTTGTTGTTCGAGGTTTGCCTTGGCCTGTTCAAGTTGCTGTGCCGCCTCGCGCACGCGTGAATTGATGCCGCCGCCGGAATAGAGCGGGACATTGAGCTGAAGTCCTATGGTATCGTCTTCTGTTTCTCGGGCACCGAAACTACCACCACTGATATCAGTAAAACCATGGTTAGCCGTAAGATCCAATGTTGGAAAGTGCCCCGAGCGCTGCAGTTTGACCTCTGCCCGTGCAGCCTTGACTGCAAACTCGGCCGCGATCAGGGCAAAATTCTGGTCAAGCGCGGTGTCGGTCCAGGTGTCAATGTTTGTTGGGTCAGGCGGTATCAATCGCATCTTTTCCGTCAGGTTGGCCAGCGCCTCGGGTTGCTGGCCCGTCAGTTCGCGTAATGCCTCCTCGCTGCTGGAGAGCTGGTTTTCCGCCTCGATTTCCTGGGCGACAGCGAGATCGTAGGCCGCCTGGGCTTCATGTACATCGGTGATGGCGATCAGACCGACATCGAAGCGTTGCTTGGTCTGTTCGAGTTGCCGTTCAACGGCGTTTTTTTCCGCACGGGCGAATTCCAGATTATCCACAGCCGCCAGTACGTCAAAATAGCGCTGCGCCACACGGATAATCAGATCCTGCTGGGCAACCGCGAGTTCTGCGTCGGCCTGGCCGATGACGGCATCGGCCTGCCGGAGCTGGTTAAAATATTCGGTATTGAACAGTGGCTGACTCAGGGAAAGCGAATATGCTTTGGTAGTGGAATACAGCGTTTCGGTTGAAAATATTGCGCTCGATGAACTCTTGATATCTTCCCTTTCCCGAACCGCGCGGGCACTGAAAGAGAGATCTGGCAACAGTAATGCGCGGCTTTGAGGTTTGGCCTCCAATGCTGCCATATGGGTCGCCTCGGCGGCCTTGAACTGCGGATCGTTCTGTTCAGCGAGCTGATAGATATCAAGCAGGTTATCTGCCGCCCAGCCTGGAGCCGGTACACAGATAAACAACAGTATACTTGCGATAATGTTCAGGTGTTTATTCATATTGTGTTTACGTCGGCTTGTTGTGTCTTCGGCAAGCCGGCCTAGGATGTCATGCCTGTTGTGGAATGTGAAGGTTAAAATACAAATTGTGAAGGCCGGGGAGCATTCTTCAACATGGGCAACTCGGTTTCGAACAGGCTCTCCCGGCTCCATTCATGTTCACCCACCCGCCGGATAAGCACGGCTTCCATGACGGGAGGTTCTCCGGTGACGACAAACATTCTGCCGCCTCGATTCAACAAACGTTGAAATTCCGGAGGGATAATGGGCAGAGAGCCAGTTATGGCAATCACATCGAACAGGTCGTCGCTGTGCCAGCCGTGCGAGGCATCACCGGTTTCCAGAGTGACGTTGGTAATACCGAAATCATCGAGTTTGTTCTTTGTTGCCTGGGTGAAATCAGGAAAGATATCGATGCTCAGGACCTGGTTACCGGCCTTCGCCAATAAGGCGGTTACATAACCGCTGCCCGTGCCTATTTCCAGGATACGGTCAGTGGGCTCGATCTGCAATGACTGCAACATACGCGCTTCGACCTTCGGTTGCATCATGACCTGGTCGTGATCCAGTGGAATGATGATATCGGCATAGGCGAGTTCTCGATAGGCGGCAGGGACAAAATTCTCACGGGGTAATTGTTCGAGTAAATCGAGTACGTTTTGATCCAGCACATCCCAGGTGCGTATTTGCTGCTCGATCATGTTAAAGCGTGCTTGTTCGAGTTCCATGTTTAAATCCCATAACTTAGCCGGATCAGGAACCGGTAAGAGTATTAGTTTTAGCTTCCCAAGGCAAGAATTAGAGGGCGTCACGCACCGCCCCGTCTTCTCTCCAAGAGCCGAATAAACCCTTTGTTTTGCATGATGTTTTTAAATAGTTCGGGATCTGGGTCACTTGCATATCGACAGGGTATCGTATAGATTCGATCGAAACTACGATGCCGGTTTGTATGATTCCCTGGATGCAAGCAACAGTGGACCGGAATTGACGCAGGATCATCTGGTCTCCGCCCCGGCAGGATCAGCCACGGGCACTGTCTTTCGGCAACGATATGGAATTATATTGAGGATGATGAAATGAATGCGAGACCCGATTTGCTGTTCAGTACAACAGCCGAGGTAAACGAGGCCTCGATAGAACCTTTCCCCAATTCCCGCAAGATATACGTCCAGGGCAGTGCCCCTGATATCCGCGTGCCAATGCGCGAGATCCGGTTATCGGATACACCGGCGGGTGATGGCACTGAGAACGATCCTTTGATAACCGTCTATGATACCTCCGGTTCCTATACGGATCCGGACATCCCTATTGATATTCGCAAGGGCCTGCCGGCACTTCGGGCACAATGGATCGAGGCGCGGGATGACAGTGAGTTGCTGTCTGAACAGAGTTCCGAATACGGTCGGCTGCGGGCAAAGTCACCTGAACTCGCCGGACTGCGTTTTCAGCACATACGATCACCTCGGCGGGCCAGACATGGCGCGAATGTAACCCAGATGCATTATGCCAAAAGGGGGGTGATCACACCCGAGATGGAATACGTAGCCATCCGGGAAAATGTGCGGCTAGATCTGGTTCGCGACCAGCAGCTGCTTCGGCAGCATCGTGGGCAATCATTCGGAGCTGCAATACCCGCAGAGATCACTCCGGAGTTCGTGCGTGAAGAAGTAGCCCGGGGGCGCGCCATCATACCTGCCAATATCAATCATCCCGAACTGGAGCCGATGATTATCGGCCGTAACTTTCTGGTCAAGATCAACGGGAATCTGGGCAATTCGGCCGTGACGTCTTCCATCCAGGAAGAGGTCGACAAGATGACATGGGCGATTCGCTGGGGATCGGATACCGTCATGGACCTTTCCACCGGCAAGAATATCCATGAGACCCGCGAGTGGATCATCCGCAATTCCCCGGTACCGGTGGGTACCGTACCGATCTACCAGGCACTGGAGAAAGTGGAAGGTAGAGCGGAAGAACTGGACTGGGAAGTATTCCGTGACACCCTGATCGAGCAGGCGGAACAGGGTGTCGATTATTTTACGATCCATGCGGGGGTGTTGCTGCGCTACGTCCCGCTGACGGCGCAAAGGGTGACCGGGATAGTGTCGCGTGGCGGGTCCATTATGGCCAAGTGGTGTCTGGCGCATCATCAGGAGAATTTTCTCTTTACGCATTTCGAAGAGATCTGCGAGATCATGAAGGCCTATGATGTATCGTTCTCGCTCGGTGACGGATTGCGTCCCGGCTGTATTGCCGATGCTAATGACGAAGCGCAGTTCGGCGAACTGGAAACCCTGGGTGAGTTGACCAGGATCGCCTGGCTGCATGACGTGCAGACCATGGTCGAAGGACCGGGACATGTGCCCATGCAG
Organism: uncultured Chromatiaceae bacterium; assembly: GCA_964605155.1. Taxonomy (GTDB): domain Bacteria; phylum Pseudomonadota; class Gammaproteobacteria; order SZUA-140; family SZUA-140; genus CAZSAK01. The sequence goes on along the minus strand of CAZSAK010000027.1, from coordinate 9,159 downwards.
ATGATAAAGGAGAATATGGACAAGCAGCTCAGGGAATGCGGTGAGGCGCCCTTCTATACGCTGGGTCCCTTAACCACCGATATTGCTCCCGGTTATGATCATATTACCTCCGGTATCGGTGCCGCCATGATCGCCTGGTACGGCACGGCCATGCTATGTTATGTCACGCCGAAGGAGCACCTTGGTCTGCCGAACCGGGACGACGTGAAGGAGGGTATTATCACCTACAAGATTGCCGCCCATGCCGCTGACCTCGCCAAGGGACATCCCGGCGCGCAGCTGCGCGACAACGCCTTGAGTAAGGCGCGCTTTGAATTTCGCTGGGAAGACCAGTTCAATCTGGGTCTGGATCCGGACCGGGCCCGCGAGTACCACGATGAAACACTGCCGAAGGATTCCGCCAAGGCCGCACATTTCTGTTCCATGTGCGGACCACACTTCTGCTCCATGAAGATCACCCAGGATGTCAGGGATTACGCCCGACAACAGGGTATAGACGACTTCGAACAGGCGCTGAAAAAAGGCATGGACGAAAAGGCTGTAGAGTTCAGGGCTCAGGGCGCTGAAGTGTATAAGAAGACGTAAACCGGATCGATCAAGCCATTCACGATCCTTGATCCGTCGTTTCTTGCGTAGCGTCCGTCAATCCTCATCTATCCCTGATTATTAGTTGATCATATGGATACGGGATCATTTTGCCTCAAATCTTGCATAAAATTTCAGGGAAATTGTAGAATGGTCCGGGTGTCCAATCGTTAATTCCTCCCTGTTCGATGCGTGGTTAGCCGGATCGCAATTCCATGACGGGCACAAATCTGTTGCGGATGCTGTTGCATTCTCAGCTTCGGTATCTGTTGTTTGTACAAATGGATTTGACTAACCAGGGGGTTTCAGGTGTGTTTTGTGGCCATTGCTGATGTATCAGGTTGGCGGTTGATAAGCGATCTGCTTACATGAGTGATTCAAAATCGCGAATAACAGGGCCGTCACATTCAAAACTTACACGAGATGCCCATTACATCCTGAAACCTGTCAGAGGAGGAATGTTAGTCTGATGAAACAATCTGTCTGGGTCGGTACGAGCGGGACGCGCTACGTATACAAGGTGTCACTTCTCCCAAAGAAATTTACCGAAAATCGGCACGTAAATTATATATACTGCAAGATGACGGATGGTGTATGGGTGCCTGTTTACATAGGTCATGGAATCTTGGAAGAGATAGGAAGCGATCATCATCATCAGATTCGCTGTATTCGTGAAAAAGGCGCCACCCATATCCACGTTCGCTTCAATGAAAACGAGAATGACCGCTTGAGGGAGGAAGTCGACCTGCTGGATAATTTTCCACAGGCCTATGCCCCGACAGGTTGCAATATGAAAGCGGGCGCAGATCTGGACTGACCCTGCCTTAACCAGGCAAGGATTATTATTTTCTCCGGATCACCTTTTTTTGTGGTGACAGGTTGATTTCATCGTACACGGTGCCGGAGCGGCTGTTTAGTACCAATTCAGCGATATCTGCGATATCTTCCGGCAGGATATAGTTGGCTTCACTGTCGCCGGGGGTGAACGCCAAGTCTGCGAAGAAATCAGTCTTCACCATACCGGGATTTATGATGGTTGTCCGTATGCTATTGGATGAGCATTCATCGCGTAATGCCTGGACAAATCCACGCAATGCGAATTTACTCGCGCAATAGATTGCGCCCTTGCGACCACCGCTCAAGGCGGCTTCGGAACCTATCATAAGGATATCCCCGCTACCGGCCTGTTTCATACCGGGAAGAAAGGTTCTGACGACATAAGCCTGACTGAGAAAATTCAGTTCTATCAATGAACGTATCTGTTCATACGAAAACTCCTCGAGTGAACCGAATTGACCTCTTCCAGCACAACATACAACGGCATTGATATGCGGTAATTCTTTTTGTAATGTTTTCAATCGATCGGGCAGGGAATCGATCCTCGTGAAATCCATGCTGACGGGATGAAAACGGGCAGTGTGTAAGGAACACTTGCCGAAGTCGCGTGCCAACCCGGTTACCCGGTGGCCCGCATCTGTCAGGCGCTTGCTGATCGCCTCCCCGATACCCGAACTTGCCCCGGTTACCAGGATATGACGTGGTGATGTCTGCATTTCAGGCGGCATTTTCGCAGGGATAAAATATCCTGTCTGGAATATAGCGGGACAACAACTGCCCGCAGTAATTGCGCATGGCAGTTTCGATATCGGGCCGATATGTCACCATGCCTTGTTGCTTTTCAAACGGTCCTGAAAACAGCCTTTCATGGGGATAAAGCCGCGTGATATTGCGGAAAAATGTCTCCGGGAAGCGCAACGTACCAAGGCTGACTGAATGTAGATTATCTACACAGATGCTTGCAAATACTATATCGAACAGCCGTGTATAACTTTGCCGGAAATTTTCCTCATAAATCAAAGGATCGAAACGGAGTCCCAGTCTCCAGCCATGTCGTTGCAGTTTCTCCATTGCGGCCAGCCGCTTGGCTATTGAAGGGGTACCGTGTTCCAGGGTTTCGGACAATTCTGCGGGCGTAAAACTGAACGCGACTATGCAGTTTGCAAAAGCGTCGGTTTTTAGCAGTCCCCTGACCTGGGTGCTTTTTGTCCTTAACTCGATACAGGCATCCGGATGATGTCTGAAAAGTGGCAAATAATGTTCCGCAAAGCGGGTGACCGGATCAAGCGCTAGGCTGTCACAATCATAGCCTGAAAAAAAATAGCTACTCTCCGGCCGGGAGTGATTGATTCTTTCCAGTATGGCATTTGAGAAATCATCATAATTAACGAATACGACATAATGCGCGGAACGGTACATGCCCTGCAAAAAACAATAACGACAGTCGTAGATGCAGTTGAGCATATGGGAGAAATAGTAGTTGTGTTTTCCTCCAAAACCATAGCCGGCAGGGGCATCGAGCACGAAGTTATGCTGCTTCCTTGCCAGGATCATGGCGGGTCGAGCCTTTTGCAACCTGAAATTCTGATTCTTGCGATTGAATATTTCCCCATAATGCCGGCAGGAAATAATCCTCGCATCCGGGAATCTTCCGAGGATGCTACGCGTATTTGGATGTTCCTCGACTGCCTGCTCTATATATATTGTTTCGATCAAGTCGTTGACGCCATATTATTGCCGCCCGATGTGTACGGGAAGAGCATCAATCCGTTGCTGTAACCGTGTTAACGCCTCTTTACCGCTACGGGATTGCTCAAGTTCGATATTCCATAGTTCTGTATGCGGGGCCAGTACCATCCAGCGCCTGAGCAGATGATACAGGCGATGCCTTTCATATGCAGTGAAGCGCCAGGTACGGGTGAAGCGTTCAAGCTCGTCTGGGTCTATTGCCAGTCCACTCAAGCTGGATGAGAGGCGATTGATCTGCTCTAAAATTTTATTTACAGCCGGCATATGTTCATACAGCAGCTGTTGCACATTCCGTGCGGAGACGTCCTGCGCAGACTGCAATCTGTTGTCGGAAACAATCTTGTATGCATGTACCAGTTCAATGGTTGCAAAACGGCTGGCTGTCGCAAAAAAGCCGGATGCTTCCATGTCATACAGGGCCGGTCGGGTAAAGCTCTCTTCAGCACGGTCAACGGTTACCAGTGAATCCGTTGGGCTGGACATATCCAGTAGTATCGGTGGATACCAGCTTTTACCGCTCCCTTCATCGGTGACCTTGTGGATCAGATAGCCGTTACCTATGACCTTGTCTACATGGCCCGCAATGCCGATATTGAACCACCCAGTGTGTGGTTCGCAGGCATAGGCACTGTGAATATAGGCGGTCGCCGCAGCTGCGGCCAATTTTCCCACGCCGCAAACGATCAGACGTATCCCGTCACCTTCATAGATTCGGTAAGGGTGATGGGCACCATGGCCCATCAAGTGATACTGCCGAATAATTGGCTCGGCCTCACAGTTTAATGCAACGACAATATTTATCATGCAATTAGTTGTTATATCCGATTCAAACTTCCATTGGATTAGCCACCAGATCTGCAACCATGCCTGTGTAATACCTGACCTCATCCCATTTTTTTCGTTTGACGGCACCAGCCAAGTAGATATCGATTTTCTTATGCAGCATTTCGCTTGCCGCCTGTGTATCCGACAGGCTCAGAATACCGGATCGCAGGATATTATTAAGCGATGCGATGCGAAAACGGTCCATACCCCAGTGTTTTTTTGATAGCTGGCCTGCATGACCACCATATTTGATGATCAGTGGTTCATCGATATAGTGTACGGGATATCGTGCACAACCCCTTAACCACAGATCATAATCTTCGCAGGCGGGAAGATTTTCATCAAATATACCGATCTCATCAAACAGGCTGCGGTGTATCATCGCAGCGGACGGTGAAATGATGCAGCGTGGCAGACAGTGGCGGAATATATATCCGCCGGATTTAGCATGTTTCTTCATCTGGTTGGCGAATCTGCCGTGTCTGATCCAGAGCTCGTTTGTATGTATGATCTTTGATCCCGGGAAGTTGTCGGCAATTTGGCATTGCTTTGCAAGTTTTGGGGGTAACCACTCGTCATCGGAGTCGAGGAATGCCAGCCATTCAAAACGTGAGAGCGCTATTCCGAGATTCCGGGCCGCGCTCACCCCACGATTGGGTTGATAGTAATATTTCACATCCGGGAACAGATTTGCCACAATGTGCCGAGTCCCGTCAGTGGAACCGTCATCGATAACGATCACCTCGTCGGGTCGCTTTGTCTGCCGAAAAACGGAATGTAGTGCCCGTGATAATGTCCTTGCACGATTATAACTGGGTATGATGACAGAGATGCCGTTCATACAGGGGTGGCCCGAGGACCAGGCATGTCAGTTCTGATCAAGTCGTGTTGCGGCATGGTATTTGCCTTTTTAACCTGAATATTCACCCTGTTCTTGATAGACTATCGGGGTGTATTATTTTTACAACAAGTCATGCAAGTGTTATTACCGAAAATCGAAGGTATGTATGAATCATGATTAATACGATCCCCATAGTCCCCGAAAAACTGGTTTCGGACAAGATGACACCGGAGACCAAGTGTAATTATTGCACAAATTCCAAGTGTTGCACCTATATCACCCAGCAGATTCCAACGCCTCGCTCCAAGCAGGATTTTGATCACCTGTTATGGCAGGTTTCACATCGGAATGTGACCATATACAAGGATGAGGATGGCTGGTTCCTGATGGTTGACAATCCCTGTCTGCACCTGTTGCCGGGGGGGCAGTGCGGTATCTACGAGCAGCGACCACAGGTATGCCGCGAATACAGCAATGATTTTTGTGAATTTGATGAGCCTGCCGAGAAAGGGTTTGAACTGAACTTCACCAGTTACGACGAGTTGTTGAAGTATTGTAAAAAAAGGTACAAACGCTGGGGCGAATGATCTCACCTACGATTCATGAGTCCATGAATTGATGAATGGTTTTACGGGCCGGTCTCATTGTATAGTGCTAGATGACGGGTATCAGATCTTTAAAACTGGTTATCATCTGGAATTTTGCGGAGCTCTTACCCGCCTGTTGTGTGTCAGGTTTGCGCACCGCCAATAAATGTCGAATACCATAACAGAGTGCACTGCGCAGTACCGTTTCGTTATCATCGATAAGTAAAGTGGATCGTGGATCAAATTGCACACTGCGCTGGAGATGAACCCAGAAACTCCCGTCTTCCTTCGGAATTCCAATATCATGGGCACATACGATCTGGTCAAAATGACGCCCCAGCTGAGTGCGCCTCATCTTCAATGCAATACTCTTGTGATGGGCATTGGTGACCAGCACCGGGCGCTTGCCGGCTGCACTTAATGATTCAAGAAAATCAGTTACATAGGGGTGAACAGCAATGAGATGGGCAATTTCTTGCTTGAGGAACTCAATATCCAATTGCAAGGATTGCGTCCAGTAATCGACACAATACCAGTCGATCGTGCCCTCGACGGCCTTGTAACGCGGCATAAGCCTGCGCTTTGCCTCCTCGATGCTGATATGCTGTTGTCTTGCGAATCGTTGCGGGACATACTCCTGCCAGAAATAATTATCGTAATTCAGGTCAAGCAGGGTACCATCCATATCCAATAGAACGGTTTTGATCGTTTGCCAGTCAATCATATCCAGGTCGGGTAGATCGCTTCAGGGAGCTATAACCGGTCGTGGTGATCTCATCGATCACCCAAGGGTTTATAATGTGTTCAGTATAACATGCGAAAACGACCTCAAATATTAAATACCGAGACCATTGCCAGGACCCGGCTGTTTCATGTAGAAAAACTGGATCTGCAGTTTTCCAACGGCACGGTTGCTCAATATGAACGTCTCTATGGCAGTCCCAGGGGTGCGGTGTTAGTCGTACCATTGCTGGACGAGGATACGGTATTGCTGATCAGGGAATATGCAGCAGGCGTTCACCGCTATGAACTGGCATTCCCCAAAGGCAGGATCGAGCCGAACGAATCCAGCCTGGAGGCGGCAAATCGTGAGTTACAGGAGGAAGTGGGTTATGCCGCCAATAAATTACGTTTATTATCGTCTTTAACCCTGGCGCCGGGGTATTTTGGCCATATCACCCACATCGTACTGGCCGAGGATCTATACGAGCAAAGGCTGGTAGGAGATGAACCGGAGGAGATCGAAGTCGTCCCCTGGAAGTTAAGCAGGATAAGGGAATTGCTGGAACATGAGGAATGCACCGAGGCACGCAGTATAGCGGCGTTGTTTATGGTGCGGGAGTTGCTCACAGAAAACAAGGGAAATACACCATGAGCAGTATTGACGATCCCTGTGCACTACTGGATGCGGTAGTCGAGCTGGCGCGCGATGCCGGACGCCGGATCATGACCTACTATAAACAGGATGTGAGTGTCGAACACAAGGAGGACCGCACACCACTGACCGAGGCCGACATGGCGGCACACAACGCGATTGTAGCCGGCCTGTCGGTATTGACACCCGGGATTCCGGTGTTGTCCGAGGAATCGGCGGAAATCCCTTTCAAGGAAAGGTCACGCTGGAATTGTTACTGGCTGGTCGATCCGCTGGATGGGACACGTGAATTCCTCAAGCATAACGGTGAATTCACGGTCAATATAGCCTTGATCGAGAATCATCGACCCATGATGGGTGTGATTGTCGTGCCCGTGAGCGGGCTGGGTTACTACGCCTGTGACGGACATGGCGCATACAAGCAGATGCCCGAAGATAACCCGGAGGCGATTAAGGTTCGCAGCTATGATCCCGATCATCTGGTCATCGCAGGCAGCCGGTCCCATCGCAGCGATAAAATGGGCGAGTTCCTGGCAAACCTCGGAGAGCATGTGATGATCAGTATGGGGAGTTCCCTGAAGTCATGTCTGGTTGCTGAGGGCAAGGCGGATATCTATGCCCGTTTCGGTCCGACCTCGGAGTGGGACACCGCGGCCGCGCATTGCATTGTCGAACAGGCAGGCGGGGATCTGACCGATCTGCACATGCAGAGCCTGCGTTACAATACCAAGGAATCGTTGCTGAATCCGCCATTTCTGGTCATCGGCGACAACAGCCATGATTGGGCGGCCTATCTACCCGAACAGGATTAATGGATCAGGCGGGTTTGCGAAACCTGCGATAGGAAATTCCACCGATCAGCAAGATCGAGATGGCAAGGGCCCCGAACGGATATTCAACGCCGTATACCAGAGGTGTGAGTGCCCAGCGGGTCAGCATCCGGAGTGATTCATGCTGTCTGATGAAATCGGCGAGTGGTGGGGAGGTGGCGTAATAGAAATTCACGAGGTGGGTACCGAAGTCATTGGTCAGCAGGTAGTTATCCCTGAATCTCCTCAACACCATCACGTGCGGATCCAGATAGCTGCCGTAGGCGGCGGTCGCGATAAAGCATGCGCCGCCAGAGGAGGTACCCACGCCGGGAGTACCACCATTACTTGCAGGTTCGTTGACCTGGGTATCCTGTTCCTTGCTGTTGTCATTATTTGTGACATTGGGGTCATCGCCCAATGTATTGATCACCGAAGCGGAGGCGGTGATGATCCTGTCGCCCAGGGTGGGGATGACGGTCATATCCACGGTAACTGTTGTATTCACGGCCATCGATCCGATGACGCAGCTGAGCTGCAGGGTTGCACCGACAATCGTCGCGGAACACTGTGGGTCAGAAGATACGAAAGTGACGCTATCCGGCAGGATGACCGTCAATACGACGTTACGTGCGGTATCCGGCCCGAGGTTGCGGATGGTGCTGGTATATTTCAGGTTATTGCCTGCGATGACCGGATCGGGTGTATCAAAGATGGACACCAGGTTGATGTCGGCATTATCTACAGTCACGGCAGGCGGGTTGACCACAGTCTGCTCACTGGCCGAATCGTTTGATGAATCGGGATCAAACGTGTCGCTGGTGATACCGGCGGTGATACTGAGCGGTGCGGATGAAGGTGCAGCGGAAGTGGTGTTGACCGTAAAGATAAGCACGGAATTGGTGTCCTGGGCAAGTGATGGACGGGTACAGGAGATCGTGGTAATGCCGCTGCAACTCCAGCCACTGGCGCCTCCGGTATTTTTCAGGGTTACCGCGGCCGGTAAGGTGACCGTCAGGGCAAGATTGGTCGCCGGCGAGGGTCCGTTGTTTGTGACGTTGACCAGATAATCAAAATCGGCATCCACTTCCGCGGGATCGTTCGATTCCGTGATGTCTACACCGAGATCGGCAACGGCCAATGTGTCAGTATCAAGAGTGGCAATATTATTGCTGGTATCCGGATCGACGCCATTGAATGTCACATATGCAGTATTGGTAATGGTTCCACCCAGTACCGGAGGCGTTATCACAATATCCACTGTCGAGCTGCTGCCAGCGGTCAGTGTTGCAGTGCGTACACATGTGACGGTGCTCGTACCGGTACAGGTCCAGTTGGTACCGGCAGCGGATACCAGTGTGGATCCGGCGGGCAAGGTATCAGTGACTGTAATGTCGCCGGTGTCGGAGCCGGTATTATTCACGGTAAGCTGATAGGTGATGTCGTCGGTAACCAGTACCGGTTCGGTCGGAGGATTGGTTTTTACCTTGGTGATACCGAGATCAGTGGTTGTCGTTACCAGGGTATCTTCTGTGATACTGGTGTTGTTGG
>CAZSAK010000026.1:5367-32566 GCA_964605155.1 uncultured Chromatiaceae bacterium | reverse complement strand
CAAAGGGATATGTTTTAATGCAGACGGCACCAAAATATTCGTAACGTTTGAATCGAAAAAGCAGCTATCCACTGTTGATAAGATATATCGATCATTCGCATCAGATAAGGACTTGCCTGTTTCTGCTCGATTGATGAAATTTTCACATAAGGCTATCAATAAACTCAGAAAAACGACTTTGCAAAGAGGTCAGGCGTTTACCAACACGCCGAGAAGAGTACGTAGCAAGCCATCTGCTGAATTAGAAAAGTCTAATTCCCGAAACATTGCACCAACCAAAAATGGGATTGCCACATTCTCTATAAATGCCGAAGGTAAAATTGCTCGTAGTCCTGACCAGGTCATCGTACGCAAAAAATATTGTCGGTTGGAAAACATAGATATATTTGACGGTACCTGCGCCGTCACAGATTTGGTAAACCACTCCTTGCTTCTATATGATTTAAACCAGGACTCAAATTTCACAAACCCAGTCCAAACCATTAACCTCGGCAATGCGACCCCACATGGGGCGAAATTTTCGCCAGATGGCAGATTGCTCGTCATTTCGTCGTTTGGCGTGAAAGTCGTAAACCAAGAGATTCAGTGGGGCAATCAGGAGTCACCGCGAGAAGACAAGATCATTGTATTCGAACGCGCAAACTGACTTCGCACCAACGTTTCTAACTGTGGTCAAGTGCCTCTTTAACTGAGAGGAAAATATCATTAGGCATACTATTGGTTTATTGTTGCATCGATAAGTTGAATCCACAGTCGTTAACTGACGCTCAATATTCTAATGCCATCCGGCGCCAGGTAATCAGGCAATACTGGTTGCGCTCAGGGATGCCGCTCCACCCAGTCCATCAGCCGCTGGAAATTACCTTTCTCCATGGCATGAGTCAGCTTGCCGTTGACTGTGCCCAACGCTGTAGATACCGGAATGCGTGGTTCGTCGTCCCATTTGCCAGAGGCAAAGACAGACTCATCGGCGCCGGCGTGCGAGCAACGGATGTCCATGATGACTACATCTCCCGTTTCCACAGGGACACCTCTGACCTTGTCTGCATCCTGGGGTTCAGCCTTACGGTCATCATCCAGTGCGATTGGCACCAGATGAGAGCCTTCGATGATCTTCAGGCTCGTGCTGCCCTGCAGATAGAACAGTACTTTGTAGACCTCGGCGCCGTCAGTCTCCCAACTCAGGGAACCGTCCAGTTAGGTCTCGTATTTCCCGCGTAACAGATCCTTGTGCCACTGTTGAGACCGGTTGATAGTAATGTCGCTCAATCCGATGCTTCTGATCTCCTGACCATTGAGCACGCATTTCAGGAAATCCCGGATTACCGGATTTGCTGTCAGCATGGTGTGCAGAGACTCGAGCGCCGGAAACCTGTGAAAGCCGGCCAGGTGCCCGGCCGATGGCAAGGGCCGGGTATTTTTGAACAGCCCCCTGTTGGCGAGTACTTGTTGCCTCGCTTCGGCTATCATCTCCTTGCTGAAGACCCCCTTCAGTACGGCGAAGCCGGATTGCTGTAAATCTTTTACGTTTTCCAACGTTGCAATGAACCTGTAGAGTTCGGCACGATCCGCGATTCGCGGTGAAGTCCAGATGGTGCTGGCCGTATTCTGCAGCTTCTCTGGTGTCTTTTCAATCTCATGCCGGTTACGCAATTCTTCCTTGTCACCTTGGAAAACATGGTGTTCCAGGACTACTTCCGTCACGGCCTTGCTGTCCAGTAACCCTTGCTTATTCATAAGAGGGGGAAACCAGTCAACGGGTTTTTCGATATTCCTGGCGAATCGCAGCATCTTTTCCGCCCCGGACCGGCTCACATAGTAGGCCGCGAACCCCCAGGGCATTGGGTCGTCAACGAACAAATTGTTCCGACGCCCTCGAAGGAACTTGTTCAGCAGGATTTTAGGTGTGCGGACCCGCGTTCGGAACCACTTTTGCAGATGCAAGCGCACCCACTCATGCTCAGGCCGGTCTTTCAGCTCGTTAACGATGTCGACAAAGCGTGGGACGTTGCTGATGAAGATGTCATCCTCGAACACGAACGCGCCTTGATGACCATGTTCTAACAATCGCCGCCAGACACTGATATGACTGAGGGTGACTGCGAGTTGACCCATCTTGAATTTGCCAAGGTAAGCCTGATTGAAGGTGTGTTCGGGGTACCGGTTAAGGTAGCTGACAATCGACACTTCGTTCTTCCAGTAGATTGCCGGAATCAAGGCGATTTCCTGCATCAAGCCCGGAGAACCCAGCGAAGCCATCAGCGCTTTGGCATCGGTCATGCGCTCAGGAATGGACTCAATGGCCAGCACATAAGCCGCGAAAGTGCCTGGTGAATTACCCAAGAGAGGCTTTACCCCGCGAGAGAGGGACCGAAGCGTTTGCTATCACATTGTGCAACGGTATTTAAGATCGTAGCGCAGCAGTTTTTACTCAGGCCATTCAAGGTGATAGGGTATCGGCACCGTATGCGTCCTGTCCTGGCAATTGACCTCAAATTCGAGCACCCAGTCGCCGCCCATTGAGAACTCACCGCTGCGTCCTTCGTAGACACCGCCCTTGACCTCCTGCATATCCCTGTATGTGTGGTCCTCGGACATCTCCATGCCCGGCATATATTGACGAAACCTTACACCGCAACCCGTTTTCGCTTGATGCGTCTCATCCATGATCGACACCCGGATATTGGCATCCTTGCCGACCTGCAGGGGTGCCGGTTCGGTGTAGATGCTGAAATCAAAGTCCGGGAATTCGAAGGTCTTGCCGCCATCCCCACTGGAACACCCGGCCATGAAACCCACTATGGCGAGTAACCCCGCGATTGCCTGTCCGTGTCTCATACGCATTGCCTCAATCAGCCCGGTTGCTTCTGGATAAGTTCGATCCTGTAACCGTCAGGATCCTCGATAAATGCGATCACCGTTGTTCCGCCCTTCATCGGCCCCGCCTCACGCACCACGTTGCCGCCACGTTTCCTGATCTCCTCACAGGCGGCATAGGCATCGTCGACCTCGATCGCGATATGCCCGAAGGCGTCACCAAGATCGTAGCGTTCAACATCCCAGTTATAGGTCAACTCGATCGCGGCCTGCTTCGATTCGTCATCATAACCGACAAAGGCCAGCGTGAACTTGCCTGCGGGATAATCCTTGCGTCGCAACAGGCGCATGCCGAGCACCTCGGTATAAAACCGGATGGACCGTTCCAGGTCGCCGACGCGAAGCATGGTGTGCAGGATACGCACCGGGTTATCTCCCCGCCTTCAGCCGTGCGGCCAGACGCATCCGCAAGGCATTCAATTTAATGAAGCCGGCGGCGTCCTTTTGATCAAAACTTCCTTTATCTTCTTCAAATGTGGCAATATCTGCATCGAAAAGACTGTCATCTACCGATTCCCGGCCTGACACGATCACATTGCCCTTATACAGCTTGAGCCTGACCCTGCCGTTGACCGTGGCCTGCGAGGCATCGATCATCTGCTGCAGCATGTAACGTTCCGGACTCCACCAGTAGCCGTTATAGATCATGCTGGCGTAACGCGGCATCAGTTCGTCCTTGAGATGGGCAACCTCCCGGTCAAGGGTGATGGACTCGATGGCGCGATGCGCCTTGAGCATGATGGTACCGCCCGGTGTCTCGTAACAGCCGCGCGACTTCATGCCGACATAGCGGTTTTCGACGATATCCAGCCGGCCGATGCCATGTTGCGCGCCGAGTCGATTCAGTGTCTCGATGACACCTGCGGGACACATATCCCGGCCATCGACAGCCGTGATATCGCCGTGCAGGAACGTCAATTCGATGGTTTCCGCCGTGTCGGGGGCCTGCTCGGGCGATACTGTCCAGCGCCACATCCCCTCTTCGGGTGGCTGCGCAGGGTCTTCCAGGACTCCGCCCTCGTAGGATATATGCAGCAGGTTGGCATCCATTGAATACGGTGACGATCGACCGCGTTTCTGCTCCACCGGGATTCCATGCTGTTCAGCATAGGCAAGCAGTTTTTCACGCGAATTGAGATCCCACTCGCGCCACGGTGCGATGATACGGATATCCGGGTTGAGCGCATAGGCCCCCAGTTCGAAGCGCACCTGGTCGTTGCCCTTGCCGGTTGCGCCATGGGCGATGGCATCGGCACCGGTCCGGTGCGCGATGTCCACGAGATACTTTGCAATCAGCGGTCGGGCAATGGATGTGCCCAGCAGATATTCGCCCTCGTAGACGGTATTGGCGCGGAACATCGGAAACACATAATCACGCGCGAATTCCTCGCGCAGGTCCTCGATATAGATCTCTTTCACGCCCAGCGACCTGGCCTTGGCACGGGCGGGCTCCACCTCTTCACCCTGGCCGATGTCGGCGGTGAAGGTCACCACTTCACAGCCATAGGTCTCCTGCAGCCAACGCAGGATCACCGAGGTGTCCAGGCCGCCCGAATAGGCGAGGACGACTTTTTTGATATCAGCCATATGAATCCTGAGAAGTAAATAAACGTTTATACGTTACAGGCAGTAACAGGTTCAAGCAACTGAACAATCATATAATCTGCGCATCCCTTGCTTTCCATACGGCTAGTTATGGCAATACGCGATCAGATATTAGAAATTAAGATTTTTATCTTTTCTTGGGGGCATAGATATCGGTCGCTATCCCCGCCGCCACCTCGGTGGCAAAGTTGAAGGTCTCCGACAGTGTCGGATGGGGGTGTATGGTCAACGCGATATCTTCCATGTCGGCGCCCATTTCCAGGGCCAGCACGGCCTCGGCGATCAGTTCACCCGCATTGGGTCCCACCATTGCGGCGCCGATAATACGCTGATCGGTATCAAACAATACCTTGGTCATCCCTTCATCACGACCGATCGACAACGACCGTCCGCTGGCCGCCCAGGGGAAAACGCCCTTCTCGTAGCGGATACCCTCGACCTTGCATTGCTCTTCGGTCTTGCCCATCCATGCGACCTCCGGATCGGTATAACACACGGACGGAATGGTACGGGCATCGAAATAGGATTTTCTGCCGGCGATCACCTCGCCCGCCACCTTGCCTTCGTGGGTCGCCTTATGCGCCAGCATCGGCTGTCCGGCGACATCACCGATGGCAAAGATGTGTGGGACATTGGTACGCTGTTGTTTGTCGACCGAGATAAAGCCGCTTTCATCCACCACGACACCGGCCTTGTCGGCATCGATCATCTGACCGTTGGGGCTGCGTCCCACACACACCAGCACCCGGTCGAAGGTATCGGTCTCGGGTGCGCCCTTGCCGTCAAAACTGCAAACCAGGCCCGCCTTGTCGGGTTTGATGTCCGTCACCCTGGTATCGACATAGATGTTTTCATAATGCTTTTTGATGCGGCGTTCCAGCGGTCGTACCACGTCCCGGTCAACGCCCGGAATCAGGCCGGGCGACAGCTCAACGACGGTGATCTTTGCGCCCAGCGCGTCATACACGGTCGCCATCTCCAGGCCGATGATGCCGCCGCCGATGACCAGCAGGCGTCCGGGTACCTCCCCGATCTCCAGGGCAGCGGTGGAGTCCATCACGCGCGGGTCATCCCATGGCACGAAGGGAAGTTTTGTGACGCGCGAACCGGCTGCGATGATGCAGTTTTCAAAACCGACGACCGTCCTGGTATCGTCTGACGCGGTCACCTCGATGGTGTTCGGCGATGTAAACCTGCCATAGCCATGGATGATCTTGACCTTGCGTTGTTTGGCCAGTTGCGCAAGGCCGCCGGTCAGTTTGCCGACTACCTTGTCCTTGTGGCCGCGCAGTTTATCCAGATCGATCTTAGGCGTGCCGAAGTCGATGCCGATGTTGTGAAATTCAGCCGCCTCGTTGATCACCTGCGCGGTATGCAACAGGGCCTTCGACGGTATGCAGCCGACGTTCAGGCACACACCACCGATGGTCTCGTAGCGTTCTATAAGTATCACCTGCTTGCCAAGGTCTGCGGCCCGAAACGCGGCCGTATAACCGCCGGGCCCGGAACCGAGAACCACGACCTCGGCACTGATATCGACGTCGCCCTGGTAGCTTGCGGCCTGTGGCGCGGGTGCCGTTTGTTCAGGTGCGGGAACCCCGGAAGGCTTTTCTTCCGCGGCCTCTCCAGCCGTGGTCTGCTCCTGTCCGTCCTGTTGCTGCCCACCCTGTTCTGCCTCGTTCACCTCGAGCGTCAGGATGAGGCTGCCTTCCGATACCTTGTCACCGACATCGACGTGCAGCTGCCTGACCTCACCGGCCCGGGGCGACGGGATCTCCATCACCGCCTTGTCCGATTCGATCGAGATCAGCGAATCCTCCGCCTTGACGCTATCACCGGTGCTCACCAGGATCTCGATGACTTCAACATCCTTGAAATCCCCGATGTCAGGTACCTTGATCTCGATCGCGCTCATATCAAATCCCTGATCACAGCAACATGCGCCGAGCATCCTCCAGTACGGAGGCGAAGAAAGTGGTAAAACGTGCGGCGTCGGCACCGTCGATCACCCGGTGGTCATAGGACAACGAGAATGGCAGCATCAGCCGCGGTTCGAACTCCTTGCCTTTCCAGACCGGCTGCATCCTGGCGCGCGACACGCCGAGGATCGCCACCTCGGGCAGATTCACGATCGGGGTAAACTGGGTACCGCCGATGCCGCCGAGGCTCGAGATGGTGATGCACCCGCCCTGCATATCCGCCGGCTTGAGTTTTTTATCACGTGCCTTCTGGCTGATCACACCCAGTTCGGCGGCGATATCAACCAGGCTCTTGCAGTCCACTTCGCGCACCACGGGCACCACCAGACCGTCCTCGGTGTCCACCGCCACCCCGACGCTGAAGTATTTTTTATAGATCAGGTTTTCGTTGCTGTTATCCAGCGAGGCATTGAAACGTGGATATTCCTTCAGCGCCGATACTACCGCCTTCATCAGGAAAGCAAGCATGGTGATCTTGATCCCCTTGTCCTTGTGCTCTTCGATCAGGGACTTGCGAAAGGCCTCCAGGTCCGTGATGTCGGCCTCATCGAACTGGGTGACATGCGGCACGGTTATCCAGTTACGGTGCAGGAACTGGCCGGTCAGTTTGTTGATCTTTGTTAAAGGTTTGCTCTCGATTTCACCCCACTGGCTGAAATCGATCTCGGGCAACGGCGCCACCGTCAGGCCGCCCCCCGCGCCCGTCCCCTGTGTCAGTGCACGCTTGACGAATGACTGGACGTCCTGCTTGACGATGCGGCCCTTGCGTCCGCTGCCCTGTACCTGGCGCAGGTCGACGCCCAGTTCACGCGCAAACTTGCGCACGGTGGGACTGGCATAGACACCGGCGAAACTCACCCTGGCGAATTCGCTCTCATCCATATCGCCTCGCGGCTGCGTTGTGGCTGGTGACGTTGCACTAGAAGGGGTTGAGGGCACGGGTTGTTTCCTGGCTGTTTCGGGGGATTTTGACGCGGGCGTTTCCTTTTTCGGCTGCGCGGATTGTTTACCGCTATCACCCTGTTTGCCCTGATCCTGATCCTTGTCCGGGGTGGACGCGCCCCCTTCGGGATCCAGTTCCAGGATCGGACTACCCTCTGAAACACGGTCACCGACCTTGACCTTTAGCTCCTTGACGATACCGCCTTCGGGGGCGGGAACTTCCATCACTGCCTTGTCCGATTCGATGGAAATCAGCGAATCCTCCGCCTTGATGGTATCGCCGGGATTCACCAGGACCTCGATGACCTCCACATCGGTGAAGTCGCCGATATCGGGCACTACGATTTCTTTACTCATGACGGTTGTTGTTATCTTCCCTGCTGAAACATTAGCGGATCAAAGGTAGAGCGAGTAGAGTCGTTCCGTATCGATCGAATACTTTTTGATAGCCTCGGCCACCTTGTCGACCGGCAGCTTGTCCTCTTCCGACAGCGCCTTGAGGGCGGCCACGACCACGTGATAACGGTTCACCTCGAAATGCTTGCGCAACTGGGCGCGGGTATCGCTGCGCCCGAAACCGTCCGTCCCCAGTACCACATAACGGCCCGGTATCCACTTGCGTACCTGTTCTGCATAGTTGCGGATGTAGTCGGTGGTGGCGACGAAGGGGCCGGAGCAATCCTTCAGGCACTCGGTGATATAAGGGGTCCTGGCCTGTTCACCGGGGTGCAGCCGGTTCCAGCGGTCCACCGCATGGGCCTCGCGCGACAGCTCATTGAAACTCGGGGCACTCCAGACATCGGCGGACACGCCCCATTCCCCGGCAAGCAGATCCGCCGCTGCGATGACCTCGCGCAGGATGGTTCCCGATCCCATCAAGTGTGCCCTGGGCTGATCCTTGCCCTCACCACCGGCGGCACGAAACAGATACAACCCCTTGATGATACCCTGCTCAACCCCTTCCGGCATGGCGGGATGATGATAGTTTTCGTTCATCGCCGTGATGTAGTAATAGACGTTGTCCTGCTCGACATACATACGGCGCAGACCCTCGTGGATGATCACCGCCATCTCGTAGCTGAAGGTCGGATCGTAACTGACACAATTCGGGATGTTGCCGGCTAGCACCAGTCCGTGGCCATCCTGGTGCTGCAAACCTTCACCCGCCAGGGTCGTACGTCCGGCGGTGGCACCGATCAAGAATCCGCGCGAACGCATATCGCCCGCCGCCCATGCCAGGTCACCGACGCGCTGGAACCCGAACATCGAATAGAATATATAGAACGGAATGGTGGTTACTCCATGCGAACTGTAGGAGGTCGCCGCGGCGATCCATGAACACAGCGAACCGGCCTCGTTGATACCTTCCTCGAGGATCTGGCCGCTCTTGTCCTCCTTGTAGAACATGATCTCGTCCTTGTCCTGCGGTGTATACAACTGTCCGACAGACGAATAGATGCCGAGCTGTCGGAACATCCCTTCCATGCCGAAGGTGCGTGCCTCATCCGGGATGATCGGCACGATTTGTTTGCCGATCTTCTTGTCGCGACACAGCAGTGTCAGCAGTCTCACATACACCATGGTCGTCGACATCTCGCGATCGCCGCTGTCTTCGATCAGTGGCTTGAAGATCGACAGGTCGGGGATCTCGAGCGGTGCAATCGCGTGTTTGCGTACCGGCAGATAACCGCCCAGCGCCTCGCGGCGGGCATGCAGATATTTCATCTCTTCGCTGTCATCGGCGGGTTTGTAATATTTCCCGGCCACCGTGTCCTCGTCACTCAAGGGAATATTGAAACGATCGCGAAAGGCGAGCATGTCTTCCTCGTGAAACTTCTTTTGCGAATGGGTGCGCATCTGGCCTTCACCGGCGGCACCCATGCCGTAACCCTTGACGGTATGGGCGAGGATGACGGTGGGCTGACCGCTATGGTTCATCGCTGCGTGATAGGCGGCATAGACCTTGTGCGGGTCATGGCCGCCGCGGTTCAGATGCCAGATGTCCTGGTCGGTCATCTTCGCCACCATTGCCTTCAGTTCGGGATACTTGCCGAAAAAGTGTTCGCGCACATACGCGCCGTCCTTGGATTTATAGTTCTGGTAATCACCGTCGACGGCCTCCATCATCCGCTGTTTCAGCAGGCCGTCGATGTCCTTTGCCAACAGAGGATCCCAGTAACTGCCCCACAATACCTTGATGACGTTCCAGCCCGCGCCGCGGAAGATGGCCTCGAGTTCCTGGACGATCTTGCCGTTGCCGCGTACCGGGCCATCGAGGCGTTGCAGGTTGCAATTCACCACCCAGATCAGATTATCGAGCTTTTCACGCGAACCCAGCGTGATGGCACCGAGCGACTCCGGCTCATCGACTTCACCGTCACCGACGAAACACCACACCTTGCGCCCCTTGGTCTCGGCCAGTCCACGGTCCTGCAGGTATTTCATGAAACGCGCCTGATAGATCGACATGATCGGTCCCAGTCCCATCGATACGGTCGGAAACTGCCAGAAATCCTGCATCAACCAGGGATGCGGATAGGAAGAAAGACCGTTGCCATCGACCTCCTGACGAAAATGATCCAATTGCTCTTCCGTCAGCCGCCCCTCCAGAAAGGCGCGGGCGTATGCCCCCGGCGATGCATGCCCCTGATAGAACAACAGGTCACCGCCGAAGTCTTCTGACGGCGCACGCCAGAAATGATTGAACCCCACGTCATAGAGGGTTGCAGCGGAGGCGAATGTGGCGATGTGGCCCCCGAGTTCCGTGCTCTTGCGATTGGCCTTGACCACCATGGCCATGGCATTCCAGCGGATATAACTGCGAATCCTGTCCTCGATGGCCGGATCACCCGGACTCGTCTCCTCGAGGTGTGGCGGGATGGTGTTGACATAGGCCGTATTGGCGGAATAAGGCAGATAGGCACCGGACCTGCGCAGTTTGTCGATCATCTGTTCGAGCAGAAAATGCGCGCGCTCCACCCCTTCCTGGGCGATGACGGCCTCGAGCGCCTCGATCCACTCCTGGGTCTCGATGCTGTCGATATCCGATGTCTGCAATTGTTCGGTCATGGGTCCGATCACGTTTCACTCCACTTGTCCGGCATTCGATCAGTTGCTGTTGCAAGGTAAGTGGCCTTGACAGCGGGGGTTGATGAAGGCTAATGATTTTTATAAGTTATTTCGCGAAGGCACCATCTTAACAGATGGACTCCCGGTTTGGATATCGGGAGTAACAGAATTCCCGGCCGATCCGATATCTGCCTTTTGTTATCCGTGATAGCGTATTATGGTGTTCAAGCCCCTGCATGATCAGCATTTACGGGTACATGGTCAAGATACTGTGCTGGTGCCCGCCCCGGAAATACAATGAAAATTAATATAAAACAAAAAGTTAATCTAAAAAACAAGAAGGATGTCGACTCAACAGGTCATCTGATTATTGTCCTGCCGATGACTTCCGGGACACACAGATGGCCGTCGTTTCCCTATGCCGATACTCTCAGGCAACGTCTTGCGAGAACAGGGAAAAAACCCGGCGGTGAATATATCCTCTCCACCGACTTGCCCAACCCAACCGGCACCTATGTGACACTGGCACATATCTCACCTGATGCGAGCAGTTTCGAACGCCTGACACTGGCACGCAAACTGGTCAACCTCCAGCTCGAACGCAATCCACGCACCATCGCATGTTTGCTGCCGGCGTTTGATCGTCAGGCCGGACGTCGTATCGCCGAGGCGATCGTTGCCGCAGCGCTGGCGAGCACCGCCGCGATGCCGGATTACAGCAGCACGAAAAAGGCACAGCCGCGCTTGAATACGATCCATTTTTATGGACTGGAAGACACGCCCGATTTCACCCGTACGATTGCAGAAGCCGAAGGAAACAATCTTGCCCGTCACCTCACCAGCCTGCCGCCCAACGAACTGACCCCTGCAAACTACCGGCAGCGCATCAGCGCGCTGGCACGTGAACATGGTTGGCAGATGCAGTTCCTCGATATCAAGGCACTCAAACGCAAGCAGGCGGGTGCGTTCCTCGCGGTTGCCCAGGGCAGCATCGAACAGGACGCCGGCATCGTGCATCTGACATACAAACCTGAAGGTCGCGGTCAGCAAACCTCGTTGTCACTGGTCGGTAAAGGCATCTGTTATGACACCGGCGGCATGAATCTCAAACCGGCCAAACACATGCACGGCATGCATGAAGACATGGAAGGCAGTGCCGTCGCATTGGGTACCCTGCTCGCCCTGACCCGGCTGCAGGTTCCGTTCAGGGTGGATTGCTGGCTGGCCCTGGCACAGAATCACATCGGCCCGGGCGCCTATAAACAGAATGACGTGGTGACCGCCTGCAACGGCACCACCATCGAGATCATGCATACCGACGCGGAGGGCCGCTTGGTGCTGGCCGACACACTGTCGCTGGCCGCCGCAAAAAAAAGCACCGTGATCATCGACTATGCCACCCTGACAGGTTCCTGCATCTATGCGCTGAGTACACGTTACAGCGGGGTCTTCACCAACCGCGACGACTGGATCCCCGTCCTGATCGCCGCAGGCCGTGACTGCGGCGAGCGTGTCTGGCCGTTTCCCATCGACAGGGACTTTGACAAGGCACTGGAAAGCACGATCGCCGATATCAAGCAATGCACCCTCGAGGGCGACGCCGATCATATTCTCGCGGCACGGTTTCTGTCACGATTCATCGATGATACTCCCTGGGTGCATGTAGACCTGTCCGCCGGTAATCACAAGGGTGGTCTGGCGCATATCTCCACCGACATTACCGGTTTCGGGGTTCGTTTCACCCTTGATCTGGTACTGGACAAACAGGTTATGACTAGTCTTTGACAGCACCCGTATGGCAGGGCTAACCTTAAATACTTAATATACCTAGCAAGGATAACCTATGAACGATGCCTCTCCATTAGTGACCTCACAACAACAATTTGCCGACGCTGTGCCGTTTCGCGTACTGGACAGTGAGATGTGCCCCCTGTCCAGGGCGGTGGGACGAACGCTGTACAGCGACGTCGTGGCACCCACTGACATGCCGCCCTACCCTCGCGCCATCGTCGAGGGGTTTCTGGTCAATACCGCCGAGACCGAAGGCGCGTCGGAATCCTCGCCGCAATCCTTCAAGATTACCGGCGAGGTCAAACCGGGTGACAAGACATGCCCGCCTGTACATGCAGGCCAGGCACTACGGGTCTCGACAGGCAGCATCGTCGATCGCAACGCGCCGGTGTCGGTGGTACGCATGTGGGAGGCCCAATTACAGCAGGGCAACACCCTTGAGGTAACGCGGCCCTTTCCACCGCGTTTTTTTATCGAGGAACAGGGCTGCGACCTGCAGAAAAATGCCGTGGCACTCAAGGCGGGCACGGCCCTGACCCCACTTGATATCGGTCTGATCGCGAGCCTCGGTATCAGCCAGGTCAAGGTATCGGGGCTTCCCAACGTCACCATCTTCGCCTCCGGCAACGAGGTGGTACCCTACACGGAAGCGTTGCAACCCGGGTTGATCCGCGACAGCAACTCAATCATGCTGGCGGCGGCCGTCTCACAGGCAGGCGGCATCCCGCACCTTGCCGGCATCATGAGGGATGATCTCGATGCCTTTGCCTCCGCCGTGTCCGACGTGCTGCACGAGACCGACATGGTTGTGATATCCGGAGGCACGGCTGCAGGTGGCCGGGATTTCATCGCCGAACTCATCAAAAGGCTGGGGCAACTGGTCATCGACGGTGTACCGATGCGTTCCGGCAAGCCACTTATCATGGGCATCGCGGATGACAAGCCGGTTGTATGTGTCGCCGGCCATCCCCCCGAGGCCTTGCGTGGCTTCAGGCTGTTCGGCGTTCCCGCCATCGACCGTCTAGTGGGCAAACAAGCCGGGCTGCCTGTTGATGAATGAGTAGGTTGATCATCACTCGACCCGATGACTGGCATATTCATCTTCGAGACAATACCGCGTTAGCGACCACTGTTCCCCATTGTGCTCGACAGTTCGCGCGGGCCATCGTCATGCCCAATCTCACTTCGCCGGTGATCTCCACCGCAATGGCACTGGATTATCAACAGCGGATACTGGCTGCTGTCCCCCGGGACGCTTCATTCACCCCGCTCATGACCCTGTATCTGACCGACAATACGCCGGTCGATGAAATCAGCCGCGCCGCGGACAGTGAACATGTCGTTGCGGTAAAACTCTATCCTGCAGGCGCCACCACTCATTCGGATGCCGGCGTAACCGACATCGAAAAGCTCTATCCGGTACTGGAGGCCATGGCAGAACACGGCATGCCGTTGCTGGTCCACGGCGAGGTCACCGATCCCGGCATCGATATCTTTGATCGCGAAAAGGCCTTTATCGAACGATGTCTGATACCGGTCACGACTCGGATTCCCGAACTACGGATTGTTGTCGAGCATATCACCACCAGTGATGCAGTCGATTTTGTACGCACGTCACCCGCCACCGTGGCGGCCACGATTACCGTTCATCACCTGCTGTTAAATCGCAACGACATGCTCGCCGGGGGCATCAAACCCCATCACTATTGTCTGCCGGTATTGAAACGGAAATCACATCAACAGGCGCTCATCGCGGCCGCTACCAGCGGCGAGGTAAAATTCTTTCTCGGCACGGACAGTGCGCCGCACATGCAGCAGAACAAGGAGTCATCGTGCGGGTGCGCAGGGATCTACACCGCCCATGCCGCACTGGAACTCTATGCCGGTGTGTTTGAACAGGCCGGGGCCCTCGACAAGCTGGAGGCATTCGCGGCGTTCAACGGCGCGGACTTCTATGGAATGCCGCGCAATCAGGAGCAGATCACCCTGGTAAAAAAATCCTGGACGGTACCGAACCGATATCCGTTTGACTCGGGTAACCTGGTACCGTTATATGCCAATCGCCGCATCGACTGGTCTTTGAGCCGTTAAACGACAGGTCCATATCCTGCCACTTGCATTATCTATCACACCGCCACGATTATGATGTCTGCCTCACCCGATATTAAATCCAGATTCGCGAAACGCTTCAGGGGTTTCCTGCCCATAGTCGTGGATGTCGAAACCGGTGGCTTTGATCCGCAAACCGATGCCCTGCTGGAGATTGCCGCCGTCCTGCTGGAAATGGATGAACGGGGTTATCTGTACCGCCAACAAACAATCGCCCACCATGTGGAACCATTTCCCGGTGCCAATCTCGATGCGGAAGCGCTGGCGTTTAACAGGATCGATCCCTATCACCCGTTTCGCAACGCGGTATCAGAGCTGGAGGCGCTGAAATCAATCTTCAAGGCGGTCAGCAAGGCGGTCAAGGAAAATCAATGCAGCCGCGCCATACTGGTCGGACACAATGCCTTTTTCGACCTGGGATTCCTCAATGCCGCAGTCAAGCGCAATAACATCAAACGCAATCCGTTTCACCCTTTCAGCAGTTTTGACACCGCCACCCTGGCGGGTGTCGCCTTCGGCCAGACGGTACTGGCGCGCGCTGTGCAGGCCGCCGGCATGGAGTGGGACAGCAACGAGGCGCATTCCGCCATCTACGATGCCGAGCGGACTGCCGATCTATTCTGCAAGATCGTCAATTACTGGGACGAAGTACGGGGGATTTGAAACCGGTCTGTAAACGGGCGTTCGCCCTATCCGGCTGTGATACACATAACGCCGACATAATCGGGATACAGCATGAAACAATATATGAGGCGAATACGGAAGTCGTAACTGTTTCGCGCTTGCAGGTAACTCTGCATGCAATACTTGCCTGCGCACACCAGACCGTCAGGCAGTATCGGTTGTCTCCTTGACCATCTTGTGCAGGTCACCACGTTGAAACAGCTCCATGATGATATCGCAGCCTCCAATCAATTCCCCGTTGATATATAGCTGGGGAAATGTCGGCCAGTTGGCATAGCGTGGCAGGTTCTGACGTATCTCGGGATCTTCCAGGATATTCACGTAGGAGAACTTCGCACCGCACGCCTGCAGCGCCTGTGTGGCGTGACTGGAAAAACCGCATTGCGGAAACTGCGGAGTACCCTTCATGTACAATACAATGTGGTTGCCTTTGATTTGTTCACGGATTCGATCCATTACATCCATAGTTCATGCACCTCGATTCTGTATGATCGTTCAGGGATTGAATAAGACATTTTACCTGCTTAACGTACCCCACTCCAGTCAGGACCGGATGGGGCAGATTGATCTCCTATAAGTTATATGGGTATATAGGGGTCAATTGGTCCGTTTTCCACTCTTATGCGCCGGTTTCCCCCACCCGCCGCCTCCCGGCGTCCTGATCTCCAGCCGGTCACCCGCATTGACCGAAAACGTACCCTTTGGTGGCAATGACTGACCATTCAGCAGGTTCTTGCCTGTGAGGCCGGTCTTGCCGTCGGCAAGCCCCCAGGGTGCGTGCATACGCCGTTCTGTCAACAGCGACACCCGCGCCGGTTCAAGAAATTCATATTCACGTATCAATCCATCACCACCGGGGTAAAGTCCATCGCCACCCGAGCCGTCACGGATCGCATAACGCCTGATACGCAGAGGGAAATGAAGCTCAAGACTCTCGACAGGGGTGTTACGGGTATTGGTCATATGGGTTTGCACGGCGCTGATCCCTCCGCCCGCGGGACCTGCACCCATACCGCCACCGAGGGTTTCATAATAATCCCACGCGGCCGTTGCTGCTGTTTCCTCATCTCCAACATTGCGCGCGCTGGATCCCTCCATTGCGGAACCCATGGCAACGTTATTCATACTGCCATGACTCGCTGCCGGGATGGCATCCGGCATGGCGGCGGCGAGTGCGCCGGTGATGACATCCACGATGCGGGTACTGGTCTCCACGTTGCCCGCGGTGACAGCCGCGGGCCGTTGTGCATTCAGGAGGCAACCCGGCGGCGCCGTCAGCCGGATGGGACGCAAACTGCCCGCACAGGCCGGTGTGTTGTCTGGCATGAGGCAACGAAATACATAAAATACCGATGCCGCGGCCACCGACAGGGGACAATTGATATTACCCTTAACCTGTGGAGCGGTGCCCGAGAAGTCCACGGTAAGATGACCATGATCGACGTGAATATGCACCTCGATCGGAATTTCGTAACTTCCCGCCCCGTCGTCATCCATCACGTCACGAAAACGATAATCGCCATCCGGTATCCTCGACAGTCCGTCCAGTGCCATGCGTTCAGCGTATGCATTCAGTTCATCAAGTCCTTCACGGTAGGATGTCGCGCCCATGGACGTGATCAGGTTCGTAAGACGCGCGATCCCGCAGCGGTTTGCGCTGATCTGTGCCGAGTAATCGGCATAACTCAGACGTGCATTGCGTGCGGTACCGGTTATCCGTTGCAACAGCCCGTCATCCAGCGTTCCTGCATGCATGATGTGTGTCGGGGGAATGATCGTGCCTTCCTCGTCAAGATGGCGTGAGACGGGCATCGAGCCCGGGGCGGAGGCGCCGATATCCGCGTGATGTGCCCGGTTCGCAACAAAACCCATACACTGCCCGTCGATAAACAGCGGAGCGATCAGAGTGACATCCGGCAGATGCGTGCCACCCAGAAACGGATCGTTCAGTATCACCATGTCACCCGCCTGCCAATTCATCGCGTTCACGACGTCCACCATGGCAAAGGCCATACTGCCCAGATGAACCGGGATATGCGCCGCCTGTGCACACAACAATCCTTCGCTGTCAAACACGGCACATGAAAAATCCAGGCGATCCTTGATGTTGGTGGACAATGATGCGCGTTGCAACACCGCGCCCATTTCATCACAGATCGCGGTGATATGACTTGCAAAGATGCCAAGCTCGATGGCGTTCATCAGTTCTCATTCTGTCAATAACTATGGGTTATCCGTCCATATCGGGATCGAATATACATCCATGAGGATCATACCGCCTGTCACAACCTGGGCACAAACAGCGGGGATATCACCGGCCTTATGCGTAGTAATGGCAGTTTGCGCAGGTCAAAATTTGGTTATAATGGACGGTTTCCGGCTGAATCCGGTCACTGAATTCCATCAACATTGACATACAACCGACATAACAGATATCTCATACGATAAGCCGTCATGCCACAGACCATCATGCAGACATACAACCGGCTGCCCGTGACCTTCACCCATGGTGAAGGTGCCTGGTTATGGGACAGTAACGGAAAAAAATACCTCGATGCACTCAGCGGTATCGCGGTATGTGGTCTCGGCCATGCACATCCCGCCGTCGCGGAGGCGATCTGCGACCAGGCACGCAAGCTCGTCCATACGACAAATCTCTATGGCATTGCGAACCAGCAGGAGCTGGCGACGGGGTTGACCAGGGTTGCGGAAATGGAGAATGTATTTTTCTGCAACTCCGGCGCGGAGGCGGTCGAGGCCGTGATCAAGCTGGCGCGTCTCTATGGGCACAACAAGGGTATCGCCGAGCCCGCCATCATCGTTGCGGAAAACAGTTTTCACGGCCGTACGCTGGCGACATTGTCGGCCACCGGCAACAGCAAGATACAGGCCGGTTTCGAACCCCTGGTCAAGGGATTTATCCGTGCGCCTTTTAACGATGTCGAGGTCCTGCACAAGATTGCCGGCAACAGTCCCAACGTCGTTGCCGTTCTGCTGGAACCCATCCAGGGTGAAGGCGGTATCAATGTGCCGGCCGAGGATTATCTCGATCAGGTACGCGAGTTATGTGACCGGTACGACTGGTTGATGATGCTCGATGAGATACAGACAGGCATGTGCCGTACCGGCAAATGGTTCGCCTATCAGCATCGTCCTCTACACCCTGATGTAATCGCCGTTGCGAAGGGACTCGGTAACGGTGTACCCATCGGTGCCTGTATGGCGCGCGGCAAGGCGGCCGCGGTCTTCAAACCCGGCCAGCATGGCTCTACCTTCGGCGGCAACCCGCTGGCATGCCGCGCCGGACTGGCAGTCATAAAGACCCTGGAGACATCCCGACTGGCGGACCGTGCCGCCATTTTGGGCAAAAAGATGATCGCCGATCTCGGCACCGCGCTCGCCGGTTGTGATCATGTCAGGGAGATCCGCGGCAAGGGGCTGATGATCGGCATTGAACTCGATTCACCCTGTACCCACCTGGCCGCAGTCGGCCTTGAACAGGGTATCCTGTTCAGTGTCCAGGCCGACAAGGTCATTCGGCTGTTACCGCCGCTCATCATCAGCGATGATGAGGCCGGGGAAATCGTCCAGAGCGTGGCCACGATCATCAGGGACAATATGTTGAAAGTGAATTGATCATGGCACGCACATCAACAAATACGGGGATATGACATGACAACGCCGCGCCATTTTCTGTCGCTGCAGGATCTTGACTCCGCCGAATTACGCGCGCTGATACAACGCGCAGCTGAACTGAAATCCATGCGTAAACGAGGCGAAAACTACGAGCCACTGAAAAACAGGGTGCTGGGCATGGTGTTCGAGAAATCCTCGACCCGTACCCGCGTATCGTTCGAAACGGCCATGATCCAGTTCGGCGGTGATGCGATATTCCTGTCGCCGCGCGATACCCAGCTGGGTCGTGGCGAACTCATCGAGGATACCGCTCGCGTCCTGTCTCGCATGGTCGATATCATCATGATCCGCACCTATGAACACGAGAAACTGGAATGCTTTGCTGCGCATTCCCGCGTACCCGTGATCAACGGGCTATCCGACAAGTTTCATCCCTGCCAGTTGCTGGCGGACCTGTTTACCTACGCCGAACACCGTGGTGACATCAGCGGGAAAAACGTTGCCTGGATCGGCGACGGCAATAACATGTGCCATTCCTATATCAACGCATCAATGCTGCTCGACTTCAACCTGCAGATTGCCTGTCCCCACGACTACGAACCGGACCCGAACATCCTGGCGACGTCAAACAAGGTGACGGTGATGAGAAGACCTCTGGAAGCCGCCCGGGACGCGGATCTCGTCGTCACCGATGTATGGGCCAGCATGGGACAGGAAGACGAGCGTCTTCATCGGCTCAAGGTCTTCAAAGAATACCAGGTCAACCAGGAGGTCATGACCGCGGCAAACAAGGACGCGATATTCATGCACTGCCTGCCGGCGCACCGCGGTGAAGAGGTCACGACCGCCGTCATCGACGGGCCCCAGAGCGTGGTATGGGATGAAGCGGAAAACCGCCTCCATTCACAAAAGGCCTTGCTCGAATTGCTGATCGCCTGATGCGACGCCGGTACATGCCGTTATCGAAAGCCAGACTTGTATAAACGGCAAGGCGGACTCATGGTCCGCCTTGCCGGTCAAAGAGATTCGTTATCTACTAAGGTAACAGCGTGGAGAGATAGGCCGCCACGGCGTTGATCTCGTCATCCGAGAGCTTTTTGGCAATATCGCTCATCATGCCCGCCGGATCATTGCTGCGGGTACCCGCCTGAAAGTCATGCAGCTCTTTCTTGATGTAATCGCGATGCTGTCCGCCGATACGTGGAAAGACCGAGATGTTCGGTGCCTTGCCCTTGCCGCGTTCGCCATGGCAGTTGACGCAGGCATACAGGCCGGTCTTTTCATTGCCATTCAGGAAGATCTGCTTGCCCTTTTTCACCAGAGAACTGTCCGGCTTCACCAATGGTTCATCAGCCATCTTCTGCTGCGCGAAATAGGCACCGATATCCTTGGCGTCCTGGACGCTGGCCACGGTCGCCGCCATACCGGCCATGGTATCGTTGTTGGCGCGCTTGCCCGACTGAAAATCCCTGACCTGTTTGACGATGTAACCGGCATACTGGCCGGCAAGGCGTGGAAAGGTCGCATCCGGGCTGTTGCCGTCCATACCATGACAGCCGCCGCACAGGGCCGCTTTACCCTGACCGGCCTCCGGATCACCCGGCTCGTAGGCGAAACTGGTCTCAACGACTGCAAACGAGACGAGCGTACAGAATAATACGAAAAGACTATAAGATTTCCTCGTCATTGCAGAGATCCTTTTATTGTTTTAAAGGTTTATTGTTTTAGAGGGATGATACGCGCACATCCCGTCGGGCCCGAATCCGTACAATCAGATGGATTTAACACTAGCAATCTCTTATATAAACGTCAATCTGTGTATCCGATCTGTGTACCCGGCGTTACAAGGCATTTTACCCGTAAAACACCACCCGGGCCAATCAGATAGCGGATTTATACACAGAGGACGGGATGATGATGAGCGCTACATAACGATAAACACCGTCATGTATCCCCCGCTCAATAGACGTTTTTGCCTGTAAAGCCCCTCAACATGGTCATTAAAATGATCTTCAGATCAAGAAATAATGACCAGTTACGGATATAGGCCAGATCGAACTCTACGCGCTTTCTCATCTTGTCCACTGTATCGGTTTCACCACGCCAGCCGTTGACCTGCGCGAGGCCGGTGATTCCGGGCTTGACCTTGTGACGCAACATGTAACCACTGATCAGTTTACGATACTGTTCGTTATGGACGACAGCATGCGGGCGCGGTCCCACGATCGACATGTTGCCTTGCAGGACATTGATAAACTGCGGCAGTTCATCCAGTGATGTGCGCCGCAGGAATTTGCCGATACGCGTCACACGATAGT
Source organism: uncultured Chromatiaceae bacterium (assembly GCA_964605155.1). GTDB lineage: Bacteria > Pseudomonadota > Gammaproteobacteria > SZUA-140 > SZUA-140 > CAZSAK01. The sequence continues at coordinate 11,556 of CAZSAK010000026.1, read as the reverse complement.
CATGCCGTTTGGCCTGGGTTATCTCATCACCGTTCTCACAGGTTGTCATGGTACGAAACTTCCAGACCTCGATCCGGTTGCCGCGCAGTCCGTAACGGTATTGTTTGAAGAAGACAGGACCCGGTGACGACAGCTTCACAGCGATGGCGATAATGATCATGGGTATGGAGATGATCATCAGTATCATGCTGGCCAGCACGATATCCTCAAACCGCTTGATCCAGCCATCGACGCCGAAGAACGGTGTCTCGTAGATGCTGACGATGGGAAGATCACCGAGATTACTCCAGCTGGCATTCATCAGGTTATAGATAAAGAAATCGGGCACCAGGTGCACCGAGACGGTGGTATCCGAAAGCTGGCCCAACAGATGCTTGATACGTTCCTCGGCGCGCATCGGCAGGGTGATATAGATGGAATCGATCTTCCCTTCCCTGGCATGATTGATCAGCGTATTCAGATCGCCGACAACCTTCACCGGTTCACTGACCAGCGGACGTGCACCCGTCGGTTTGCGGTCGTCATAGAACCCGATCGGCAACAGGCCCATCCAGGGTGCGCTGAGAATGGTGCGCGCGAAATCGGCGCCCAGTTCACGCGCGCCGACGATCGCCACGCGGCGGGTATTCAGCCCATGCTCGCGTAACCGGCCCAGCAGATAGTGCAGGCTGCCGCGCCACACGGTGAGCACCACGGGTGTGGACACAAACCATGTCAGGATAACGCCGCGGGAATACTCTGCTGAGGTCCTGGTAGCATAGGCGATAAACAGCAACACCATGATAACCGTGAGCCAGGCAATCCATAGACGGATGGACTCATGATGCAGTGCCGCACCGCGCCTGGAACGATACAGGTCATTGGATTGTGCGATGATAAAGAACAGACCCATGGTAAGGGCTGTCGCAAAACTGTAGTGGGAGTTCCAGCTTTCTGAAAACAGATGGGCAAGCAGCCACAGAAGTCCGCCAACCAGCAATGCATCCAGGATTCGGATGATGGTTGCAATGTCATAATGATGATGTCGCAGGATCCCGCGGAAATTGCGGTGAGTGCTCGCGTTTGATACTAAAGTCTGAAATACACTGTCATCGCGCATTGAAGGTGCCCATTCCCCGATATTCTAAAGTCCATCCGCTATTGATTCCTGCTTCTGTCGAGAACCAACGTAACAAAAAAATATTGCAGTTACGTTTAGCCCTCATGGGCTCTAAAATATCCTTATCTCCCTGAGCACAACCGGATTAATTATTACTGAAGCATCCCCGAACAAACTATCCCTGTATGAAACTTTCTTATAGTTTAATCCGATATGCATAAACCAATACATGGTCCAATCAATATTTTTTAGAATAGCAATAACCATTCCATAGAATATTTTGTCTTCATAATAGCATATATTTACTTGTTTATAATACCTATTCAAGATTCCCGATATTGGGGCAGAAAATCCGGAGACTTCAGGTTGTAAAATTCATCGACATTGGCATATAAAATAAAGACGGACAGAATCATAACCCCGGTCAGGAATCGAGGTCATTGATATTTTTTAATCCGTCTCCAGGTTGCCCGGAACCCCCCTGATCCGGCACCTCAAGTAATATGCGTATATCTTTCATTTGTCATATTTTTCATTTAGTTATGATGATACTCTAGACTGGTACCAGTCATAGGTCGAGCGTATACCCTCCTCCAGGGTGATGGCGGGAAGCCAGCCCGTCGCGTATATCCTGGTCACATCCACCAGCTTGCGGGGCGTGCCGTCGGGTTTCGAGTGATCGTAGACGATCTCCCCCCTGAATCCGGTCACGGACCTGATCAACAGGGCCAGGTCGTGGATGCTGATGTCGTCCCCGACGCCGACATTGATGATGTCGGGCGCCTCGTACACATTCATCAGATGGATACAGGCCGCGGCACAATCATCGACGTGCAGGAATTCCCTGCGGGGTTTGCCGGTTCCCCAAATGGTAACGTTGTCATCACCGCGTTCCTTGGCCTCGTGAAACTTGCGTATCAGTGCAGGCAGCACATGAGATGTCTTGAGATCAAAATTGTCACCGGGACCGTACAGATTGGTCGGCATGACCGCTATGAAACGACAACCATATTGCTTGTGATAGGCCTGACACAGTTTGATACCCGCTATCTTGGCAACGGCATACCATTCATTGGTAGATTCCAGCGGACCGGTAAGGAGATAGTCCTCCTTCAACGGCTGGGGTGCCATCCTTGGGTAGATACAGGTACTGCCGAGAAACAACAGCTTTGTGATCCCATGCCGGTAGGCGCCGTCGATCAGGTTGGCCTCGATCATCAGATTGTCATAGAGGAACTCCGCCGGATAGCTGTCGTTGGCGAGAATACCGCCGACCCTCGCCGCCGCGACAAACACGTACTCGGGATGTGTCCGTTCATAAAAATGGTCGACAGCGGCCTGGTCGCGCAGATCGACTTCCTCGCTCGTGGCGAGGATGAGGTTATTAAAACCCTGCTCTCTTAACCGCCGTACCAATGCGGCGCCCATCAGGCCGCGGTGGCCCGCGATATAGATACGCGCATCAGGGTGCATGCGTTGTTGTTGTTGCGACATCAATATGACGTGTGATCAGGCGAGCATCATTGATCATGCCGGGTCAATACGGGAAATCCCTCGCGACGGCACAGGTCATCACGTTCGGCGTCCTTGAGATCCTCCCTCACCATCTCCGCAACCAGTTCCTGCAGTGTTGTGCCGGCGACCCACCCGAGTTTGTCACGTGCCTTGGATGGATCACCCAGCAATGTATCCACCTCGGTGGGACGAAAATACTGCGGATCGATCTCGATCAACACCGTGTTTGTCTTTTTATCGATGCCCTTTTCATCCACGCCTTTGCCCTGCCACTTGATATCCACGCCGATCTCGGCAAAGGCCAGTTGCACAAACTCACGCACGGAGCATTGGATTCCCGTCGCGATGACATAATCATCCGGTTCCGGTTGCTGCAACATCAGCCACTGGGCCTCGACGTAATCCCGGGCGTGTCCCCAGTCTCGTCTGGCGTCTAGATTACCGAGATAGAGTTTCTCCTGCAGTCCCAGCTTGATGCGCGCCAGCGCCCGCGTGATCTTGCGGGTGACAAAGGTTTCACCGCGCACCGGTGATTCATGATTGAACAGGATGCCGTTACAGGCATAGATCCCGTAGGCCTCGCGGTAATTGACACAGATCCAGTAGGCATACACCTTGGCGGCACCGTAAGGACTGCGTGGATAAAAGGGTGTGGTCTCCGTCTGGGGTGTCTCCCGTACCTTGCCGTACATCTCGCTGGTCGAGGCCTGGTAGAAGCGTGTCTTTTTTTCGAGGCCCAGAATGCGGATGGCCTCCAGCAGCCGCAGCGTGCCGAGTGCATCGGCGTTGGCGGTGTATTCCGGTGTCTCGAACGAGACCGCGACATGACTCTGTGCGGCAAGGTTGTAAATCTCGTCCGGTTGCACCTCCTGGATGATACGAATGAGGTTGGTCGCGTCGGTCAGGTCACCGTAATGCAGGATGAAACGGCGCCTGGAGTCATGCGGATCCTGATACAGATGATCGATGCGATCGGTATTGAAAGAGGATGCGCGGCGCTTGATGCCGTGAACGGTGTAACCCTTGTCGAGCAGGAATTCCGCCAGATAGGCCCCGTCCTGACCCGTCACCCCTGTAATCAACGCGGTCTTGCCTGCTTGCGATGTCGTTGTCATTCACTACACCTTGATAACTGGTATCCAATCAACAAAGCCGCATATGGTAGCAGACACCCGTGGAAGTGTCGCCATTTGACAATCAGGGAGACTGGACAGTAGGACCTAGGCGCTCTTGTGCTTGAGCATGCTCGAACGGATAAAGACCACAAACAATGAGATGATGAGCCCGACCAGGAGTCCCTGCAGCACGATCCACTGGCGTTTTGGGCGTATCCTCTCCTGCGGGACGATTGCCGGGTCGATCACCTTGAAGGTGTATTCGCTGCGGGCATTCGCCACCATAATGGTCTTCTCCTGCGCCTCGATGAGCCGGTAGATCGCCTGCTGGATCTCCACACTGCTCGTCGTCGCAAGTTGCTGTTTGAGATAATTGATACTGGTCTGCGCCTCATTAATCGCCTCGGCGCGCCGCTGGGCATTGACGCGCTGGACGAGCTGATTGGCCCATTGTGACGCCAATGCCGGATCGCCCCACTCGATGGCCAGCGTCACCAACCCGGAGCGGTTGTCCAGCGTGACGAAACGGATATCGTTGTCGAACAACTGATAGGCATCCCACTCGGTCGGCGCCTCGGCATTGGGATTCCACTGTTGCTTCTCAGCATCCCAGCGGTCCGCGAACAATACCGGCATCATTCCTTCATCCTTGATAAAGGCGGTCGTCAGCGCACGTGATTTGAGTGTCGCGATCGCTTCCAGGGTGTTGTTGCCGCTCGCGCCCAGATTGATATCCGCAAGGTCGCCCAGCCCGCTGAACTGACTGACCAGGGAACCGAGATCACTCCGTTTCTCCTGCTGGACCGGTGATAACAGGATCTCGGCGCGATAGACCGGCTGCATGAGAAACGCCGCCAGCACGGCCAGGAGCGTGCTGGCCAGGGTGATACCTGTGATCAGTGACTTGTGCTCTACCAGGATACGCCACAGATCAACGAGATTGATCTCCTTGTCTTCAGGATAATACTGACCGGTATCCCGGTAATCGGGAATGCGCCGCGGCAGATCGGCGATGCGATTCACAGGGGCAGTGGGATCGTCAAGCAAGTCCTTGTGTTTGGGTACGCGGGCCATAAATACAGGTCGGTTTATCTAAAAGATATTAAGCACCTTCAGGCTGGCGGCGGTTACCGCGAGCTGATACAGCACCTGACTGATATCAGTATACAACTGAAGCTTGGTGAGACGCTCGACTTTCGGCGGGATAACGATGGTATCGCCCGGTCCGAGGTCCAGGCCGCCGCTGAACCAGCGCGGCGCAGGTGTCACCGATCCATCGACGTGGATCACATAGATCGCCTTCTTATTGGCGTTGTCGGTCAGCCCGCCGCTCAATTTGATGTATTTCTTGAGCGTATTCCGTCCGTTATATATATGGGAGGTCGGGTAATGAACCTCGCCGATGACCGTCACCACCTCCGGTTTGGGGGGTATATAGAGCCGGTCGCCGTCCTGCAGCGTAACGTCGAAATCCTCCTTGTGCGCCAGGATCGCATCCAGATCGATCACCATACGGCCGACAGCCTCGGCGGAGCGCATCTGGCCCAGCAGGACCTCGCTTTGCCTGACGGCCTGCCTGTCATCATTGGTATTCTTGATCAATGCCAGATCCTGTTCCAGTTGCATGCTGAGACGATCCAATTCCTCCTGCTCACGCTGGCGGATGGATTCCCTGAGGAAGACCGCCCCCTCGGGATAGGCCTCACCGGTAACTCCACCGGCGCGTTCGATGACGTCGCTCAATTTCTCGCCACGCTTCACCGGGTAGTCACCCGGGAAAAGGACCTCGCCGACGATCTGAATGGATCCTTCGTCTTGCCAGTTGGGTATGCGGCGTACGATCACCTTGTCATAGGCCTGCAATGCTATATCTTCGTCCCGGTGATTGAATACCTTCACCAGGTTGACGGTAGTCAGCGATTGTTCCCGGTATTTTCCGTCGACAACGGCAAAACGCGTCAATTCGGCATTCAGGATATAGGCCCGGTCCATCAAACCACCCGCGGCCGCAAGCAGATCGCTGATCTTCATGTGCGGCGAGAGGGGATAAACTCCCGGATGATGCACCATGCCGTGGATCGAGACCTCCCGTACCGGGCTGTCCGGTGCAGACTGTGCCCTGACCTGATTCAGAAGGGGATCGATGATGGCGCTGCGGTCACCATGGATATCGAATACGATGACCTCATCATGCGGCCGTAACGGCGGGTCCTCATCCCCGTGAGGATCCTCCAGCGCCGCCATCAGATTCGCACCCAGCAAATCAAGTGTGCGCTCAACGGGATTCTCACGCTTGATCAGCACATACCGTCCGTCGACTCCCGGCAGGGTCTGCGAAATCGACGGGATCAGATCGGTCAGTCGCATATCGGCCTGCCACTGGTATGTTCCCGGTCGTTGCACGTGACCCGACAGCGTCACGATGTGATTCATCTGTTCGAGTACCGTATGAATCCTCAC
>CAZSAK010000026.1:0-5267 GCA_964605155.1 uncultured Chromatiaceae bacterium | reverse complement strand
GCGTATCACCGCGCAACAGCAGGTCGTAGAGGTCCATTCGTGCCTCGACCTTTCCCTGCCGCTTGAGCTGGATATTGCGCAGACTGCCGATAGTGCGTACGCCGCCGCTGGCGAACAGGGCGTTGGTCAATGTCGACAGTCCGCTGACGGTATACGAGCCGGGTCGCTCGACGTCGCCCAGCACGAAGATACGGATGGAACGCAACCTGCCGAGGGTCACCGATGCCTGCACACCGATCAACTGCTTCTGGACGCGGTCATGGATCTCCTGCTGGAGTTGTGAAAACGTCATGCCGGCAACCGGGATCGGTCCGATCCCCGGGAACAACAGCTCACCGTCCCGGGTAATCACCAGATTGTATTGTGCGTTTTCCTTGCCGAACAATTGCACGGCGACGGTATCCCCGGGGCCGATCACGTAATCGTCGGGGATCGGAATATCGGTGACAGGCGCAAACGAATCCGCACCGCCCTGAAACAGGTCGTAGCCGAATGACTTGAGTTCCCTTTCAACGGGTAGCAGCTTGACCACAACCTTGTAGTCTCTGAAGGCCGGCTCGGCTGTAATTCGCTCGGCCGCCTGGGCCTCGGTCAGGCCAGCCAGGATGATCCTGCCAAAATTCGGGATTGCCAGTCCCCCGGTATCATCGAGCACAAAAATACGTTTATCCGGAAACCGTTGCTCTGCACCGTCAGCTTCCGTCGCAGGCCTGGGTGTCATCTGCAACAGCAGGGTATCACCCCCCCGGATGCGATGATTCCCTGTTGTGCCGGGGGCAGTCGCTCCCGAGGGACGGGTCGTCTGCGTTGCCGGGGATACATCGGTAGCGGATTCATCGCGCTCAACGACATCAGGTGATGTAGTACTGCTGTCCCGGGAAGATGATTGCTGTGAAGTAAGGGTGTTGAAAAGCGCTTCACGTTCCCCGCTGGACAAGCGTTTTAACTGGTTCAGCTGTTCGATGGTAATCCCGGCGTCGGCTGCAAACACGGAGCCGTATAAACCAGGTTGCAGCAAAGTGAGAAGAACCCCCACGCAAACACGCCAATTTTTCATCTCACTCCCTTGTATTATTCAGGTATCTGATGGCCGCCGAAGCCCTAGGATATTACCGGCCCATCGCAAGCACTGACAACCCTGCATACCGATAACCCGATATATAATCATCATGAGGCAGAAAAACACCGCGTTTAACGCTTGAAATCGGTCATTGGCGTATGCTCGCTGCTGTCCAGCATCAGCGGGCGTTCGAACAGCCGATAGAGGTCCCGCGGCGATTCGACCATCTGACCGACATCCCGGGTCCAGGGTGCGAGCGACAGGTTGGCGCGTTGCTGCGTATCGCGGGTCAACATGGAACTCAAGGGGATGGATATAAATATGCCTTTGTCGTAATAGGGGTCATCCGGACTACCCGGCTCGGTGATGTCCTTTTTGTTGGTCACGGTGTACCAGGCCCCCGCCTCCACACCTGAGCGGAAGCGGCGTTTGAACTCGAAGCGGGCGCCCTCATCCCTGGCCAGAAAACGTCCCAGGCGTGTTGTCAACGTCACGCCCAATGACGGTATGCGGTAGTGCATGGCACCCAGCGCGGTCACGACCGTATAGTCCCTGAAATCGATGCTATGATCCGGGTCGCGTTGCTTCAACCAGTCAACGGAAAGATCGAACGCCCAGTTGCCCTGCTGCGGCAGATACAGGACCTGGCCGCCCGCGCCACCATACATCTCTTCATAATACCCCGCGGAGAGCCTGCCATAGATCCGGCTCGCAGGATGCAGATATTGATTGAGCAACAGATTATTCAATCGCACCAGGTCACCCTTTTTGTATTCCGCGACGTCCGATCGCACATGCGGCAACAGGCTGTTCGAGGTCAGGGTCACCTCACTGACATCCTCCAGCAAGGTCAGGCGTGCGGCTGTCTTCAGATACAGTCCGTGACGGATATGCCTGTTGTACTCCAGCAGTGAAAATATATCGTAATGAAACGCGCCGCTGGGATCATTGAAGTAGAAACGCAGATTGAACGGTATGAGGTGTATGCTCGACTGAAACCGGTCTTCCTTCCTGAAGCTGATGATGTGGCCTTCCTCGCCATACAGGGTTTGCAGCGGCACCTCCGCTTCACCAGGATCATCGAACAAGGCTGCCTGACCGGCGAACCGGCGCTCGATCTGCGGCGATGCATACTCGATCTTGACGGTCTTTTGCAACAGGGATAGTGAGATGACGCCGTCGAAATACCCCTGCAGAACCTGGATGTCGTTGAAGTGGTAGGTCAGCACGGCCTGGTCGTTGAGGGTATAGGTGATGTTCGCCGTCTTCAGATCACCGGGACCGGCCAACAACAGGGTGCGCGCCGCCCTGCCCACGGCGCGCCCGATCAGCGAGATACGCGTATGCGTCAGCGACAGGTCCACTGATCTGTCATGGATCACTAGCTCTACGTTCCTGAACCCCTGCCGTTCGAGCGCCTGGACCAGGGTCTCGGGATACTCCTTCTGCTTGCGCCATTGCGCTGCGGGTTGCGTCGGCGTTTTCTCGCTATAGGGTGCGGGTTCGTCGATATTGGGGATGAACGTCTGCTTCATCAACGGGATGGATACAAAGGCGTTGGCCGAAACATCCCCATGCTGATAGCCCAGCTGGGTGCCGATCCAGCCGAACCTGTACTCAACGGCGAACGAGGCGCCGCCGTCACGCCGATTCGCATCGGACTCAGCCGCAAACGGATCATTGGCATAATCATAGGCATCGTACTCGGCGACCAGGCCCAGATTCCTGTTCCACACCGGTGTGTAACGCGCGCCACCGAACAGACCGTCGATACGCTTGTTCCCATAGCCCAGCGACAGGTCCAGGCCGCGAAACCGCTTGTTCAGGGCAAGGAAGTTGGCCGTATAGATCTGCGTACCGAGAAAATCCTGGACGCCGATGCTGATGTCCGGCATCAGGTGTGATTCCTTCAGCAGCAGCAACTTGGCATCGAATGCCTTGTCTTTCGTATTACCGAAGTCCGGACCTACGTCCAGGGCGGGAACACCCCTGACCTCCGTATAACGCGCGGATAATTCCAGGCGCGGCAACATGGTGACGCTGCTCCAGATCGTCCTGTAAGGATCATCACTGCTCAAGCCGATACGCAAGGTGCCGTCATCCTCGACCCTGCCGTCGGGCATATGGATCAGGCCTGTCTGGCCGGTGATGCTGGGCTCCGCCAACGTAACGGTAGAAAACAACAGACCCGTGAGGCAGATCAGTGTAGATATGATTAGAAAAGGGTTGGGTGATGTGATCTTATCGCAATCAAACGGTACACCCCGGTTCGCGAACCTGCCCCTCACGCAACCGGACAATGATTGGATGCAACAGGCGATAATGGTTCGGAAATTTGTTTTTTCCCATGATCCCTGATGGGATGATCTTCCTGTTGGTGCACGCCAGTCAGTTTATTTCAGTGATCTTGCAGTGGATTCCTAATGATCCGGGGTGCTGGCATTTCCGCCACCACCACCGCCACCGATCAGGGCAAGTGCAGCGGCCACTCCGACTCCGATCATGATCGCATTGGATGAGGGTCTCTTTGCGGATGCGCTCGCTGTCTCAGTCTCCCCTCCGGAAGGTGGTGGCATAGAGGCTGTCTCTCCGGGCTGCTCCGTGGTTGTGGATTGAGTTGTATCCGGCTGTGATGCAGTCGGGGGTTTCTCAATTTCTTCCGGTTCAGGCTCTGCCGTTTCGGGTTTGGGCTTGATGACGCCGATCGCGGCGGCATAGAGAGGCCCCAGGGGTCTCACGATATGCCCGTCATCCTGGCAGGGTTCCTGATCACGCAGGGTATGCAGGGAGTTGCGATCCAGCTGCAGGGAACAACGATCACTTATCATCATGCCCGTGGATGCCTGCATCACCAGGACTCGATCACCCTGATAGACGACATCACCGTCACGCGCGATCGCAAATCCATCGCCACGGTCGATCATCACGGTACCCTGTAGGTGGTCCAGTACCGCAACCGGTGTTGCTGCATGCACGCCCGTCGCTATGACACTCATGAGAAATGACAACAGGCAACCCAGGGCGGATACGGTGGATTTCGTAGTGTAGTTGTCTCTCATCTCGATCCTGAATTATCCGTCATTCTGTACCGGTCCCGCCAGTGGTGTGAAACAGCCGCCAGATCCGGATGCCATTGCTGCCCTTCTTCACCTTGAAGGTCACCTTACCCACGATGGTTGTCAGGTTGGGATCTCCCGGGGCCTGTACGACTACCCTGAAATCACCTTTGCCAGTCGCGCGATTGTCATCCTGACGGTCCCATTTAAGATTATCGACAATAAACTGGCGTTTCTCGGTCCCCTGAAACAGTTCCTGGTAGTCCTTGCGAATACCCTCGAGAGATTTTCGATCCTGGGTCTGGGCATCCTTTGAAAACAGACGCATAAACTGGTTCAGGTCGCCTGCCTCGTACCCCAGACTAAAATCAGTGACAAAGTTCCTGAGTTCCCGGTCGGAGATATTGTTGTTGATTGGAGGTTCCAAGCGGGGTGGTGCAATACTGACAAATGTCGGTGACTCTGACAAGCCCTGGTTATCGCCGGGTAGATCTCCGCCAGTCCCAGGTACTTGAGCTACTTGGGCTGCCTGTGTTTTCGTGGTTGCGGCCTCACGCTTTGGTTCGGGGGCCTTTGGTGGCGGTGTTTGTATACGTGGTTCCGGTTCAGCTTCCGCCGTCAGGGGCTCCGTGCTCCCAGCAGTCTGTGCTTGCGGTTGTACCGGTTTTTTATCTGCGGCTACGGGTGGGAGGTTCCTTTCAGGCGCCGGTTTTTTCACCTCGATCGCGGGTGTAGGAGTCGCGCGAGGCGCCGGTTGGCTGACCTCCGTGGATCTCAGGGAGGTTGATCCTGCTGTCGAGGCCGATGACTTAGTTTTAGTTACGGACCTCGTATCGGCGCCCGTCATTTCATCAACTGTCGGCTGTACATCCTGTTCCTCGATGGCCGCGATGGTCCGCCGCGGACGCTGCCCTGTTTCACCTGGAGGAGGTACGAGGGGAGGAAGCGTTTCCAGCAGTTGCTGGTCTTCTGTTGCAGGTGTCTCCTCGAGTAATTCAGTCGGCGGTTCCTCGACGGGCAGGTCAGAGGATAGAGGCAGTGAGTCATCGGCTGTCCCGTTCCCAGTATCCATCGATGTGTCCTGCGTTGGTTCCAACTGCGCGACCTCGGGCTGCACGCCCGTATCATCCGAGAGTTGTTGCATGACATAT
>CAZSAK010000025.1:0-33246 GCA_964605155.1 uncultured Chromatiaceae bacterium | reverse complement strand
GTTTTGCCTTTATGGCAATGGGAATGGCCTGTGGAGGTAAGTGTAGTCTTTTTACTCCTATATGTAGTATGGCTGATTAATTTATATAACTTTATGGATGGAATGGATGGCTTTGCGGCCGGGATGACGGTCATTGGATTTATTACCTTCGCTATCTTGGGGTTGAGGATGGGTGAATCCTTATATGCTGCCATGTCTCTGGTCATTGCAGTATCCGCTCTAGGGTTTCTGATTTTTAATTTTCCTCCAGCGAAGATATTCATGGGTGATGTTGGATCATCTACCTTGGGATTCCTGGTGGCAGCCTTTTCTTTATGGGCAAGTCGTGAAGGGATATTTCCATTGTGGATCGCTGTTCTAATATTTTCCCCTTTTATAATTGATGCATCATTAACCCTATTTCGTCGTCTATTTAAAGGCGAAAAGATATGGATAGCGCATAAATCACATTATTATCAAAGGCTGGTCCAATTGGGATGGGGGCATCGACGTACGGTATTATGGGAATATTTATTAATGATCCTTTGCAGTATATCTGCGATTTTGGCCATCAGAGTAGATGGGAGGTCACAATTGGGGCTTCTTATTATATGGATATTGATATACAGTGTCTTGATATATTACGTCAATAAATTAGAATCTAGGCATCACAATCGCTGTAATATCTGAAAGCTAACAACGAATCTTGGCTTCAAGAGCTTAATTTTGAAAAACATTTAAGGGTCTTACATTGATTAAAGTAGTTGGTCGTCGTATAGCAGTTATTGCGCACGATCTTTGTATGGTCATGCTGGCGTGGGTGCTTGCGTATCTAACACGTTATAATTTTTCATTCAATTCCGTAGATTCTCAATTAATTTTCCAATCTCTGTTATTTGTGCTAGTTGCTCAGGGAGGGATATTATGGATTACGGGCCTATACAAAGGCCTCTGGCGTTTTGCCAGTATTCCGGATCTCTGGAATATCACCCGCGCTGCAATCCTTGGCGTGTTAGCCGTCGGTTTAGCTCTATTCCTTTTTAATCGACTTGAGGGCGTGCCAAGGTCTGTCCTTTTATATTATCCGATTTATCTCGTTATATTCTTGGGTGCTCCACGCCTCTTTTACCGTATGTGGAAGGATCACGGTCTTGACTGGCGACAGACACCCGGACAAAAGCGTGTCTTGATAGTTGGGGCAGGACGGGCCGGAGAGATGCTGGTGCGTGACATGAGCACGGCAGGGGAATATCAGCCTGTTGGATTCCTGGATGATAACAGGCGTCTTAAGGGTTCCAAAGTGCGTGGATTGCCTGTGCTGGGTTCTATCAATGATCTGCCAGATCTATGTCAGAGCCTGTCGGTAGATATCATCATTATCGCCATGCCCTCGGCGACCAATGCCCAGATGCAGCGGGTAGTCGGGTTCTGTGAGCAGGTAGGTTTACCTTTCAGAACATTACCACGTATGCAAGATCTGGTATCCGGTCAATCCACCATTCGTGAATTGCGTGAGGTCTCCATCGATGATCTGCTCGGCCGCGATCCGGTATCGCTGGATTGGCAGACGATTAGCGAAGGCCTGATAGGCAAGACGGTCATGGTGACCGGTGGTGGGGGGTCGATCGGATCGGAACTATGCAGGCAGATTGCAAGGCTGGGACCGGCTGCCATGGTATTGATGGAGCAATCTGAATTCAATCTCTATACTATCGAGAACGAACTGCGGCATGATTTTCCCAATCTTGCATTTCATGCCTGTCTTGGTGATGTCTGTGATTATGTCGCGGTTGACAGGATCACGATGACCTACCAGCCCGATATCATATTCCATGCCGCTGCATACAAGCACGTACCGATGCTGGAGCACCAGGCGCGCGAAGCAGTGCGGAACAACGTGCTGGGTACGAAACTGATGGCTCAGGCGGCGGATAAGTATGGTTGCCATACGTTTGTGATGATCTCCACCGACAAGGCCGTCAACCCGGCAAATGTGATGGGTGCGAGCAAACGAATATCCGAGATCTATTGTCAGACATTGAATAAACGCTCCGAGACGCACTTCATTACAGTACGGTTTGGTAATGTACTGGGGTCTGCAGGCAGTGTCGTTCCCCTGTTTCAGAAACAGATCGAAACCGGTGGTCCGGTGACGGTGACACACCCCAGTATCACGCGTTATTTCATGACCATCCCCGAGGCCGCTCAGCTGATTCTGCAGGCGGCCGTGATGAGCGAGGGCGGAGAAATATTCGTGCTGGATATGGGCAAACCAGTCAAAATAAGTTATCTTGCTGAACAGATGATCCGTCTCTCGGGTAAGGTACCGGGGGAAGATATAATAATCGAGTTTACGGGTCTGAGACCGGGGGAAAAGCTCTACGAGGAACTCTTCTATTCCCAGGAAGACCTGGTACAAACCCGGCATGAGAAGATCCAGTTGGCCAGGTCCTGTGACGTCGACTGGGGTATGCTGAATGACGAGATCGGGGCCCTCGAGCAGGCCTGTCATAATTATAATGAATCGAAAATCAACGCCATCTTGAACAAACTGGTACCTGAATTGAGTGAGCAACAGCAGATAGCCACTGCCAATAATGTAGTCGCATTTAACCGCACACAAATACAACGATGAAAGTTACCACTGCCGTGTTTCCGGTTGCGGGAATGGGGACCCGATTCCTGCCCGTGACCAAGGCCAATCCCAAGGAAATGCTGCCGATCGTCGATAAGCCGCTGATTCAATACGCGGCGGAGGAGGCGATCGAGGCGGGGATTACCGAACTGGTGTTCGTCACCAGCAGCAGCAAACGGGCCATCGAGGATCATTTCGATAAAAACTACGAACTCGAAGCGGAACTCCAGAAGAAGGGCAGAAAGGATCTGCTGGAGCTGGTGCGCAATGTCGTCCCAACCGGCGTATCCTGTGCCTACGTCAGACAGCCGGAGGCGCTGGGGCTGGGCCATGCGGTGTTGTGCGCGGCTCCCGTAGTCGGGAACAAGCCCTTCGCGGTGATCCTCGCCGATGACCTGATCGATGGGAATGGAAAGGGGTGTCTGTCACAGATGGTCGCCCAGTTCGAAGAACATTCCTGCAGTGTGCTGGCGGTAGAGGAAATTGATCCTTCTGAAACGGAGAAATACGGTATCGTCAGTGCCAAATCGATCTCCAAAGGTATTTCTAGCCTTGATCATATCGTCGAGAAGCCCCATCCGGACGAGGCACCCTCGGCCCTTGCCGTGGTGGGTCGTTATATCCTCACGCCGAAGATCTTTGAATACCTGCGCACGCAAGGCAAGGGCGCCGGCGGCGAGATCCAGCTGACGGATGCCATGGCAAGTCTGTTAAAAGATGAACAGATTCTTGCCTATGAATTCCAGGGTAAGCGTTATGACTGTGGCGACAAGCTGGGATATCTGCAGGCCACCGTTGAATATGCCTTGAAGCACCCGACCCTGCAGGACGAGTTTCGCTCGTATCTGCAGATCTATTGTCCCACCGACTAGTTTTCATTCAGGCGATGCGGTCTCATGGAGTCTACGTTGACAGACGGAGACCACCCGTTCATTTCCTTCCCGGGTTTCCACCCATAGATTCTTTCGATATTTCTCCAACCTTTGTATCTCGACACCAGATAAATTTGATAGCATATCCTCCCAGCGGCATTACCCATTAACATCAAGACAATCACGAGGTTACGTATTTTTGACGCTTTTATGACCGGATCATGAGCACCTACCCTACAATCGAATCCTTTGTCGGCAACACACCGCTGGTCAGGTTGCAACGCCTGCCGGGCGAGTCGACGAATACCCTGCTCGTCAAGCTCGAAGGAAACAACCCGGCCGGATCCGTCAAGGACCGTCCGGCCCTCAGCATGATCCGGCGGGCCGAGGAGAGGGGCGAGATCAAGCCCGGTGACGTGCTCATCGAGCCTACCAGCGGCAATACCGGGATTGCCCTGGCCATGGCGGCCGCCATCAAGGGTTATCAGCTTGTGTTGATCATGCCGGAGCACATGAGCGTGGAACGCCGCACCATCATGCGGGCATTCGGCGCCGAGATCATCCTCACGTCCAAACAGGGTAGTATGGAAGGTGCGATCGACCTTGCCCGGGAGATGGTCGCCAACGGCAAGGGAACCATGCTGGATCAATTCTCCAATCCGGATAATCCGCGCGCCCATTTTGAGAGCACCGGGCCGGAGCTCTGGCGTGATACCCATGGCACGATCACCCATTTTGTCAGTTCCATGGGCACTACGGGGACCATCATGGGCGTCTCGCGCTTTCTGAAAGAAAAGAATCCGCAGGTCCAGATCGTAGGTGTCCAGCCTGTTGAGGGATCCTGCATTCCGGGGATCAGGCGCTGGCCGCCGGAATACCTGCCCAAGATCTTTGATGCCTCGCGTGTCGACCGGATCATCGATGTCAGTCAGCAACAGGCCGAAGACACCACCCGCGCCCTGGCGGCCGAGGAGGGGATCTTTGTCGGCGTTTCATCCGGCGGGGCGGTGAGTGCGGCGCTGCAGCTGTCCAGGGAGCAGGAGAATGCCGTCATCGTCATCATGACCTGTGATCGGGGTGACCGCTATCTGTCCACGGCCGTGTTTCCCCCCTATTGAGCAAGGATACATCTGGGTGAACATATTCGTATTCGACATCGAGACCGTACCGGACGTCGAGACCGGCCGCAGGCTCTACAAGCTGGATAGTCTGGATGACAAGGGCATTGCCGAAGTCATGTTCCACAAGCGCCGCGAACAGACCGGGGACAGCGATTTTTTACGCCTGCATCTGCATCGCGTGGTGGCGATCTCAGTTGTGCTGCAATCACGTGATATCTTCAAGGTGTGGTCGCTGGGCGAACCGGATGCGCCGGAGAGTGAATTGATCAGTCGCTTCTATGACGGCATCGAGAAATTCATCCCTCAACTGGTGTCCTGGAACGGTAGCGGTTTTGATCTGCCGGTGCTCAATTACCGCGCACTGCTACATGGTATCGCAGCCCCACGTTACTGGGAGACCGGCGATGAAGATACCGGCTTTCGCTGGAATAATTACATCAGCCGTTATCACTGGCGCCATACCGACCTGATGGATGTGATCGCGGCCTATCAACCGCGCGCCTTTGCACCACTGGACGAGGTCGCCACCATGCTCGGGTTTCCGGGGAAGATGGGGATGAGTGGCGCCAGTGTCTGGGAGAGTTACCAGCGGGGCGGGATCAATGAGATCCGAAATTATTGTGAGACCGACGTGCTCAATACCTATCTGATCTATCTGCGTTTCGAGCGCATGCGCGGCAGGTTGACGGCTGAGGCCTATGAGCAGGAATGTCTCAAGGTACGCGAGGCCCTGGTCAGGGAAGACAAGCCGCACTTTGCAGAGTTTGTACAGGCATGGGATCTCGCTTCAACAGGGACGCGTGTATGAAGGCATCGACCACCATGACATATGATCACGGCAGTGAAACCGTCAGGATCGAATCCATGAGTCACGACGGCCGTGGCGTCAGCCATATCGACGGCAAGGCCGTCTTCATCGAAGATGCCCTGCCTGAGGAGGAGGTGCTGCTGGAGTACCGGCGCCGCCACAGAAAGTATGACGAGGCAAGAATCACATCACTTGTCCGGCCGTCTCCTGACCGGGTTACCCCGCAATGTGCATTCTACGGGATTTGTGGCGGCTGCAGTTTGCAGCATATGGATCCGCTCGCACAACTGCGTGCGAAGCAGCAGGTATTGCTGGACAACCTGCTGCATATCGGCCGGGTGGATCCGCGTGAAGTGATGTCCCCGCTCACGGGGCCGCTGTGGGGCTATCGGCGCAAGGCGCGCATCGGGGTCAAGTACGTCGAAAAGAAACGCGACGTGCTGGTGGGATTTCGTGAAAGGCGCAGTTCCTTCATTGCCGATATCGATGAGTGTAAGGTGTTACATCCCAGCGTCGGGTTGCGTCTTATGCCATTGCGGAACCTGATTACCGGACTGAAGGCCTATCGCAAGATCCCGCAGATCGAGATTGCCGTTGGCGATGAGGCCACCGGACTGGTGTTCCGTCATCTCGTCCCACTCGTTGATACCGATCTTGATGCATTGCGTGCCTTTGGCGAGCGGCATCAGCTGCAAATATATCTGCAGTCCGCCGGACCGGACAGTGTGACCCTGTTATGGCCGCAAACCGGCAGTCTTAGTTACAACCTGCCGTCATATGACATCAGGTTGTTTTTTCAACCCACCGCGTTTGTCCAGGTCAACGCAGAGATCAATCACAGGATGATCGAACGCGCGCTCATGCTGCTTGACCTGCAAACGGGAGACAGGGCGCTGGATCTGTTTTGTGGCCTGGGAAATTTTTCCCTCCCTGTTGCACGTAAGGTAGCCTCGGTTGTCGGGATCGAGGGAGATGCAGGGTTGATACAACAGGCATGTTCCAATGCCCGCTATAATCAGATCGACAACGTCAGATTCATCACTGCGGATCTGACCCGTCCGTTGACAGATGCGATAATCGGTCAGGGATTCGAAAAGATATTGCTAGACCCGCCGCGCACAGGCGCCAAAGAGGTTTTGTCGTATATCGCTGCTGCAGGCGCCTCACGCATCGTTTATGTGTCCTGTAATCCCTCCACTCTGGCGCGTGATGCAGGCGAACTCGTTCATCGGTATGGATATGCATTGACACAGGCGGGCGTCATGGACATGTTTCCGCACACCTCGCATATAGAGTCCATCGCACTGTTCGAGCGCGGTACCGTCTGATATGCCACGTGAGATCGAAAGGAAGTTCCTGGTAACAAGCGATGAGTGGCGCAACGAGGTCAGCGCGAGTGATTATTTCCGTCAAGGTTATCTGGCAACCACCGCAAGGTGTTCGATGCGTGTGCGTCTCTCCGATCACAAGGGCTATCTTAATCTGAAAAGTGCGACCCTGGATATCGAACGAATGGAATATGAATACGAGATACCGAGACACGAGGCCGAGGAAATGCTCGATCGTTTCTGCGAACACCCTCTGATAGAAAAGACCCGCTATTATGTCGACCATGGCCGGCATCGCTGGGAAATCGATGTATTCGATGGCGCGAACGCCGGACTGGTTGTTGCGGAGATAGAACTGGATGATGTCGAAGAAAGCTTTACCAGGCCAGTATGGGTGGGACGGGAGGTTTCGGATGATCCTCGTTATTACAACGTGTGTCTTGTCAAACATCCGTTTAATGAGTGGGATAGAGCCAGATAATATTCCGGGATGCGGCGTTACCTTTCATTAATACGGGCATTCGTCATATTGCCCGTCATTGTTGCTGTGTTGGCGGCCTGTGGCGATGTCGACAAGGATATATTACGCTTCGGTCTCGCGAGCATGCCGGTTACGCTGGATCCCCGGTTTGCAACTGATGCCGCCTCTGCACGTATCAACCGCCTGCTCTACGGGAGGCTTGTGGATTTCGACGAATCGTCACGACCCATCGCCGATCTTGCGAGTTGGGACAAGATAAGCCCGACGCATTATCGCTTTGTGCTAGGAAAACAGGGCCGGATGTTTAGTAACGGGTCGCATCTGGTTGCCGATGATGTCAAGGCGACCTATGACTATATCCTGGATAAAGGCAATGCCTCTCCGCATCGTATCTCCCTGTCACATATCAGCAGCATCGAGGTGATAGATGAAGACACCGTCGATTTTTATCTTACCCATGTCGACCCACTCCTGCCGGGGAGACTGATCATCGGTATTCTTCCCCGTTCGCTGATCGAGCAACAACATCCTTTTAACCACAAACCGGTCGGTTCCGGCTCTTTCACTTTGTCGTCATGGCCGGACAGCACCCGTATGCAGCTGGCACGGTTAAGAGACGGGCAGCGCATTGAATTCATCCATGTCCAGGATCCGACCGTGCGGGTATTGAAATTGATGCGTGGAGAGATCGATATGTTGCAAAACGACCTGCCCCCCGAGCTTGTTACCTATCTGGAAAAACAGCCGGACCTGCGGGTGCAAAAGGGTGCAGGCTCCAATTTTGTCTATCTTGGATTCAATATGGAGGACGAGACCGTCGGCAAACTCAAGGTCCGCCAGGCGATCGCGCATGCGATTCAACGCAAGGATATTATCAGATATGTTCTGGGAGGTGCCGCCCATCCTGCAAATGCGATACTGCCACCCGATCATTGGGCCGGTGCTCCTCACCTGTCTGCCTTGAAATACAATCCGGAACAGTCACGCCAGCTGCTGCATGAGTCGGGTTATAGCAAACAACAACCACCGCACATCGGTTACAAGACATCGAGCGATCCGTTTCGTCTGCGTCTTGCCACCATCATCCAGCAACAGCTGGCGGAGGTGGGTATCGAGGTGGAATTGCGCAGCTATGACTGGGGAACCTTTTACGGTGATATCAAGACAGGTAACTTTCAGATGTACAGCCTGATGTGGGTCGGGGTCAAGATCCCTGATATATTTCATTACGTCTTTCACAGCAGTGCTGTCCCGCCACAGGGCGCGAATCGCGGCCGGTTCATCAGCAAGGTGGCCGACAGGTTGATCGAAACCGCCGAGGCAAGTGATGACATCGAGCAACAGGCGCAAACATATCGTGAGTTGCAGCGATACCTGCTCAAGCAACTGCCGTACGTGCCGTTGTGGTATGAAGATCATGTGTTTATCTCGCGAAATGATATCACCGGCTATACAATCGCCAGTGACGGTAACTACGATGGCCTGATACATGTGCGGCGGGACTGATCCTGCAGATGCCGGGAACTGTACGTGGAGGACGGGCAGATCACACAACGACATATTGAAATCAATCTTGCAGAACAACGCCTGATCCTTATGGAGGGTGAGACCGTTCTCATGGATACGCCGGTATCGACGGCCGGCAATGGCGCCGGGGAAAGGAACGGCAGCGAATGCACGCCCAGGGGTTGGCATGTCATCCATGAAAAGGTCGGCGCAGGTTGTGATGCCGATACCGTCTTTGTGGGCCGCCAACCGACCGGTGAAATCTACTCACCGGCATTATCCGCACAACATCCCGGCCGGGACTGGATATTGACCCGTATATTGTGGTTGGACGGTCTGGAGGAGGGACTTAACAAGTCGGGCGATGTCGATACCCTGCAGCGTTATATCTATATCCACGGCAGCCCGGATGATGTCAGGATGGGCGAAGCGGGTTCGCACGGGTGTATCAGAATGCGTAATGACGATATTATCAGCTTGTATGATCTGGTGGATGTCGGCACGCGTGTCTTCATCAGGGAGTCGTGACGAGGCGTTTATGCTGAATTTTCTGTTTTCCCGTCTCGCCAGCGCCGCTATCGTGATATTGGGTGTATCCTGTCTGGTCTTCCTGTTGATCCACCTCGTTCCGGGGGATCCGATCGAGGTCATGCTGGGTGAAACCAGCCAGGCTGCCGATCGCGAGGCGCTGCGTCATGCACTGGAGCTGGACCTCCCCGTGCATATTCAATTGATCCACTATCTGCAAGGATTACTGCACCTCGATCTCGGCACCTCATTGCACTCCAAACGACCGATCATGGACCTGTTGCTGGAGCGCATTCCCGCGACGTTGGAGCTTGCAATCGCCGGACTGTTCATCGCGATCATCATTGCATTTCCGCTCGGGATCATCGCCGCGATCCGTAAGGACACCCTGTGGGACGGTAGCGCGATGACGTTCTCGCTGCTGGGCATTTCGATCCCGAATTTCTGGATGGGGCCGTTGCTGATCCTGGTGTTTTCACTCTGGCTCGGCTGGTTTCCCGTCAGTGGCAGGAGCGGGACTGCATCGCTCGTGTTACCCGCGCTTACGCTGGGAACGGCGTTGGCCGCTATCCTGTCACGCATGATCAGGGCCTCGTTGCTGGAGGTGCTGAACGAGGACTATATACGTACCGCGCGTGCCAAGGGTCTTTCCGAAGGCGTTGTGATCCTGCACCATGCCATGCGCAATGCCCTGTTACCTGTGATTACCCTGATGGGCCTGCAACTCGGGGTGCTGCTGGGCGGGGCGGTCATCACCGAAATCGTGTTTTCATGGCCGGGCATCGGGCAGTTGACGATCGAAGCCATCCAGCGTCGCGACTATCCCGTTGTGCAGGCTTGTGTATTGCTGATCAGTACCGCCTATGTGATCGTCAACACTTTAACGGATGTGGTCTATGCCGGACTCGATCCGCGCATCCACCTGTTCGGTGACACCTGATGCGATACTGGATGCCTCTCGGGATATTCGTCGTATGGTTCACCCTGGCGACATTCGGATCATTGCTGCCGTTGATGCCGGATCATATCGAGCTATCAAGGATCCTCGCGGCACCCGGCCATGGTGCCTGGTTGGGATATGACGACCTGGGACGTCCATTGTGGGACAGGCTTGTTGAAGGGGCGCGGATATCGTTTTTCGTATCCGTGTTGGTTGTACTGATCTCGCTGGTAATCGGGACCATCATCGGTGCAATAACTGCATACGCAGGTGGGTGGCTCGATCATGTCATCGTTCGGATCATCGATATATTCCTGGCATTCCCCGGACTGTTGCTTGCCATCGCACTCGCAGGCCTGATGGGTCCTGGCCTGAATAATGTCGTGATTGCCCTGAGTGTCATCGGCTGGGTTGGTTTCGCCCGCCTGACCCGAGCCCAGGTGATGGCGCTCAAGAACAGGGATCATATCCACGCCGCCGTGGCGTTGGGCGCCGGACGCCCGCGTATCATCCTGCGTCATTTACTGCCTCTGGTATCGGCGCCGCTGATCGTCGAGGCAACCTTCGCGGTCGCAAGCGTCGTGATCGCAGAGGCCGGCCTGTCTTTTCTGGGACTTGGCATTCAACCGCCCGATCCCTCATGGGGCAGCATGATCCGGGAGGGGACACGCTACATGCTGGTTGCACCGCATATGGTGCTGGTGCCGGGTATCGCGTTAATGTTGGTTGTGCTGTCGGTTAATTTGCTGGGTGATAGGTTGCGTGACTGGATGGATGTTAAGGCGAGATAACGATCTGTGGAGATGAAAGTATGTCCTTAGGCCCAGTCATGGTGGGTATCACCGGGCTTGAACTCAAGCCCGAAGAACGCGATATGCTGTTGCATCCTATGGTGGGCGGAGTCATTCTGTTTTCACGCAACTACGAAATGGTAGAACAGCTCGATTCCCTGGTTGCGACGATCCATTCCCTGCGTGACCCCCGCTTGTTGATCGCCGTTGATCAGGAGGGTGGCAGGGTACAGCGTTTCCGCAATGGTTTTACATCACTTCCCGCGGTTAGATTGCTGGGGGATATCTATGATAAAGACGCCGCGCGCGCCCGGCACCTGGCGGGATTGAGCGGCTGGTTGATGGCAACGGAACTGGCTATGGCAGGCATCGATATCAGTTTTGCACCGGTTTTGGACCTTGATAAAGGTATCAGTCAGGTTATAGGAGACCGTGCATTTCATCATGATCCGGAAGTGGTAGCCGACCTGGGCCATGCCTATATGCATGGTATGAACAATGCGGGGATGATGGCGACCGGCAAACACTTTCCCGGGCATGGATCCGTCAGCGGGGATTCGCATACCGAGATGCCGTGTGACCACCGGCGTTACGAGGATATCCTGATGGAGGATTTGATACCGTTCGAGCGCATGATCCATTACGGGATGGCGGGCGTCATGCTCGCACATGTGATCTATGATCGTATCGACGACAGGCCGGCGGGGTTTTCGTCATTCTGGGTCATGGAAGTATTACGCAAGCGGCTCGCTTTTCAGGGCGTGGTCTTCAGTGATGACCTGGAGATGGCGGGGGCCAGTATAGCCGGGGATATAACGGAGCGGGCCCGGCAGGCTCTCGGAGCCGGTTGTGATATGGTTCTGGTATGCAAGAACGTTGATGCGATGGCGGAGGTCCTCGAGGGGATCCAGGGGTGGAATAATCCCGCATCCCGATTACGCATTGTACGTATGCACAACAACCGCGGGATCAGCAGGGCGGCACTTCAGATGGACCCGAAATGGCAGCAGGCCGTCAGGGAGGTTGAATCCTACGACGTCCCTCATACCCTGGATCTGGTATGAAAATCCGGTTCCATTTGTTATAGAATAACGCCATTTTTTATCATACACACAGACATTCAAAACAGACGATCAGCAGATATCAATGGATCTTAAGGAACTAATCGCACAGAACAACCTGCTCGCAGATGCCGGTGGCTGGATCACGCAGGTGTTCATCGTGGTGTTTATCACGCTGCTCATCAATTTTTTCCTGAAACGGTTGTTGAACAGGCTCTATGCCAAGCTCGTACAGACCAGGAACATCTGGGATGATGCGTTGATCAACGCCTTGCGCAGGCCATTGAGTCTGCTGATCTGGGTGGTCGGCATCGCCTTTGCGGCTCAGATCGTCGAACAGCAGACACACGCGGCCATCTTTGCCGCTGTCGTACCGATACGCGATGTTGCGGTGATTGCGACCATAACCTGGTTCTTCATCAGGCTGATCGGTGAGGTCGAAAACAATTACGTAACGATTCGCGAGCGTGGAGGCGCGGCTTTCGACCGCACTACCGCCGATGCCCTGAGTAAATTATTACGCCTTTCGGTCCTGATAACATCGGGCCTGGTTGCATTGCAGACGCTGGGGTTCAGTATTTCAGGCGTGCTCGCCTTCGGTGGTATCGGGGGTATTGCGGTCGGCTTTGCCGCCAAGGATTTACTGGCCAATTTTTTCGGTGGATTGATGATCTACCTGGACCGTCCGTTCCAGGTGGGAGACTGGATCCGTTCCCCGGACCGGGATATTGAAGGGCATGTGGAACAAATCGGTTGGCGATTGACATGTATCCGGACCTTCGATAAACGGCCCTTGTATGTCCCTAATGCGACATTTGCCAGTATCGCTGTCGAGAACCCTTCGCGCATGAGCAATCGGCGTATCTATGAAACCATCGGGATCCGTTACGATGACGGCAACAAGATGCGGGACATCGTCGCCGATGTTAAGGACATGCTGGTTAACCATCCTGATATCGATCAAAGTCAGACCCTGATGGTCAATTTCACCTCTTTTGGGCCTTCATCTCTCGACTTTTTTATCTATACATTTACCCGTACCACCATATGGACGGAATTCCATGAAGTGAAGCAGAAGATATTGCTGGCCGTTCAGGACATCATCGCAGAACATGGCGCGGAAGTTGCCTTCCCCACATCGACGATCCATATTCCTGAGGAGGTTCTGCTCAAAACGGAACCTGCAGACAACCCTGTGAAACCGTCCGCATCATAGCGCTGGATAATCAGACCATGAAAAAATCGAATTGATGTTGCTGCGCCGTTTCTCACATATATTCATAATCATATCCAGTCTGGGCGCGTGCGCGGCTATTCACCAGGCAGGTGCGTTCGAGGCGTTCATGCCTTTGCCCAGGAAACCTCCCATACCGGAGGACAACCTGATGACACCCGCCAAGGCAGCTCTGGGCAAACAATTGTTTTTTGATGTGCGGTTGTCCCGTACGGGGACGGTATCCTGCAACAGCTGTCATAATGTCATGGCAGGCGGGGAGGACGGCAGGGCGGTCTCGGTCGGCGCACTGGGCAAGCCGGGCAGACGTTCGGCGCCGACGTTGTGGAATGTCGCCTATCAGACGGTATATTACTGGGATGGACGCGCCTCCAGCCTTGAAGCAGCCATCAGGGACCAGATGCTCAGTCCGACGGAAATGGGGATGTCCGATGAAGCGAGTGTGACACAGCGGTTGTCATGGATACCCGGCTATCAAGATCAATTTGATAAAGTGTTTCATAACAGCGGATCACTCACATATGACAATATTGCCAAAGCAATTGCGGTCTATATTCGCACATTGGTGACCCCGGACAGTCCGTTTGATCACTATCTCGAAGGGGATAAACAGGCAATCCCGGCTGCCGCGAAGCGGGGTCATCATGAGTTTATAGAAGTCGGATGTGCCTCCTGCCATTTCTGGGTCAATCTTTCCGGCCCGGTACCGGGGCTGGCCTTCCAGATGGGTGAAGGTTTCTATGAATTGTTTCCCAATTTCGTGGGCAGCACATATGAGAGTCAGTATAAGCTCAGCGATGATCTGGGCAGGTATCTGGTCACCAGGGAAGACATACATAAAAGGATGTGGCGTGTGCCAAGCTTGCGGAATGTAGTATTGACAGCACCATATTTTCACAATGGTAGCGTCCGGACACTTGATGAGGCGGTGCGTGTGATGGCGAAAACGGAACTGGACAAGGAATTAACCGGCCGGCAGGTCAGTGATATCATTGCATTCCTGAACACACTGACGGGAAAATTTCCGGCGCAGTATATGCCGCGTCTGCCGGAGATTCCCGGTGATACACTGCAACTGCCATAAGAATACA
Source organism: uncultured Chromatiaceae bacterium (assembly GCA_964605155.1). GTDB lineage: Bacteria > Pseudomonadota > Gammaproteobacteria > SZUA-140 > SZUA-140 > CAZSAK01. The sequence goes on along the minus strand of CAZSAK010000025.1, from coordinate 18,871 downwards.
ATTTCAATCATTAGGGGGTAAAAACGATAAATGTCTATTACAGCCGAACAAGCCCAGGCAGTCCTGTCACGGGCCGATTGCCTGTATAACACGCAACAGGTAGAGGCCGCATTTGACAAGCTGGCGGGTGATATCACCGCACGCATGGAAGGGACCGATCCAATCGTAATGTGTATATTGCGCGGCGGTATTGTTCCGGCGGGCATATTGATACCGCGGCTGAATTTTCCTTTGCAGATCGATTATATCCACGCCACACGCTATGCAGACGGTACCCGGGGTGGAGACATCCAGTGGATCGTGACACCTTCGAAAGACCTGGAGGGGCGCACGGTGTTGCTGATCGATGACATCCTCGATGAAGGTCATACCCTTGCAGCAATTATAAACGGTTGCGAGGCGGCCGGCGCGTCGCAGGTATACACCGCTGTGCTGGTGAACAAGCTGCACGACAGAAAAAATAATATATCAGCCGATTTCTGCGGGCTCGAGGTGGAAGACCGTTACGTATTCGGGTACGGGATGGACTATAAAGGCTATCTGCGCAACGCAAACGGAATCTATGCGGTGAATGAAGATGGCTGAACTGGCGATCATCGGCGGCACCGGTCTTACTACATTGAAAGGTCTCGAGCTTACCCGCAGGGAAGTAGTGCATACGCCGTATGGCGAGCCCTCCGGCCCGTTGACGCACGGAGTGCTGTGCGGCAAGGAGGTGGTGTTTGTCGCACGGCATGGTTATGGTCATACCATCCCGCCGCATCGTATCAATTACCGGGCGAACATGTGGGCGCTCGAGCATACCGGTGTCAAGCGTGTGATTGCTATCGCCTCTGTCGGCGGGATACGCGCCGACATGTCGCCATGCCGACTGGTTATTCCTGACCAGATCATTGACTATACGTGGTCGCGTGTGAACACCTTTTTTGAAGAAGGACTGACACATGTGACCCATATCGATTTCAGCCAGCCCTATTGCGAAGAATTGCGCCAGTTGTTGATACGCGGATGCCGAATGAGTTCGCTTGATACCATCGAAGGGGGGACTTACGGCGCAACCCAGGGTCCAAGGCTTGAAACCGCCGCGGAAATAGACCGAATGGAACGCGATGGCTGCTCGATCGTGGGAATGACGGGTATGCCGGAAGCGGCACTGGCACGCGAGCTGGATCTTTGTTACGCAGCCTGCGCCATCGTTGCGAACTGGGCAGCCGGGCGGGGCGGTGAAGAGCAGATCAGGATGGATGAGATTGAAAAGAATCTCAAACAGGGTGTTGAAAAGGCGCGTATCCTGTTGGAGACCATTGCCCCCCTGATCTGAATAGTGATGTTCTGTTCGCTTTATTCGCCGGACGTTGAATCATCCAGTGGAATGGTTTCGGCATTATCGAGTTCCTGTTCGGGAAGTTGATAAGGTGTGATAAGTGCGAGCATGCCGAACAAGGGATGATCAAAATAATGTAACTCACCACTGCGCATACGCCGGCTTTCATGCATCCTGAACACATCGGGTGTTTCGTCTCTGGATCTGAAACCGAAGATACTGAACTCATTGGTATCCTCTGCCTGTATTCGATAGAGCAGGTCGGTATCCAGATGCAGATATTTTCCGAGAGTGACTTTTACCGTCCCGTCGATGACCTTTAACGGCGGTTCATTATTCGTTGAAATCTGGTATATGAAGGATTCGCTGGATGGAGGAATCGCAAGGGAATCTGCCGATGCCTGAACATCATCGGTTTGCAAATCGTCCATATGGCTGTATATATGAACCGCCTTGGCATCATCCTCTGAGAGTACCGGTTGTCTCCACGCCACGTGTAGCAACGGGTAATACCTTTCCGATGATGACAGCTTGATCTCCTGGGACTTGAGATTGAGTTCATCGTCTGGAAGTAACTGATAGGGTTCCGGCATGGCAGTTCCCATGGCGGTTATGTTCGGGTTGACCGCGGTGCTGCCGGAAACAGCGCCCATCCCCGGACCACCGGAGATCGTATTATCCAGATTGATCATCCCGCTGTCCTTGCTGCCGGCTATCTGTGGCGGCATGAGTTCGATGATGTTATCTAAATCCGGCAGTCCGGGGTTTAGCGGCCAGGCCTCAGAGGATAAACCTGCCTGGTCCATATTCTCGAAGACAATGATCTCTATCTGGTACCAGAGTTCTTCATTGCTGTCAGTGGCTGTGTTGCCTAAGACCGGCAGACAGAACAACAGCATGAACAGTGATTGTTGAAAAATGCGTCGTACAACCATATTTAATAAATACAGGCTAAATTCGCCTAACAATAGCAGAAACTATGGAATAAAATAACATTTTATGATTGGGCGGAGTGATCAGGCAGATTGATATGGCGGTACGTGAAGTAATCAAGATCGGTAATCCGTTATTATTGCAGGTTTCCGAGCCCGTCACCAACTTTAACTCGCCCGAGCTCGAGGCATTGATCAGCGACATGTTCGACACGATGGCCGACTTGAACGGTGCGGGCCTGGCAGCCCCCCAGATCGGCGTGCTCAAGCGTGTGGTGATCTTCGGGATCGAGGAAAATCCGCGTTATCCGGATGCCGAACCCGTGCCTGCCACCATCCTCATCAATCCGGTCATCAAACCGCTGGGCAGGGCCACAGAGGATGACTGGGAGGGATGTCTGAGCGTACCCGATATGCGCGGTCTGGTTCCGCGCTACACCCGTATTCGTTACAGTGGCGTCGATCAATTTGGTCAGCCGATCGATCGCAAAGTAAGCGGATTCCATGCGCGCGTGGTACAACACGAGTGCGATCATCTGGACGGCATCCTCTATCCGCAACGCATCAGGGACATGCGCATGTTCGGTCTTGAATCCGAAATATTCAAGGAATCCGGTTCAGAAAGTGATGCGCAGCAAACATCTGCTGGATAACGGGATTCATGCACAAACATCCAGGTTAAGATAGACAATATAAATACGATCATTCAATCGTATCCAGTAATTCATTGACTATCCTGATACGTTCCTCGCCATCCAACATGGGAATGTTGAATCTCAGCCTGTCCTTGCCGTCGAATTTGTAGACATCGGGCTGGTTCTGAATCAGTTCGATGATCCTGTCAGGATTGACGTCGGGATCGGGGCCGAAGATGAGCCGGCCACCCGTGGCTCCAGCCTCGATCTTGCGGATACCAAGGGGCGCAGCCTTGAGCTTCAGTTCGGTAACAGCTGTAAGATTCTTTGTAGCATCAGGTAAAAGGCCGAAACGATCGATCATCTCGACCTGGAGTTCATCCAGTGCCTGTTGATCAGCCGCACTGGCAATGCGTTTGTACATCACCAGTCGGGCATGCACGTCCGGTAGATAGTCATCCGGTATCAGTGCCGGAATGCCCAGATCAATCTCCGAGCCAAGTGCCAGTGGTCGATCGAGCTCCGGTTGTTTTCCCGATTTCAATGCCTGGATTGCGCGTTCCAGTAATTCGGTATACAGCGTGAAACCGATTTCCTGAATATGACCGCTTTGCTCTTCACCGAGGAATTCACCGGCTCCCCTGATTTCCAGATCATGGGTGGCCAGAGTAAAGCCTGCCCCGAGGTCTTCGAGCGATTCGATGGCCTCGAGCCGTTTGACGGCATCCGCGCTCATGGCCCCGCGTGGCGGTATGATCAGGAATGCATAGGCCTGGTGATGGGAACGTCCGACTCGTCCACGCAATTGATGCAGCTGGGCCAGGCCGAATCTGTCAGCACGGTTGATGATGATGGTGTTGGCATTGGGCACATCGATACCGCTTTCGATGATGGTGGAGCATACCAGCACATTGAAACGTTGATGATAGAAGTCGAGCATGATCTGCTCCAGCTCACGTTCGCGCATCTGCCCGTGAGCGATGTGTATCTCCGCCTCAGGGACAAGTTCGCTGACCTGATGGGCGATCTTGTCAATTGTGCGAACTTCATTGTGTAACAAGTACACCTGTCCGCCACGCTTGATCTCCCGCAATATCGCCTCGCGCAACAGTGGTGCGTTCCATTCCCTGATGAAGGTCTTGATTGCCAGCCGACGCATGGGGGGCGTGGCGATAATCGAAAGATCGCGCAGTCCCGCCAGTGCCATATTGAGGGTACGGGGTATCGGAGTGGCAGTGAGTGTCAGCACGTCGACCTCCGTCCGCAAAGCCTTGAGCCGTTCCTTTTGCCTGGCCCCGAAACGGTGTTCTTCATCGATGATGACGAGGCCGAGATTCTTGAATTTGATACCTTCCTGCAGCAGTTTGTGAGTGCCGATAACGATATCGATCCTGCCGGCTTCGATGTCATCGAGTGCCGCCTGCTGCTGTTTCTTGCTGCGAAAACGCGACAATACCTCGATCCTGACAGGCAGATCCGCAAATCTGTCGCTGAAATTCTGATAATGTTGCTGCGCCAGCAGGGTCGTGGGCACTAACACCGCCACCTGGGCATGATCCTCGATCGCGATGAACGTCGCCCTCATCGCCACTTCTGTCTTGCCGAAGCCGACGTCACCGCAGACGAGCCTGTCCATGGGCTTGTCTGAAACCATGTCGCCGATGACATCATGTATGGCGTCCTGCTGGTCGGGTGTCTCCTCGAAGGGGAAGGCCGATGCGAACGTGGCGTACTGGTCATCGGGGGTATGGTAGGCATGACCTTTGCGTGCCTCACGTCTTGCGTAGATATCCAACAGTTCCGCTGCCACATCGCACACGCGTCCGGCGGCGCGGCGTTTGGCGCGTTGCCACTGGTCGCTGCCCAGCTTGTGCAGTGGCGCCTGTTCGGGGGACGCACCGGCATAGCGACTGATCAAGTAGAGTGAAGAGACCGGTACATAGAGTTTGTCATTATCGGCGTAGGCGAGTGTCAGAAACTCGGTCTTTACCCCTCCGACAGTGAGGGTCTGCAATCCCAGATAACGACCCACGCCGTGTTCTTCATGTACGACCGGGGCACCCGGTTCCAGTTCGGTCAGGTTGCGGATAATGGCATCGGTATCGCGTTCACGTGTCCGGCGTCGGCGCCGCTGCATGACCTGTTCGCCGAAAACCTGGGATTCGGTAATGATGGCAATCGACGGGTCATCCAGGAGAAGGCCGTTATCGAGCGATGCGACAGCGATTCCCAATGGTGAATCGCTGCCCAGGAATGATGGCCAGTCCGCAAACTGGGTGGGATACCGGTCGCCGGTTCTGAGCATTTCGAGCAATGCCTCCCTGCGTCCGGTGGTTTCGGCAACGATCAGTATCCGTCCCTCATACCCAGAGATAAATGCGAGTAACCCCGCAATCTGGGAGCTAGCCTGCACGGGCCTTGCGAGGGTCGGCACCGCACGGGCGGTAAAGTTATACCCTGTACGGGCATCGGTAACCTCGAAATGCTGCAGATAGACATGGGGATAGTGGTCGATTGCGGCCGTTATCGCGGCAGGAGTACAAAATACATTCGTGGGTGCGACCAGGGGGCGTTCATTATCATGACGTCCCTGCTCATGGCGCCCCTCGATCTCATCCCAGAATGCATCGGCCGCCTGTTCCATGCCTTCGGTGACCATGATCAGGCTGGAAGTCGGCAGGTAATCGAACAGGGTATCAGTGTGGTCGAAAAACAACGGCAGGTAATACTCAATACCTGCGGTGGCAATACCATGGCTGACGTCACGATAGAGGATGCTTTTTTGAGGGTCGCCCTCGAACATCGTGCGCCAGGCCTGGCGGAAACGGGCAATCGATTCATCCGTAAGCGGGAACTCGCGTGCCGGCAGCAGGTTGATGGCCGTGACGTTTTCGATGGATAACTGATTCTCGGGGTCGAACGTGCGTATGCTGTCGACTTCGTCATCAAACAGATCGATACGGTAGGGCAGACTGCTGCCCATGGGATAGAGATCTATCAAACTGCCACGTACGCTAAACTCGCCGTGTTCCATGACCTGAGAAACGAAACGGTAGCCACTTGTTTCCAGGCGACGGCGCATCCGGTCAAGATCAAGCTGCTCCCCCAGCTTCAATACCAGACTGTTGGCATCGATATAGGCGCGTGGCGGCAGGCGGTGCATCAGCGTAGAGGAGGGGACCAACAGGATACCCTTATCGAGCTGTGAAATACGTTGCAGGGTACCCAGCCTCTGTGAGGTAATGTCCTGGTGGGGTGAAAATACGTCGTAGGGGAGGGTTTCCCTGTCGGGGAATGTCAGGATCGGAACCGACTGGTGACCACTATTGGCGGAATAAAATTGCAGTTCGCGTTCCAGGGATTCCGTGGTATGCATGTCGGTGGTGATGACCACCAGCGGACCTGGATAGCGTTGCGCGGCCGCAGCGATGGCAAGCCCCGCGCTGCTACCGTACAGGTGGCCCCATGTCAGACATTCGTGGCTGCGCGGTGCAGGCAGGACCGGCGCGAAGGGGCTGATCCTCTCACTTGCGACGCTTGTTGTCTGTTGGGCGATTCTCGTCATCCAGAGGTTTTTTTCAGCAAGACATAGACGGCTCCGGTACCACCGTCCACCGGCCTTGCCGAACAAAAGGCCAGTACGGCATCAATCTGTTGCAGCCAGCGATTTAATTTTAACTTCAGAACCGGTTGCTTGTTCCGTGAACCATGGCCTTTACCGTGTATGATCCTGACACAGCGCATCCTTCCCGACTGACATTGCAGGATAAAATTCAGCACCTCACGCCGGGCGAGGTCAACGGTCATACCGTGCAGATCAAGCTCATGGGCAACACTGAACTGGCCGCGTCGCAATTTTCTCAACAATGCATGCTGGACTCCCGGACGTGCATAGATCAATTCTTCACCGGTCTCGATGTCTGCGGGATCAAACTCGTCCGACAACATTGCCTCGCGGACCAGCTCCTGTTCCCTCAGCGTCTGTTTCGGTATCGGGGCAGGTCGACGTCTGATTGGCGTATGCCTGTCCTGACGCAGCGGCCTGACTTCCCTTACCGCTTTGCGGAACAGGGCAATCTCATCATCATCGGGTTTGTTCTTGTCAGATTTCACTTGAGGGGTGCTCTTCGACTGTTTTAGTACTTAAAAAAATTACGATCAATCACAAAAGCATACATGAATAATCATAAGTATTATATTAAGACACGTCTATTGACCCAAAGTTGCATGGTCAGTACTATAGCCGACTGCATTTAGCTACGTTCCCCGGTAGCTCAGTTGGTAGAGCAGGTGACTGTTAATCACTTGGTCGCTGGTTCGAGTCCGGCCCGGGGAGCCATTTTAGTACATTATTCATTCCGCTATCAGCCGAAATGGCAGCCAAAATGGTGTTATATCCGATATGTTGACATGATCCAGGCCGGAAGATACCTCATTTCCAGCCAGACTCTGGGTGTCGTCAGCGCCAGTCTGTTTGTACATATCCTGTTTCTGGGGCATCGACGAATCCGGCGGCGCGTTCCATCGGGCCGGCTCCGATCAGCGACAGGCTCGGGGAATTACGGATATATATAGTGGCACCTGTTGCGGGCGCCGTTCTTGTATTATTTATATGTCGTTGTGTGAGGGAGAATGTCTGTTGTGTTACAACACTTCAGGGTTGCGGAGCGGGTGATATACAAGGTTAAGGCACGCTACAGAGTCGACAGGCTGGAAGAGTTCCGGGAAAGGCTTACGGACGGATCGATCACCGACCAACGGCCCGACGGGCAAGAGATCGTATCCTCCATGCAACGGGCGAAGATCACTCAACCGGGAGTCATCGAGTGGTTTGAAACCTGCTATTGCCCGACACCGCTGCGGCATGAACGTGAGACAGTATATGACTATTATTTATCCGATATCCACACGGAAGCAGTCGAGGAATACGGAGAGTTGGAAGGCCGGTCCTTTTGGTCGTTGTTACAGGAAAGCGGCAGCACCCGTCACTGATTCAACAACCTTGTCATGCGTTGCAGGCCTTCTTTGAGGTTGTCCATGCTAGTTGCGAAGGACAGGCGCATATAACCGGGTGCACCAAAGGCCGATCCCGGTACCAGGGCGACGCCGATCTCGTTTATCAGGTATTCACCGAATTCGATGTCATTGGCGACACCTTCGAGCCGTTCGATGGCATCCTTCATATTTGGGAAGGCATAAAAGGCACCCTGCGAGGGCAGGCACTCGACACCCTTTATCCTGTTGAGCGCGTCAACGACGAAGTCGTGGCGTTCCTTGAATGCACGGTTCATGGTATGAATGAATGATTGATCACCTTCGAGTGCAGCCTGGGCGGCAACCTGTGAAATGGAGGTCGGGTTTGAGGTGCTTTGCGACTGTATATTCTTCATGGCATTGATCAGCTTTTGCGTGCCGGCGGCATAACCGATACGCCAACCTGTCATGGAATAGGCCTTGGAGACACCATTGAGCACGATCACGCGTTCGTACAGATCAGGACATACATTGAGGATGTTGATGAAGGATTCGTCCGTTAACTGGATATGCTCATAGATATCATCGGTTGCGATCATGATCTTCGGATACTGCTGTAATACTTCACCCAGTGCGGCCAGTTCATCGCATCGATAGGCGACGCCCGTAGGATTGGAAGGACTGTTAATGACAATCAACCGTGTCATGGGTGTAATGGAGGATTTGAGCTGCTTCGGCGTGATCTTGAATCCCTGTTTGATGCCGCTGGATATGACCACCGGTACTCCGTCCGCGAGCATGACCATGTCCGGGTATGAGACCCAATAGGGTGCCGGGATGATGACTTCATCTCCGGGGTTCAACAGCGCCTGGGCCAGGTTATAAAAACTGTGTTTGCCTCCGACGGAAACCAGGATCTGGTTCGGGGTATATTCCAGATTGTTTTCGCGTTTGAATTTGGCAACAATGGCATTTCTTAGATCTGCAGTCCCCGCGACCTCGGTATATTTTGTAAAACCGTCACGGATGGCCTTGATCGCTGCCTCTTTTATATGTTCAGGTGTATCAAAGTCAGGTTCGCCAGCGCCGAAGCCGATGATGTCTTTACCTTGTGCTTTGAGTTGTGCGGCGAGTGCGGTGACGGCCAGCGTCGGGGACGGCTTGACCCGCAGTACTCTTTTTGCAAGTTCCATGTATGAATGAATTCCGATATTTATTATTGGGCTGTCTTTTTGCTACCGCTCCGGCTTAAGGGCGGCCACTAAAATGTACTATACTTGATCTGATGAAATCACAGAATCCCCATGAATAAAAATTTTGAGATAAATTGCAGTTACAAGCCGGCGGGCGACCAGCCCGCCGCCATAGTCCAGTTGGTCGAAGGATTGGAGAGTGGTCTTGTCAATCAAACCCTGTTGGGGGTGACCGGCTCCGGCAAGACTTTCACGGTGGCGAACGTCATCCAGAAGGTACAACGACCCACGCTGGTGATCGCACCGAATAAAACCCTGGCTGCACAACTCTATGGCGAGATGCGCGAGTATTTCCCCCACAACTCAGTGGAATATTTCGTCTCGTATTACGATTATTACCAGCCCGAGGCATATGTACCTTCCTCAGATACCTTCATCGAAAAAGACGCCTCCATTAATGAACAGATCGAGCAGATGCGGTTATCCGCCACCAAGGCACTGCTGGAACGACCGGATGCCGTCATCATCGCATCGGTTTCCTGTATATACGGTCTCGGTGATCCCCGCTCTTATCTGAGTATGATCCTGCATCTGGTGCGGGGTGATCGCATCGATCAACGTGCAGTATTGCGACGCCTGGCGGAACTGCAATATACACGCAATGACGTTGAGCTTCATCGCGGCACCTATCGTGTCAGGGGCGATGTGATCGATATATTTCCCGCCGAATCAGAGCGGGAGGCGGTACGCGTTGAATTGTTCGACGAGGAGATCGAGTCGTTGAGTTACTTTGATCCGCTGACCGGCGAAGTCGTACGCCGCGTGCCGCGCCTGACGATCTACCCCAAGACACACTACGTGACACCAAGGGAAATCCTGATACAGGCGATCGACCAGATCAAGGAGGAACTGCGCCAGCGTCTTGATCAACTCTATGCCGCCAACAAACTAGTAGAGGCGCAGAGGCTGGAGCAAAGGACCCTGTTCGATCTGGAGATGATCAAGGAGCTTGGATACTGTTCAGGAATTGAAAACTATTCTCGCTATCTTTCGGGTCGTCAGGCCGGTGAGCCGCCGCCAACACTGCTGGATTACCTTCCGGAGAATGCCCTGCTGTTTATCGATGAAAGTCATGTCACAGTCCCGCAACTGGGTGCGATGTTCAAGGGAGACCGCTCCCGCAAGGTAACCCTGGTGGAATATGGATTCCGTCTACCATCCGCGCTCGATAACCGGCCGTTGAGTTTCGAGGAGTTCGAGCGTATCGCCCCACAGACGATTTATATCTCCGCAACGCCGGGACCCTATGAATTAAAGAACTCCGGTGCCGTGGTTGAACAGGTGGTACGGCCTACCGGACTGGTCGATCCGGAAATCGAGGTCAGGCCCGCCACCACCCAGGTGGATGATCTGTTATCGGAGATCATCAAAAGGGTTGAGATCAAAGAGCGGGTACTGGTGACCACGCTGACCAAACGTATGGCGGAAAATCTTACTGAATATCTGGGGGAGCATAGTGTCCGTGTACGTTACCTGCATTCAGATGTCGATACCGTGGAGCGTGTCGAGATCATCCGTGACCTGAGGCTGGGTGAATTCGATGTTTTGGTGGGTATCAACCTGTTACGTGAAGGTCTGGATATCCCCGAGGTATCGCTGGTGGCAATACTCGATGCCGATAAGGAAGGTTTCCTGCGATCGGATCGCTCACTGATCCAGACTATCGGTCGCGCGGCACGGAATCTTAACGGCAAGGCGATTCTCTATGCTGACCGCATTACAGGTTCCATGCGACGGGCGATGGATGAAACGCAACGCCGTCGTGAAAAACAGATTGTCTACAACAAGAAACATGGCATTACCCCCATGGGTGTGCAGAAGGCGGTCAGGGACATCATGGAAGGCGTGGCTCCCGAGGCCCCGCTGAGGGCGAAAGAATACGCCAGGGTAGCCGAGGAGGTCATTGAATATTCTGCCATGCCGCATGAAAAACTGCTCAAAAAAATCAAGCAACTTGAAAAGCAGATGTATCAACATGCCCGTGATCTGGAATTCGAGGAGGCCGCCCGGATTCGTGACGAGATCGAGCGGATACGTCATTCGGGCCTGGGACTGGTTGACAAGAAGGCAGGATGAGCTTGTATTTGTAAGAGTTTTTCCTGTATCTTAAACGATTACGCAGGCGCGTAGCTCAGCTGGTTAGAGCACCACCTTGACATGGTGGGGGTCGTTGGTTCGAGTCCAATCGCGCCTACCATTTTCCCGGCACTGTCATTGCAGTGCTTTTTTATTGATGAGTATAACGCTAGCGACATTATGCCAATCGTAACGCTTCCCGATGGAAGTCAACGTGAGTATGACCGTCCGGTATCCGTTGCCGACATTGCCGCATCCATCGGGCCCGGACTCGCCAAGGCGACATTGGCCGGCAAGGTCGATGATAAGCTCGTGGATGCCTCCAAGATCATCGACCATGATGCCCGGGTCAGGATTATCACCGATCGTGATCCCGAGGGGCTTGATATCATCCGCCATTCCAATGCCCATTTGCTGGCCCAGGCGGTCAAACAGTTGTTTCCCGAAGCCCAGGTAACGATCGGTCCCGTCATCGAGGATGGTTTTTACTACGATTTCGCCTTTGAACGGCCTTTCACCCCCGAGGACCTGCAGGCGATTGAAAACCGGATGGTGGAACTGGCTTCGCAGGATCTGCCGGTGACCCGTACGACCATGGTCAGGGAGAAGGCGGTGGAATTCTTTCGCAACATGGGCGAGGAATACAAGGCGCAGATCATCGAGGATATACCCGTTCATGAGGAGATTTCCCTCTATCAGCAGGGCGATTTTATCGATCTTTGTCGTGGTCCGCATGTACCCAGTACCGGCAGGCTCAAGGCCTTCAAGCTGACCAAGCTGGCCGGTGCGTATTGGCGCGGTGATTCCAGCAATGAGATGTTGCAAAGGATCTACGGCACGGCCTGGGCCAACAAGCAGGACCTCAATGATTACCTGCATCGGCTTGAGGAGGCGGAAAAACGCGATCATCGCAAACTCGCCAAGCATCTCGATCTGTATCATACGCAGGAAGAGGCCCCGGGCATGGTGTTCTGGCATGATAACGGCTGGATCATCTATCAGCAGGTCAAGAATTACATCCGGGACCTGGTTCGCCGGCATGGTTATCAGGAGGTTCATACGCCCCAGGTGGTCGATCGCTCATTATGGGAAAAATCGGGCCATTGGCAGATCTTCGGAGCCGACATGTTCACCACCCATTCGGAGAACCGTGATTATGCGATCAAGCCGATGAATTGTCCCTGCCATATCCAGATCTTCAATCAGGGCCTCAAGAGTTATCGCGAGCTGCCGCTGCGCATGGCCGAATTCGGCTCCTGCCATCGGAACGAGCCATCCGGAACCCTGCACGGCCTGATGCGGTTGCGCAATTTTGTACAGGATGACGCCCATATATTTTGTACCGAGGAGCAGATTCAGGGCGAGGTCTCGACATTCATCGACCTGTTGTTCAAGGCCTATGCCGATTTCGGTTTCAACGATATCATCGTCAAGCTGTCCACCCGGCCAGAGAATCGGGTGGGCGATGATGCTGCCTGGGACAAGGCCGAACACGCCCTGGAAAGGGCCTTGAACGCCAAGGGCCTTACCTGGGATCTGCAGCCTGGCGAGGGGGCGTTTTATGGTCCCAAGATCGAGTTTTCACTCAGGGATTGCATCGGGCGGGTATGGCAGTGTGGCACCATCCAGGTGGATTTCTCCATGCCGGGAAGGCTGGATGCCCATTACATCGCTGAAGATGGCAGCAAACAGGTGCCGGTAATGTTGCATCGGGCTATATTGGGATCACTGGAGCGATTTATCGGGATCCTGATCGAGGAATACAGCGGCTCGTTTCCGACCTGGCTCTCCCCCGTGCAGGTGATGGTCATGAATATAACCGACAAGCAGGCCAATTATGTGCGTCAAGTGGAAGAATCCCTGAAAAAACAGGGAGTCAGGGTGAAATCAGACTTGAGAAATGAAAAGATAAGTTTTAAAATTCGCGAACACACACTGCAACGCATACCTTACCTGCTGGTAACAGGGGAGCGGGAGGTATCTGGAAAGACCGTGGCCGTGCGCACGCGTAGTGGCGAAGATCTTGGAGCAATGTCCCTGAGTGCCTTCATAGATCATATCAGTGCCGATATCGCGAGCCGCGGCCGTATTATTTTGGAGGAATAGAATATCACTGTAGACAAAGAGCTTCGCCTTAATGATGAAATTACAACACCTCGTGTCCGTCTCATCGGATTCGAAGGAGAACAGATCGGAATAGTTCCGATTGATGAGGCACAGTCAAAGGCGGAAGAAGCAGATCTGGATCTGGTGGAAATCGTACCCAACGCCGATCCACCCGTGTGCCGGATTATGGACTTTGGTAAATACCTTTTTGAGGAAAGCAAGAAAAAACACGCAGCCAAAAGAAAACAAAAACAAATCCACATCAAGGAGATCAAGTTCAGGCCGGGCACCGAGGAAGGTGATTACCAGGTCAAGCTTCGCAACCTGATTAAATTTTTGACAAACGGGGACAAGACGAAGATCACCCTGCGGTTTCGTGGCCGTGAAATGGCCCATCAGGAGATCGGACATAAGCTGTTAAAACGGATCGAGGACGATCTCAGTGAATACGGTGTCGTCGAACAGTTCCCAAAGATGGAAGGCCGCCAGATGGTGATGGTACTGGCCCCGGCCAAACGGAAATAGGTAGTCTGGAATGATTGAGCACAGAATTCGGAGATCAAGATGCCAAAGTTGAAGACAAACAAGGGTGCCGCCAAGCGCTTTAAACGCACGGCTTCAGGAGGTTTCAAGCATAAACAATCTCACCAGAGACATATCCTGACCAAAAAGAGCACCAAGCGCAAACGTCATTTGCGTACCGGAGATATAATCGAAGCGTCCGATCACAAGCTGGTTGAACGCATGCTGCCATACAGCTGAAGAACAGGAAGGAGTTACGTCATGCCAAGAGTAAAACGCGGGGTTACGGCCCGCGCCAGGCACAAGAAAATTATCGCGCAGGCGAAGGGCTATCGCGGCAGAAGAAAGAATGTCTTTCGTGTCGCAACACAGGCAGTCACCAAGGCCGGGCAATATGCCTATCGCGATCGTCGTCAGAAAAAGCGCCAGTTTCGCAGTTTGTGGATTACACGCATCAACGCAGCAGCGCGTGAATGCGGGCTGTCATACAGCGTGCTGACTAATGGATTGAGAAAGGCCGATATCGAGATCGATCGTAAGGTGCTCGCCGATCTGGCGGTGTTTGACAAGGCAGCGTTTACCGCTCTGGCGGAAAGAGCAAAGGCCAGCCTGTCCTGAAGAGATACATGTTGTTCAGCCGTCGTACTGATGGTTGAAATCCGGAGGTAATGATAGGGGAATGGCCAAGGCCTTCCCCTTTTTTGTGTTGAGTCTTTGTTTTATACAGATCCATATTGATGAGAGAACTCGAAACCCTAATTGAGCGGGCCAATAATGATGCCCTGCATGCACCGGACCTTGCCAATCTCGATCAGGTACGAGTGCGTTATCTGGGCAAGAACGGCGAGCTGACGGGATACCTGAAACAACTAAGGAATCTTGCACCGGAAGAAAGACCGAGGGTGGGGCAGGCCGTCAATCAGGCCAAGCAGAACCTGCAGGAGATTATCGAGCGACGTAAACAGGAACTTGAAGCGCTTGATGTAGAGCAACGCCTGGCCTCAGAAACCATCGATATCACCCTGCCGGGCAGAGGGCAGGAGAGGGGCGGCCTGCATCCTGTAACTCAGACACTGGATCGCATCGAACAGCTGTTTTCGCAGGCTGGATTTGAGGTGGCCGAGGGCCCGGAGATTGAGGACGATTATCACAACTTCGAGGCGCTTAACATCCCTGAAAATCATCCTGCGCGTGCCATGCATGACACTTTTTATTTCGATGCACATACGTTGTTGCGAACCCATACCTCGCCGGTACAGATCCGCAGCATGGCAAACCGAGAACCTCCGTTACGTATCATCGCCCCTGGTCGCGTGTATCGATGCGATTCGGATGTGACACATACGCCGATGTTTCATCAGGTGGAAGGTTTTATGGTCGATGAAAACGTCTCACTGGCCGATCTCAAGGGGATCATCAGCGATTTCCTGCGGGCGTTTTTCGAAAGCGATTTGCAGGTCCGGTTTAGACCTTCGTATTTCCCGTTTACGGAACCATCGGCCGAGGTGGACATGTCGTGCGTAATATGTGATGGCGAAGGATGCCGTGTCTGCAGTCACACGGGATGGATAGAGATCATGGGATGCGGCATGATACATCCTCAGGTATTTGCGAACACCGGGATCGATAACGAACGTTATACCGGGTTTGCCTTCGGGCTCGGTGTCGAGCGAATGGCCATATTGCGTCTTGGAGTCAATGATCTGCGACTGTTTTTTGAAAATGATCTGCGATTTTTAACGCAATTTAATTAAGTTGCAACAAGACACGGGATAAATAAGACAAGAACACAATGGCACCGTTATTTTTTCCCTGTTGTCCAATCATCGGAGTGACATGAAATTCAGCGAACAATGGTTACGGGAATGGGTCAATCCAAAAGTAACCACAGAACAACTTGCAACACAGTTGACCATGGCAGGGCTTGAAGTGGACTCGGTGACTCCGGTGGCACCGCCGTTCACCGGGGTAGTGGTCGGCAAGGTTATGAGTATTAAGTCACATCCAAATGCCGACAATCTCAGGATTTGCATGGTTGATGTCGGTAAAGCGCGGCCGCTGAGCATCGTATGTGGCGCACAAAATGTCAGGGAAGGTATGTATGTCCCGACGGCATGCAGCGGTGCAAAACTGCCGGGAGGGCTGGTTATCAAACAGACAGAGGTGCGGGGTATCCGCTCTGCGGGCATGCTGTGTTCGGCAAAGGAACTGGGGCTTGCCGAAAATGCCGAAGGACTGATGGATTTATCTTCCGACCCCAGGCTCGGTGAGGATTTGCGTGATTATTTGCAACTCGATGATGTCGCCATCGAACTGGGTCTGACGCCGAATCGGGGCGATTGTCTCTCCATCGCCGGGATCGCAAGGGAGGTTGCGGTGTTGAATAACCGCAAGTTTAAAACACCTAAAACGATTTCGCAGAAGCCATCCATACAGGATGTTTTCAATATAGAGTTGAAGGAACCCGAGGCATGTCCACGGTATGTGGGGCGAGTGATCAATGGTGTTGATGCGGCGGCGATAACGCCAGTATGGATGCAGGAACGACTGCGTCGCAGCGGGATACGCTGTATCAGTGCCATTGTGGATATTATCAATTACGTCATGCTCGAAATCGGACAACCCATGCATGCCTTCGATCTGGATACGCTTATTGGCGGGATCCGGGTCAGGTATGCAAAATCGAATGAGGGCATAGAGCTCCTCGACGGCCAGCATGTGACGCTGAATAAGGATATGCTGGTTATTGCCGATCACAAGAACGCGGTGGCGTTGGCGGGCATCATGGGCGGAGCCGAAACGGCTGTCAGCGATCAGACCGTGTCGGTATTTCTGGAAAGTGCCTTTTTCACACCCACCAGTATTGCGGGCAAGGCCCGCCAGTACGGGTTACATACAGATTCATCACACCGCTTCGAACGGGGCGTGGATCCCGAGTTGCCGCGCAGGGCCATGGAGCGGGCCACTGCATTGTTACTGGAAATCACAGGCGGAAAGGCAGGACCTGTTACAGAAGTCAGTTATAAAAAACACATCTCACGTCAAAAGCCGATCAGGTTACGTGCCGATCGTCTGCGGTGCCTGCTTGGCATCGAGATACCCAAAAAAGAGATTACAAAGATTCTCGGCCGGTTGGGTATGCAGGTCAGCAAAGACAAACCCGATGTATGGCGTGTGACGCCACCTTCCTACCGATTCGATATCTCAATCGAGGTCGATCTTATCGAAGAGATTGCAAGGATATATGGGTATGAACGGATACCCACAACGGTGCCCGCAGCCCGACTCGAGATCGGCCGCGGTAATGAACAATCACGCCGTGAATACCAGATTCGGCAAATGTTGGTCGATCGTGGTTATCAGGAATCGATTACCTACAGTTTTGTCGATCAACGTCTGCAACGTTTGCTGGATCCGGATCAGGATGCCATCCTGTTGGCCAATCCCCTCTCGGCCGAGATGGCAGTGATGCGTACCAATCTCTGGCCGGGCCTGATACAGGCGGTGATCAATAACTACAACCGGCAACAAAGACGTATCCGTCTCTATGAGGTCGGTGTGAGATTCGTCAAACATAACAAAAAGGTGACGGAGCATAAGGTCGTCTCCGGGATGGCGATGGGCAGCCTGTATCCCGAGCAATGGGGTATAACACAACGGCGGATTGATTTTTTTGATTTCAAGTCTGATATCGAGGCATTGCTGGATATGGCTGGCATCAGCGGTGAATGTACCTTTGAACCGGGCGGGCATGCCGTGCTGCATCCGGGGCAATCCGCCGTGATCCTGTATCAAGGCCATCGGATTGGCTGTCTGGGCGCCATTCACCCGGCTGTGGCCAGGGAACTGGGCATGGAAGAGGATATTTTGGCGTTTGAAATAGAATTATCCGCCCTGGAAAGGGGCAAAACCGCCATTTTCCATGAATTGTCGAAATTTCCCGCCATCCGGCGTGACATTGCGGTCATCGTTGACGATACTATAACCTCACAAAAAATAATGGATTGTGTGGAAAAATCGGCCGGCGGTCTGCTGAAGCAGCTTCAGTTGTTTGACGTGTATACCGGAAAAGGTGTTGATTCAGGACGAAAAAGTCTTGCTCTGGGGTTGACGTTACAAGAATTTTCACGCACTCTTAACGATACGGAAATTGATACTCTCATAGAAAGAGTACTCGCAGATTTGAACAATAAATTTGGGGCAACATTGAGAGATTAAATCATATGGCGCTGACTAAGGCAGATATGGCTGAAAGGCTGTTTGAGGAGTTCGGCCTCAACAAACGTGAGGCGAAAGACCTTGTTGAAATGTTTTTTGAAGAGATACGAGCAGCGTTGCAAGCTGGTCAACAGGTCAAATTATCCGGTTTCGGTAACTTCAATCTGAGAGATAAAAAACAGCGACCAGGGCGCAATCCGAAGACTGGCGAAGAAATTCCGATTTCCGCCCGCCGCGTTGTCACCTTCCATCCAGGACAAAAGTTAAAGGCACGTGTAGAAGCGCATGCTGGAACCCAGCAGCAATAACGAATTGCCCGCTATTCCGGGCAAACGCTATTTCACCATCGGTGAAGTCAGCGAATTGTGCGGTGTCAAGCCCCATGTCCTGCGCTATTGGGAGCAGGAATTTCCCCAGCTTAAACCAATCAAGCGGCGCGGTAATCGCCGCTATTATCAGCGTCAGGACGTCATGATGGTGCGACAGATACGCGAACTTCTTTACGGACAGGGTTTTACTATCGGCGGTGCACGTCAGCAGTTAAACGGCATTGTGGTCAAGAACGACAGCAGCCGTAGCCGACAGGTTGTGCGTGAGATTCGCAAGGAACTCGAGGAAATACTTGCGCTTCTCAAAAATTGAGCCAGTTCGCAGGATAAAGCGTCTGTACCTCATTCATTTCCATCCGATAAAATGACGCCAACGGGGCGTAGCGCAGCCTGGTAGCGCACCTGAATGGGGTTCAGGTGGTCGGAGGTTCAAATCCTCTCGCCCCGACCAATTACATATCTTTTATGTCCAATATGTAATATACGTGAATAGATATTGCCA
>CAZSAK010000024.1:0-41064 GCA_964605155.1 uncultured Chromatiaceae bacterium | reverse complement strand
TCATCAAATGATCCACATTTCCCAACAATACCCCGTCTACGGTCACAACATCCATGCCCAACAGGTCAGCCCAATAGTACACCCCATGCTCGGGCGTCGGAAGTTGCCGGCGACTGACCGCGATATCAATACCAGTAAGCCGTCTGGCGCTATCCCGGTCATCATAACCCTCGAGGTGAGCAATGACGCCCTTACCATGTGCTCGCCCTGCTATGACCTTGACAGACTGCCACTCACCATTGATGCAAAGCTGCCACGGTAAATAGGAAAGTATATTAGTCCTCGGTAAGGTATGGGAAAGTATCTTGACCCACCCCTTCACACCGAATATCCCGCTGATTCGGCCAACAATCACCAAACGGGAATCCCTAGCCGTCATATATTTTTCAATCAAACGTATGTTTGATAAACAACCCGTTCACGATATATTTTATGCATCCACGAATGGATGGAGAAGGTATCCTAAGCGGCCTGCGACTCCGGCTGTTGTTTCACGAGCGCTGCTACGCGCTCAGATGCCTTTGCCCCCTGGGATAGCCAGTAATTCAACCTGTCATGATCGATCTGGAGCCTGATCTCCTTCCCCTTTGCAATGGGGTTGAAATATCCGAGGCGTTCGATGAAACGACCATCACGTGATTTACGGCTATCTGCCACCACGATATGGTAAAAAGGACGTTTTTTAGCTCCACCACGTGCCAATCGTATGGTAACCATCTTTAATTGCCACCTCTATTCATTAAATAATAATTAGTATATCAGTGTATCTATGCCACATTAGACGATGGACGTTAGTTACGCCTGATTAAACAGTTTTAAAATAAGCCAAGTAAAACAGAATATTGTACGTGAATTCGGTTAAAATAAAAGCCCTTGGTTAAATGTTATTTTGTTGTGTACTAGCACCATTGCAACCCGTATATGCGGGTAGCCGCACAATATAACATGTTGAAATTGTAAAATTTAATGATTTAACGCTTAAAAAGGCAACTGGCCCTTCATGCCACGCATAAGTTTCCCCATACCCCCCTTGGTCATCTTTTTCATCATCTTCTGCATTTGTGTGAATTGTTTAAGCAGCCGGTTGACATCCTGAACCTGTAATCCCGCCCCCGCAGCGATGCGGCGTTTGCGGGATGCCTTGATGATTTCAGGAAATCTGCGTTCCTGCTGGGTCATGGAGTTGATAATCGCCTCCATATGCAGAAACTGCCTGTCATTTACCTGGTCTCTTGCCTGTTGTGAAAGCTGTCCCATCGACGGCAACTTGTCCAGCAGCCCCGCCACGCCTCCCATATTTCGCATCTGCTGTAACTGATCACGAAAATCCGCCAGATCAAAGCCTTTTCCCTTTCTTATCTTTTTAGCCAGCTTCTCAGCCTTGTCCCGGTCGATCTTGTGCTCAGCCTCTTCTACCAGGGAAAGCACGTCACCCATGCCCAGAATTCTTGAACTGATACGATCGGGATGGAACGCCTCCAGGGCCGTTGACTTTTCGCCTACACCCAGGAATTTGATCGGTTTGCCAGTGATATACCGGATTGACAGGGCAGCTCCACCCCGGGCATCACCGTCGGTCTTGGTCAAAATGATACCAGTGAGCGGCAGAGCGTCATTGAACGCCTTGGCAGTGTTTGCAGCATCCTGACCCGTCATGCTGTCGACAACGAACAATGTTTCGACTGGATTCAATACCTGATGCAGGGTTTTGATCTCATCCATCATCTGATCGTCGACATGCAGCCGACCGGCGGTATCAACGATGACCACGTCAATGTACTGCTTGCGTGCATGGTCAATCGCCCTCTTAACGATGGCGACCGGGTCCTGGTTTGCCTGACTGGGATAAAACTCGGCGCCGACCTCGCCTGCCAGGGTACCGAGCTGTTCAATGGCGGCCGGCCTGTAGATATCCGTACTGACGACCATCACGGTCTTGTTACGTTGTGTTTTAATCCAGTTAGCAAGTTTTGCAACACTGGTTGTTTTTCCCGAACCTTGCAAACCGGCCATCAGAATGATGGCCGGTGGGGGTACGTTCAGATCAAGATCCCTCGCGGCTTCGCCCATGATTGCAGTGAGTTCATCCTTGACTACCTTGATCAAGGCCTGGCCTGGAGAAAGACTCTGTATTACATCCTGACCTATCGCGCGTTCACGTACGTGTTCAATAAATTCACGGACGACGGGCAATGCGACGTCGGCTTCCAGCAAGGCCATGCGTACTTCACGCAAAGCGTCCTGGATATTTGTTTCAGTTAGGCGTCCCTGGCCACGGAGATTCTTAAGTGTACGTCCCAGGCGCTCGGAAAGATTGTCAAACATTTCTATTCAGCAAGTTGAAAATAAGCGCCAATGATACACCCATTGGCTGCAATCATTGAAGGTTGGTATATATCTGAAGGGTTGAGGCGGGTTTAAGCGGCCCTACAACTGGAAGATTTCGTCTCCGTGCAACCGCTTTATCTCACGACCTTCAATATCGGCCAGACACTCCGCATATATCTTCTCCTCGCCGCCGGGCTTATTGTGAGTGATGTAGACATCGGGTTGATGTTTTAATTTGGCGAGATCGGCTGCGAGAAGCTTCGGACAATAGTGACGGGACATAATGCTTAATTCTTCCTCAGTATTGCTGAATGCCGATTCAACGACCAGTACATCAAGACCATCATATGAATTCAATACCTCCCAAAATCTGTCGTTAGTGGTTGTATCTCCGCTATAGGCAAATACCCCCGAATCACAGACAATGCGGTAACCGCCGGTCGGTACAATATGATTGACGGGAATCAATTCCAGGCTGCGGTTTCCGACAGTGTATATTTCTCCCGGTCTGATCACATCAAAACACATAACGGGATTTTCCGGTGTCGGCAGCCTGGAAAAATCCGGCCAGATAGCCCAGTTGAAGATATGTTTTTGCAAGGCCTCAACGGTTTTGGCCTGCGCATGTATAACAATGGGTGTCTTGATACGGTCGAAAATGCTGTCGACCATCAGAGGCAGGCAGGCGATATGGTCCAAGTGGGCATGGGTAAGAAATATGTGCCGGATATCGGCCATCTCATCAAGGCTCAGCACCCCGATGCCAGTCCCTGCATCAATCAATATATCATCATCGATAAGCAACGAAGTAGTATGGAGGCCAACCCCTATACCGCCGCTGCAGCCTAGCACGCGTATCTTCATCATTATTCCCTTAATTTTTAATTACTTATATCTATATAGTCCCTTGGCGCCATTTTCTTGATGATACCTTTCCATGACAGTGTAAAGAAAACGCTCAATTACCGATATAATACGTTTTTTTTAAACTGCATTATCATGGAGTTATCTATTCTTCCTCTCTGTATTAAAATAGCCGCGATGTTACCCATACCAATTATTCTATCGACATTTTTACATATAACTTCAGCACATATATTACGTTAACGTCCTTCATCGGACCGTTGAGATATGCCATTATCCATACAAATGATCAGTAGTCGGGCAATATGAATACGACAATTATTTTGGGTGCCGTCGCGGTCATCCTGTATATCGCTGCCGGATGGACCCTGGCACAGCGCTTAACCGCCCAAATGATCCGGGAAAAAGCCCGGATAAACCCTGTCATACTGGGCCTTATAGCCGCAGTTTTTCATGCCATCGTCCTCTACCAGGTCTTTTTCACCGCCGAGGGTATCAATTTCGGTTTCTTTAACGTCATCTCATTACTATCATGGATGATTGCCTTGTTCCTGATCATTGCCTCCTATGCAAATCCAATCGAGAACATAGGTATTGCCATTTTTCCGTTGGCAGCCCTGGCGATAGTTCTCAATGCGATCTTCCCGTCCGAACATTTTTTACATGAACAGGATGTCACCATACTTGAGGCACACATCCTGATATCCATCATCGCATACAGTTTCCTGAGTATCGCAGCCGTACAGGCGATATTACTGTCTATTCAGGATAAACACCTCCATAACAAGCATCCCGGAGGATTCATCCGGGCATTACCGCCATTGCAAACGATGGAATCCCTGATGTTCCAGATGATCGGAATCGGATTCATCCTGCAAAGCTTTTCATTGATCAGCGGTTTTATCTTCCTGGACGACATGTTCGCCCAGCACCTGGTCCACAAGACCATTCTTTCCATTCTGGCCTGGATCATTTTCGCAGTTTTGCTTTGGGGACGCTGGCGTTTCGGATGGCGCGGCAAGATTGCTATCCGCTGGACGCTCGGTGGTTTTTCTTCCTTGCTGCTTGCCTACCTTGGTAGCAAGATGGTACTGGAAATAGTGCTTGGGCGTTAGCTTGTCGCAATCGAATTTTCGTGACTGTCTTCTGCCGAATTCATTGATCAAAACGCGGTTTATAGGTCATTCAGATATTAATCATAATAATGGTCGAGAATATACGACAGCCGTATCTTTCATCATCGTCTCCTATACAACATGAGTGACATTCCTCTTGGCACCCTCTTCGGGTCATTAATCTTTCTTATTTTATTATCTGGATTCTTTTCTGCGTCGGAAACTGCAATGATGACGCTCAACCGTTACCGGTTGCGCCACCTTGCCAGGATCAATCATCGCGGTGCCAGGCTGGCCAGCTCGCTACTGGAACGGCCCGATCGCCTCATCGGATTGATCCTCCTGGGAAATAATTTCGTTAACATTCTTGCGTCTTCAATCACCACTATCATTACTCTGAGGGTGCTGGATGAAGCCTGGATAGCGGTTTCATCCGGTCTGTTAACGTTCATTATCCTGATCTTTGCCGAGGTTGCGCCGAAAACCATGGCTGTATTACATCCTGAAAAACTGGCGTTTCCAGCAGGATTCGTTTTAAGGCCGTTACTGACCTTTTTCTATCCCCTTGTCTGGATTATCAACACACTGGCGAACAGCCTGCTGAAACTTATTGGTATTTCTCCCGAAGAAGGTCCCATGGAACATCTCAGTAGCGAGGAGCTGCGCACCGTGGTCAATGAAGCAGGCGCCATGATCTCCAGGCGGCATCAAAAGATGCTCGTCAACATACTCGATCTGGAGAAGGTTACGGTTGATGACATCATGATACCCCGCAATGAAATTGTTGGAATTGATCTTGATGACAACAATGATGAAATCGTTAATCAAATCACCACATGCCAGCATACAAGACTGCCCGTCTTCCGTGAAAATATAGATAACATTATAGGAATCCTGCATATCCGCAATGTATTATCCCTGCTCAACCAGAACAGCCTTAACAAGGACATGATTCTGGATGCAGTGAAAGAACCTTACTTCATACCCGAAGGAACCCCTTTACATACCCAGCTGTTAAACTTTCAACGCCAGGAGAGAAGGATCGGGCTGGTGGTGGATGAGTATGGTGATATTGATGGACTTGCAACACTCGAGGATATCCTCGAAGAGATTGTTGGCGAATTCACTACAGACGCCTCTGCAACCGTCAAGGATATACATCCCCAGGATGACGGTTCATTCCTGGTTGATGGTGGTATAAATATCCGTCAAATGAATAGACTCATGCAGTGGGAACTGCCCACAAAAGGGCCCAAAACACTAAATGGATTGATCATTGAATATCTCGAATCAATACCCAAGGCAGGCACCAGTTTGCGGATCGCCGGTTATACCATTGAAATCATGCAAACGACAGGTAATGCGGTGAAAATGGCCCGTATAGTACCGATGGTCAACAAATCACCCCAGTAAGGCGTGTATTTATAGTCATTCGACCCCGATTTCGCGCGTGGCAGGAGTTTTTTTTCGACGAGCTTCTGCGCAAGTGAAATAGCTCCATGAGCTGCATCACTTGAGAACACATGTTTTGGATTCATGGCTTGACCGACGACTGATGGTCCATGCATGTTGTTTTATTCCCTGCATGGCCCGTAATCTCATTATTATTCAATGATAAGTTTTTCAATCGGATGTTCCTGGACATGAACGCGCGCGCAACCAGGATCTGAATACATCAATACCATCCAGGGCAGGATGATGCAGCACTTTAGGGGATTTCTAAAATTTAGAACATATGGATATTCCAGTGAACATGGAAAACGCCTCATATTTCTGCAAAACGTGTACTAGTAAAGTCGAGATAAGCAGCAGACATATCAATACCAAGTTGCTTGCTGCAATTACAGATATGGCGGTTCCCTAGAATGCATGCCCGATGGCTATACCCATCACATCCAGATTACTTTCGGGTTGGCGTACCTGGACGGTATTACCATTAACCACACTCACTTTGGCTTTCGATCTGCTCAATCTGAAACTGTCATAATAAAACATAATGCTTGATATCAATTTTCTTGGGCGGGTATTTGCATTGAATGTGAGTTTATAGTTGATAAATCCTGACAGCTCCTTACCGGGTGAAAGCTTGACATTGAATTGATCAACATCCTCACTGGTATAAAACGGGCGTTTAAGGCCGATTTTCAAATATCCATTGGCTGTTGCGTAGCGTTGAGGCAACCCCAATGCCATAGTATAGTATTGAATCACGTAATCCTCCGTGATCCCGGCAACAAGATCACCCTCCGCATTATTTTCATCCCTGATCTCCCGTGTCCAAGAGTCAATGCCGGTCCCGGCGATAATGTCCATGTCGATCCTCCCATTCACACGAAAGCCACCATAAAACTCCAGGTTGTATCCCGAATATTCTGATGTTGAGCTTGTGAATATGCTGTTAGTGTCCTGTCCGTCATAATCCACATTACCTGCATAACCCCTGACGGCGGCTTCAGCGAAAAACCTGCTATCTGGATTGCCTATACCACTATCTACCGTGCCTGATACAAACAGACGGGGCCCTGATTCCGTAAGCAAGCGGGTTCCTGCACTGTCGAATTCCTGCCACCGGAAGAATTCGATTCCTGCGTTCAATTCAGTATTCAAATCAGGGGTATTTTCATCTGCAATTGCTGTGAGACACATACAGCAACAGAATGGTGTAAACACTATCCTTATGTGATTTATGAATCCATTCATGCTTTATGTAAATCTTTGGTGTGTCAGTACTATATGATTATAGACTATGCCATTTTCTGTACGTGGCTGCATAAATGCAGTGACACTCAGCACCGTAATGGCTCGCTTACACAATACACGATGCCACTCAATTCGCTACCCTATATGACAAACTCGCCACAGCGGCTCAAGATCATCTCTCTTGCAAAACCTATTTTAACGACAGCATTTGGCTGCTTAATCAATCGATGGAATAATTGCTCACAGCCGGGACTGATCCCGTTTATTAATCATCAACCAGACGGAAATCCTTGTCGGCAAAATCCCCGGTTGCATCCCATTCATTACCCCACTTGTCTGTAGCGATGGTATCGGTTGATTCATTGGGATCATCCATTTCAGATCCGTCATGAACTATATCAGCATCAAAGTCTTCTGGCCCAATCATGTTATCACCTCAATATAATTTTTAATGAATTCGGAGTACTCCGAATAACGCCGTAACGCGAAAAATTCACCCGGCGTGATAGCTGATCTGGTTTAAATATCGGCTGATTGGAGCGTTTGATTAGTCATTGGGCTCCCGTCGAATAACAGGCACGGTCAGGAAAAAATTATATATCTTATTGATATTCAATGAATATCAATAAGGATCAAGGTTGTTTAAGGCTGCGCAGGAAGCTGGTCGGAATGCCGGTCCCATCGCGTTTTGACTGTGTACGCAGCTAGGAGAGGCCGCGTGGATCTACAGACTCGAAACCCGGTTCTCGACGGCAAATTCAATGCCACACACCCTGCAATACTTCAGCCATTCACTGAAAAACAGGTTGATCTGACGTTTCTCGAAATGATGACGCATCTTGGGATTGGGATAGGGATAATACGATGCGAAGCGTGATTCATGCTGATATGCGATGACTTCTGCCACTTTGGCGTCATGGTAGACGCGTACCTTCATTTCCAGATCAGGGATAATCTTGCCGTCAATCTTGAGATGATGCGTCAAACAAAGTGTCGTTGTGTATTTACAATGTTCCAGGACGTTCAGACGGATGCAGGGAATGTCTCCGCCCCGAGATACCAATATTCCGACGATTTCCCTGATATCAGGTATAAGCTGCATAAGGCGTTTGTAATTCACCTCATATACCAACATCATATTTAATCGATCTATGTTCTGGCTGGTTGTGATCATCTTGAATCAGTAAATTTCACAATCAGATGTGTTAATCGTATATCGGCATTGTGCACTCATTATTTACGATCACGCACGATATAACATTACCAACATTATATCATTAACAACATATGTGATGTCCGTCAAATTCATATGTTGGCCTATATATACCCACCAGCGGGGAAAATTTCTTGACAGCCAGATGATAATCAAGTAGCAGCAATTTTTTGCTATCTCATTGCCGGTTGCCCATGATAATACCTGCATGTTGCACCTTTACTGACGGCCACCGGCATCCGATATTTACATAAATATCCGACCAGGCAGAAGACAGGTCAACGCGCGTCACACAATATCTAATAGTCAATCTGTTCGATACGATCTGGAAATAGTCAGGAAAACCTCAGGTGAGATTCTTGCCTTGTTGTAAAGCATCGGCTGGTGATGAAATCCATGTGAGCCCTGATGAATACTCTGATTAACTCCCTGGCTGATCATAATGAAGCTGCAATGTAGTACATCCGAATTCAATACAGGCCGTATCTGGAGCCTAGTTCTCACCCTTGAGCTGTTTCTGTATCAGGGAATTCAATGGCCCGATAAGGTCAATCGGCAATGGAAAGACAATCGTTGAATTTTTTTCACCTGCAATCTCTGTTAATGTCTGCAAATAACGTAGCTGCAGCGCCTGGGGTTGTTGTGCCAGTATCTGGGATGCCTCAAGGAGTTTCTGTGCGGCCTGTTGTTCTCCCTCTGCATGAATCACCTTGGCCCTTCTTTCACGTTCCGCCTCGGCCTGCTTGGCGATCGCACGGATCATGTTTTCATTCAGATCAACATGCTTGATTTCGACATTGGCTACCTTTATACCCCAGGCATCTGTCTGTTCATCGAGTATCTTCTGGATATCTTCGTTGAGCTTATCACGACTCGCCAACATTTCATCCAGTTCATGCTGGCCCAGGACCGACCGCAACGTCGTTTGGGCCAGCTGGCTGGTTGCCATGTCGAAATTCTCGACCTGGATAATGGCTCGCTCAGGATCGATTACCCTGAAATAGATGACTGCATTCACCTTCACTGATACGTTATCGCGTGATATGACATCCTGACTCGGTACATCCATGACGATGGTCCTGAGATCAACCCTTGCCATTTGCTGAATAAGCGGGATCACAAGGATGAGGCCCGGACCCTTTACCTTCCAGAACCGACCCAGCATGAAGACAACCCCACGTTCATATTCCCGCAATACGCGAAAGGCACTTGCAAAAAACAGGATAACCAGTCCCAGTAAAATATAGATTGCCGTCGTTGTGAGCATATCAGCCCTCCTTCGCCTGTTCCGAGGCTATTGATTCAACAATCAGGATCAAACCATCCAGACCTGTTATGCGCACCTTATCACCCCGCTTTAACGGTATATGTGATCTTGCCCGCCATGACTCACTGTGGATACGTACCCGCCCCTCGGTGTCAAAATCGTCAATGACTTCTGCGATCCCGCCGACAAGTTCCTCCCGCCCGCTGACCAGTGGTTGTTTCTGGGCCCTGATCGCCATACCGACCACAAACATAAAAAATCCCGCGCTGGCCAAGGCAAAAACGGCGATCAACGGGACCGATATGCCGTATCCCGGCACATCCGTATCCAGCAGCATGATCGATCCGATAACAAAGGCGATAACACCTCCAATTCCAAGCGCACCGAAACTCGGTACAAACACCTCTCCGACCATAAATGCAATGCCCAGCAGCATCAAGGCAAGGCCGACAAAATTGATGGGTAACACCTGAAATGCAAACAATGCGAGTAACAGGCAAATCGTACCCACGACACCCGGCAAGATCATACCCGGATTCGCAAATTCATAGATCAAACCGTAAATGCCGATCAGCATAAGGATGTAAGCGAGATTGGGATCGGTAATTACCTTGAGCAGCTTGGTGCGCCAGTCAGGCTTGATGCGCTCCACGGGGACATTCCGTGTCACTAATTGTTTTTCCTGCCCGAGGATATAGATCTTACGTCCATCCAGTTTTATTAACAGGTCGGAAATATCCGATGCCATCAGATCAATAACGCCTTTTTCAAGCGCCTCGTCGGCCGACAGGCTGACACCCTCACGCACAGCCTGTTCCGCCCAATCAGCGTTACGACCGCGCATCTGCGCCAATCCACGAATATATGCAACTGCATCATTGATGATCTTTTTGGTCATATGATCTTCTTGTTGGCCTTCTGAATCGGTCTTCTTGCCCTTGTTGTTTCCATCGCCGCCACCGGGAAAACCGGCGATTTGCACCGGTGTTGCCGCGCCCAGATTGGTGGCAGGTGCCATGGCGGCAATATGGCTGGCATACATAATATAGGTACCTGCGCTGGCAGCACGCGAGCCACCGGGGGCAACAAAACTCACAACCGGAACAGGCGACGCGATAATATCCTGGATTATTGCACGCATCGATGTATCCAGTCCGCCAGGAGTATCAATACGTATAATCACGACATGAGCATGTTGCTCGCGGGCACTTTCCAGACCACGCCTGACATAATCATAGGTCGCTGGCCCGATTGCGCCGTCTATATCCAGTAGCACTATGCCGTCGCCATTATCAGCCATCGACGGCACCGGCAGAATCAAGCAGATAAAGAGCACTATCCGGGAAAGTTTATGCATTGATCCTGTATCCATTAATCCCGATTCCACAGCTCGCGTAGTCGTTGATGATTCAATGCAAGCCATTGGAGTGCCATGATGGGGCTTGCTGAATTGATTGTGCCGTTCTCAAGCAGCGTCATGGCATCAGCATAAGACATAGCAGTAACCTTGATATCCTCGTTTTCCTCATCCAGGCCGTGAATACCACCTACACCGTTCGCGTCGACCCTGCCACAATATAATGAAATCATCTCCGACGTACCCCCGGGACTGACAAGATACCTGCAAATAGGGATGAGATCGCGAACCATACAGCCCGCCTCCTCGACAGCTTCGCGCCTGACAACGTCTTCCGTTGTCTCATCACTGTCTATAACCCCGGCAACGATCTCCATCAACCAGGGACCGCCCGGTGCTTCCAATGCGCCGACCCGGAATTGCTGAATCATCACTACTTCATCACGCACCGGATCATACGGCAGGACTGCAGCAGCGTTGCCCCGCTCAAATAACTCACGTACGATCTCGCCGCTCCATGTGCCATTGAACAGTCGGTGTTTGAGACGGTAGCGTTCAATACGGAAGAACCCCTCATAACAAACTGCCTTATCAATGATTTCAACATCGGAACTTGTCATTAACGTCACCTTATGGACCTAAACTATATAGATATTGTCTTTCAAGTTTAACAACCATAATAAATAATATAATTATCATATAGTTACCATAATTCATTTACAGGTTAATCCCAATCACCGGCAATGTTTGTTATCTTGGCTGCGTGGCCGAATAAATGATGTTAAACCTGAACCAGGATATCTCATTCATTAGATATGTGGACAGTATCATCCACTCCATGACGAACCGGCGCTGGGAACATTACCCACATCAGGCAGATATGGGAATTCGGGGTGTCGCTGGTACAAAAGAACAGGCATTCAACATGGCAGCAGCGGCCCTGACCGCCATCATCACAGAACTGGACAAGGTGGAACAGGCCGTTCCCGTCAGCATCGATTGCGAAGCGCCTGATGATGAATTGTTGCTGGTGGACTGGCTGAATGCATTGATATACGAGATGGCAACCCGCAGAATGTTATTCAGCCGTTTTGAAGTTCTGATTATCGGGCATCATTTGCACGCCACCGCGTGGGGCGAAAAAGTGGATATCAGCAAGCATACACCTGCAGTTGAGGTAAAAGGCGCCACTTATACCGACCTGTATGTTGGGCAATCCGGTAACGGGCAATGGATCGCGCAATGTATCGTAGATGTTTAATCATCGATCACATATATGGAGAATCTGGTCATAGAGCTGTCAAGACTGAATCGAGTTACAGCATATCAATGGCAGATTGAGCCATTCGGCAATATGCATGTGCCAGGGATCATCTATGCATCTGAATCACTGATACGCGACATGGATGACAAGGTATTCGAACAGGTCACCAATGTGGCAACCCTGCCGGGCATCGTGTCAGCCTCCTACGCCATGCCGGATGCCCACTGGGGTTATGGATTCCCCATCGGCGGTGTCGCCGCCTTCGATCCTGATATTGGTGGTGTCATTTCGGCCGGCGGAGTGGGATTCGATATATCCTGCGGCGTTCGCAACCTGCATACAGGGCTTTCATATAATGATGTCATGCCTGTTCAAAAAAAACTTGCGGACGCCTTGTATCGTGACATCCCGGCCGGGGTAGGCAGTACCGGTCGCATACGTCTCAATCCGGATGAAATGGACGCCATGCTGAACGGCGGCGCACAATGGGCGGTCGAGCGTGGGTATGGACATGAGGAAGACCTGCAACGGATTGAAGAACATGGCTGCATGAAAGATGCAAGGCCTGAACAGGTATCAGATCATGCCAAAAAACGTCAACGTGACGAAATGGGTACCCTCGGATCCGGCAATCATTATCTGGAAGTGCAGCATGTTGTTGAAATATTCAATGAAGATGTAGCAAGGATTTTCGGGATCCAGCAGGATGACATCATCGTTGCCATTCATTGTGGTTCACGGGGTCTTGGACATCAGATCGGCACTGAATTTTTGAAATTGATGGCCGTCTCCGCCGGTGAACAAGGCATCACACTGCCCGATCGCGAACTTGCCTGTGCCCCGATACATTCCACAATCGGGCAACGCTATCTGGGTGTCATGCGCGCGGCCATCAATTGCGCATTGGCAAACCGGCAGATTATAACCCATCTGGTGCGTGAATCCTTCGCCAGAAAGTTTCCACAAGCCAGTCTGCCGCTGCTTTATGATGTGTCACATAATACCTGCAAGGTCGAGGAACATATGCTCAACGGTAAAACAAAAAAACTGTATATTCACCGTAAAGGTGCAACGCGAGCCTTCGGCCCTGGACATATGGATATACCACAACCCTATCGCGAGGCCGGACAACCGGTTTTGATCGGTGGTACAATGGGGACCTCCTCCTATATCCTGGTTGGCACCCATGAGGCAATGACACTGTCGTTTGGCTCCGCCTGTCATGGCGCGGGACGCAGCATGAGCCGCCATCAGGCGCACAGGCAATGGCAGGGACGTCAACTGATTGATGAACTGGCAGGTAAAGGTATCATAATACGCAGCCCGTCATCACGTGGTGTCGCGGAAGAGGCACCGGGTGCGTACAAGGATGTCAGTGCAGTAGTCAATGCTGCACATGAAGCGAACCTTGCACACAAGGTGGCCAGACTCGAACCCGTGATCTGTATAAAGGGCTGAGGACCAGCACATGAATCCGTCAGACACAAAGGCAGTGGAACTGCAATCCGGTGATGCACTTGTTATAGTTGACGTGCAAAATGACTTTCTGCCGGGCGGGAATGTTGCGGTACCCGAAGGCGATGCTGTGATCAATCCCCTCAACACGTATATAGAATTATTTCGTTCAAAAGGATTGCCAATCTACGCCACCCGTGACTGGCATCCGGAGAATCATTGTTCATTCAGGCAACAGGGAGGTATCTGGCCGCCACACTGTATTGCAGGTACCCATGGCGCCGAGTTTTCCGCGGAACTGGATCTGACACCGGCAACCAAAATCGTTTCAAAGGCGATCACGGTGGAAAAGGATGCGTATTCCGGTTTCGAAGGCACGGGCCTTGATCAACAATTACTCCGACAGGGTATCAAACGACTTTTCATTGGTGGTCTCGCCACCGATTATTGCGTTCTGAATACAGTCAGGGATGCACTTAGCAATCATTATGTCGTTTTTCTGTTACAAGATGCCATACGTGCCGTCAATGTTAAACCGGGAGACGGTGACAATGCGGAACGGGAGATGAAGCAGCAAGGGGCGATACCGATCACCTTACAGCAACTGGCATGATGAATCCCTCAGGCAGCGCCTTGTTGACTGATCTCTATCAGCTCACCATGTTGCAGGGCTATTTCGATCACGGCATGGAAGGTACCGCCGTATTCGAGTTCTTCGTCAGGCGGTTGCCCGAAAAACGCAATTTCCTGATGGCCGCCGGACTGGAACAGGTTCTATCCTATCTGGAAAGACTGCGCTTCAGCGAAGAAGACCTTGACTGGTTGGATAACAGCGGTCGCTTCAGCAAGTCATTTGTCGAATATCTTGGTCAGTTTCATTTTACCGGCGACGTTCATGCCATGCCCGAAGGCACGATATTTTTTCCTGATGAACCTATATTACGTATCACCGCACCGTTACCGCAGGCGCAACTGGTGGAAAGCCGCATTATCAACATCCTGCATTTTCAGACACTGATCGCCTCGAAGGCGGCGCGCTGTATACTGATTGCTCCAGACAAGTTGCTGGTTGATTTCGGCCTGCGCCGCGCACACGGCGCCGAAGCAGGTTTGCTTGCCGCTCGCGCGAGTTATCTGGCAGGCTTCACAGGCAGCGCGACAACCCTTGCCGCACAACTGTATAACATACCGATTTACGGCACGATGGCCCATTCGTTTATTCAAAGCCATGACGATGAAGCGGCTGCCTTTGAAAACTTTGCTCACGCCCAGCCAGACAACGTCGTGTTGCTTATCGATACATATGATACGGAGGCCGCAGCCGAAAAGGTCGTAGCACTGGCACCGCGGCTCAAGAAAGCGGGTATTTCGATCAAGGCAGTCCGGATTGACAGTGGTGATCTGATCGACCATGCAAGAAAGGTCAGGCGGATCCTCGATGACGGGAATCTGCGGGACGTGACAATATTCGCGAGTGGCGGACTGGATGAATACGCATTAGAGGAAATTATTTCCAACAGGGCACCGATTGACGGATTTGGCATCGGTACCAGCCTGGACACCTCGGCTGATGCACCCTACCTGGACTGCGCCTATAAATTGCAGGAATATGCTGGTGTCGCGCGCCGCAAGCGGTCTGAAGGCAAGGCAACCTGGCCCGGCAGAAAACAGGTATATCGCCGTTACAACGAAGACAGCCATATACGGGAAGATATCCTCACCCTGGAGGATACCCCGTGCGAAGGAAAACCTTTGATCCACCCGTTCATGCGTCAGGGCAATCGCGTCGATGGATTACCTGACCTGAGCGAATCACGCGATCATGCCGCGAAGGAACTGTCATCCCTGCCTGAAGACTATCGCCGCCTCAAAGACGGTGTTACATATCCGGTCATCATATCACCTGCACTGGCGGACCTCGCCGATGAGGTGGACAAGTCTCTATAACTGATCAATCGGGGCTGACCGGCAACACCTGCATGACAACTGACAATAGTACACCACGTTATATCGTACCCGCTGTTTTCATCATACTGATCATGTTATCCATACCTTTCCTGCTAAACATCAGATTACAGGATTCGGGAAACAGCTGGACATACGGCTGGCTGGAGACTTCGCCTTTTCAACATGCGCGTCGGGCACTGGCAGCGACCCTCTCCGGAAATCATATTTACGTCATCGGCGGCATCGATTCCAATGGCGAATATGTGGCCAGTGTGGAATACAGCAGCATCAACAAGGATGGTTCCCTGGATGCGTGGCGAAAGACTTCCAGTCTGATAGAACCGAGGTTTTATCATGCAGCCGTGAGCAATAACGGATATATCTATGTATTGGGTGGTGCACGGGGCGCCCTCGGCAGTGACAATACGCCGATCGCATCGGTGGAGCATGCGAAAATACTCGCGGATGGCAGCCTGGGTAAATGGCAACCGGATAACTATCTGACGACGCCACGGCGAGGAACAAAAGCAGTGGTGTTTGCCAATCAAGTCTATGCAATCGGAGGTTATAACGGCAAATTCCTGCGAACAATCGAACATGCCGAGGCAAGACCTGACGGATCCCTGTCAGACTGGATTGAGGATACACACAAGTCAAATATAGAGCGTTATATCCATTCGGCCGCACTCTTCAGAGACAACTTATACCTGCTGGGCGGCCATGTTCATGACGACAACAAGGTGAGTTATGGCGATGTTGAAAAGAGTCATCTCTCCACCGATGGTACCCTTTCTCCATGGTTCATCGAAAAGACCATCCTGCAAAAACCTCGTTTTATCGCATCCTCGTTTGCCATGAACGGGTATATCTATATCCTCGGCGGACATGACGGTGCTAACAGGCTGCGCAGCGTTGAATTTGCTCCATTGTCAGCGGATGGTCATGTAGGCCCATGGACCAGAACCGCTGATCTACCCAGCGCCAGAGACGGTGCTGCTGTCGTGGTGTACCGTAATAATGTTTATGTCCTTGGCGGGATCGATAACAACGAGATCCTGAATACCGTTGACCTGACACATCAGGCCGCTGACGGACAACTGGGCTACAGTAATTGAAAACGACTTATATCACTTCGGCCTAATCAACCCCGGGGAACCGTACCTGCACGTGCGCACCCCCAAGCCCCCCCGTTGATATAAGAAGCCTTCCTTCATAGGCGCGTATGATATCCTGGACCATGGCAAGTCCTATGCCGTGCCCACTGATTTCCTTATCCCCCCGCGCACCACGTTGAACCACATGTTGCGCCATATCAGCGGGTATCCCCTGGCCGTCATCCTCTATAGTAATCATCAAACCCGGGTGCCGCGTCTCTTTAGTCGGTCCCTGTTGTGCTGATATCACCACCTGACTTCGACACCACTTGTATGCATTGTCGATCAGGTTGCCCAGCAGTTCCATTAGGTCACTTTCATCGCCATAAAAGCAGGTGGCGTTGTCGATACGAACCTGGCAATTAACATGCTTGTCGGCATAAACCTTGCCGATCGCCGTCAGCACCTTGCGGACGATAGCACTGACGGGTACGGGCACGACAAGTGCGGTACGGCCCGATGTGGCCGCACGCTGCAACTGATATTCAATTATCTGTGACATCCTGTCGACCTGCTGCTGGATAGTTGAACGTAACCCTTGATTGTTATTCTGTGTCTCTACTTCGCTGCGCAACAATGCAAGTGGCGTTTTCAGGCTGTGTGCCAGATCACCGAGAGTATTACGATAACGCTCCAGGTGTTCGCGCTCATTGCGAATCAGGGCATTCAGATTATCCGTCAGGCCTCTTAATTCTTTTGGATAACGCCCTTCAAGTTCGGTTTGCTTACCGGCCTCGATTGCTCCAAGCTCCATTGCGACGCTACGTAACGGGCGTAAACCCCAACGCAGGACACTTCCCTGCACTACCAATAATACAACAGCAACAGCTCCCAGCCAGCCCCATAACAATTTCCTGAAGTCATTAATATCGGCGTAAAAGCTGTCAAGGTCCTCGGCAACACTGAATGTATACCCTTCCCTGGCATTGTCACGATCATCCCAGGTAACACCGATATTAAAGGCATAGAGCAATGAACCATCCGAAGCAGTGATGTACTCGAAATGGCGGGACGCACGTTTCAATTCATGGGTAAAGTTGATCTTCAGATTCGCCATGGAGGGTGATACCCAGTCGTCGCCGTCCTTGTTGCTGCTGATCTTTGCATATAATCCCGAGCCTTCTGTAAAAAAACGTAACTCGGGTATGGCATGCGTGATATGAATGGTACCATTCTCGTCGGGTTCGGCCGCAGCTATAAGGGCATTGACATATCCTTTTAAACGGTCCCTCAAGGCATTCTCGGCACTGTTGCGATATGCCCCGTCAAGTACAAAACCGGTAATGCCCAGAAATGCAGCCAGTGCGATACTCGCTGCAATCAGTAGCCTTGTATTGAGTGAATGCATTAACCGGCAGTATGGCCAAGTGTAAACCGGTATCCCTGACCACGAAGTGTCTCGATAGGTTGCAAATTGTTTCCGGGATCCAGTTTACGCCTGAGCCTACCCACGAATACCTCAATGACATTACTGTCGCGGTCAAAATCCTGGTCATAAAGGTGCTCGGTCAATTCAGTTTTTGAAATCATTTTTCCGGAATGCATCATCAAGTATTCGAGGACCTTGTATTCATAGGCGGTCAACTCCACTTGACGACCGTCGACGGTTACCCGGTGTGAAGATGTATCAAGAACAATCGGGCCGCATTGCATGACAGGCTGTGCCATACCCGCTGAACGCCGCAACAATGCATTGAGGCGTGCCAGTAATTCTTCGATATGAAAGGGTTTAACAAGATAATCATCCGCGCCGGCCTCCAGGCCTTCCACCTTATCCTGCCAGCGCCCGCGTGCAGTCAGGATCAATATGGGGAAACTCTTCCCCTGCTCCCTGAGCTTGCGAATGACCTCGATGCCGGATATTCCCGGCAGACCGAGGTCAATCACGGCGATATCAAATGAATATTCACTCCCCAGATACAGACCTTCCTCACCGTCCGCTGCATCATCGACGGCATAACCCTCCCGTTTCAGACGGGTGTCGAGCTGCTGACGGAGTGATGCTTCATCTTCAATAACAAGGACACGCATGTTCTGTCTTTATGGTCATACAGGTCTTGTATTCGAGGCTGAAGAACCTGCGCGGAGACCTCCGGGATCATAGAGGTCCCCGCTTTTGCTTAAAGCATACAGGATTATTCCGCAAGTGATAATACAAAAGACACCAGGGTCTCTATATCGGCATCTGATACCCGCGGTGAATAAGGCGGCATGGGAACGCCTCCCGTTACCTCGGTCCAGTTGCCCTTGCCCCCGGTCTTGACCTTGTTCACCAGTCTCTCCTTGACGGAGCTGTCACCTTTATATCGTTTTGACACGTCCATCCATGCGGGACCCACCACCTTATGGTCCACGCTGTGACATGCAAGACAACCACTCTTCTTGGCAAGTGCAAGCGCGGCATCCTTGTCTATGGCGTAGCTTAACGATGGAACAGCCAGCACAGGCATCATAAAAAGTCCCCAGATCATCAAATAGCGTTTCATTGTCCACTCCTTATGTGTTTGGTTTATTCGATACCCTCACAGCATAACCACCATGGGTAGGCTTAAAGATACATTCACCGGGCTGAACGAATGCTGAACGGTGGACTAGTCAGTTTTTTATATATAAAACATATACATAAGAATATTTTTCCTCCCTCCCGCGGCATACAAATAAACAGTCTGTGAAACATTCCCTGGCGCACGGGCACGATGGCATTACCCGGAAAATGCAATCAGGCTCAGATCATTAAGTCCGCTGTAATTTCCGGAACCTGACCTAAGGAGATGATTTATCATGCCTTAAGCAAATCTTAAGGTTGGACTTTTATACTGCCTTTCGCAGAGGCTAGTATGATGACAACGAATCACCTTTTTTACATGTCACAACGCGGTCATGATCACCCATCATTGGTGGCAGGTGGGCACCCGAATGCCACACTGAGGATCTCACGCTTTCCGGAGTTATTGCCTTACCGGATTGAACTTCAGGATACTGAAGGTGCAGGCCGTCATACACTGGAATCGTTTATCCACAACACCTTCAAACGAAGCTACGGGGCTGATATACATCATTTCCTCCCGCTGCTGATGAGCCTTAGCAATCACAATAAAGAGCTCATCGCCGCAGTGGGCTTTCATCCCGCGCAAAATGAATCTTTGTTCCTCGAGCAATATCTCGATAACCCGATTGAAGATCTGTTAAGTTGCCAGCTTGGCGATAATGTTCAACGCGGCAAGATTATGGAAGTCGGCAACCTCGCCGTTGCGACCGCCGGAGGTGCCCGTGGCCTGATCATAGCCTTGACATCCTATATTAAAGGTGCCGGTTTTGACTGGGTAGTCTTTACGGCGGTCCCGTCATTGATCAATTCATTCAGAAAGATGGGTCTTGAAATAATCCCGCTGGCCAAAGCGAAAAAAGAACGGCTCGTCACGGGTTCGGAGCAATGGGGAAGCTATTACGATTCCGATCCTCTTGTAGTTGCCGGCAATGTTAATCAGGGCTTTGAAAATCTGGAGAGATTGCTGAAGCTGGAACACGGCCTCAAGATCATGCAAACCCTGTGGAACCAGGCCTATGCTGCCGGATACCAGGGCCGGGATCCCAATACATACCTGTACGACAACCGGCTTGTATCGCCGGCGTAAGCTGATATTTCCCTGCCACCATGAAACTGCTTGAAAACGCCTTAGCATCCCATGCCAGCCTGCGTCCGAATGCCATGGCGTTCATGAACGGACACACATCAATCTGTTATGCAGATCTGTTCTCATTGGTTAATCAGTTTGCCGGCGAATTGCGACGCGACGGAACACAGGTCATCGGTCTGCATATGGATAACAGTCCTGCCTGGGCGGTTATTGATCTTGCCGCACAGATTGCCGGTGTCACCCAGATTCCGTTGCCGGGATTCTTTTCCGACCAGCAATTGAAACATGCCATAGAAGATTCAGGAATCGAATGTATCTATACCGATCATCCACAACGGCTGGTAACGTTATTATCGGATAATCATCCATTTCATATTTCCGGACCCGAATCCCTTGCGGGAATGATGTATCACAGTATGCGCCTACCTCCACCCTTCAGGAGAAGACCTTACGCTGGCATTGCAAAGATTACCTATACATCCGGAACAACCGGGAATCCCAAAGGAGTCTGCCTGTCACAACAAACGCTGGAAGCGGTATCGTCGGCATTGCATGATGCCATTGGCGTAGAGGATACCGATCGCCATCTGAGTATCATGCCACTGACAACCCTGCTTGAAAACATAGGCGCTGTAAATGTCTCACTTCTGGCGGGCGCCTGTACCTGTCTGCCGCCGATCTCTGACACCGGTATGCGTGGTGCGGCGGACTTCGATGCCTCATGCACGCTTGACCTCATCCATAAATATCAAATCACCAGCTTGATACTAACGCCACAATTACTTCATGGCCTGATACACACCATTGAGAACGGCGACTCGTTACCTCAAAGTCTGCGATTTGTTGCAGTCGGTGGCGCACCGCTTTCACAAACGCTCATGGCACGTGGTCAGGATCTGGGTCTCCCCTTGTATGAAGGATACGGCCTGTCCGAATGTGGATCTGTCGTCGCAGTCAACACACCGGGACAAAAACGCACCGGCAGCGTGGGTAAACCACTTCCGCACATTGCATTAAGGTTTGCAGATGATGGTGAGATCCTGGCGAAGGGCATGCTTTTCCAGGGTTATCTTAATGAACAGGTTTCGTTTTCAGAAGATGGATACTGGCCGACCGGTGATCTCGGCTATCTTGATGAATCCGGTTTTCTGTATATAACCGGGCGTAAAAAGGATGTGTTTATTACTTCATACGGGCGCAATGTCGCCCCCGAATGGGTGGAACGAGAATTGACGGCACACCCGGCCATCATGCAGGCGGTAGTGTTTGGCGAAGGTCGCCCCTGGAATACCGCAATCATTGTACCCGGAGTGGTGAATGGCAGAGGTGCAAACAAAGAGGAGATTGATCAGGCTGTAGAGATTTGCAATCGACTGCTGCCGGATTACGCCCGGCTACACTCCTGGATTCCGGCTGATGCACCCTTCAGTGTATCGAACAATCAATTATCCGGCACCGGACGTCCCCTGCGCAAGAATCTCTGGAGCCACTATCAGGCCCGGATTGACACCGAATGTGCGTCCGCCAGCTGTGTGGAGCCGGCACAATGAACTTCTATGATGAACTATGCAAAACCACTGAACCTGAACGCCAGCAGCTGCTAACCATTCCTGTTATCCAGGCGGGTGTTACGGGCCAGATCTCCCACGATACCTACGTCGCTTTCCTGACGCAGGCCTACCATCATGTCAAACACACGGTACCGCTGTTGATGGCATGCGGCGCCCGCCTGCCGGATACCCACGAATGGTTGCGCGAAGCGATAGGTGAATACATTGAGGAAGAAATGGGTCATCAGGAGTGGATATTGAATGATATAGCGGCTTGCGGGGCCGATGCGGACCAGGTACGTAACGGTGAACCCGGCTTGCATACCGAGATCATGGTCGCCTATGCCTGGGACACCATTCAACGCCGCAATCCGGTCGCTTTTTTCGGGATGGTACATGTACTGGAAGGGATCAGTGTACAACTGGCAACACGCGCCGCCGGAGCAATTGAAAAGACACTTGGCCTGCCGAAAAAGGCCTTTACCTATCTGAATTCACATGGATCACTGGATATCAGCCATGTTGAATTCTTCAAGACACTGATGAACCGCCTGGATAAAGAAAGCGACAAGCAGGCGGTCATCCATTGTGCAAAGGCTGTGTACATGTTGTATGGAAATATATTCCGCAGCCTGCCCTACACCGGTCAAAAACCTGTTCCGGATTTCCACGAAAGCGGCTCCGGGCAAACAGGTACCAATGCAGACAAACAAGCTAGTCTTGCGCATCAGGTGTCAGCCGCTGATAGTGGATTCACTGATCATGGATAACGGCATACCCGCAGGTGCTGGCAACTATCAATCGGAGAAACATTGTGAAGCTAGATAACAGACATATCATATTGACAGGCGCATCGGGTGGTATCGGCAGTGAAGTCGCGAAGCTGCTGGCCGCCAAGGGGGCTCATATCGCACTGGTCGATCGAAATACCGAAGCGCTTGAAAATGTAGCCAGGGATATCTCGCCGTACAAAACCGACAGCATGACGATTACGGCAGACTTGACAACCGACGCCGGTCGCCGTCTGGTAATCGATCAGACGCTCAGGAGCTTCGGCAAGGTGGATGTCCTGATCAATCTCGCCGGCATGATGAGTTTCACCGATTTTAGCATCGAGGATCCGTTTGTAACGGAATTGCTGTATAAAGTAAATGTCCTCGCACC
The DNA here is from genome assembly GCA_964605155.1 of uncultured Chromatiaceae bacterium. Classification (GTDB taxonomy): domain Bacteria; phylum Pseudomonadota; class Gammaproteobacteria; order SZUA-140; family SZUA-140; genus CAZSAK01. The sequence continues at coordinate 18,048 of CAZSAK010000024.1, read as the reverse complement.
AATGCACTTGACCCAGAGTATCCTGCCACACATGGTGGAGCGTGGCGAGGGGAGAATCGTCAACATAGGATCAATATTCGGATCCATTGCATTCGCCTATTTTGCCACCTATTCAAGCACAAAATTCGCCCTGCGGGGATTCTCAGAAGCAATTCGGCGCGAGCTCGACGGTACCGGCGTCAGTGTTACTTATGTTGCGCCACGCGCCGCAAAGACACCCTTTAACAATAGTGCCGTCAACAAGATGTCCAGTGCAGTGAAAATGAACATGGATTCTGCCGCAAACGTGGCTACACATATCATTCGCGCCGTCGAGAAGGATGCCAAGGATTATTACATTGGATGGCCTGAGGCGTTGTTCGTGCGTATCAATGCCCTGTTCCCGCGTATCGTAGACCAGGCTGTCAAAAAGCAGAATCAGATTACACGTGAATTCGCACGTGAACATTAATATTCAAAATATTCATGGAGGTGATACACATGCAAACCAGATCCACTAGATCCTTTCTGTCGTTCCTATCAATACTCGGGGCCATCATATGTATGCAGTGGGCGACTGCCTCGCAGGCAGACGAGGTTCTCGATCAGGCGATACACGATCTGCAACATGAATGGGGAATCATCAAATACCAGACGGAACAGGACAAACGTAAGGAACAATTCAAGGCACTCTCGGACAAGTCACATCTGGTCAGTGAAAAATTCAAGGGTCATGCCGAACCACTGGTCTGGGAAGCGATAATCCTCAGCAGCTATGCCGGGGAACTTAGCGGCCTCAGCAAGATGAAGGCGCTGTCCATTGTAAAACAGGCCCGCGATCTGCTGCTCGAGGCCGAAAAAATAGATCCTAATGCCCTGGATGGCTCCGTTTACACAACACTCGGCAGCCTGCATTATCAGGTACCCGGCTGGCCGTTATCCTTTGGAAGTGACAAAAAGGCCAGGGAATATCTGGAAAAGGCTCTTGCGATCAACAGTGATGGTATTGACCCCAACTATTTTTATGGCGATTATCTCGTTAAGCAACATCAATATGGCGAGGCCCTTGCCGCTCTCAACAAGGCCCTCGATGCACCACCCCGTCCTGACAGGCCCATTGCCGATGAGGGCAGACGCAAGGAAATCGAGGATGAGATCGCCGAGGTCAAAAAGCACATATAATAGTATTTTTATGCAAAGCAACCGTGAACAATAATGCGTTTACTACTGGTCGAAGATGATGAAATGCTCGGTGATGCAATCCGTGCCGGTCTGGTACAGGATGGGTATACCGTGGACTGGATGAAAGATGGAGCCAGTGCGGAAGCCGCCTTGAAGGCCGAACACTTTGATCTGGTGGTACTGGACCTTGGACTGCCGCGTCGAACCGGGCTGGAGGTTCTCAAGACATTGCGTGCAGCCGACAACCCGATACCTGTGCTCATCCTGACTGCGAGAGATACCGTTTCCGACCGGGTACTGGGGCTTGATAGCGGTGCCGATGATTATTTCGTCAAACCGTTTGATATGGACGAACTCAATGCACGCATCCGTGCCCTGTTACGCCGTTCGAGCGGCAGGGCCTCGCCGCAACTGGTCTACAAGTCACTGACGCTTGACCCTGTTTCCCATATTGTCACCAACAGCGACACACCGGTTGAACTGTCTGCCAGGGAGTTCATCATCCTGCAAACCTTGCTGGAAAATCAAGGCAAGGTTATGTCCAAGAACCGCCTTGAGCAGGTGTTATACGGCTGGAACCAGGAAGTTGAAAGCAATACGGTTGAGGTCTACATCCATCATCTGCGCAAAAAGCTCGGTAATGAGTTGATACAGACAATTCGCGGTGTCGGATATATGATCAAAAAGGAAGACTGATGTCTTCAATACGCGGTCGTCTGCTGCTGCTCATACTTGGCCTGTTCATGCTGATATGGCTCATCATGATGACCTTTGCATATTTCATCACACGACACGAAATTGAGGAGGTGTTCGATGCACAGCTTGGTCAGGCGATGCACGTCCTGCATGATCTCGTCGCGCATGAGATCACGGAACACGAATTAAACAACATACAGCTCGATATACCGGATACATTTCAATTTCACCCCTATGAGAAAAAACTCGCCTTTCAGGTATGGGACGGTGATGCGCTCATTTTAGCTTCAGGCAGTGCTCCATCTCACCCGATGACGTCCACAGAAGGATTCAGCGACAATGTTCTGGACGGGCAAAAATGGCGATTGCTGATGAACTCTGATGCACAGGAATCAGTAAGGCTGATTGTCGGGGAACGCTATGACATCAGAAATGAGCTGATCTCGGAAATCCTGTTACACGTTTCGTGGCCCATGCTGCTGTCGCTCCCGTTTCTTGCCTTCCTGATAACGATGGGAATCAACCGCGGTCTTGCTCCTCTACGAACCGTCACCGATCATGTCAGCCATCGCTCACCACATCAACTTGCACCGATTGCCATGGATGACGTTCCCCTGGAAATCCAGCCGCTCGTCACATCACTGAACCAGTTATTGACGAGACTGGAAGATGCGTTCGAGAGCGAACGTCGTTTTACCGCTAATGCCGCACATGAATTGCGCACGCCATTGGCGGCGTTAAAGGCGCAGGCACAGGTGGCGATGAAGGCGGATGACAACGGGAATCGTAACAGGGCGCTCGAGCAGATCGTGCGTGGAGTTGATCGCAGCACGCATCTTGTGGAACAGTTGCTTACCCTGGCAAGGCTCGATCCCGATTCCGCTTCCTCGACACTTCAGTCCGTGGATCTGAATAATATTGTTGAATCAGTATGTTCCGAGCTGGCGCCGGTAGCCGTGAGTAAACGCATCGAACTGGAGTATTCGGCACAAGCGGCTGGAAATGTAATGGGATTACCGACCGCGTTATCCATACTGGCACGTAATCTTATCGACAATGCCATTCGTTATACCCAGGAAGGCGGCAGGATATTCGTTTCTATACATAAAGAAAATAGTAATCTTGTACTGCTAGTTGCCGACAACGGACCCGGCATTCCCCAGCATGAAAGATTGAACGTCACGGAGCGGTTCTACCGTATTGTAGGCAATAACGAAACCGGCTCCGGCCTGGGCCTTTCGATCGTCAAACGCATAGCGGAACTGCACAACGCCGTGATGGACATCGGCCAGCCAGAGTCCGGCACTGGCACGCACATCAAGGTGAGATTCCCGTTATCATAGCACCGCTATCGTGATGGCAGGACAGCTTACTTACTGGCCTTCGCCCATGTATCACGTAGTGAGACCGTACGGTTAAAGACCGGTTTGTTATCCGGCTGTCGCAACGGGTCCATCGTAAAATAACCTTCGCGTTCGAACTGGAAGTGATCGCCAGGTTCACACCTCTCCAGGCCCGGCTCAATACGGCATTGAGTCAGGGTGCGAAGCGAATCCGGATTGATTGAATCCTTGAATTCATCAACCTGACTGATCCCGTCAGGATCGGGAACAGTAAACAGGCGATCGTACAATCTCACTTCGGCCTCCAGAGAATGTTCAACCGATACCCAGTGGATCACGCCCTTGACCTTGCGCCCGGCCGGATTTGTACCGAGGGTATCTGGATCAATTGTGCAATGCAATTCGATAATGTTGCCATTCACGTCCTTGATGACTTCATCGCATTTGATGACATAGGCATGACGCAGGCGGACTTCCCCGCCCGGCACCAGTCGTTTGAATTGTTTTGGTGGATCTTCCATAAAATCATTATGATCGATATAGATCTCCCTGCTGAACGGTATCATACGGCTGCCCATACCCTCATTCTTGGGATGATTCGCCACCTCAAAGTGTTCGATGTGGTCCCGGGGAAAATTCGTCAATATCACCTTGAGGGGGTGGAGCACAACCATGCGGCGCTCAGCATTATCATTCAGATCGGTACGGATGCAATCTTCAAGCAGGGCCAGTTCAACCCTGTTGTCAGCCTTTGAAACACCGATGCGCCGGCAGAAGTCTCGAATCGAGGCCGGTGTATATCCACGGCGGCGCAAACCGGCGATGGTAGGCATCCGTGGATCATCCCAGCCTTCAACGATACCCTCTGCTACGAGGATATGAAGCTTGCGTTTACTCATCACGGTATATTCCAGCGACAGACGCGAAAACTCGATCTGTTGCGGATGGCAGCCCACATCCAGCTCGTCAAGAAACCAGTCGTATAAAGGACGATGATCCTCGAATTCCAGGGTACACAAGGAATGGGTAATACCTTCAAGCGCATCGGATATGCAGTGTGTAAAGTCATACATGGGGTAGATTACCCATTCCTGCTTTGTCTGATGATGGATGACACCGTGACGAATACGATATATGGTCGGATCACGCAGATTGATATTGGGTGATGACATATCAATCCGGGCACGCAATACCTTGGCGCCATCGGCGAATTCGCCTGCGCGCATACGCCTGAATATATCAAGATTCTCCTCGACACTGCGGTTGCGGCAGGGACTGTCCCTGCCCGCTTCAGTCAATGAACCGCGATACTCACGGATTTCATCCGCACTGAGATCGTCGACATAGGCCTTGCCTTTTTCGATCAACTGTACGGCATATTCATAGAGCTGCTCGAAATAATTGGATGCAAAATACAGGCGCTCACCCCAGTCATACCCCAGCCAATTCACATCCTCCTTGATCGCCTCGACATACTCCACATCCTCCCTGTGGGGGTTGGTATCGTCGAAACGCAGATTACAGGTACCGTGAAAATCCTGCGCGATACCGAAATTCAGGCAGATCGATTTTGCATGGCCGATATGCAGATACCCATTGGGTTCCGGTGGAAACCGGGTCGCGACCCTGCCATCGTTTTTTCCGGCCTCAAGATCAGCGGTGATGATTTGACGAATAAAATTCGCCGGTGTGTTGCGGGGATTATCGTGTTCTGCTTCCATGTCCACAATATAGAGTACTTTTTTTTATTATTCAATACGTTATATAAATTTGCCATGGCGCCGGGAGATCGGCTAAAGTTCTTTGTCATTACAGCCCGTGATTTATATCAGTTCAAGATCACCCGTCTTCGATGCACGATCCGAAACAGACACATAAAGGCCGCGGCGCGACGATCAGTCCTGTCAACCGCTACTCCCGTATCAGGCATGAGGACATCGATGATGGTTGGGTCCTTGGGGCAGAAGATATACCACCGTTACAAACCTCGCTATCAATAGACAGCAGCCACAGGATCATCACCTACAACAACTCACCTGATGTGGGCTTTGACCGGTCCATCAATCCCTATCGCGGCTGTGAGCACGGTTGCATTTATTGTTTCGCCCGTCCCACACATGCCTGGCTTGACCTTTCACCGGGGCTGGATTTTGAGAGCCGTCTGTTTTATAAGCCGGATGCGGTTCAGCAGTTAAACCTCGAACTCTCACATCCGAAATATCGCTGTGCACCGGTTGCCGTGGGTATCAACACCGACGCCTATCAACCCGTGGAAAGAAAGCTCAAACTGACCCGTTCCATACTGGAAGTGCTGGTGGCAACACAACATCCCTTCAGCATTGTTACCAAGTCGGCATTGATAGAACGTGATATCGATTTGATTGCTGAGGCAGCGTCGCGCCGCCAGGCGTCCGTCGCGATATCGATTACAACACTGGACCGTTCACTGGCCCGCAGGTTGGAACCGAGGGCCGCCGCGCCTCAAAGACGTCTGGAAATCATCAACCGGTTGTCACAAGCCGGGATCACGGTTTCAGTGCTCATCGCACCGGTCATCCCGGCCCTGACAGACCCGGAACTGGAGACGATACTTGACCAGTCCAGAGAGGCCGGGGCACTCCATGCCGGTTATGTAATGCTGCGTTTGCCTCATGAATTAAAAGAAATGTTTCAGGATTGGCTTCGTACCCACGAACCGCTTAAGGCCGGACACGTACTGAACCTGATACGTGCCGCCCGCGGCGGAGGTCTCTATGACAATCGCTTCGGAACCAGGATGCGTGGCTTGGGAGAATATGCCGGGATGATACAGAAACGCTTCACTCTGGCGAAAAAACGTCTGGGTTATTCCGTAACAGTCGCACTGGAGAGTACCCGCTTCACGCCACCTGATGAATCAGCGCAAATTGCCCTGCTCTGACGGCCACATTCTTAAACGCATGTAACACGACCCTGACGACGGCAGCGGGATATGACTGCATCACACCACCCTGATCTGCTTGACCAGTGATGGACTGTCCCTGGATTTCAGCGCCGAGGAACGAAGTATATACAGGTTGCTAGCGGCCTCGCATAAACAGCCTGTCCAACTCCTGCATGCTGAGCTGTGTCCATGTCGGGCGACCGTGATTGCATTGACCGCTTCGTTCGGTGTGCTCCATATCTCGCAACAACGCATTCATTTCAGGGATGGTCAGTATCCGGTTCGCTCGCACGGAACCGTGGCATGCCATAGTGGATAAAATCTCATTGATCCTGCCACGGATGCGGCTGCTGTCCTGATAGGTATTGATATCGGCGAGTACATCCCTGATAAGCTCCTCGATCCTAGAATCACATAACACCGCGGGAATACTGCGTATGGTGACGGTAGTCGGGCCTGATCGCTGTAATTCAAATCCAAGCGTGGTGAAGACGTCTTCATATCCCTCCACCAGGCAAGCCTCACTTTCACTGACATCGAACGACATCGGAACAAGCAGTGGCTGCGAAGTGATCCCGCCGGCATCGAAGGTTGTCTTTAGACGTTCATAGGTTATGCGTTCATGGGCCGCATGCATATCCACTATAACCAGTCCATCCCGGTTTTGCGCCAGGATATAGATACCCTGGAGCTGGGCGATGGCGAAACCCAGCGGCGGTATGTCCTGCTGTGTATTATCGGTTTCGACCGACTCCGGCGAGCGGGCGTCATACAACGCAGTATAGGCAGCCGACAATTGCTCGCGCACCTGAAATGGAATCGTGGATTGACGTTGAAAATCCCTCGAGGATATGTAGGCACCTGACGATAACGACGAGCTTTCATCCCCGCCGTGATGGTCAACGGCCTGGTAACTTGCAACAGCGTTCGATTCGAGGGATTTCTGGCTGTCACCCGGACTGACCCCAGACAAAGCCGTATGGATGACACGAAACAGGAAATCATGGACCAGACGACTGTCACGGAATCTGACCTCATGTTTGGACGGATGCACATTGACATCCACCTGTTCCACCGGTAATTCAAGATTCAATATATAGGCTGGATGCCGGCCGTGATACAGCATATCCCTGTATGCCTGGCGTATGGCATGGCTGACCAGCTTGTCGCGCACGATACGACCGTTGACATAAAAATATTGCAGATCAGACTGACTGCGTGAAAAGGTCGGCAAGCCTATCCAGCCCCACAGACGCAAACCGGCGATTGCATCATTCACCTCAACGCTATTGTCCATGAACGGGCGACCGCAGATTGAGGCAATCCGTTCCATTCGCTCCCGATCGGAGGTAGCCGCCTTGAGTGATTGTACGACGCGGCGGTTATGCCTGAGCTGGAATCCGACATCGAAATGACTAAGTGCAACACGCTTAACAACCTCTTCCAGATGTCCAAATTCGGTTTTTTCTGTACGTAGGAATCTACGCCGTGCAGGCGTGTTATAAAACAGATCCCGGATCTCTATCGTCGTGCCGGATGGATGCGCCGCCGGTACAGGATCAGCCGCAGTCGATCCACCGTCACAGCTGATACGCCATGCCGGACCACCATCCTGCAGGGCGGATATCAGTGTCAGTCGGGATACCGAAGCAATACTGGGCAATGCTTCACCCCGAAAACCCAGCGTACTGATCCTGCCGAGTTCATCAAGTGTCGCTATCTTGCTGGTGGCATGCCGTCCCAGCGCCAGGACGAGATCATCTTTATGGATACCTGTACCGTTGTCACGCACCCGCACAAGCCGGGCACCACCCTGCTCTACATCGATATCGATCATGTTCGCTGCAGCATCCAGACAGTTTTCAAGCAGTTCCTTGACGACCGAGGCAGGTCGTTCCACCACCTCACCCGCGGCAATCTGGTTGGCAAGCTGCGAACTCAGCCGCTGAATCCGCAACGGGGCATTTGTCTGGTTTGATGGCATGCTCATGACTGCCACCGATTATAAAGCAATTATGAATCGTGGTTGAACTAATGCTGCAAAATGCCGCGACCAGGCAGTGCCGTGGAATCAGCCGCTCGAGGATTCAGAGATGGTCAATTGGACAGTGAGGTATGATCGAGAATATCAGATAATGCTTAACTGTCACTGCCATCGGGGATACGCAATACCTGACCGACCCTGATGTTATCGCCGGACAGGTGATTGAAATGACGCAGATTGGCAACGCTGACGTTATAGCGTTGCGCGATGTCCGACAGCGTATCACCGCGGGTGATGATATGCTTGCGCGACGCATACAGGGTGCCGGGGGGCGCATTCCTGGCAAAATAATTATGTATTCCGTTCAATATCGCCTGTGCGATGGCCTGCTGATGAGAGGCGCTGCGCAGCTTGCGTTCTTCCTCCGGATTCGTGATGTAGGCCGTCTCGATCAGTATCGAGGGGATATCAGGAGACTTCAGTACCACAAAACCGGCCTGTTGAACGCTGTGTTTATGCAGCCTGCCGATCGGTTTTATATTACTCAGTATCTCCTGGCCGGCCTCGAAACTCGCCTCAATCGTCCCCGTCTGGGATAGATCCAGCAACACCGATGCGAGTACATCGTCCTTGTCATCAAGGCTGACCCCTCCGATAAGGTCTGACGCATTTTCCTTTTCTGCCAGCCATCGTGCGGCCTCACTGGTCGCACCGTTTTGCGACAGCACATACACCGACATGCCACTCACCCTAGGGTCCTTGAAGGAGTCAGCATGAATCGATACAAAAAAATCGGCCTGTTGTTTGCGCGCCCTTTGTGTCCGTTGACGCAGGCTGAGAAAATAATCGCCATCACGCGTCATGACGGGACGCATACCGCGTTCCCTCTTGACCAGCTCCTCCAGCCTGCGCGCGATAGCAAGTACGACATCTTTTTCATAGGTACCGTTACGTCCGCGCGCGCCGGGATCTTCGCCGCCATGACCGGCATCGATAGCGATCACGATATCACGCAGACCCATCGGTGGTGCGGGCGTCGGCCTCTTGATCTCCAGCTGTTTATTCCCGGTAGTCTTATGCAGGTCAATCACCAGCCGATGGCCGTACTCCTGATAAGGTGCAAGCAGGAAACTCTTGTAGGTAGGTTTGCCTTGCAGATCCAGCACCACTCGGAAATCGTCCTTGTTGCGCGGCGCGCTGCGTATATCACTGATCAACCGATCCTTTTGTGATGGTGAGACGAGAGGATGAGCCGGACGCGTGTCTTTGAAATCAATTACCAACCGCTCGGGATTGCTGAGGGTGAAGATCGTGTAATCAACGGGTGAATCGATATCAAACACCAGACGTGTGTTATCGGGTGCCGGCCAGGTGCGTACGCCATCAATGACGGTACCGCCGGCACAGATGGATGGCAAAAGAACCAGAAAGAAGGCTCCCAGCTTTTTCATTAGTATGTGCCCCGCTATCCCTGTTGCATCATTTTTTATATGATTTCTTACAATTTTGCAAGAATTTTAGCCAGATATGCAGTATAGCTTTACTATAACATCATATAAAACAGCTAACTTGTCGTAAAACAGAGACCTCTATCAAATTCCCTGCCCGTGTTATCTTGACTGATTGCAGATTTAATTGAGAATCTCGGACAGGGAACAGCCGACGGGAGAACCCGGGTGAATGAATACCTTGCGTGCGGTACCGTCATATTGGATATCGAATGTAATGTCCGCCGGCGGCAAGACCTCGGCCGCGCGTTCCGGCCATTCGATGATATATATAGAATGAGGCGACATATAGTCCCTGATCCCGATATTTTCCAGTTCCTCCGGATGAGCAACCCGGTAGAGATCAAAATGATAGATCTTATAGCCGCCGAGCTGGTAACTTTCAACCAGGGCATAGGTCGGGCTCCTGACGTTTTCCGTATATCCCATACCCCGCAACAAACCGCGCACCATAGTGGTCTTGCCCGCACCCAGAGGACCTTTTAGATAGATCGAACAACCGGTGGTGATGGCTCCTGCAAGCCGTCCACCCAAAGCCTCCATCGCGGCTTCCGATGCGATTTGCAATTCCATCTGCTAGTAGGGATTTACCAGTCGCTGGATGAAGGGAAACAGGTCCGTTGCAAGGATGCCCCGTTCACCCGCGGTCGCAACGCGGTCACCGGCCTCGGCATGGACGCACACCGCCAGTCGTGCCGCATTCACCGGTTTCATCCCTTGTGCCAGCAGACCTGCAATCACGCCCGTCAGCACGTCACCCATACCGCCACTCGCCATGCCGGGATTACCGGCGCTACATAATGACAGCGGATCGTTGCCATCATCGATCAATGATCCCGCCCCCTTCAGCACACACACCCCACCGTATTCATGTTGAATGCTGCGCACTGCTGCAAAACGGTCGGACTGCACTGCTGCAGTACTCGTCTTCAATAATCGCGCGGCCTCACCCGGATGTGGCGTCAGGATCCAGTTGTCCCGTTTAACGGGATTCTCGGCCAGCAGGTTAAGGGCATCAGCGTCCAGGACCGCCGGTTTACGTGCCTCAATGACGGTATCCAGCATCGATTGCGCCCATGTCGAACGACCCAGTCCCGGTCCTGCAGCGATCACCGTTGCCCTGTCCACAGCGGCACGCAAATCCGTCCCCGCCTCGATCCCGTGTGCCATCAGCTCGGGCCTTACTGCACTGATTGCCGCCGCATGCGGTGCGCGGGTGGCGATACTGACCAGACCTGCGCCACTGCGGAGCGCGGCCTCACCGGCCATGCGTACCGCTCCTGCCATGCCATGGTCCCCGCCGATCACCAGCAGATGCCCAAAAAGCCCTTTATGTGCAGCACGTGGCCGCGGTTTCAGGTGATATTTTTCATGATCATAAACGATGCGAACAGCTGAAGGTGACAGTTGCTCATAAACGTCTGCAGGAACCTGGAGATCATTAAACAGGATCTCGCCGCAATAATCCGGACCGTAGCCGGTCAACATGCCCTGCTTCATGCCGATGAAGGTGATCGTCATGTCAGCACGGACGGCGTCCCCCAACACCCTGCCGCTGTCGGCGTGTAAGCCTGACGGAATATCCACTGCCAGCACGGCGCTATTCGCCCGGTTGATGGCCTCGATCGCCATGCGCCATTCACCCTCGACCTCACGGTCCAGCCCGGTTCCCAACAGGGCATCGACAATGACCTCGTAACTGTCGAGCGCTTGCGAGGTAAAAGGCAATGTCTCAAGTCCTGTCTCACCCATGGCCTGTGCTGCATTCAGTGCGGCACCCTTGAGAATATTCCGCTTACCCGTTTGTAAGACGTTGACCTCAAGACCCCCTTCATGCGCCAGACGCGCGACGACAAAGCCATCACCCCCGTTGTTACCAACACCGCACAGGACACAGATGCGTTTTGCCTGTGGCCAGCGATGCCTGAGCAGGTCATAAGCGGCGGCACCCGCCCTTTCCATCAGGGTTTCACCCGGTATACCGTAATCCTTGATGGCTATATGGTCCAGCTTACGTATCTGTGCCGCCCGGTATAGATTGTATGGCATGGTTCCCATTGCGTTATCATAACGGTTATGCATCCGGCACAGAAATCTTTTAAAGCTCCCGTTGCACACGACTTCACGCAACTCGCACTGAATATCAAGCAGTGGGGACACGAGATGGGATTCCAGCAGATCGGCATTACGGATACCCACCTCGAAGAGGACGAAGCCCATATGATGAACTGGCTCAAGGCCGGCCGCCATGGAGAAATGGGCTATATGTCAAGGCATGGCACGAAGCGCAGCAGGCCGGCAGACCTCGTTACCGGCACACTCCGCGTGATCTCCGTACGCATGGATTACTATCCACATCAGGACATCGATGCGCAGCAAATACTGAACGATACCACCTTGGCGTATATCTCGCGTTATGCCGTCGGCAGGGATTATCACAAGGTATTGCGGAACCGACTGCGACAACTGGCACGAAGAATAGAGGCCGATGTCGGTCCGTTCGGTTATCGCGCCTTCGTCGACAGTGCACCGGTGCTGGAAAAGGCACTGGCACGCAACGCCGGCCTTGGCTGGATCGGTAAACATACCAATCTGATCAGTGAAACCGCCGGTTCGTGGTTCTTTCTCGGCGAGCTGTATACCGATCTCCCCCTACCCGTGGACACGCCAGGGGAAAATCATTGCGGTACCTGCCAGTCATGCATCGATATTTGTCCGACACAGGCCATCACGGGCCCCTATCAACTCGATGCCCGACGCTGTATATCCTATTTGACGATCGAACTGCGCGGCAGCATCCCGGTTGATCTCCGCCCCCTGATCGGCAACCGTATATTCGGTTGCGATGACTGTCAGCTTGTCTGCCCCTGGAACCGATTTGCCCGTCACACATCGGAATCCGACTTCCTGCCGCGACACGGACTCAGTGATTCGCAGCTTGTCAGGTTGTTTGCATGGAGTGAGGACGAATTTCTGTATCATACCGAGGGTTCCGCCATCAGGCGCATCGGTTATGAATGCTGGTTACGCAACATCGCCGTTGCGCTGGGTAATGCCGAAACCAGTGACTACATCATCGAGGCATTAAAGGCACGGCATGATTATCCCACAGAGCTGGTTCGGGAGCATGTACAATGGGCCTTGATGCGCCATGCGGCAAATGACAACTGACAGCCTTGATACCCGTGTTCATTTAGCGCAGGGAAATGGTAGAATAATGTCATTCACAGCGCTTTACCCCAAGACATCCTGAGTATCATGAGTTCTCATAACCGAGCAATCATATTCGTTGTAACCATGCTGGCAGCTTTACTGTCCCTTTCAACATCTTATTCCAGGGCCCTGGCTGCAGACGGCGAACTTTCCGCGAAAGAGATCGTCAACAGATCTTTCAAGATCCATGGAGGCGACGATTCCATCTCCACACTCACCTTTACATTTATGGAGCCCGGCGACCGTGAAAGGAAGCTCGCATATACCATGCTCTGGAAGGACTACAAGGGACGGGACGATATCATCACCAAGATGATTTTTTTCAAGGAGTTTCCTCCCGCTGACAAGGGCATTGCCTACATGACCTGGATGTATCGCCCCGATCTGCAACGGGATGACGATGAATGGTTATATCTTCCCGAACTGCGGACAGTGCGCAAACTCAGCAAAAAAATCGGTGAAGATAAAGAACATGACGAAGACAGTGAATTTTCCAAGTCGGTATTACATCGCCCGCAACTGGTGCCGCGGCCACCCGCACTTGATACACATGAGTTGCTCAGGACGGAGGTGCTGGATGGCAAGGAATATTATGTTGTCGCGCGTACCCCGAAGCAGGATGAGGACGAATACCCATACAGCCAGACCATCAACTGGATCTCCAAAGACCGTTTCCTGTTGTCAAAGATCGATTACTACAATAAATCCGGCAGTCTGGTGTTACAGCAGCGGATCAACTGGCAACAGATCGATGACGCCTGGGTATGGAACAGGGTCGAGGCCGTGAATCGTAACAATGGCAACAAAACGGTGCTGACGGTGAGCGATGTACGCGTCAATACCGGTCTGGATGATGACACCTTTACCAAGCGTGTCATGAAACTTGGCATCGGCAGCCTGCGCCTGGCTGATTGAGGAGCGCAGCATGATCATCACCTGACCGGTCACTGACCCGGTCACAAAAAGCCGATAATTTGTTTTTTGTTGTAATTTCGAGTATATATCTAGGGCAGAGATTGCAATACTTGACCGGGGAAATGACCGTGTTCCAGCTCGTCAGCACATCGAAGGTCGATCCAGTCAAAAAATTACTCCAACGTGCCTCTGCCTGTAAAAAAACCGGGGAGTTCGAGGATGCCATCACCACCCTGACAGAAGCCTACAGGGAAATCTCCCGCACATCAGCCAACTACACGATTCACACCTTCCTGAGACTGCCGCTTTATCTGCAACTGGCCAATCGGCAGGATGATGCATGGCGCGCATTCAACCGACTGCTGGTCGAAGGCTATCCAAATCAACTCAGGACCAGCGAAATGCTGCCGATGGATCACGCGGTTATTTACGACAAGATGCGGCTGTTCCTGCAAAGGGAGCAGCGCTGTCGGGAGGCGGTCAAATTCGGTATCTTTTCCCACCTCTTATGGGCGATAGGCCTTAACGAACAGTCACGAAAACGGGAATTGCGTTCACATATGGCAAAGAATGTCGTAAGGGTCATGCTGCAGGATCTATTGAAAAAGGCACGACTTGAGGATTTGTATCACGAACTGCAGACATTGATCAGCCGTCATCTCAGAACATTTCCGAGAATAAACTTCCCGTTGTTAGGTAATGACATCAACGCACTACTGCTGCATTGATCTTCAATCTACCCCGATCCTGACAAGGTACTCGGTCAGGTATATCACGGCACAGCTGAATACGCCTGCAATCGCATCGTCCAGCATGATCCCCGCCCCTCCATGCATTCGTCTGTCAATGGCGCGGATCGGCCATGGCTTCCAGATATCAAACAGGCGAAACAGCAGGAAACCGTATACCAGCCACAACCAGCCATTTGGCGCCACCGTCATGGTCACCAGAAAACCGACGATTTCATCAAAAACAATGCCGGGGTGATCAGCAACGCCTATATCTCGCGTTGTCACTTCACATATCCAGATACCAGTAATGAATAGTACGCAAACACCTGCGATATACGCTACCGGAGCCAGATCCTGTAACAGGACATAAAGGGGAACGGCCAACAGGGTCCCCCAGGTACCGGGTGCAAACCCCACGGCTCCGATGCCAAGGCCGAATGCGACGAAATGGACGGGGTTACGCCATATGCTTGCGGGTATATGCGGCTTGTTCATTGTGAGGATGTCATGCGATATCGTTCCATGACCACAATCAGCCATCCCTGAAATGGTCGTAGCCACTGGATGACGGGACAAATTCACTGCCGTCCCTCATCATACATCGCAAACCGGGTTGAGTATCGATGATACCGATTTGCGTACACGGTATATCCGGCATACGTTCCTTCAGCAAGGCCTGGTCACGAGGATCAATGGTAAAACATAATTCGTAATCATCACCCGACGAAACGGCAATATCTGCCCACTTCCTTACGGACTCGCAATCCTTCCTGAAGGTCGCAAAGACGGGAGATACGGGAATCCTGTCGACGTATACAGTGGCACCGACATCACTGGCCGCGATTATATGCCCGAGGTCGCACGCCAGTCCGTCTGATATATCGATTGCCGAATGCGCCACATCCTGCAAGGCGATCCCCTCTTTCACGCGTGGGTGTGGCCGGTCAAGTCGCTGGCACAGGTAATCATAGCCGGTTTGAGGTACCGGGCAGCCGCCGTTCCTGATCGCCAGGGCAAGGCCGGCGTCGCCGAGGGTCCCGGTCACAAATATCTGATCACCCGGACGGGCCGTATCACGACGCAGTGATTTTCCCGTATTCACGAAACCATGTACCTGTATCGTGATCGCGAGCGGTCCGTGGCTCAGATCCCCTCCAACCAGCTGCACATCGAATTGATCCGCGAGCTGAAAAAGTCCCTGGCTAAAACCCTTGAGCCAGCCGTGGTCTATCCCGGGCAATGTCAGGGACAACGTGATCCATGCCGGATCCGCGCCCATTGCGGCCATATCACTGAGGTTTACCGCCATGGCCTTGAATCCGAT
Source organism: uncultured Chromatiaceae bacterium (assembly GCA_964605155.1). Classification (GTDB taxonomy): domain Bacteria; phylum Pseudomonadota; class Gammaproteobacteria; order SZUA-140; family SZUA-140; genus CAZSAK01. Next base: position 2,250 of record CAZSAK010000024.1, on the reverse strand, counting down.
CGATTGCGGGTTGATATCAGTCTCGAAATGCACCCCCGCCAGCAATGTATCGACAGATACGACAAGTTCCTTTCCCTGTGGAACCTGCAGCACGGCGCCATCATCACCAATACCCACGATAACATCGTCACGTGACGGAGCGCCATGTTTGAAATAGCGTTCGATCAGATCAAGTTCAGAACCGGGCATAATCGCGCAATACAGTAAATAAGGCTGTAGATCTATACACCGATGCCATTCTTGCCGTTATTATTTGTGACCTCTTTTTTTTTATCTTTCACTTCAGCTGACCGCAGCTGTATTGCAACCTTGTCAAGGATACCGTTCACGTATTTGTGGCTGTTTGTCGCACCAAACATCTTGGCAAGTTCCACGGCCTCATTGATCACGACCCTGAACGGCACATCGGGATGCGCCATCAATTCATAGGTGCTCATACGCAGGATTGCAGACTCGACGGGATCTACATTATAAACGGGTCTGTCGAGGAATGGCTGCAGCTGCCCTTCCAGCTCCTTTGCCTGCAGCACGACATGACGCAACAAGTCCTCAAAATAAGCCGTATCGGCCTTGCGCATATCCTGTTCCGCCATATATTGATCAATGATCTCCTCGACATCCTGCCCTGTCATTTGCCATTGATACAATGCCTGCATTGCATAGCGGCGGGCCATGCTGCGGCCACGATTCACCTGAATTCACCTTTCATAGATTATTTTTCCAGTTTACGCAACAAACTGACCATCTCGATTGCTGCCAGTGCTGCATCGGCTCCCTTGTTCCCGGCCTTGGTACCCGATCTTTCGATAGCCTGTTCGATCGTATCAACGGTCAGGACACCCAGGGACACCGGGATATCAAGTTGCAATGCCAGATCTGCAAGGCCTCTTACGCAGGAACCAGCGACATAGTCAAAATGCGGGGTACTGCCGCGTATTACTGCACCCAGCGCAATGACTGCATCATAATGTTTTCTGGATTTGGCGACCCGCTTTACGGCCAGTGGTAATTCGAACGCCCCCGGCACCTGATAAATATCGATATTCTTGATATCAATGTCGTGGCCCTGCAAGGTATCTATTGCACCACTGATGAGATGATCGACAATATAACTGTTGAATCGTGATGCAATAATAGCAAGGCGGGCCTTGTCGATGACAAATTCCCCTTTGATAATATGTATTTCTTTATTATCCATTCATGTTTCCTGTAATCGAGTAGTTCTAATCCTGTATATATTCCACAATTTCCAGACCAAAACCTGATATCCCGTGCAATTTTCTCGGAGTTCCCAGAACCCGCATCTGCCGGATTCCCAGATCCACCAGTATCTGTGCGCCCACACCGAAGGTGCGTAATTCCTGGCTGTTGTAATTCTGGGCGATCTTGAATCCTTCATCGCGTTGCTGGTAATCCATTATACGCCTGATCGATACATCCGGCTCTTCGGAGTTACGCAATACAACGAGAACACCTTGACCTTCATCGACAATGCGTTGCATCGCCTCGCTCAGCAACCAGCCGCTGTCCTCGCGCCTGGCGTTGACAATGTCCCACAATGGATCTTCGACATGGACTCTCACCAACACCGGTTGACTCGGTTGCAGATCACCATAGATCAGGGCGAGATGAAGCTGGTTGTCAATGACACTCCGGTAGGCCTTCAGATCGAACATGCCGAATGGAGTGGACGTTGCGCATTCCGCAACCCTTGTTATGGTTTTTTCATTTTCGAGGCGGTAATGAATCAGATCGGCGATTGTGCCAATCTTCAGCCCATGCGTCTTTGCAAATTGTTCAAGCTCCGGACGTCTCGCCATACTGCCGTCCTCATTCAGAATCTCGACAATAACACAGGCAGGCTCATGACCTGCGAGTTGTGCCAGATCGCATCCGGCCTCGGTATGACCGGCACGGGTCAATACCCCACCGGGTTGAGCCTTGAGCGGAAAAATATGTCCCGGCTGGATAAGGTCCGTCGGTCTCGCTTGTTTTGCAACGGCCGCCCTGATTGTCGTCGCCCTGTCCGCGGCAGAGATCCCGGTACTGACCCCCTGAGCCGCCTCGATCGACACGGTGAAATTGGTCCTGTTCTTGGTGTTGTTCTCGCTCACCATCAAGGGCAGATGTAACTGCCTGCACCGCTCAGGTGTCAGGGTCAAACAGATCAGACCCCGACCGTAACGTGCCATGAAATTGATGTCTTCGGGTCTCAAGCAGGCTGCCGCCATCACCAGATCACACTCGTTC
>CAZSAK010000023.1:0-41696 GCA_964605155.1 uncultured Chromatiaceae bacterium | reverse complement strand
CCGAATTGAACACTTACCTGCTGCAGTCTGCCATTGAGGGTGCGCAGTTGTATGTATCTTCTGATATGCCTCCTATCCATGATCAAGCGCTTGATGTCATAGCGCGCAAGTATATGCAGGTAATGACCAGCATTTCACGCATGTCGAAACGGATTAGCGCGAATGCCCTAGAAAAGATGATCTATATGCCGCCGCTGATCGATGAGGACCTGCACGATATGGAGAAGGTCAAGCAGTGGTTCGATGAACTCGTTACGCGACTGAACGGCGATGATAATGCCACCCTGCGTTATACGGTCGAGATTATCCAGCCGGCGGGTGAGGTCTCATGGAAGGCGATTATTACCGAGCATATTCATGGCGTACCGAATATTCGTGATCTGAACCGTGAGTTTTTTAATTCGGGTGAATACCTTAGCATAATCGATATGGGGCGGCAGCTGGAAGGATTGATCAGTGAGGGCGCCTATGTCGAGCGCGGGGAGCGCCGCCAGGAGGTAAGCAGCTTCAAACAGGCTTATATATGGTTGCTGGATGAGGCGAAACGCGGTCAACAGATCCAGCGCTACAAGGGGTTGGGTGAGATGAATCCCGATCAATTGTGGAAGACCACCATGAACGCCGACTCGCGACGACTGCTGAACGTGAAGGTGGAGGACGCCGTTGCCGCAGATGAGATCTTTACCACCCTGATGGGCGACCATGTTGAACCACGCCGGGATTTTATCGAAAAGCACGCCCTGACGGTGGCCAACCTCGACATCTAAGCACTGCCAGAATATTGTTAACTTACTGAATTATAATGTTATTTATGAGGCAGTGTCATCTGTCGCCTGATCGATCAGATAAATGGCCGCACGACCCGCCCCCCTCACGCCAACCTTCGGATTCATGACTACGTGGACGGGCATGGACTCGAGAAGGGGCTTCATTCGGCCTTTATGGATAAAGTTATGCATGAACCCGCCTGAGCCGAGACGCCCGATCATCCGCGGGGCGATACCCCCGGCCACATAGACTCCGCCGAAAGACAGATTGATCAGTGCAAGATTGCCGGCCATTGCACCATAGATACTGATGAAAAGATCCAGTGCCTCGTTGGCGAGCGCATCATTGTGCTCGTCGGCAAAACGCGTGATCGCGGCGGCGGGATCGGAATGTTGCATCATCTCACGCAACGACGGGTTCTCGTTTCCTGTCTGGCACAGGTACTCATATATATTCACCAGTCCCGGCCCCGAAAGCAGGCGTTCATAGGACACATGTTCGTACCGCAGCATCAGGTACTCGAGCAAGCCGACCTGATGACCTGTGACTGGTGCAAAATCGATATGCCCGCCCTCGGTGGCGACCACGGTATAGTGATCACGTTGCCAGACGAGCTGCGCTACACCAAGGCCTGTTCCCGCGCCGAGTATGCTCCGCGGGGCATGTGACCTGGGATTGCCCGTTTGCAGGGTGTGCAGGTCGGCGTCATCCAGTGTTTCGATGCCGTATCCCACTGCCTGAAAATCGTTAATGAGATAAACCTGATCAATACCGATCAAGCCGGCAAGCTGTCGGGTATCGAGTCGCCAGGTAAGATTGGTGACCTTCGCAGTCTGGTGACCCGGGCCAACCGATATTGGACCCGCGACACCGAAACAGGCAGCGGCGATATCATCGGCGTGTGTTGCCTGTTGTTTCAGGAATATTGAGACAATATCGGAAAATTCCGCATGGTCGGCGCTGGCATATGAATGCTCTGCAACCACCTGGTAGCCATTGTTGGATGCCGCTGCGATCTGCATCAGTGTCTTGGTTCCGCCGATATCTCCCGCCAGGACCTTCATGTCAGCGCGTATCGACCAGCAGTTCCGCCGCCAGGGCATCGAGATACCATTCCGGGGTTACGGATGAAGGAATCATCTCCACCGGGAATGTTTCTGAATGAGGTCGGTTGCCTAGCACCTTAGCAATAATATCCGATTTGTTTTCACCGGCAACGAGGATGATCACATGTCGCGCAAGCCCGATAGCGAGAAAGGTCAGGCTGATGCGCCAGGCCTGAATTTTATCGACATGGACGGCGGCGACCAGTTTGCTGTGTTCCGCGAGGATGGCACTGTCGGGAAACAAAGAGGCGATATGGCCATCGGGCCCCAGCCCCAGCATAATCAGATCAAAGTATTTACCGTTACGGTTATCCCGCGGCAGTGATGCAGCCAGTTGTTGTTCATAGCGTGATGCGCCTATGGCCGGTTCGGGAATCTCCGCCTCGATCCTGTGTATCTGGTGTTTGGGGATTGGCACATGTCTCAACAGGGCCTCGCTGGCCATGTGAAAATTGCTGTCCTTATGATCGGGTGAGACACAACGTTCGTCACCGAAATAGATATGTGTTGCTTGCCACGGCAAGACCTTCGCCGGTTCCGGCGCTGCCAGTTGTTCATAGAAATGCCTCGGGGTTGACCCGCCTGATAACGCGACATGAAACTCGCCGTGATCATTGACAGCATCCACTGCCAGTTTTCGCCAGCGCTCGGTGACGGCCGCGTTGAGTGCTGCAAGGTCAGGAAAGACGTGGATGGAATGACGCCGGATATCCATGTTTTGCCGGATCAGCGGGTGTTATTCCTGATATTGCTCAGCAGATACAGGCAGATCCCGATAATCAGGATCAAGGGCAGGCTGATGATTTCTATCTTGATGGTCTCGATCCTGGCTGCATAATAGGTTTCTTCAACGGTAAACTGCTGCGGGAAAAAGGATTTCAGGTAATGAATTTCCTCAACCGAATGCCAACAAACGGCTGAAATAATCGTAAGACAGGCCACATGACAGCCATCAACAGTTTGGGTTGGCGTGGATTCATAACATGATTCGGCAACGTCCGTTTGAATTCAGGTTAAACCAAATAGATCTTGAATGCCATGCAGGATGATTTCTGTGCAATTATCGTCAGGCCTTGCGTCGTTGACTGTTATCGGTATGGCGAGCCTTGACTGGACCACGAACTGGATACGAACTCGATGTTCATTCGGAAGACCGCCCAGTTACTTGGGGCGATCCTCGATGGTCTCGAGGGTTTTTGAGTGCTGGCTGCGGTCATTTGGGGATCCTTGCTCAAGCGGGATTAATATGTTATCTAGTTGATAATATTAGGGTTAGTGGCCATACAAACTTGAGAGAATCGTACCTTCAACGGGATGTTCTGTTGACCCACCCAGTGAAAACGACATAAGCTGTGTTTCAATAGGTATTTAGAGTCATGGCGGGGGTGAAGTTATGGACGGGTTAGTGATCATTGTGACCTTGGCGTTCGGATTGTTCTTCGGTGGCGCATGCGGTGTGTATCTGGCGCGCTCGGGTAATGCCGCGATCAGGCGAGCCAAGGAACTGGACGCGGAACTCAAGCAGACACGCGAGGAACTCGTAGCATTCAAGGGCCAGGTTACCGAGCATTTTTCCAAGACGGCGGAACTGGTCAATGCCCTCACGGCAAACTATCGTTCGGTCTATACGCACCTTGCAGAGGGTGCACAGCGATTTTCCAACAACGATGCCATCAAGATCGAGGATATGCAAACTGCCGAGCCGCAGCTTTCAGCCAATGACGAAACCGCTGCGGACAGCAACAGACAGTCCGGGGAAGGGGTCGATGAAGGATGGTATGGTGAACATCCGCAAGAGCCGGTACAGGATGAATCGGTGCGCGATGACAGGTTCCACTGATCCTGTATCTATTTGTTCCGCTGCATCACTGTAAAACTGTAGGCAAAGGGATTGCGCTCGTCAGGTTCATGATCCGAGCGTTCGATTTCCTGCCATTCTTGTGCATCATAATGCGGGAAGAGGGCGTTACCCTCAACATCGTGATGAATCAGCGTCAGATAAATGCGATCCGCGAGCGGCAGGGTTTGTTTATACAGGGAAGCGCCGCCGATCACCATTAACTCATCGTTTGATCCCGCTACCTTGACAGCGGCCTCAAAGGCCTCCTTGATCGAGTGAACCACGATACAGTCCTGCTGCGCACGAAAGCCGGTGTCAGCAGTGATAATGATATTTGCCCGCCCCGGCAACGGCCGTCCGATCGAATCAAAGGTCCTGCGTCCCATCACGACGGGTTTACCCATAGTCAGCCGTTTGAAGTGCTTGAGGTCAGCAGGCAGATGCCACGGCAGTTGATTGTCCTGGCCGATGACGCGATTCTCCGCCATCGCCGCAATCAGGGAGATCATCATTTAGCTCATACCTGATGGATTCAGCATTTCCATAGCGGCTGACGGAACATTCGGGCCGGTTGTTTCAGACGGCAACCGGTGCCTTGATATGAGAATGCGCCTGATAGTCCACCAGTTTGAAATCATCGTAACTGAAATCGAATAGCGACGCGATATCAGGATTCAGATACATCTGTGGCAAGGGGTACGGGGTACGCTGTAATTGTTGTGTGGCCTGTTCGAGGTGATTGAGATACAGATGTGCATCGCCAAGTGTGTGTATGAATTCGCCATACTGCAGGCCGGTGGTTTGGGCAATCATCATGGTCAGCAGGGCATAGGAGGCAATGTTGAACGGCACGCCGAGAAAGATATCGGCGCTGCGCTGATAGAGCTGGCACGAGAGTTTGCCGTCAGCCACATAGAACTGGAAAAAGGCATGACACGGCGGCAGTTTCATCTTCTCGATATCCGCCACGTTCCAGGCACTTACGATCAAACGGCGCGAATCGGGATTGGCCTGGATCATCCTGATGACGTTTGTGATCTGATCGATGTGCCCGCCGTCGGGGGTCGGCCAGGAACGCCACTGATAACCATAGATCGGACCGAGTTCTCCGTGTTCATCAGCCCATTCGTCCCAGATCGACACGCCTTTATCACGGAGATAACCGACATTGGTATCACCGGAGAGGAACCACAATAGTTCATGAATGATGCTTCTGAGATGGACCTTCTTGGTGGTGACCAGCGGAAACCCATACGCCAGATCAAAGCGCATCTGGTAACCGAAAACACTCATGGTACCGGTGCCGGTACGGTCATCCTTGCGGACGCCATGTTGTTTTACATGACGTAGTAAATCAAGATATTGTTTCATGAACTCATACGCTCAGGTTTTCATGAAGTCTGATCGGGCGATGGTTTGTGTTCCTGACGTCGGTAGGACCACCATATCAGACCGGCGCCCGCCAGCACCATAGGCGCGGATAAAATTTGTCCCATCGTCAGCCAGCCAAAGGCGACAAAACCGATCTGTGCATCTGGCATACGGGTAAATTCCAGCACAAAACGAAACATGCCGTAACAGATCAGGAACATGCCTGAAACGGCCATCGTCGGCCGCGGCCTGCGGGAATACAACCACAAAATCACAAACAACGCCAAACCTTCCAGGCAGGCCTCGTAGAGTTGCGATGGATGCCGCGGCAGACCGCCGGCGCGGGGATCGGGAAACACCATCGCCCATGGCACGTGACTGACACGACCCCACAGTTCCCCGTTGATGAAATTGCCGATCCTGCCGGCGCCCAGGCCGATTGGCACGAGCGGTGCGATAAAATCCGTTACCTCAAAGAACGCACGCCCTTGTTTTCTGGCGAACAGCCACATCGCCGTCAATACACCCAGCAGGCCGCCGTGAAACGACATGCCGCCCTGCCATATCTTGAAGATGTTCAAAGGTTCCGCCAGGTAGGCGCCAATATCATAGAATAATACATAACCGATACGACCGCCCAGCACGGCACCCAGCGCGCCATAGAAGATCAGATCGCCGACCTGTTCGGGTCGCAGGAAACTGTTTGGCGAAGCGGCCCGCCGTTGACCCAACCACCATGCAGCGGCAAAACCAACGAGGTACATAATGCCGTACCAATGAACCTGAACTGGACCAATACGAAAGGCGACGGGATCGATATCGGGATATGTCAGCATGGCGACGATGAGTATACCACCGTCGTCAAATGCCCTTGTAGAGCGCTTACTGTATCAGGTCAGCCTGGTAGGATGTCTTTGAGCGCGTTGCCCATTTCCGCCGGTGATTTGACCGTCGTCACGCCGGCATTTTCTAGTGCCGCATACTTTTCCGCGGCGGTGCCTTTGCCACCGGTGATGATAGCGCCGGCATGCCCCATGCGCTTGCCCTTGGGCGCGGTTACACCTGCGATATAGGCGACTACCGGTTTGGTGACATGATGCTTGATGAATTCAGCCGCTTCCTCTTCGGCGCTGCCTCCGATCTCGCCAACCATGAGAATGGCCCTGGTTTGTGGATCCTGTTCAAACAGCTCCAGGCAATCGACAAAGGTCGTTCCCGGCAATGGATCGCCGCCTATCCCGATACAGGTGCTCTGTCCGAAACCCAGATCGGTGCTCTGTTTGACCGCCTCATAGGTCAGGGTCCCCGAGCGTGATACCACGCCTACCGAGCCGGGCATGTGGATGGCACCCGGCATGATGCCGATCTTGCACGCACCGGGAGTGATGATACCCGGACAGTTGGGACCGATCAGGCGTACCCCGGCCTGTCTGACGATGTTGTTGACCTCCAGCATGTCGAGCGTCGGAATGCCTTCGGTAATGCAGACGATCAGTTTGATGCCGCCGTCGACGGCCTCGAGGATGGCGTCTTTGCAAAACGGTGCCGGGACATAGATCACCGATGCGTCGGCCGCAGTTTCATGTACCGCGTCCCTGACAGTATTGAACACGGGCAATTCGAGATGGGTCTGGCCGCCCTTGCCGGGTGTGATTCCGCCCACCATGCGGGTACCATATGCGATCGCCTGCTCGGAGTGGAAGGTTCCCTGTTTGCCGGTGAAACCCTGGCAGATGACACGCGTGTCCTTGTCGACCAGTACGCTCATCCGGAAGTCCTGACCGCCGCAACGACCTTTTCCGCAGCCTCCTTCAAACCCTTGGCGGTGATGATCGCAAGGCCGCTCTGCGCCAGTATTGACAGACCACGGTCGGCGTTGTTGCCTTCCAGACGGACCACCACCGGCACCTGTATGCCAACCTCCTCGACGGCGCCGACGATCCCCTCTGCGATCATGTCGCAGCGTACGATGCCTCCGAAGATATTCACCAGCACCCCCTTGACGTTGTCATCGGAGAGGATGATCTTGAAGGCCTCGGCCACACGGTCCCTGGTTGCTGTGCCGCCGACATCGAGGAAGTTGGCGGGATTGCCGCCGTGCAACTTGATCAGGTCCATGGTGGCCATCGCCAGTCCCGCACCGTTGACCATGCAGCCGATGTCGCCGTCGAGGGCGATGTAATTCAGATCCCATTGTTTTGCCCTGTTTTCACGCGCATCCTCCTGGGTGATATCGCGCAATGCCTCGAGTTCGGGGTGACGATACAGAGCGTTGTCGTCGATATTGATCTTGGCATCGATGCACAACAGTCTGCCGTCAGCGGTAACAACGAGTGGATTGATCTCTAGCAGGCTCAGATCCTTTTCGACAAATAGCCGCGTGAGACCTGTCAGCAACCGGGTAAATTGCTTGAGCTGATCGCCCTCGAGATTCAGGCCGAAACCCAATTGGCGGCATTGATAGGGCTGCAGGCCGGCCATCGGGTCGATCGCTGTGCGCAGGATCTTTTCCGGTGTCTCGGCCGCCACCTTCTCGACTTCCACGCCGCCTTCGGTCGACGCCATCACCACCACCCGTCGCAACGCACGGTCAACGACCGCGCCAAGGTAGAGTTCCCTCGCGATCTCGCAGGGTTGTTCGATCAGGACCTGATTGACGGGTTGTCCGCGGTCATCGGTTTGATAGGTGACCAGCCGTGTCCCGAGCATCGCACTGACTGTATCGAGTGCCTCAGTTTTATTGCCCGCGAGTTTGACGCCGCCCGATTTGCCGCGACCGCCGGCATGTACCTGGGCCTTGATGACCCAGCGTTCACCGCCCAGTTCGGACAATGCATGCGTTACCGTTGCGGCATCATCGATCACCCGGCCGGCGGGAACCTCGACGCCGAAGTCACCGAACAACGCCTTGGCCTGGTATTCATGTAGATTCATATGGATCCCCGGTTATCGTTGTTCATCACAAGGTATTGTATTTCCAAACTGGAATACTCCATTACTTGCGTGACTTGGCGACATGAATCGCGCGCCCGTCAATCGCAAGAGCCGCCTCATGGATAGCCTCCGACAATGTCGGGTGTGCAAATACGGTCATGGCGATATCCTCGCTGCTGGCCCCCAGTTCCATAGCCGTAACTGCTTGCGCGATCAGTTCCGATACGTGCGGCCCGATCATATGTACACCCACCACGCGATCGGTTCTGGCATCGGCAAGCACCTTGACCATCCCCGCGGTGTAACCCGATGCACGCGCCCTGCCGCTGGCGGCAAACGGGAAGATGCCGCAACGATAGGCGTCTCCTCGGGTCTTGAGTTCCTGTTCGGTCCTGCCAGCCCACGCGATCTCGGGCTGGGTATAGATTACCGAAGGGATAACATCGTAATTGACCTGCGCCTCCTGGCCAGCGATCAGTTCGGCTGCCATCACCCCTTCTTCGGATCCCTTGTGTGCCAGCATGGGACCACGCACGGCGTCACCGATGGCGTAGACCCCCGGCATGCTGGTACGGCATTGGTCATCGACATGGATGAAACCCCATTCGTCCAGCAGCAGGCCGGAATCTTCGGCAAACAGGCCGGTGGTATTAGGCCTGCGCCCGACGGCGACGATCAGCTTGTCGACACTCTGTCGATGTGTTTCATTGTTGTATTGGTATGATATCCCGGCCTTGTTGCCCTTTACCTCGCAGCCGATGACACGCGCACCGAGACGTATGTCGAGTCCCAGCGAAGTAAACTGGCGCAGGGCCTCTTTGCTGATCTGTTGATCGGCGATCTCGAGAAATGTTTCCTGTGCCTCGAGCAGGATGACGTTTGCTCCCAGCCGGCGCCATACGCTGCCGAGTTCCAGACCGATCACGCCGGCACCGATGATACCGAGGTTGTCGGGTACGGTATCAAAGGCGAGGGCGCCCGAAGAATCGACAACGGTCTTTCCATCAATGGGGACTGTAGCGATATCGGCGGGTATCGAGCCCGGTGCGAGGATGATATGTTGCGCCTCTATGATCCGGGACTTGTTCCCACCGCTGCTCGAGATCTCCACGCGGTTTTTTGCCATCAATTTCCCGCGACCTGAAAACGAGGTAATCCCGTTGGCTTTGAACAGGCTGCCGATGCCCTGGGTGAGTTCTTTCACCACCTGGTCCTTGCGTGCCATCATGGCGTCGATGTCCAGCGAGATATCCTTCACCTGAACGCCGTGTGCCGCGGCCTTTTGGGTAACATGCTCATAGAATTCGGATGATTCGAGCAGCGACTTGGATGGAATACAGCCGACATTCAGGCAGGTTCCGCCGAGAGATGGTTTGTTATCGCTGTTCAACCAGTCATCGACGCACGCGGTTTTGAGCTTCAGCTGTGCACAACGGATGGCGGCCACGTAACCGGCGGGCCCGGCTCCGATGACAATTACATCGAATTTATCGCTCATCGCACACATCCCTTGTTGTTGTAATGATCCCTGTTCTGCATCGGGGTCAGATGTCCAGCAAGATACGTGCGGGGTCTTCGAGCAGTTCCTTGATGGTGACCAGAAACTGTACAGCCTCGCGGCCGTCGATGAGTCGATGATCATAGGACAACGCCAGATACATCATGGGGCGCGCCACGATCTCTCCATTTTCGACCACAGGACGCGGCTGGATCTTGTGCATACCGAGGATTCCGCTTTGGGGCGGGTTGAGGATCGGCGTTGACAACAATGAACCGAAGATGCCGCCGTTGGTAATGGTGAATGTCCCGCCGGTGATCTCTTCAATCGACAGCGTGCCGTCTTTCGCCTTGGTTGCGTAGTCGGTAATCTGCGCCTCGATCTTGGCCATACTCAGCACATCCGCATTACGCAATACGGGCACCACCAGCCCGCGCGGTGAACCGACGGCGATGCCAATATCAAAAAAGCCGTGATAGACAATGTCATCGCCGTCGATGGATGCGTTCACCATCGGAAACTGTTTCAATGCCTCTATCGATGCCTTGATGAAAAACGACATGAAGCCGAGCCGTACGCCGTGCTCCTTTTCGAACTTGTCCTTGTACTTCTGGCGCAGGTCCATGACCGGCTGCATGTTGACCTCATTGAAGGTGGTCAGGATGGCGGCGTTGTGTTGTGCCTCAACCAGTCGCTCGGCGATTCGTGCCCGCAGACGCGTCATCGGCACACGTTTTTCAGGACGGCCACCCCCTGAAAACGCCACGGCCTCCCCGGATTCTTGCTTGCCAGCGGTCCTTGTCGCCGCAGCGGGTGGCCGGATTGCCTGTGCATGTTCGGCAGGTGGATTATCCAGTTCTCGCAGGACGTCTTCCTTGAGGATTCTGCCACCCTTGCCCGTGCCAGAGATCTTCTCGCTGTCGAGTTTGTGTTCGGCGATCAATTTGCGGGCCGAGGGTGTAATGACCGTTTCCCCGGCCGATTCATCATTCGCGTCGTTTGCAGCTTCGGTGGCGGGCGCGGTCACCCGCGCAACACTGCCGGCGGGATCGATATGTGACAACACCTGTCCAGAGACAACCGTTGCGCCTTCATTTGCGAGAATCTCCTGCAGGACGCCGTCGGAGGGAGCCGGCACCTCGAACACTACCTTATCCGTTTCGATCTCGACTACGATGTCGTCCCGCTTGACGACATCACCAGGCTGTTTGTGCCAACTGACAATGGTACCGTCCGCAACGGACTCGGGAAAATCGGGCACCTTGATTTCAATCGTCATATGCTGTTCCTTTGTTTGCTGTGATCCGGTAACGCTGTCCATTCATGAAGCTCCTTTGAACGCATCATCAAGCAGGTCATGCAATTCTTTAATATGCAGTGCGACATTGCCGACGGCCGGTGCTGCGGAGTGAGGCCGCCCGGCGTAGACTAAAGTATGCCTGTCACCGAGGATGGCCTCCATATTATGCCTGCTGGAATACCACGCTCCCTGGTTAATGGGTTCTTCCTGGCACCATACAACTTCGCTTGCCTGCGGGTAGCGCTCAAGTTCGGTCTGTAAATCCTCCTTCGGGAATGGATACAGCTGTTCGACGCGGATGATGGCAATATCATGCCGATCGTCCTTGCGACGTTTCTCAAGCAGGTCATAGTAGACCTTGCCACTGCACAGCAGGATACGCCTGACCTGCTGCCGGTCGTGCTCATCGATTTCGGGGATGACCTGATGGAAGCGGCCGCTTGACAGTTCATCCAGTGAGCTGAGTGCGAGGCGATGGCGTAACAGACTTTTCGGTGACATCACGATGAGTGGCTTGCGGGTAGCCATGAGCATCTGGCGCCTGAGCAGATGAAAAAACTGCGCGGGTGTAGTGGGCACGCATACCTGCGTGTTATGTTGCGAGCATAGCTGCAGATAGCGTTCAAGGCGCGCCGAGGAATGTTCCGGTCCCTGTCCTTCATAGCCGTGCGGCAGCAACATGACAAGGCCGCAGAGGCGATTCCATTTTTGCTCACCGGCGCTGATAAACTGGTCGATCACCACCTGTGCATTGTTCGCGAAATCCCCGAACTGCGCCTCCCAGATGACCAGCGTCTTCGGGTCTGTTGTTGCATAACCATACTCGAAAGCCAGTACGGCTTCCTCGGATAACAGGGAGTTGATAACCAGGAAATTGGCATTAACGCCGACCAGGTTGCGTAGCGGAATATAGGCGTCACCGCTTTTCTGGTCATATACCACTGCATGGCGGTGAAAAAATGTCCCGCGGCCGCTGTCCTGTCCCGATAGGCGGACATTGAATTCCTCCTTGAGCAGGGTGGCATAGGCCATGATTTCGGCAAATCCCCAATCGACGCCCAGCGCGCCAGCGGCCATCTTGCGCCGGTTATCGAATATCTTGGAGACATTGGTGTGCAGTACAAACGCCGGGGGCAGCTGTGTTAGCTGCCGGGCAAGTTCGCGGAGGGTGTCGACGTCGACTGCGGTATCCACGGCATCGTTCCACTCCTTGTCGACGTAGGGTTTCCATGCCTCTTCATAGGAATAGCTGGCCTGATCATGTTTGATCAACTCGGCAACCACGCAGTCACCGGCCTCGAGTGCATGGCGGTAATCATCCACAATCCTGTCGGCATCGCTCGCTGTGATACTGCCTTCCTCCACCAGCTTGTTGGCATAGATGGTTAAGGTGGTAGGATGGTCCTTGATCTTTTTGTACATCAGTGGCTGGGTACAGAATGGCTCATCAGCCTCACTGTGTCCTTGTCGGCGATAACACACCAGGTCGATGACCACGTCCTTGCGAAACTGCGTGCGATAGTCGAAAGCTAGCTGGGTAACATATGAGACGGCTTCGGGATCGTCACCGTTGACGTGAAACACAGGTGCGTTCACCATCTTGGTGACATCCGTACAGTATAGTGTCGAGCGCGCATCGCGCTGGTAACTGGTGGTAAATCCGATCTGGTTATTGACGACGATGTGCACGGTGCCCTTGGTAGAATAGCCACGTGACTGTGACATATTGATGGTTTCCATTACCACGCCCTGCCCAGCAAATGCTGCGTCGCCGTGAATCAATACCGGTACCACCTGTCCGCCGTCCTTGTCGTTACGCCGTTCCTGACGTGCACGCGCCGAACCCTCCACCACCGGATCGACGATCTCCAGATGTGAGGGATTGAATGCCAGCGTCACGTGCACCGGGCCACCGGACGTCATGATGTTGGATGAGAACCCCTGATGGTACTTGACATCACCGGTACTCTGTCCGTTCTTCCTCGCCTTGCCCTCGAATTCGAGAAACAGTTCGGAAGGCGTCTTGCCCATGATGTTGACCAGCACATTGAGGCGCCCTCGATGCGCCATGCCGATTACCACCTCCTGCACCCCGTCTCCGCCGCTTCGTTGTATCAGTTCGTCCAGCATTGGTATCAGGCATTCGGATCCTTCGAGGGAAAATCGTTTTTGTCCGATGTACTTGGTGTGCAGGTAACGTTCCAGCCCTTCGGCGGCGATGATGCGGTTCAGCAATCGTTGTTTATACTTGACAGGGAAGTTCGGGATACAGCGGCTGTTTTCCAGATGACTCTGGATCCAGCGTTTTTCATCGGTCTCGGTGATATGCATGTATTCTGCGCCGATATTGCCGCAATACGTCGTGGTGAGGATTTCCAGGATCTCACGCAAACTGGCCTTGTGATCTTGTACCGCCAGCGAACCGGTATCAAATCGCAGATCGAGATCGGCCTCGGTGAGGCCGTGATATTCAAGATGAAGATCGGGAACCTCTTCGCGCTCCTCGTGTTCCAGTGGGTCGAGCCTTGCATATTGATGGCCACGGAAACGAAACGCATTGATAAGTTGCAGGACGCGGATCTGCTTCCATTGTAGTTCATCACCCTTGTTCACACCCGGGGACGCGGTGGGCGGTGTTGTGGTGAGACGCCCGCCGTGGCGCGCAAGTTTGCGAAACGCCTCCCTGACGGCGGCGTGGGATACATCCCGGCTTCGTGGTTCCTCGAAGGACAGGCTGTCAAAATATCCCCGCCAGTGAGGGTCTATCGAGTCCGGGTTGCCGAGATAGGCTTCATAAAGTTGTTCGAGATACGAGGCGTTGCCCCCGGCCAGATAGGAGGTATTCCACCAGCCCAGCAGTGTGTTGTCCTTCGTCAGATCATCCATGTTTGATCGGGTTCTCAAAAGATTGACCAATTAAATTTTGCAATATTAATGCCATAGAGCAAGGATTACCTCTGGCGCTGGGCGCGGGCCGTCATTCGTATGCCGCGGCGGGTGTCAATAAACCTGCGGCGAGGGCCATAAGATTGACACATAGTTGAGACAATGCCTGACATAGAGTGTTCGCAAGGGACTGCCATCGGGCGCACGTGCAATGGCCGGCGGCAGCACGGTGCTTTGATGGAATGCACGTGCAAGTTCGGGCGGTGGCTCGGGACGGGTGCTGATAAAGAGGGCATCGTGTCCCGACTCGCGGTCGATCGTGGGCCACAGGTCATGTTGATTGAATCGTCGGTTGGCATTGCCGGTGATATAAACGGGCAATGTACCCGGCCAGTAAAAAGACAGTTCAGCCGCCAGTTCATACTTGTCGGTGAGGATGAAATCAACCGGTGGTGTCGTTGCCGCGATCGTTGCAATGGGCTGACGCCATGACTTAACCTCTTTCAGGGGATCATAGCGTGCCGACAGTCCAAACAGGTAAGGAAAGGATCCGATTGCCAGGAAAATCACCGAGGTAATGATTCCGGACAGCAACAGCCGCTGTTTGGGTGCGGAAAGATTCGGTAGGGTGCCGGCGAACAAGACAATAAATCCGATGTAGGCGGGTGCAGGCCAATTGAGCTGAACCTTGTCACCAGCCGCTTTGAAGATAAAAAACAGTGTACAGGCAAGTGAAACCAACCACAAGAGACGATGGTGTGAGATCACAGGCAGACGTTTCAATACAGTGATCGCAATCACGACGACGATCGGTGACAACGCCAACCACTGACCGAGAAGGAATTCTATCAAACGTGTGAGCGACCAGTTCTGATGTCCAACATGGCCAAGTTCATGCCTGAACATCACCCAGTCATTTTGAAAATTCCACAGTAACATGGGACTCATACACGCCAGCATCAGGGCCAGGCCACTCCATACGTGAGGATTCAACAGATGTCGCCGCCAGTGAGGCATAACCATTACTAGCAGACCGATTGCCGCAGGCAGCAGGCCAATGCTGAGTTTGACCAGCGAACCGATGCCGACGGCGGCGCCGAGTTCATACCAGGCACTCTTTCTGTTCTGATAAAGGGCCCGTTGTGCCGCCCACAGTCCCCATGTCCAGAAGGCGAACAAAAACACATCGGTGGTCATCACCAGACCGAGGGTAAAGTAGAGTGGAGTCGTCAGGGCGATCATGACGCCCCACCACGCGGCCGTCCGGGAGTGCCACAGCAAGCGAGTCAACCCGAAGACCAGTACCAGAAAGATACCGTGGGTGAACCACGCGAACAGGCGTACCTGCCATTCGCCGTGACCGAACAGGGATTCCGACAGCGCGATCAGCCAGGCGAGTAGAGGGCCCTTGGAGTAGTAACTCCAGTCGAGATGCTGTGACCATTCCCAATACTGGGCCTCGTCGTAGTGTAGTTCGAATCCCGCGGTATGGGTCAACCACGCGCTGAATACAACCAGCCCGACGACAAGACCGCAGAGCAACTGCCAGTCCGGTCGGTCTCTAAGCAACGTCACGCTGGATACTTCCAGTCAGAGTCCGTGGCATTATCGATACTTTTGGGATTGCGTGCGATATAGGCCTTGTTGTCGCTGGATTCAAAGTAGGTGCGTGCCACCAGTTCGCTCAGCACACCGGTGGTGAGGAACTGTATCGACATCAGTACGCACAGCACTCCGATCAACAGCAACGGACGCGTACCGATATCTTCACCAAAAAAGAATTTCACGATAAACAGATAACCCAGTGCCAGCATACCCAGCGAGCCGAATAACAGCCCGATCCTGCCAAAGAAGTGTCCTGGCCGGCTGCGATAACGCATGAAGAAATATACGGCCAGCAGATCCAGCAATACACGGTAGGCGCGCGACAGACCGTATTTCGATTTACCGAACTTGCGCGCGTGGTGATTGACCACTTCTTCCTTGATACGTGAACGCGAGGTGGTCGAGGCAATCCAGGCTGGGATAAAGCGGTGCATGTCACCATACAGGCGTACGCCCTTGATGACATGGGAGCGGTAGACCTTCAGGGTACAACCATAGTCATGCAGATGGACGTTGGTGATGCGCGCGATCAGCTGATTGGCCAGGAAAGACGGGATCTTGCGGATCAGGGTATCATTACGCGACATGCGCCAGCCCGCCACCAGGTCAAGCTCCTCTTCGATCAGGCGCTTGACCATAGGCGGGATATCGAAGGGATCGTTTTGCAAGTCACCGTCGAGCGTGGCGATGACATCCCCGCGAGCGGCGTCGATACCCGCCTGCAGTGCAGCCGTCTGACCGAAGTTGCGTTGCAGGTTGATAATGCGCACGTGCGGTCCGTAGTCCTGTGACACCGTCCGCATCCTTTCCTCAGTGGTGTCGTTACTGCCGTCATTGATGAGGATGAGTTCCCACGGGTGCCTGTAATCCGCCAGCGCCTCATGGATACGCTCCACCATCGGCATGACGTTTTCCGCTTCGTTGTACATCGGGATGACAATAGAAAGACGATGTGGCTGTGAGGTTTGTTCGATGTGCGCCATATATGTGTGCGATTGTACCCGGTTTTACTCCGGACGATGAGATGCATGTATCCGCTGCATGAATGACAGGTATTTTATACCCAACCAGGCGGCAAGACATCCCAGCAGGATACCGATCGCCGCACCGGCGATCACCTGGCTGGGATAATGTTTACCGAGATAGATACGCGATATACCGACCAGCAGCGCGATGATAAACATCGTTATACCCCAGCTGCGTCGCCGCAATGCCATGGCGAGAAAGGCCGCGGTTGCAAAGAAATTCAAAGCATGGTTGGAAGGCATGGCCTCGAGGTTGCCACCACAGGGCCCGGTGACATCACGTGCAGGTTGCCGGACTATATCATGCAATTCGAAACAGGGGCGCGGTTGTGAGGTCAGGTGCTTGATTGCGTTTCCGAGTTGATCTCCGCAGATGACGACGGCCAGTAACAGCAGCCAGAGTTTCAGGCCGTCCTTGCCGAATTGCCGCATGTTCAGATACAGGATGACAAGCAGTAACGGCAAGGCGAATCCGGCCCGTTGCGAGATCCAGATAAAGAACGGATCGAGCCATGGGTGCGCCCATCCCTGGTTGATCCAGATCAGTATGGCTTTATCCATGGTGCCTGGTGACTGACGGAAAAAGGCTGACGGCTCCGCCGATCAGCGTTGCGCCCAGTATAAAGATATGCAGGTTGACGGCCGCCTGTAATGCGGCGGACGCGGGTATATCGAAGGGCAGCAGACCCGCGATCACCCCCGCTTCATAAGTCCCGGCGCCCGCCAGGCCGTGGATAGGCAATACGCTGGTGATATCTCCGGTAATTGCTCCACTCCACGCGGCGGCAAGCGGTACATCGATGAACAGCATCAGTATCCAGGCGAATGCTCCCAGCTTGACAGCCCAGTTGATCAATGTCCACAACCATGCCATATAAAAGTGCCGGCTTGTTTGCGGCAGACCCGACAGGGCCTGTCTGAACCAGGTGTATCCCTTTGTATCGCCATGCCTGTCGAGCATTAAGACCAGTTGCCTGCTGAACCTGAATGCACCCGGCGGCAGGGCGCACCATAGCAGTAACAGCAATGTAATGATAGCAGCGTGTTGTCCGTAAAGAGCCATCGCACCCAGGAAAAACAGGATCAGGGTATGCAGATCGAGCAAGCGAAATCCCAGCAGTACCGCTATGGATCGTGTCATTGGTACATTGAAATAGCGCGTCATAAGGAGTGGAAAACTCAATTCACCGCTGCGCATCGGCAACAGGTTGTTGAACAGATTATGCTGCAGCATCAGCTTGAAGCATATGTTGAAGCGGCCGTGCATTTCGTAACGGAAGTAATCATACAAACGCAGTGCCCTGATCCAGTAACTGATGAAGACCAGCACTACCGCAATGATGATCCTTTCATAGGGTAACTGCAGCCAGGGGCGCAGCAGTTCTCCCCAGCCGAAATAAATCTCTACAAAGGCGATGAAAACGACGAGGATCAGTCCGCTGACGACATACATGATGACGGGTGATGAGGAAGACCGTTGGACGGGTTCCGTAACCAATTATAGTATCCGTCCACGTGACAAGCGTAGTCGATTTCGCGTAATGAACATATCCGGTATTTAGGCTTTTCCACCTGCCGTACAGGCCGGGAGTCTCTGCAGTGACCGTTTCAGCGTATTAGAATAAGTATAGCAGGGAATATAACGACTTAACGATCTTCTCACGGGAATAAAGCCATCATCGCCCTTTATTTTACGGCTGAAAATATGGATAATGACGGCCCCCGAGCCCTGATGAAGGTTTATGGCGCCGGGCCAGCGAATATCACGCAGGAGTCAGAGGGCCGGTATTTATACCGCAGCGACAACGCCGTTAGGTTGCAAAACAAGCAAGATACAAGAAGGAACACGTTATGCAGATTGGCCATACCATTACCCAGTTTATTATCGAGGAACAGCGTCACGCCGAGGGCGCCACCGGCGACTTCACCTCGCTGCTGAACGATATCTTTACCGCCTGCAAGACCATCTCAAGCGCGGTCAATAAGGGTGCGCTGGTCGGGGTGCTCGGCAGTGCGGGGAGTGAAAACGTCCAGGGAGAAACACAAAAAAAGCTGGATATCGTCACCAATGACATCATGATCAAGGCCAACGAATGGGGTGGTCATCTGGCGGGGATGGCGTCCGAAGAGATGGAGGACGTATACCGGATACCGGACGAGTATCCCAGGGGCAAGTATCTGCTCATTTTCGATCCTCTCGACGGCTCTTCCAATATCGACGTCAATATATCGGTGGGGACCATCTTCTCGATCCTGCGTTGCCCAGACGGTGTAAAGGAACCGAATGAGAAGGACTTTCTGCAACCGGGCACCCGACAGGTGTGCGCGGGTTATGCCTTGTATGGCCCTTCCACCATCATGGTGATGAGTACCGGTCATGGTGTTAACGGTTTTACGCTCGATCACAACATTGGCGAATTCATCCTGACCCATCCGGACATGAAGATCCCCGGGGACACACGAGAGTTTGCCATCAATACCTCGAATTTCAGGTTCTGGGAGGAACCGGCCAGACGTTATATCGAGGAATGCATGGCCGGCAAGGACGGTCCGCGTGGCGAGAACTTCAACATGCGCTGGGTCGCATCCATGGTGGCTGAGGTACACCGCATCCTCACCCGCGGCGGGATTTTCATGTATCCGAAGGATAGCAAGGATCCCAAAAAGGAGGGTCGCCTGCGCCTGATGTATGAGGCCAATCCAATGTCGTTCATCGTTGAACAGGCCGGCGGCGTCAGTTCAACCGGACGTGAACGCATCATGGAGATCAAGCCGCGCGAACTGCATCAGCGCGTTCCGGTCATACTGGGATCAAAGAACGAAGTCGAACGCGTTGTCTCGTACCATCTTGGCAAGTCGTGAGCCTCTGACCGTCAACGATTCTTCTGTTTTTGCGTCCCGCCCATGAAGCGGTAACGGATACCAATGGCACCATCCAGTTCGAAATCTGTATCCGGCGTCAGATCGAGTCGCGGTACCACCTCGACGAATAGGCTGAGAGGCAGTTTATCCATACGGTAATCCAGACCGACCGGGATACGCAACCCCGCACGGGTCTTTCTGTTATCACGGTCGAGCAACCGTGCACCGACACCGTAATAGACCGGCATCTCGCCGTTGGCGACATTGATCAGGGTATAGTCGTGATGCAGATAATCGGCATGGATATAGCGCCTGTCCCTGTTATCGTTCGACCAGCTGGCCGCGAAGTCGATGGCCTGGGAGTCGTTCAGCCATCCCTTGATAGAAAGGCCAGTCGGGTCGCCGGCGATGATGCCGGCATCAAGGGATGCGCCAGGCGTGTAAGCCGGATAGAGCAGCGCAAGGCTGGCAAGCATCAGTGTAAAACGCAACATTCTCATTATCTCGGGCAACTGGATTTGATGAATTTACGGACGAGAAACATTGTAGTGATATGACCGGTATCGCCGATGAATCTATCCGCGGCGCGATGTGGTTTTCTCGCGTGCTTCGTTGACTCGCAGACTCCTGCCCTGAAACTCAGAGCCGTTCAGTGCCTCAATGGCGGCATGGGCACCATCCTGTTCAATATCGACAAAACCAAAGCCCCTTGGCTTGCCGGTTTCACGGTCGGTGATCATTTTAACGGAATGAACAGTACCATACTGGGAGAAAAGGTTACGGATATCGTCTTCGGTAGAATTGAACGGGAGGTTACCGACGTAGATCGTTTTTACCATGTCTCGCATGCTCCTTGGAATAATAATGGTGTGACTGGTCTCGTTAAATCAGGCAGCTGTATCGCGGGATGATGAAATCTCATGATATGTTTACGTGACTTAGATCTACCTGGATTGGAGGCCAGTGGTTAAATGATAATGCCATCAGCGCTACAATACTATATTTTTAATTTCACGGAATTTGGCGGAGAAAATACCTAAAAATACACCCGGACCCGCATTGTTCGATATATTGCGCAACCTGGACTTATTAATGGATCAAATCCTTTCGCACGCCTAGCGTGTCTCGATCATCAGGATGGGAAATTTGTGTACTCCGAACAGGACTGCCTTTGTCAGTACCTCATGCCCATCGAGTGCCTCATCGATATTTTGTGCGTAGGATTGGCTGCCGTTGGCGTACGTGGCAACGACGTTCTCGTTTTTCAGAAGGCGTTTGCCGGGAGAGGTGTTTTTGATGGTGATGACTGCCCAGCGTTCTCCCAGGGCGTTGCTCATGAAATGTTTTTCAATGATCTCGAATACGCTTCCCTCGGGTTCGATCTTTGCTTCATCCTTGAAATACAGCTCCCCGAACTCCTCGCGGGTGTCATCGAAGTGCAGCGTCAGATCGTCCGTCAGGTTACCGGCAGCCATCGATGGATGATTATTTGCACATATCAGCAGGGCAAACGCCAGCAATGGTGGGTATCTCATTATTCCTTAACGGTGATCGTGATCTTCTTTGACATCACGGGCGGATCATGGGGAACATGATTCTTGTCGCCCAGTAACAGTTGCAGGGTATGCGTACCAGGTGACAGTTCCAGGGTGGTCTCGGTCTGGCCGCCGCCGAAATGGCGGTGATGGTCATCATTTGGTACAGGGGCATCCATGGGAGGCTCATCCTTGACGTCGATCAGCAGGTGATGGTGTCCGGTGGCGGGCTTATCAACGCCCGCCGGCGCTACGCCCATGCCCTTCAGTCCGAAGCGAACTGTGACGGGATTGGTGACCACTGCGCCATCCGTTGGCGAAATAATGTAGGCGGCCGCTCCATCAGGTGCTGGTGTACCCGCCGTGACGGCGCTGCACCACAGCAGACTGGAAATGAATAATATTGGTATGCGTTGCTTCATGGTGGACTCCTTTGCGGGCTGGAAGATACAGGCAGACCTGCCGGCGATTAATTAAACTCCAGAACTTGATTGTTAATCTAAAAGATCAAAACCTTGCTTGAGCTTGATATCTAACAATGATGATCCCGGCATGCTTGAATCATACCGTTTCCGCCGGCGTCGGTTTTTTTGACAAGGACCCTGTTTCTATGTGGGAATCGTCCGACTGTTCTATTATCTCACAATGCCGGAAGGCAAAAGCAAGAAAACCGTTGAGTACATTTTTTATACTCACCCGTCAATAAGTTAACGAGCGTTCTGAAACGCTCGACGAGCTTATCCTGTGCTTGAGGGATTCCGGATGAAGCAGGGCTACGTAAATATGGTCTGCTGAGCGTGCCAAGTCGTCTTGTTGGACGCCAAACTAGGCATCCAGAGATTACCGCTGCCCGGTCGCTGGTCGGCATCATGATCAAGGTTTTCAGGAATGGGCGATAGGCTTGTCAGTGAACAGGAACTTCTTCAGTTGCTCGGCAAAAGTGGTGTCATTGCGCCGGATCCATTCCAGAACCATGGCGGCATGTTCCTTTTCTTCATCCCGGTTGTGGGCGAGTATCGCCTTCAGCTGCGGGTCCTTGCAGGCGTCAACGCGCTGATTATACCAGTCGACCGCCTCAAGCTCTTCCATCAGCGATACGATTGCTCGGTGCAGGTCACGGGTCTCGCTGGACAGTTCATCGATAGGTTCATGATAACCTTCACTTGCCATTGTCATTCTCCAGTCACTGTTGTTATTGTCTCACACATGCGAAATCATAAATTGATTTTATGGCAGATCAACATCTCTCAGTAGACGTCATTGTTTTTTTTGATGAATATAAACACTATGGCCAAACCAGCCGGTTATGATGCCGATCGCGAGTATGAAGAACATGAAAAGCGAGCGGGACATGGAAATCTTCCAGAAGAGGAAATGGATCTCGACGACGGCGACATTCTGGATGATGAAGATGACCGCCAGCCCGACCAGTATCAGGGAAATGATCAGTTTGGTATTCATTGTGCCTCCTGTTTGTCACAGCAAACCGTGTCAGAAATAACTTGCGCTGATCTGGTTATGTAGTTTACCCAGACCAAGCTGGAGTACATCGATGAAGGAATGCAGTTCCTCTTGCTTCAGGACATCCGGTTTGGCCCTCGCGGCCTTGCGCTTCAACTGTGTCAGCACCTTCAGGGGCTGTTCATGATGCGGCAGGTGATGGAGGCAATTCTCCACCTCGCTTACAGCGTGATAAAAAGAGCGCGGAAAACGCCGTTCCTGTATCAGGAATTTGAGCACGTCAGGCCGGCGCACGCGTCCACGGATTTCACGACGGTACATCTGATATGCGGTGAGAGATTTGAGCACGCTCATCCACTGGATGGTTTCAAACGGCGTGAGATCCCCGGGCATTTCGGGTAACAGCGACGCCGAGCGGACATCAATCAGGCGGGTGGTCATGTCGGCACGTTCAAGATTGCGCCCCATGCGCAGAAAATCATAGCCTTCGTCATGGGTCATGGTGCCCGCCAGCATTCCGGTAATGGTCTGGGCGCCGAGAATGATTCGCTTAAGGCAGTCGAATCGGTGCCGCTGTGTCAACACGCTCTGGGCATCGCCCCGCGCCGTCAGATAGAGTTGATTCACCTGTTCCCACACCTCGCGCGGTATGATGTCGCGGATTGTCCTGGCGTTGTTGCGGGCATGATAGAGTGCGGTGAAGATGGAGCTGGGGTTGTTGTTGTCGGTGACTATAAAACGTATCACGCTTTGTTCACTAGCCTCGTCATATTGACTGAAGAACAGGTCGTGACCACCGATGATCTCGATGATGGGTTCCCAGCCAAGGCGTACGCGTTTGGGCAGATCCATCAACAGGTGGGTGTTGACAGTGATGAGTCGTGCCATGTTCTCGGCGCGTTCGATATTACGCGCCATCCAGTAAATCTCTTCGGCGACACGGGACAGCATGTCAGGCGCTCTCCATATCCACGATCCAGGTGTCCTTGCTGCCACCACCCTGTGAGGAATTGACGACCATCGAGCCCTTGCGCAGGGCCACGCGTGTCAGACCACCCGTAGTTACATAGGTATGCTTGCCGCTGAGGATGAACGGACGCAGGTCCATGTGCCGCGGTTCGACGCGGTTGCCTATCAATGTCGGTGCGGTGGAAAGGGTCAGCAGCGGCTGGGCGATATAGTTTCTCGGATCATGACGGATCTGGTTGATGGTTTTCTTTCTTTCATCCTTGTTTGCCTGCGGTCCGATCAGCATGCCGTAGCCGCCCGACTCATTGGCGGGCTTGACGACAAGCTTGTCGATATTATCGACCACATAATCGCGTTCTTCCTTGTTGATACATTTATAGGTCGGGACATTTGGCAGTACGGGTTTTTCACCGAGGTAGTATTCAATGATCTCCGGCACGTAGGCGTACACCACCTTGTCATCCGCCACGCCGGCACCGGGGGCATTGGCGAGTGCGACGTTGCCGGCCTTCCAGGCTCGCATCAGTCCCGGTACTCCCAGCACGGATTCCGGATCGAACGCCTCGGGGTCCAGGAACAGATCATCGATACGACGATATATCACATCGACACGCGTCAATCCCTCGACCGTACGCATATAGACAACATTATCCTTTTCCACCATCAAGTCACTGCCCTCGACGAGTTCCGCACCCATCTGCTGGGCAAGGTAGGCATGTTCGAAGTAGGCGGAGTTATAGATACCGGGGGTCAGTACCACGATCTCGGGCTGGTCGACCTCGCGTGGCGACAGGGACGCCAGCATGTCATACAGTTGGGATGGATAATCGTCTACCGGCAGGATGCTGTAATCCTCAAACAGGTCGGGGAAGACCCGCTTCATCACCAGGCGGTTTTCCAGCATGTAAGATACGCCGGACGGTACCCGCAGGTTGTCTTCCAGCACATACACTGTTCCGTCCTTGTCACGCACGAGATCGGAACCGCAAATATGGGCCCAGATACCCTGGGGTGGGTTGATACCCTTACACTGGGGACGATAGTTCTTGGAATCCGCCAACAACGTGGACGGAAATACCCCCTCCTTGATGATCTCCTGCTTGTGATAGATATCGTCGATAAAATAATTCAGCGCATTGACCCGTTGTTTGAGTCCCTTTTCGATGTATTGCCATTCATTGCTGGGGATGATGCGCGGGATGATGTCGAAAGGCCAGGCACGGTCAATGGAGCCTTCCTCCTCGGAATACACGGTAAAGGTAATACCCATTACGCGGATGGCGGTTTCCGCAGCCGCCTTGTATTCCTCGATATCCTTGTCTTTTAGCGAGCGCAGATAATCGCACAGGGCCTTCGCGGCGGGGCGTGCCTTGCCCGTAACCCGTATGAGTTCATCATGGATACCCTTGACTTTGTAACTGCCCCAACGAATGGCCATAGCGTATGAATATAAAGGAGGAGAATGATTAATTCACCTTAACGTACTTGTATAATCTAATGCAACTGTCTTGAATTGGTTATACTACTTTGTGCATGCTAATACGCTTTGCACACTTTTAGTTCATACCAGTTGACGAGGGTTTCACATGGGTAATCGTTTTCATACAGGAAGGACATCGCCATGACATATTGTCTTGCCATCAAGCTCAACAAGGGACTGGTATTCGCATCGGATTCGCGGACCAACGCAGGTGTCGATTACGTAACCGTCTACAGCAAGATGCATATATTTTCATGGCCCGATGATCGTATCTGTATACTGCTCAGTTCGGGAAACCTTGCGACGACCCAGGCGGTGATCAACCTTGTAAAGGAGGATCTCGAAAATAGCAGGGCCAAATTCAACCTGCGCAAGGCGAAGCATTTGTACGAGAGCGCACATTACATCGGCAAGCTCAGCCAGAGTGAACAACAGCAGCATTCAGATGCTACCAAGTCGAGCAAGACGAATATCGAGGCAAGTTTTATCCTCGGCGGTCAGATAGGAGGCGGTGAACCGGAGATTTATCTGATCTACCCGCAAGGCAATTACATCAGTGCATCAACCGAGACCCCGTTTTTACAAATCGGTGAAACCAAGTATGGTAAGCCGATCCTTGACCGGATCATCACCAACACCACCACGCTGGAGGATGCCGCGCGCTGCGCGTTGGTCTCCCTCGATTCCACCATCCGCAGTAATATCTCGGTCGGCCCGCCGCTGGAGCTTGCTATGTACAAGGCGGATTCCATCGCCGAACCGCATCACATGAAACTGACTATGAATTCCCCACTGTACAAATCCCTGCAGAAACGCTGGAATGAAGGCCTGCGCCGAGCATTCAACCGGCTGCCACGCTTTGACTGGGAAACCAAAAAACAGGATTCCGGTGGATGATTTCAGGGTATCGAGTTAGCAATGGTGGTGTGGATGAAACGCAATTTGGCCAGCGACATTTGTGAGATGATGAAGGGATAGACGTCCGGCAACCCCATGCTACGGTTCATGGCATTGAGCGCCACCGTTAGACGGTTCCAGTCATTGATCAGGGTATCGAATGTCGGTGGTCTAGGGTAACCCGACATCGACTGACCGTCTTCGGATAGTGCGGATACATAGCGGCCCTGGATGCTGAAGCCGAAGTCGTGTGCGGTCTCCAGGGTGTCGACCATGTGCATGTAATGCGCCCATGATTCACCCCAGTCCTCCCATGGATGCGCACTGGCATAGGCACTGATAAAGCCCTTCTGCCAGTCGACACGCGGGCCTTCCTGATAATAACACTGTAGACTTTGCTGGTAATCCACTCGTTCGTCCCCGAACACCTCGCGAAAGTCGTCAAGCCGCTTGGCGTCATGGATCAGCCGGTCCCAGTAATAGTGGCCGATCTCATGACGGAAATGTCCTAGCAGGGTACGGTAGCGTTCGTTCATCTTTTCACGCATCTCCTCACGTACGCTGTCCTCGGCCTCCTTGATATTGATCGTAATAATGCCGGCGCGGTGTCCGGTAATCACGTTGCGGTGTGGGATCAGGGTATTGCTGAATTCATTGTCGTTTGCATCATCCGCCATGAACTCGAAGGCCAGCCCCTTTTTAGGATCAACTTCCCGGCCGATGACTGGCAGATGCAAGGCATAGAGGGTATACAACAGGCGCCTTTTAGCGGACTCGATGCGATACCACAGGGTCAGGTTCTGTTCCTGGCCAAGGTTTGGGATGATGTGATTGAGGCGGCATGATAGACAATAGGGATGCGTATCATCTGCCAGTACCATCCAGTTACAGATATCGAAGTCGGTGTAATTTTTACACTTGCGATAGTCTGAATTGTTGACGAGTGCCGTCCACTGGATGCCGGCGGCGGGCTCCAGTGCGCTGATACATCCCTCATCGGGTAAATAGCCGACCGTACGCCCGCACACCATGCAATGGCTGTTCTCGAAATGAAGGACGTTGCCACATGCACAACGAAAGGTCTTCATTGTGATGCCCTTCCGGGATAAATGAATCCTGTTAATTGCATAACATCATATTGTGATTCATTGAGTGCAGATCAAGTAGGATAGGTACAGGATTATTGTTGTTTTTATCCGTTTTAAAAATGTATAACCGGATTGCGTACCGCGACGGATTATCCGCTAATCGCCGGGCTCATGAGTGGGTCATCATACTGCGAAACCGGCACAGTGTCAGCAGAAGGTGGAAACGGGAATGTTTACATGTAATTATAAAATCCACAGACTATTTGTGGCCGTGTACGCTGGGCCGTTACTCGATTCAATGTGTATTGCGGCCACTGTTTTCGGTGAGTGAAAAATGCAACACCGTATAACCCGCAATCGCGGACAACACCGATCCGAGCAGGATGCCGAGCCTGTCGTCCACCGCGATCTCCGCCCCTCCCTGTTCAAACGCCAAGGAGCTGATAAACAGGCTCATGGTGAAACCGATACCGCACAAAAGCGACACCCCGTATATATTGACCCAGTTGACCCCGCTAGGAAGACGTGCCAGTCCTGATTTTACCGCGAACCAGCTCATTCCGAACACACCAATCTGATTGCCGAGAAACAATCCCAACGTAATACCCAGTGGCACGGGTGCGAAAATCGATGAGAATGACAGTCCCTGCAGGGATACACCGGTATTCATAAAGGCGAACAGAGGCAGGATTACAAAGGCAACCGTGGGATGCAGATCATGTTCCAGTTGTTCGAGTGGAGACTGGTCTTCACCGGAAGGTACCTTCAAGGGGATGAACAGGGCGATCAGGACACCGGCAAGCGTGGCGTGTACCCCGGATTTCAACACTGCCACCCATATCACCACGCCGACAACTATGTAGGGGGTAATACTCAGCACACCTCTGCGATTTAGTACGAAGAGTATCCCGATCCCGACCGATGCGATTACCAGCGACAGAATGGAAAGGTTCGTAGTGTAGAACAGTGCAATGATGATGATCGCGCCGAGGTCGTCCACAATGGCCAGTGTCAGCAAAAAGATCTTCAGAGCATTCGGCACGCGGCTACCCAGTAACGCCAGTGCACCCAGCGCAAAGGCGATGTCGGTCGCCGACGGGATTGCCCAGCCCTTTAAGGCAGCAGCGTCGCCCCAGTTGATAAAGGCATAGATCATGGCCGGTACGGTCATGCCACCGATAGCCGCGAGGACCGGGAGGGTGATACGCGCCGGGTCGGATAGCTCACCACGCATGGATTCACGTTTGACCTCGAGGCCGACGAGGAAGAAAAAGATCGCCATCAGTCCGTCGTTGACCCATAACAACAACGGTTTTGCAATGTCCAGCGCACCGATGCGGATTTCTACAGGGGTCAACAGCAACGCATCATAGAAGGGTTTGAGCGGTGTATTGGCGGCGAGCATCGCGAGTATGGCCGAGCATAGCAACAGGATACTGCTGGCGGTTTCTAGACGGAGGAAGTCGCGGATCGTGCTGATAATCATGGATAACGATGATACCCAAAATCACGCAAGACAACGATATGTAAATTCAAGGCGCAGCGCATGCTGGTTGATCAACGCTCGTCGATCTTGACAACTTCCTCGTCATGGACGTCACCGTATTTTTCCTGCAGCAAGGACCTGATAGTGAGCTGCAGAGCGTCCAGCGACCTGCTGATAAGCAGGCCGGCGTGCATATGGTAAAGGCGCAACTCACAAGCGATGGCGGCATTGATCGAGTCGCGCGGCTCGAAACCGGTCCAGGCCAGCAGAGGCATGTCATTGATATAGTTGTCGATGAATACCCACGCATGGTCATCGAGGACACATTCAAGGCCCCTGATACCCTTGAGCTCGACATGTAGTGGATTGCCA
Source organism: uncultured Chromatiaceae bacterium (assembly GCA_964605155.1). Classification (GTDB taxonomy): domain Bacteria; phylum Pseudomonadota; class Gammaproteobacteria; order SZUA-140; family SZUA-140; genus CAZSAK01. The sequence continues at coordinate 13,213 of CAZSAK010000023.1, read as the reverse complement.
AGCCGGAGAATACCGATACGCACGGCATTGTAGTCATCCTTGGCGAGTTGGCGGGCGCGTACCCTGATGGGCGTATATTGATTGATCCAGTCGGTAGTATAACGCCTCAAGTCCGCCTATCCCGTTGCGCGATAGATGACCTGATCGGGGCGAGGCCCGTCGTTGAAATTGAGGATCTCGAAGTCGGTGGTGATGCGTTCGCCTGCATTGGGGCGAAACTCAATATCTGCGTAGTGTTTGTGTGCGGGATGATTCTTATAGTACTCGACAACCTCCGGGGAACAGAATTTGATCAGCCAGGTATAGGCAAACTTGCTGTCAGGCGTCACGGATCGACCGCCATTGACCTCGCGCACGCCGGGTATCTGCGAAAGAACCTCGATTCCCTTGCTGATCATATGCTGGATATCGGCATCCCTGGTGAGGGTGGTGTTGTAGATAATAACATGTTCGACATTGGTCCATGCCCTGCATTGCATCATGACCTCTGCAGCGCGTCCCGCACTGCCACACAGGTGCATGTATTGCAGGGCTTTTTGCTCCGCCGATTGCCTGACCGCAGAACTGTAATCGCCATGGGATTTTTTACCGGTTGTGCGCAAGCGTTCGCCGTTGCCGTCAAACAGTATGGCGGCGTAATCGATCTTGGCGACGCCGTGACTGATCAGCTTGAAATGCTGATCTTCGCTCAGTTCATGGTCTTCGTGGATGATCAGCGGGATATCAATCGTCTGGTTGATCTTTGCAAGGCGCTGGTAATCCAGTCGGGTGCGGGCCTTGCGCGTGCCGTTGCCGCCACCGATGGTGACGGCGAGAAAGTCCACACCGGTGCGCTCGACAAAGGCCTTTGCCTCGGGGACGTTTGTGAACGTCTCGTTATCCGCGTGATCGTCCCTGTCCTGTTCTTCATCATGACTAGTAAATCCCAGTTTTCCTTCCACGGCGATCCCGCAGCGGTGGGCAAGTTCGGTGATATCCAGTGTCTTCTGGATGTTGACAGGCAGCGTTTCCTGCGCCGTATCAAACATGATGCCGTTGCAGCCGACACGTATCCCGCGGCACAATCCCTTTTCGCCTGTGACGTGATCGAACTGGATCGCAACCGGTACCTGGGTGCGCTGTGCTGCACGTTCAACAGCCGCCATTAAAATCCCGATATCTGCATCTCCGAGGCATGTCTCGCTGATCATCAGGATCACGGGGGAACGGCATTGTTCGGCTGCTTTCAGCAGGCCGCTCAGCATGTCGATGCCCGCCACCTCAAAACTGCAAACCGCATAACGGTTTTCATAGGCGTGATATATCAGATCACGCATATTGACCATGGCCATGGATCACCTCCGGCGTGTATGCCCGGTCTCGGTGTATTCACCGCATCCCAGGATCGTTGAATATGTAAACGACTGAACGGTGCGATCGTCGCAATCGTTATCCTTCGTCCTCCTCACCTTCAAAAACCCGGCTCGCAAGGATGTCTTCGGCCTCGATCGTCATCAGGTCGATCTTCGACAGGCCCTTGCCTGTTGCGAATAACCGGTTCGCCTGACGCAGCCGCGCGCGGTCCAGCGCATTGCGTATCGAACGTGCATTGGAAAAATGCGGCTGCTGCATGCGTTTCTTGATGTAATCGGTGAGCGCCTTCTCGCCGTCACTGCTGAGGCGATAGTTCTGTTGCGCCAGTAACAGTTTTCCGATGGCCAGTAACTCGTCGGCGCTGTAGTCGGGAAAATCGAGATGGTGTGCGATGCGTGACCGCATGCCGGGATTACTCTGGAAGAACCTGTCCATCTTGTCCTTGTAGCCGGCAAGGATGACCACCAGGTCATCACGGTTGTTTTCCATGATCTGCAACAGGATCTCGATCGCCTCCTGTCCGTAGTCGCGTTCGTTTTCCGGGCGGTACAGGTAGTAGGCCTCATCGATGAACAACACGCCGCCCATGGCCTTCTTGATCACCTCACGGGTCTTGGGTGCGGTGTGGCCGATGTACTGTCCCACCAGGTCGTCACGCGTGACCGCTACCAGATGGCCCTCGCGGATATATTCCAGCCGGTGGAGTATCTCGGCCATGCGCAGTGCCACCGTGGTCTTGCCCGTGCCGGGATTACCGGTAAAACACATGTGCAGCGTCGGTGTCTCCGCGCTCAGATGCATCTTTTTGCGGACGCGTTCCACCAGCAACAATGATGCGATCTCGGCGATGCGCGTCTTGATCGGTTTGAGACCTACCAGGTCTTCATTCAGCTTGTCGAGTACCTCCTGGACATGCGAGGCCTCGTACTCGGCCTTAAGATCCACGGGCGTATCGTCGGGAATCTCGATCTGCTTCTGTTCTTCCTGGTTACCTTCCTGCTGTTCTTCCTGTGCTTGTGCGCTCATATAACAGTACCCTGTTTATCGATGTCGAATGTAGTACGGAGGATGCGAACATCCTCCGTACCATGCCGTCGATTCACACTGTCAGGTGTAACGTTCACCTTCCGGTTTCTGAGTGGCATAGGGCACTATGGTGTAGTGCATGCTGCGGCCGTTGGTCTCCTGACGCATCAGGCCGAAACCGGGTTCGTCCTTGGGACGATTAACGATGTACGACATCTTAGGCGATTCCACGCCACGTGTACTATCGAACGCCGTTACACGGATATAGTGATTGGGGAACGCCTTGCGGCAGTCGTTGATCTCCATCAGGATCCCGGCCGGATCCTTGAGGTCGAACATAGGCATGCCGTACATCTCCCAGTATGTGTTACGCGGGTGCGGGTCGTCGGTGTATTCCACGTTGACCGCCCAGCCGTTCTTGAGCGCATACTTGATCTGCGCCGTTATCTGTTCGTCGGTCAGGTCAGGCAGGAACGAAAACTGCCCCTGCGTGATGCGATTGCCATGATTGGTCATCATAATCGTAATCTCCTCAATTCATTAAACTGAAGCGGTTTCGGTCGGAACGAAGTCGGCCGTATCTGTTGACTCATAGTTGAACGTAATGTCCTTCCAGGTATCGAGTGCGGCGCGCAGCGGCGAGCACCACTTGGCTGCAGTCTCGAGTATCTGTGGACCTTCCTTCATGTAATCACGTCCTTCGTTACGTGCCATAACCATGGCTTCGAGTGCAACGCGGTTTGCAATGGCTCCCGCCTGGATACCCTGCGGGTGACCAATCGTTCCACCGCCGAACTGCAGTACCACGTCTTCACCGAGATAATGCAACAGTTGATGCATTTGGCCGGCATGAATACCACCGGAGGCGACCGGCATTACCTTGTTCAGTGATGCCCAGTCCTGCTCGAAGAACAGGCCGTTCTCGAGGCTCATCGGGGTATGTGTAGACAACAGGGTGTCGTAGAAGCCCTTGATCATCAACGGGTCTCCCTCGAGCTTGCCGACGACTGTACCGGCATGGATATGGTCGACCCCAGCCATGCGCATCCACTTGCAGATGACGCGGAAGTTCATGCCATGGTTCTTCTGGCGTGAATAGGTCGAGTTACCGGCGCGGTGCAGATGCAGGATCATATCGTTGTCGCGCGCCCACTTGGCCATGGTCTGGATGGCCGTGTAACCGATCACAAGGTCGATCATGATGATCACTGAACCCAGTGACTTGGCGAACTCGGCACGCTTGATCATCTCATCCATGGTACCGGCGGTCACGTTCAGGTAATGGCCCTTCACCTCGCCGGTGGCGGCGGAGGCGCGGTTTACGGCTTCCATGCAGTAGAGGAAACGATCACGCCAGTGCATGAACGGCTGGCTGTTGATATTCTCGTCGTCCTTGACGAAGTCGAGACCGCCCTTCAGGGCTTCGTACACCACGCGGCCATAATTACGGCCGGACAGGCCGAGCTTGGGCTTGGTGGTGGCACCGAGCAGCGGACGACCGAATTTGTCGAGACGCTCACGCTCCACAATCACGCCGGTGGCGGGACCCTGGAAGGTTTTGAGATAGGCGACAGGCAGTCGCATGTCTTCCAGGCGCAGGGCCTTGACGGCCTTGAAACCGAACACGTTGCCGATGATCGACGCCGTCAGGTTGGCGATCGAGCCCGGCTCGAACAGGTCGATGTCATAGGCGATGTAGGCAAAATACTGGGCCTCGGTCTTGGTGCCTTCACCGGTGTTGGGCACCAGGTCGCAGCGGTAGGCCTTGGCGCGATAAAGTTCGCACGCGGTCAGGCGGTCGGTCCAAACCACCGTCCAGGTGGCGGTCGAGGATTCGCCTGCAACCGCGGCCGCTGCCTCTTCCGGATCCACACCCGGCTGTGGGGTGATACGGAACAAGGCGATGACGTCCGTATCCTTGGGTTGATAATCGGGCTCCCAATAACCCATCTTTTTGTAAGGGATTACGCCGGATTTATAGCGTTCTTTCCCCTCTGCCATGGTTTCTCTGCTAGCCATACAAGTTCCCTCCGGTTTTATCTATATAAGAGTGTTTAAACCCGGTGATTGGGTTTTTTCGTGGTAAAACGGTGTGAGGTAATACGATGCCGCGATTCAAGTATAAATAACAGTTGTTTTTTTTGATGATACCCATAGACTATTATCTATGCTACAACGAGTCGACAGCCAAATCGCCCGTCGCGCGAGCCTGAGGCAACTGCAGGTTTTCGAGGCCATCGCGCGCCACGGCAGTTTCACGCGCGCGGCCAAGGAACTGTACCTGACGCAGCCCACCGTCTCGATGCAGATCAAGAAGCTGGAACAGAGTATCGGCCTGCCATTATTCGAACAGGTCGGCAAGAAGATCTACCTCACCCAGATTGGCGACATGCTGATGCAGACAGCGACGGATGTGTTGCGATCCATGGCCAATTTCGAGATGGCCGTGGCAGACCACAAGGGACTCAAGACGGGCAGCCTCAAACTGGCCGTTGTAACCACCGCGAAATACTTCGCGCCGCGGGTGCTAGGTAGATTCTGCGCCCGTTATCCCGGAGTCGATGTCGCCCTCAAGGTGACCAACCGCGAATCGTTGATCGACCGAATGAACAGGAACATCGACGACCTGTATATCATGGGCAGGCCGCCAGGCACAGACGAATACGAGTTCCAGAGCTTCATGGACAACCCGATCGTGATCGTCGGTCCCGCCGGTCACCCGCTCGCCGCTGAAAAGGACATCCCACTGCACAAGATTGCAGCGGAACCGTTTATCATGCGTGAACTTGGTTCCGGCACTCGGATGGCCGTAGAGTCATTATTCGAGGAGAATCAGCTCAGGTTAAAGGTGCGCATGGAGCTGGGGAGCAATGAGGCGATCAAGAACGCCATCGCCGGCGGGCTCGGCATCTCCGCCCTGTCGGAGAACACCATCGACTTTCAGGCCGAGAAGGAGCTTGCCAGGTTCGACGTGCAGAACTTCCCCATCCCCAAGAAGTGGTACATCGGTTTTCCCTCGGGTAAACAACTATCCGTCATTGCGCAGACTTTTCTCGAATTCATGAAGGGTGATATAGCGCAACAGACACAGCCACGTACGACAGAGTCGGGCAGCTGATAAAAAGCTAGTGGTTCAGTCCGCGGTAGATATTCAACTCGCGCTCGATCCGTGCCATATCATTGTCATCGATGCTGCCGATCAGCTCGATGGTCGAGATATAGTCGTCCGGCAGGCGGTGTTCCCGCGCGCCGGTGAGCACATGTTCCTTGTACCAGTGATAGGGCCGCATGGCCTTGTCGATGTGGAGCGCCACGTAGGTGAAGGCATCCATCATCGCACCGTCCTCGGCCTGCACGGTCACCTGCTTGGACTCGTAGCCCGGACCTTCATGACGGTCGAGGGCGGGTTTGTCGGCGGCGGGGATCTCGAACAGGACGCCGATCACGAGATCATCGGGATTACCGGTGTAATGCGCATCGCATTTGGCAGAGTCGTCCATACCGCGCTTGTGAAACCTGAGCTGGTGGGCAGGAAGGTAGGCTGTACACAGTTTTTTTGCGGTGGATACACGCGCCGACAACCGCCGTGTCGACATGTTGGAGCCATAGGTAAAATAATAAAGTGCGCTCATCGATATCACCCCCTCCGGCAACGAATGCCGGCAACCCGGTCGAGCCAGTGTTTTTGTTTATTATAGTACTTATTCGAGTAGGGCTGAATAGATCAGCCGGTAATCACGCGGTTTCTGCCGGCGTTTTTGGCATCATAGAGGGCCTTGTCAGCCCTCTTGATCATAAAATCCAGTGAATCTCCACTATTATATTTGGTAATTCCAATACTTACCGTGACCTTGATGGCCTTATGGTAGGCGCTTGCCTCGATATTGTGCCTTACCCTTTCGCTGATCTCCCTTGATTCTGTGAGCGTGGTGGCCGGCATCAGGAACAGGAACTCTTCACCACCCCAACGTACGGAGATATCGGTTTTTCGCAGCGTGCCCCTGATCGTATCAGCCACACCGGTCAGGACACTGTCGCCGATGCTATGACCATAGGCATCATTGACCTTTTTGAAATGGTCGATGTCCAGGATAGCGATGGAAAGCTTGCTCTGATAGCGATGCGATCTGTCCAGTTCATACGTTGCGATCAAATAAAACTTGTTGCGGTTACCCAGCCCTGTCAATGGGTCGATCAATGCCTGTTCCTCTATCCTGACTTCGTACGAACCAACATAGTAACCGAAGATCAAAAAGGCGAGCCCCGTGCCGATCGCCATATAGAGGTAGATACCGGGATTGGTCAACAGGTCGTGCATGGGATCAATGCCCCGAAGTTCCTGGATCACCAGCCAACCCGCAGGCGCGCCGAGCGTCAGAACAAGTCCCTGCAGGGGTCTCAAAAGCTTTTTATTATTTATCAGCATCTAGCCGGTCAATTCTCGAATTCAGACAGGACCTCATGTTCCCTTCTGCCTGCCTCCATCCATTCTATTATATATCGGTGCTTGAGAATGCTTTGGACATAAGAGGCCTCGGTCCCCGACAACGAAATGCCGTAACTGGCGAATCGCAGTGCGACTGGTGCATACATCGCATCGGCGATGCAAAACTTGTCAAACAGCCACACATCATCTCCACCATAGCGACCGCGACACACGCACCACAGTTCCCTGATCCGTTCGATGTCTCTCTGCGCCGCATCCGATACCTTTATATCGGAGTACTGCCTGCGACAGTTCATCGGTAGTTCTGAGCGCAGGTTGACGAAACTCGAGTGCATCTCGGCGCTGATGGAGCGAGCGATGGCGCGTGCCTTTGCATCCTCGGGCCAGCCATGTGAATCCGGATACCTTTCAGCAATGTATTCCAGGATAGCGAGCGAATCCCAGACGACGAGATCACCGTCGATCAACACCGGGACCTTGTAGTTTGAATGATAGGGTTCCAGTTCATTGCGCGAAGTGCTGGTATACAGCGCAATGTGTTTCTCCCCGAACGGGATGCCGGCATGCTTCATGAACAGCCACGGCCGCAGTGACCACGAGGAATAATTCTTGTTGCCGATGATCAGTGTCAGCTCAGACATGTTTTGCCTTTATCATGAAGTATTTTCCAAGCACAACAATAAGGATACCGCCCAGTATCATAATAGTCGAAACAACCAGTCGTAGGGTAATAGCTTCGGAGACGAATATTACGCCACCGGCAGCGGCGATAAGAGGTACAAGCAATTGCACCACGGCGGCCTGCACAGTGGAAAGACCGCCGAGTGCCGTATACCAGATGGTATATCCGATCCCGGAGGCAACGGCACCGGAGAGGGTCGCCAGAATTATTCCATTTACAGACAGATCGACATAGGGGATCGCGACCAGGGCCAGCACAGCCACCAGCGGGATGGTCCGGGAAAAGTTATAGGCGGTATCGGCCAGCGGGCTGGCCGAGCCCTTGCCTTTGAGTGTATAGATACCCCAGGCAATCCCGGCGACCGTCATGAGTATGAAGCCGGTCATGGAGGGAGTGTTAACCTTGGGCAGTACAAGGTACACAAACCCTGCAAAGGCGATGAACACACCAAGCCATTCGGCGGCATGCAAGCGCTGTCCCGACTTCAGTGTGATCAGGATCATGGTCATTTGCACAGCGCCGAACAGGATCAAAGCACCGGTTGCCGTATTCAGGGTTATGTAGGCAAATGAAAAGGTAATCGCATAGAGAAACAGCATCAAGGTTGCGACCCAGTTGACGTTTATAGTCGTGTCGCTCCCGGAGCTCCTCATCCGGAGAATCAACACCAGCGTGATGGCACCGGAGATCAGGCGGATGACGGTAAAGCTCACGGCATCGATAGTGTGGTCATCTAATGCCAGTCGACATAACACAGAATTCGCTGCAAAGGCGATGAGTGCGAAAGAGGTAAACAGGAAAGTTTTGACGACAGAACTCATTGCTCGAACGAGTCTAGCTGAAATTGTCTATCGAAGGTACTTAAGCAGACTCCAAATTGACGTAACAGGCGTTATTATTTTTTGCTCGTGTATTTCTTCAGGATAGTAATGACGGCATCATAGCCGTCGTAATTAAAACCTTGCTCAAGAATTTCCCTTTTGCTGATACCGTGAGCTACCAAACCAGATAGATGCTCCTTGTTCCGGCTAGCCAGATCAAGCGGGGTATCGCCATCACTGGTTCTTGCAACGACGGTTGCGCCCTGGTCGATAAGATACTGGACGATGGATGGCCTGCCCGCCATCGCTGCCACATGCAGCAACGTTATATTCTTGCGACCTGACAGGTTGGCAAGTTCAGGCGTATTCACAAGCAGTTTAACGATATCGAGATTATCATTGAAAATTGCCCCGTATATATCCCGCCCGGAGTATTGCGCTCCTTTTGATAACAATACCTTTATCGTATCTATATTACGGGTATCCAGGGCGAGATTCAGCGGTGTAATGCCTTTTATGGATCTGGAATTCACGTCTGCACCCGATTCCAGGAGAAATGCAGTGATATCCGCCTGACCGGTGGCCACGGCTACATGAATGGGCTTCATCCCATTGGACAGTTCTACATCGATGTCGGCCCCCTCCTTCACCAGTTTCTTGACCTGTTCCAGATCGCCTTTATCAATGGCCTGCAACAGGGGAATGTCTTTAAAGTGCAAATGTTCATGACCTTGTGGCCCGGAAGATATCTCGTCGTCAGAGTGGGATAGGGGAACAAGTAGTATAAAGGCCAGGATTATTGCGACTGAAAATCCAGAAAATAAGACTTTTTCCATTCTTTGAATTCTTAAGCAAGACACCGGATAAATAATCTATTCATTGTATCACGCTATATATGTCATATTGATATGGCAATTCTCTCATTGCTGGAGGGCACAGCATGGGAGAAATGAGCCAATGGTCATCAATGGCCGTTAGCTTAGTGGACAGGAATAAGTAATGTTAACGAATGAATGATCTGTAAGAAAGGCTAACGGCGAAGAGCGGCCATACAAATATAGTTGTAACCGGGAGCAACCCGTTACACAAAAGCGTGCACAATAGTTTGCTCCCTATTCGACTGTGTTGAAGCGAGGGTCTGTGGGGTTTTTCAACGCCTGCCCTTGTAACCTCTACCGCGCTCTTGTTCGAATTTAACCTTCAGGTGATTGCCCTCAAATGACTTGCCATCCAGCCCCGCAATGGCGGCGCGCGCCTCGTGACCTTCCATTTCGAGAAATCCGAATCCTCTGCAGCGCCCTGAAAACAAATCTTTTTCAAGCTTGAGTGAACGAACTGTGCCGAACTGTGAGAACAGGTCACGCAGAGATCCTTCGGTAGTAGTGGGTGGTAAACTGCCGACAAATAATTTTTTCAATATATATATCCTCTTCCTTTAGTCAAAAATAAATCCCGCGATACCTTGTGGGATTTGCTCGAGATATCAAATCAACAGACGGTTTAGACTTGCCCGCTTTTTGCCCGCAGGCCTGCAGACCCTTTTTGCACCTCCAGTGTATAAAACTGACTAAAACGTCATTGCCACCATTGATAGGGGTAATAAAGCCGATGCCCTTGGATTCGTCAAACCATTCGAAAGGCTACTGTTGTCTGGATAATTATATCACTATGTTTAAACAATAATCGTGTTACAAATCTGATAAGGTCATTAACATGAGAAATCCAGGATAGACATTCTGAAAAGAACCATATCAAAAGCAGGTCTGTGTAGTATAACCTGTTATAAACCATATACATAACTGGTTTAATCCGCCTGCAGATTTTTATCGTAGTAATTGTAAATTTACGGAAGAAGCATTATTCAACCGGAACTGCAATCAAGTGATACTGGCGAGATCGGGGCAAAAACCAGGAAAAAATGACAACCACCGGGCGCACTGAGTGGAGCGAAGAAGTGCCCTTGGGGTGATGCAAGCGGCATGAGTCCTGGATGGTCGGGGGGGATGCACGATGCAGACTGAATAAAGATATTGCTAACTAATAAACCTACCTTCTGTTATACTGCGTACACAATAACAGGTGCACCTCGGTCTGCACCGATTATAACGCGGTAATCCTTCCCGATTCCCCCGAAACATACACAGCTTCCGCCTAGACCGACTCAAGCCAAATTGTTTGGGTAGGCCGATCCCCATACATATTTGGAGAATATAAAACATGTCATTTGAATCCCTCGGGCTCATGTCCGAACTGCAGCGTGCTGTATCCGAAAAAGGCTATGTCGCACCTACTCCCATACAGCTCCAGGCCATTCCGCTCATTCTAGATGGCCGCGACATCATGGGTGGCGCGCAGACGGGTACGGGTAAAACCGCCGGCTTTACCCTGCCGCTGTTACAAAGATTGATGGACTCTGTCACGCCTGAAAATGGACGTCGTCCGATCCATGCACTGGTACTGACTCCCACTCGTGAATTGGCCGCCCAGGTGGCCGAAAGCGTGCAGATCTATGGTAAATACCTGCCACTGCGCTCAACGGCGATTTATGGCGGTGTCAATATCAACCCGCAAAAGGATAAACTTCGCAAGGGGGTGGACATACTGGTCGCAACACCGGGCAGACTGCTCGATCACGTCAATCAGCGTACAGTCAACCTGTCGAAGGTTGAGATCCTGGTGCTCGATGAAGCCGACAGGATGCTGGACATGGGCTTTATCCACGATATCCGCAAGGTACTCGCTCTGTTACCGAAGCAGAAACAGACATTATTGTTTTCAGCCACTTTCCCGGATGAGATCAAGCGGCTGGCGAAAGACCTGCTCAAGTCACCCGCACTGGTCCAGGCCACGCAGAGTAACAAGGCGCCGGAACTCGTCACGCAGATCGTGCATCCGGTCAACAAGGGACAGAAACGAGCGTTGCTATCCTACCTGATCGGTTCGAAAAACTGGAAACAGGTATTGGTATTCACGCGTACCAAGCACGGTGCCAACCGACTTGCCGATCAGTTGAAGGAAGACGGTGTCACGGCGACCGCGATTCATGGCAACAAAAGCCAGGGTGCGCGCACCAAGGCACTGGCGGATTTCAAGTCCGGCAAGGTGCGTACACTGGTGGCAACCGATATCGCTGCGCGTGGACTGGATATTAACCAGTTGCCTCACGTGGTGAACTTTGAATTACCTCACATGCCTGAAGACTACGTCCACCGTATCGGGCGCACGGGTCGTGCGGGCAATGAAGGCATCGCCATGTCATTGGTATGTGTCGATGAACTGGGCTTGCTCAAAGGTATCGAACGTTTGACTAATAGAGACATACCCAGGGAAGTGATCGCCGGATTTGAGCCCAACCTCTCAATCAAGCCGGAACCTATTCACAAAGGGCGCGACAAACAGCAACAGCCTGGACGAAAATCAACCGGAAAAAAAGCAGAATCATCTCGCAATGGCAAGCGCCCACATTTCAAGGGCCGTTCGAACAACCAGGCTAAAGCTCAAAATCGATCCCGTAATCAAAGTCAAAACCGCGCAGGATATGCATCATAGACAGTGCACTAAAACAGCATCAGTTCAGAGATCTTGGTAAATCTGTTCACGTATCGCGTGATCGCGCATGATTTGTCTCCAATAAAACCTCTTTATTGGCTTCTTTTTCAGGAAATGTTGTTTAAATGGGGCTTTCGGCCAAAAAGCTGACATTAACGTGCTGCAGTGTGGAGCTTTCCATTAATAGTGCAATTCCCGGCAAGGCCATTGCTGGAAGTAATACCGTCGGTGCTTACAATTATCCGAAGATCGTGCCCAGCGCTGCTTGCGTCAGCCCAAATATTATTATCCGTTGCATAAACATCTCCGTTAGACTTATAAATATAGTTGAAATCCGGAAAGATGGTTTTTGGAATACGGTATGTCGCAAATAAACTACCTCCACTACCAATGGATGTCTGTACGCCTAGATAAAGTACATTACCTTTCCATGTAAAGCCATTGATGCTCTCGATTTCAAGAACTTTTCCTGATGGCACATCGAAATAGCAATAAGAGATCGTTGTTGGACTAGTAGCGCTATCTTCGCACAGGACATTGGCAACGTATGCTTCGATTGTCTGCTCTGCTGTAACTTTGCCAGGGATGCTGACAATGTTGACATCAGGTGTATTGACAACATTAACATCCATGGCGTTGGCAATTGTTATATCCTTAGCCGGCTTGGAGTCCTCGGCTATCCACAATGACTGGCTATCATTCCAGTGTTTGTTATTAGCGTTATAGCTAGTAACATGGTGTGAGTGTTCCGCCTTTTGGTGATTTCCTACACCATCGGCATGTGCAACTCCTTCATACACAAGCCCGGCAATTATCAAGAAAAATAAGACCTGTATAATCTTAGCTAGTATATCCATTGTTCCACCTAGGCGCTTTTAGATCGGCCAGAGCGCCTCAATTAGCGAATAGGACCCCATTCTCAAATTCACCATCTACTTCGTCGGTATATTCAGCACAATTTCCTTGTGTTACGGCCTAACTGAAATTAACTTTATAGGTATATGTGCTCATAACCGATTTAGCGGAATCAATGATGTTTACAGGTAGGCGAGCATTAACAGAGTAATGACATGTTCGATAACAATACCGTGAAATAACAATGCTATGTAAATTGAAGTTACATTAGAGAGAACACAAGGAGAGAAAGAAAAAATATATACACGTATACGTTGTTCCTCCTTATTGTACCCAGGCGAAGCAGTAATTAGATATATATAATGTCGACCTCTGATCTGATAAATAGTATCAAGTGTATGTAGGTTTTAAATGTCGACTTACGACCGAGGCCGTGTGAAAACTCCGTTTGTGGAGTAAAATACAGTTTTCCAACTGAGG
>CAZSAK010000022.1:2760-42957 GCA_964605155.1 uncultured Chromatiaceae bacterium | reverse complement strand
AGCCTGGAGTACGCCCTGGAAACGACTATTCATAAGACGCAGGATACTAAAACCAACAGTGCCCTGCTCTATCTTGATCTAGATCAATTCAAAATAATCAATGACCTTGAGGGACATGAGATCGGTGATCGATTACTAATCAACGTTGCAAACAAGCTGCAACAGCAGATCTCTCTCGGCAATATTCTAGCTCGTGTCAGCGCTGATGAATTCGCCATTTTGATACACGATATTAGCGAGACAGACGCCTTGAAGACGGCGGAAACACTGCGCCGATATATGGATGATTTTCACTTCAAGACCAATGACAGGACCTATCATATCGGCGCCAGCATAGGGGTTGCCACGATCTTGTCCAATGAAAATCTAAATCCCAGCGAGATTCTGGCACGGGCCAACCAGGCATGCTTTGTCGCCAAAACACATGGCCGTAATATGGTTCATATGTTCAATCAGGAAGACGCCGAAGTCATCATCCTGAGAAGTGCCGTGTACTGGGTGCCTCGGATCCGTGACGCGCTCGCCAACGATAAATTCTGTCTCCTGTTTCAACCGGTCATCAATCTGTCTACAGGTGAAATAGAACGCTACGAAGCCTTGATCAGGATGATTGGCACCGAAGGGGAACTGATAGCCCCTGACAATTTCATTCCCATCGCCGAACGCATGGGGCTTATCCATGATATCGATCTATGGGTGGTAAGACACGCGATTGATGTATTGCATAACATGCCTCCGGAAAAATCGAATCTATCACTGAACATCAATCTCTCCAGTCACGCCTTTCAGGATCCCGCACTGTTACCGCTGGTTCGTGACAGACTTCACTCGACCGGAATTGCCGCAAACCGCATCACATTCGAAATCACCGAAACAGCAGCTGTAGCCAATTTTGAACAGACACGTGAAATGGTTTGCCAGCTACGCGAGCTTGGCTGTGGATTCGCCCTCGATGATTTTGGCGCCGGCTTCAGCTCGTTCAATTATCTCAAACATTTCCCCGTCGATTATCTGAAGATTGACGGCAGCTTTATCAGGAATCTGGTCAATGATCCCATCGACCAGACACTGGTCAAATCCATTATCGAGATTGCGCGTACCCTGGGTAAACACACAGTCGCCGAATTCGTCGAGAGCGCCGAAGTATTGAGCATCCTCAAGGATTACGGCATCAATTACGCCCAAGGTTATCATATCGGTAAACCGGCCGCGGATTTCAAAGAAATCAATCTGCACGAGCTCCTGACCACTCCGTAACCCACCCTATTGACCAGTATGTTGTGAGGATCTTGGCCCTCTGCAAGGTATATTGCGGGGCGATTCTCATTACTAATCGATGGTCATATATTGCATTCATGAACCAAAATAACAACCTAACCTACTGAATTATATATAACTTCTCTAAAGATTTCATGCAGATGCACGATATAGACAGATAAGGGTATTTTTTTCAGGTGCCCGCCATAAACATGATCGGGAATAGACTAAAAACTTGGACTTGATAATTCATGGCGGTATGTAGGCAACACAACAAGGATCACCGTTGTTCATTCGCGTTGACAGCTCTGCTACTTTTTCTTTGCAGTGGTTTCTTGTTTATGAACAATGCCCGGGCGGAGCAGGAAGTGATTGCTGTCATCTATCCGGATATCTCCAAGTTCAGGGATATCTTCACAGAGATCATCAGCGGTATCCAACGGGAGTCAACACATAAAATAATACCCTATACACTAAAGGATGATTTCAATCCTGATGACTTCCGGTCGTGGGCAAGTGCACTTAATGTCAAGGTCGTCATCGCTATAGGTAACAGTGGCATGAACGCCGCTGATTCAGTCAAAGACAAGATCCCCGTCATCAGTAATGCATTTCTTGTACCTGATCGCAGTGATAACAGTGTGTCAGGTATCAGTCTCGCCGTCGATCCTACTGTTCTTGTCGATACCCTGTCAGCAGTTGCCCCCGAGGTTAAGCGAATCAGTGTTGTCTATAACCCTGAAATCAGCGGCTGGTTGATAGATATCGCTAAATCAGCAGCAAAAAAACACGGGTTGAGATTGATTGCATACAAAGCTGATGGTATAAGATCTGCAGCCCGGCTCTATGCTAAAATCCTCGAACAAAGCAAACCAACACTCGACGCCATCTGGTTACCGCAAGACAGAACTACCGTTAATGATGAAATCATCCTGCCCATGATACTCAAGGGCGCCTGGAATCACTCACTGGTATTCTTTTCCAGTATAGGGAGTCACGCAAAAAATGGCGCATTATTCTCTCTTTATCCCGATTATGCCAGACTTGGAGGCAGCCTGGCGAAGATGGCTGATAAATATATTGATAATAAATCCAGGATTCACACGGAAATTCAGCCGTTAGATGATCTTCAGTTCGCTGTTAATATTCGTACGGCGGATCACCTTAACCTGGATATCGATAAGAGCGGGATAAAGTTCAATCTCGTCTTCCCTACACCCAAGGATTAGGTTATGAGACTTATCGATAAATTACTTCCAAATACTATGAGCTTCCGACATCAGTTATTGATTACGGTGATTGTCGGTGTAGTCTGCCTGGCCCTGGCTGCATCACTGACGACATCGTGGTTTACAAGCAGGGATACCCGTATAATTATGATCGAACAGGGACTGCAAATCACCGACAGCTTTGCCAGACAAAGTGTATTGGCATTATTGTTCGAGGCAGGAGAAAATGCAGAAGATTCAGCAAATGCAACGCTTGCCTTCCCGAATGTAAGCAATGTAACCATCTATAATAAAGATTATAAATCCATATTAAACAAGGGTGCGGCAGTTGACTGGCGCCCACCGAATGATATGGAAATCAGCGGAGACACGGCTGTATTGGCAAAAAATACTCTGAATTATCTTCATTTCATATCACCCGTCTATACAGTCCCTGAACAAGAGAGTGACTCGCCTTTTGAATTATCTCAAGCAAAACCAGAACTCCTTGGATTTGTACATGTTGCCATTTCCAAGGATTCCCTAAAGGCATTACAGAAAAATATTCTGCTGGAAAATGTAGTGATCTCCATGTTGTTTGCAATTATCATAGCTTTTGTACTCAGATATTTGGTTAACAGGATGGCGGTCCCCGTGAAGGAACTCTCGGACATCATGACACGTGCAAAGGAAGGAGAAGCGCAGTTATATGCCACGGTTCAAGGACCGTCAGAGATTACCCATATGGCCTTGGCCTACAACAAGATGATGACGGCACTGAAAGAACGGGATGCACGACTTCGAGGTCAGAGGGATTTGCTGGAAAAAGAGGTGGCATTCCGTACCCAGGAACTGGTCCAGGCCCGTGATGAAGCCCTGCTTGCAAGCAAGCACAAATCAGAATTTCTCGCCAACATGAGCCATGAACTGCGCACACCCATGAATGCCATACTGGGTTATACCGAAATGACCATAGAAGAATTGCAGGATCAGGGACAAGAGGAACTTGTCAGCGACCTCAAACGAGTCATCAAGGCAACCGATCAACTCATGTCCTTGATCGATAATATTCTCGATCTGTCCAAGATAGAAGCCGGGCATATGGAGTTGTTTATCGAGCCGACAGACTTCAGTGAATTGATCCAGGAAACGGTCGATACCATACAACCCTTGATCAAGAAGAACAACAATGAACTCCATATGGAAATCATCAACGACTGCGATGAAGAGTTGCTGATCGATGGCGGCAAGCTACGCCAAATCCTTCTGAACCTGTTAAGCAACGCCGCAAAATTTACCAGGGACGGGCGTATTGAACTATTGGCACAACATGACCCCACTTCCCTGACATTCTCGATCACTGACACTGGTATTGGTATGACAGAAGAACAACAGGAGCATATCTTCGAGGAATTCCGCCAGGCGGATATGAGTACAACACGAGATTATGGTGGAACCGGCCTTGGCCTGGCAATCAGTCAGCGATTCTGTCATATGATGGGAGGAGATATTTCATTAAAAAGTACGCCGGGGGAAGGTTCGAGATTTACAGTGGATATTCCACTGCCGATCAATAATACAACTCCAAATTAAATTACAATTAAATTAATTAAGTATTATTTATTATTGCAGAACAACTACTTTAAATGATACCTGGCTTCGAGATAATAACTACTTCCAGCTAGAGGCAAATCATTAGGTATTAGCACGGGCGATGAAGAACTAGGCTCACGTACATCTTCATCAAATATATTATGCCCTAATAATGCGAACTCCCATGGACTATTATCGTTCTTATGACGAAAAGCCACATCCATTGTTGTATAGTCGTCAATCGCAGAACGAGTATCACTAAGTGCTCGCTTGCGATCTGCTACCCAATTTATTTGTCCGTCAAGATACCAATTAGGCCTGAATTTCCATTCAGAACGAATATATAATTGATTTTGAGGGGCATTAGCTGCGTCACTGTTTGTATCTTGATCTTCAGATTTCTGGTAAGCGTAATTACCTATTATAGTAAAATTTTGTCTTAGTTCCAAAGTGGCTTCCATTTCAAAACCGTGCCCAATTTGATCACCAGTATTTTGATAGGTACTTGTACTAGTAGTAGGAGATGATGGATTATCAAGCACTAGCCGAATAATATCACTCATCTCATAGTAAAATATATTCAATCCAGTCGAGAAAGTAGGGGTATGCTGAACATTAAATGCTACCTCGACTGTATCAATAGTTTCAGGATTTAACTCTGGATTACCAATTAGAACTGGATTATTAATATTATACAGTTCTGCAAAGGAAGGGGCACGAAAAGCTCGTCCATAAAGTAGCTTACTAGTCATGTTATAACTTGTTTGCCAAACTAATGCTAACCGTGGGTTAACAGTGTCACCAAAATCAGAGTAATGATCATAACGTACACCTGTAGTTAGATCCCAGTCTGGAGCGAAGGACCATTCATCTTGCAAAAAACTGTAATATGCTTCACGATCATGCGGCTGTATAAATACACTATTAGGATCATCAGATACATCAATAACCGAGCCTAAAGGCACGGGCACACCACCTGGTACTAGGAAATAATTTTTACTTTCTTTAGTTTTATATAAGTCACCATATGTATATCCTATACCAAATCGTAGCTGATGATTTTTGATCCCCTTATAAAAGGCAGATAAATTGAGCCTAGTATGGCGTTCATAGACATCTGGTTTTCCAATAACTCCATTAGGGAATGTACCTAACGTTGTAGCTGCATTAGGAGGATTCAAAACTAAGTCGGTTGTTGTACTAGTGTCAAAATAACTTAATTGTGCTGTCAGATCCCAATCGTCGTATTGCGTATCATTTTGATACGTAATATCAGCATTAATTCGATCGCTATCGCCACTACCTGCAGGATCTAGGGCTTGCGCGACTCCTGCACCAGTACCAATGTCACGCCGACTTTGATAGCCTATCCGCATTTGCCAATTTCCCTGTTTTACGTCCATACGTGCATCAAGGTTATCACGCTCAGTATTTACTGGTCCAGGCGCAAGTGATGCTGTGGTACCGAATAAATTATCAAAACTAGTTTGTGCATCTGCATCAATAATTTCATCAAAGCCATCTGTTTTGTGTAACTGCAGTGAAAATGAAAAGTCAATGTCATTTATATCACCTCCATGTAACACCCATGCATCCATTGTATTGAAAGATCCTGCACGTGCTCCAAGTTCTGTTCCATTAATATCTTTCGATGTTTTAGTAACAACGTTAATTACACCAGCAAATGCATCTGCACCATATATTGCAGAACCAGGGCCTCTTATTACTTCAATTCGTTCAATATTATTTACAGGCATTCCACCCCATACTTGGCCACGATCTCCGACATATAAATTATTAATTGGTATTCCATTAATCAACACTAGTACTTGTGGATTAAACTGCGAATGGATCCCTCGAATTGTATAAATAGGACTATAAGCTATGTTTGTAATTGATACATGTAATCCTGGAATGGTTTCTAAAATCTGATCCAGATCAGTTGCACCAATAGCCTTGATATTTTTAGAAGTAATTACACTCGCAACAGCAGGGGCACGAGCAATAGGTTGGCTTCTTCCAGTTGCGATGCTTATAAAATCTTCATCCCCGAAAGCAAATGAAAGTTCATCTTCATCGAATGACTGGGCATTAATATTACTTATATGGATAAACAGTAATATGAAAAATGATTTTAAAAAGTAATTATTTGACACCACTCTCCTCCAAGTGGGGGATATAAGCTAACAGATATAATAATCGTCAATTAAATCATAAACTTTAGCTAGAAAATGGCGGCATCATATAAAAGATATTATTGCATAATTATAATTTTATGTTATTTTTCATATAATTATATAAATAAAAGGGTATGTTAGCTGATATGCTAATATAATTATTTATTCGATAATATACATAGATCCTGATCAAAATACAGACACGTATGAATATACATATAATTGGTACTGGTACTTATCTTCCGCGAGACAGTTTTGATAAACCTGGATATGTTAATACATTTAAGGGTGTAGGCAATAATATTGATATATTTTCCGGGATTGGTAAAAGACATATATGTAATCAAAATGAAACACCCACCTTTATGGGTATTCAAGCAGCAAAAAATGCCTTAAAGAATTCTAACATCGATCCTAAATCAATAGAGGTGGTAGTTTGCTACACTGCTGTTCCCGATCATGAAACACCAAAAGATGTTTACAGAATTGCCCATGAAATTGGCTGTGATGGTGCAATGTGTTGGACAATTGATACTGCTTGTGCTTCTTTCTTATCTCACCTAAACTGCGCATATTCACTAACTCTAGCAGGGAAAAAACGTATACTTATAATTAACTCCATGAACTGGGTAAATCGAGCATTTAATAAAGATGATGGGCAGTTTGCTGGAGATGGAGCTGGGGCAATTATTATAGAGAGATGTAATAATTCACAACATTATATTGCAAGCAACGAGATTTCGAGCACTGAGCAATTCGATTTTATTAAGATGAATTCTGCTCAATTAACTGGAAAACGAGAAGAGATCCATTTTTCTAAGAATAAAAATACAATTTTACGATCTGTTGATATCCTACCAGAAGTTGCAAATAGATTGCTCGAAGAGCAATCTATTGCTAGAAAAGATATTAATTGGGTAATATGTCACCAACCTGGTTTTCCTGCTATTGAAAGGTGGCACTCTCTACTAGAAATACCAATGGAAAAGAATTTAAATACTTTTAGCCTTTACGGAAATATGTCCGCAGCAAATATTCCTATTACATTAGATTACTTTCTCGAACAAAATCGAATTATAAAAAATGATGATCTAGTATTGTTTTTTTCTGCTGGTGCAGGTATACATGTAATAGCTACTTTATATCGACTTTAAATCAGATATTTACGAGTAATCCTTTCACCCTTACCGCAATAGGCGGAATTTCTGAAGTATCTATTCGAACATCCAGCACGGTTGGCCCCTGACGTTTACACATGGATTTAAAATCTAGCATCTCAAAGTCACCTGGAGATTGGATTATATATCCATCTCCACCCATCGCGACTGCCATTGCGCTGAAATCAGTTGGTGAAAGTTCATATCCGATTTGTTCTGCTCCAGTCAATTGTTGGCCATGTTTAACCATACCCAGAGCACAATCATTTAAGATGACATAAATTACAGTCAATTTTTCCATCACAGCAACTGTAAATTCCTGCCCACTCATCAGGAAACTCCCGTCACCAGTAATACATACTACGATATTCTCAGGATTTCCACGCGCAGTTCCGATTGCGGCCCCAATGGCCCAACCCATCGAAGAGAATTCCATGCTGACCCTGATATTTACATTATTAGTACTTCTTTGTCCTGAAACACGTCTATTAATTGGATGGAGATAATGCGTTGCCCAGGCAAAGCTATTACCAGTTTCAACGAGAAACCTTGTATTGGCAGGAAAGCGGACTGATAGTTCTTGCATTAAGCGCTGTGGCTTAATAGGCGTTAAATTATCGTACATCTTTTGTTCTTCAATAAGCGCGAAACGTCGTCTAGGGTGAAGTGGTATGACTGTTTTTTTACGGCGATCGCCTATATGACCAAGACGGCGTTCCACCTCATGAAGGTTCGCGGGAGACTGCCTTACAGAAAGGTAGTCAGTACTTCCCCGTCTTTCCCTCTTGCGCCTCTCGGATTCCACAATCGGCATTACACTGCGCATTTGCTCAGGAGCATTTTCCCTCAATACCCGTGCATGACGATCTTTTGCATCATAAAGTTTATCAAGAAGTCTATCAAAAATTACTGGCAGATCGCCGCTGACATGCATGCGAGCCATTGGTGTACGTGCAAAATACTTATTGGTGCCATCAATATGGATTAACTTATCGTTCAGTAAATATTGCTCATCCCAATTTGAACTTTCCCATTCACTTAGTGATGTTCCAATTGCAATTACACAATCTGTCTTCTTATCCTTTAATATTTCATTCGCACTGTCATGCCCTGCAAATCCAAAGACCCCTTTTAATTGAGGATGATAAGAACTGACCAATCCCTTGCCCTGGGGTGTGGTCAAAACAGAAGCCTTCAACAACAAGCATAATTCCAGAATATTACCAATCGCATCTGCACATCTATTTCCGATAACGAAAACCGGTTGCTTTGCACGTATCAGCCGATGAAACAGATTTTCTATGATCGTTTCATCAGGCACAAAAGTCTGGTTGATTAATTCAGGCAGGTTTTGAAATGATCTTCCCTGATTCATTTCTTCTGCAAAGATATCGGAAGGAATACTCAAATGCACCGGCCCTTTTGGTGGCTTGTGAATTGTCATCAATGCCTGGATAAACAAGCCTTCCAGCTGATCTTGATGGGTGACCAGTAAACTCGATTTTGTGCAATGGTTATACATGCCAACCGTATTGACTCCGCATGCTGAAGATTCTTGAAAGGCTCCTTTACCGAGAGTCATAAGCGGAGTCTGGGCTGTAATCACTAGCATCGGAATATTGTCCTGATAGGCAGACGCCACCCCTGTGATCATATTAGTAGCACCAGGGCCTGTGGTCGCACAGCAAACGCCCAATTTACCTGTTTCACGCGCATAACCGTCCGCCATGAAAGCGGCGCCGTTCTCGTGTCGGGCTACGATGGCCCTGGGACCACCGCGTCGCTCGCTACGGGCCAGGGCATTATAGAAGGGTTCAATCGCACCACCGGGAATTCCAAAGACATATTCTACCCCCAACTGCTCTAAGTAGCTGATAATAAGGTCGCCGGCCTCAAAGGGCTGATTTAAGGGTCGAGTCTCGTAACTGCTTCCCTTCTGGGAGGATGTATCCATCGACATTCCTTCTATATTGTAC
The DNA here is from genome assembly GCA_964605155.1 of uncultured Chromatiaceae bacterium. Lineage (GTDB taxonomy): Bacteria > Pseudomonadota > Gammaproteobacteria > SZUA-140 > SZUA-140 > CAZSAK01. The sequence continues at coordinate 33,589 of CAZSAK010000022.1, read as the reverse complement.
TGTTCGTACTTATTATTTTTCCCTAAGAATGATTAACATTAATAACAATAACTATGGGTTGCAAGCAATTTTTAGAAACCTACGTAGAGTATATAAATGAGGAAAATTTGATAACAGTATGTTTTTACGTGCAATTATTCATTTTTAACCACATGGTCAGGTGGTTATCATGGGGGGATTACTACGAAGAAAACCGAATTATGTAACCATTGATTATAGAGTTACAAAAAACCCGTTATTTTTATGACACAAGCTGATCAGTCGGCGCTGTAAAAAACACCCTGATCTTTATCACCCTGTCGGTGAAGCATTACCAATAATTCGGCCTCAGATCGGACCAGTCCAAAGTTGGCCATTAGTTCATCAACACCGGCACCACCATTGCGAATCATCCTGATCGCCTGATGATAGGCTCGGTTCTCGGGGTCCTGGATCTCGACCTTGTCCTGTCTTTCCATCATACGTTTGACCTCCTGATCTACCCGACTCAGGTGACCGCTGACCCCCGATGCGCCTGCGCACAGTGCGCCCAGATCCCTTTGCAACTCTCGTATAATGTGATCCCGTTTGTACAGTTCTTTAGTTATGCGATGAGCGACATAGATAAAACCCAACATCAACACGATATTCGTCGCGATGATTACTGAGATATTCATATTAGCGTTCCCAAGTAATAGCCATGTTATACGTATTCATCGATATGATCGCCACTGTCGTTGTCTGAATCTTCCTGTTTATCTCTCTTGTCACGCTTTTTGTTCTCATTGGCATCAGGTACGGACTTGCCGGGTCCTACCTTGTCCGGTGGACGTTTGGGCCAAATCGGCTGTAACGGATTGATGTCTCGCACATCAGCCATGTTGCTCACCATTACCGTTGTGTATTGAGTTCTCTGATCTCCGACCCTGAATGTACTCAATAACTAGCTCAATGCTATCGATACCACCTCACGTTTATAGATCCACATGTTCTTTGGACCGAGTCCCTGTACCGCAAATACTCTCAGCTGATCCTCATGTGCTACCAAGCGGTCGATGTCAACCAGAATCAGCAATAACCAGTTACGCAGAACGTCAAAACACAGACTCTTTTACATACTTATCCTATATGTAGCATTTTTCATGCCAGAAATCCGGCTCCTGATTGGCTGATTGTTATAACTTATTGTTTTATTGAAATAATAACTCTTCCATAACGGTGTCCCGTATCTGCAGATCGTCTGCTAGAAGAAACCTCAGTCATGGATCATTGACTATCATCCACGACCTGGTGTCGTAGGATCACCCCATGAGACACCTGTGATATAGGCGGTACAAATTTAATCGGTGGCAACAGAATCGGTGATGGTACAGTAATGGCCGGTTCTAATATAGATGGCCGTTTGATCACCGGAGGTACCTTGTCGAGCAGACCGGGATTAGCAGATTGTGCCGGGAATTGTACGGACCGCCTTGTTGAATTAACGGATCCTGATACAACAGATTGTTTCGCCTCATCAGAAATAACGGCATCTGCCCTAGATTCGACCTCCTCAGGCACCGGCAATATAGGTGTATCGGTAACTGCTTGCTGAACAATTTCTGTTGCCTTGACTGTTTCCTGCACTACGGTCGGCGACAACTTTGGATTATCTATAGTTGTTACATTCTGGTCGACAGACAGTGAAGATGGTTCAGACAATCCATCACTTTGGGACGGTTCAGCATTCGGCAGCTTGAATCCCGCGGTACGCTGTCCTGATTTCAGGATACCATTGTTAAACAGACCCTCGATATCGTGGTTGGCCAGTACGACCAATACGACACGCCGGTTCTTGGTACGCCCTTGCGCAGTCCTGTTATCCGCAACGGGCCGATATTCCCCGTAACCAATCGCTGCCATCCGTTCAGGAGCGATACCCTCATCGGTGAAAAGCCTCACCACGCGGGCTGCACGTGCGGACGACAATTCCCAGTTTGACGGATACACAATCGTATTGATCGGTACATTATCTGTAAAACCTTCGACACGCATCGGATTGGGAAAGTCGCGCAGGATACGGGCGAGCTGCTTCAGTACCGGTACAGCATCGGGCTGCAAGTGTGCGCTCCCGCTCGGATACAGGATGCTGGTATTGATTTCCACCTCGATCCACTGGTCGCTACGATCGACGGTTATCAAATCCTGTTGAATCAAGCCGGACATTGCCTGCTCGATATCATCGGCAATCTTTGCAATGTTTCTTGCACCCTCGCTCCCGGCAGCGGATATCAGTTTCTCGAGACCTTCAAGTCCACCGATCTTTGCCAGTTCTTCCAGGCTCTGCAGGCCACCAACTTCCGCCAGTTTCTCCAGGCCCTCAACACCTCCCAGATCAGCGAGCTTCTGCAAGCCATCCTTGATTGCCATGACTTCATCATCTGACATCAATTTATCGGGGCTCTTGTTATCCTCGAGTCCCGCCTTTTTAAGAAGATCATCCAGGCCCTCGAGATTCGACAGGCCACGGAGTTTTTCCAGCGCATCAAAGCCGCCAATCTTCTTGATGAGCTCGAGCAGTTTCTGTTCCTCTTTCGTTAGTTTTCCGGAGGCCTTCATCTCTTCGATCGCCTGATCCAATAATTTAATCGGGGGATTCGGAGATTTAATAATTCCAGGTGTCTTTTGTACCTCCATTTTCGATGTCTTGGGTGCCCGGGTGGGCGTCCCGACCTGAATTGGCCTGATCGATTTCTCCGGGGAACGGAAAGCCGCTACGATAGCGTCCGATAACACGCGGTATTTACCTTCGTTGACCGAGGAGATGGAATACATGACGACAAAGAACGCAAACAGCAGAGTTATAAAATCCGCATAAGACACCAGCCAACGCTCATGGTTTTCATGTTCTTCATGTTTCTGTTTACGTGCCATGGTTTAGACCGTTACTGGATATAACCCTGGAGCTTGGTCTCGATATTACGGGGATTTTCACCCTCTGCTATGGACACAACCCCTTCAATGATCATTTCGCGAAATTGTGTCTGATCATGTATCAAGGCTTTGAGCTTGTTCGCCATAGGCAGAAAAAACAGGTTTGCCAGCCCCACGCCATAGATGGTGGCGACGAATGCCACTGCGATACCGGAACCCAGCTTGCTCGGATCGGCTAGATTTTCCATCACATGAATCAAACCCATAACCGCGCCGATAATACCGATTGTCGGTGCATATCCGCCCATACCCTCGAAGACCTTGGCGGCCTGGGTATCGTGATGTTCCTTGGTTCCCATTTCGACCTCCATGATACCCCGGATGGTCTCGGGTTCACTGCCGTCAACCAACAGTTGCAGTCCTTTGCGGGCAAACAGGTCAGGTTCATTTTCCGTTAACGACTCAAGGCCCAGTAAACCCTCCTTGCGCGCTATATTACTCCAGTTGATAATCTTTTCGATGGCCTCTGTAGCAGCAATCTTGGGCGGGAGCACTATCCACATGGTCATGCGTAACGCCCTGAAAAATACACTCATGGCACTCTGTATCATGATGGCACCGATCGTACCACCACCCACGATCAGAAATGCCGTTAACTGCATCAATGACGATAGATGACCACCTTCCAGAAAGTTGCCACCGATAATCGCGACAAAAGCAAGGATGATGCCGGCTATACTGAGTAAATCCATGCCTTACATTCCCCGGAAAAGTGTTGCACCTATATCAGGCAGAGGCATTATGCTATCCGCCAGCCCGGCCTCGACGATCGCCATCGGCATGCCGTAAACAACGCTTGTGGTTTCATCCTGTGCCCATACCGTCGAGCCCTTTTCCTTCAACTGCCGTGTACCGGCACAACCATCAGAACCCATTCCTGTCAACATGATAACGAGGATTTTCCCTGTGAATTTCTCGGCGACGGAAGAGAATGTGATATCAACGCTTGGCATATAGGTCTGATCCTGCGTCGCTTCCCTGAGCCTTACACATATCCTCCCGTTATGATCACCAAGTACCATCTGATACCCGCCAGGTGCCAGAATCGCGCAACCGGACTCGATAACATCTCCATCAGATGCCTGTTTGATATGAATATCACACATATTATCGAGTCGTTTGGCTAATGTGGGAGTAAAACTGGCGGGCATATGTTGAACGATTAATATAGGCAACGGAAAAGTCCTGGGAAGACCTCTCAGTATCTCTTGTAGGGCAACCGGCCCGCCTGCGGAGGCACCAATCAGGATCATTTTATAATCCTTGCAACTGAACCGGTTAAGTTGTCCTTGCTCTTTATTCCTGTCATTGTCCCAGACATTGAAAACAGGAACATTCTTGATGACCGGGTTTTCCGCAGAATGATGATTTCCTTCAGCCGACTGACGGGGCTTGAATTTTCTGGAACCAAATACCCGCACATATTTGCATAATCGTTGTTCCGCAATCTGCCTGTCGGTCGAAATGTCGTCCATGCGCTTAGGCAGAAAATCCACTGCACCTGCATCCAGAGCATCCAGGATTGTCTTTGCGTCGTCCGTCGTCAACGTAGAAAACATCAGGATAGGCGTAGGATATGTCTCCATTATTCTGCGAACAGCAGTAATACCATCCATGACTGGCATCTCTACATCCATAGTGATTACATCCGGTTCATATTGGGATAGTTTTTCAATCGCTTCTGCCCCGTTTACGGCGGTTGCAACAACCTCTATAAGTTCGTCAGCATTCAATATCTCTGTTATGCGTTGTCTGAAAAACGCCGAATCGTCAACCACCATTACCCGGACTGTCATATAGCCACGACCTTTCACATCCTATTCGCACATGTCTTCATAAAAGCGGTTACATCCTGTATCAGGAATATACGTTCATACTCTCATCAACGATGGGAAGCAGGATATCATCGCCCATCTGTTTGTTGGAAAACCCAATCCTGCCAGTTCTTTCCTCGCCCGTCACTTCATGAACATCGTCATTTCAATACTGTGATCAACCGCATTTCGTACCCGATGCACGACAGGATCTGCGAGTTCCTCAAATTCATCCTCGGTATTATGCTCATCATCAAGTATGGCGGGATCTGATATTACAGGCATGGTAGCTGATACCTGTGCCGAAACAGTATTCGAACCTGACCGTTGTTCCATTGATTCAAGAGGTGTCGCTTTGGTCACAATGACAGGTATTTGCGGTTTATCATTTGATGACAGGTTTCCAAGTGTCTTTAACAGCGTGGGATCGGGTGACTCCGGCATTTCACCATGGCGCACGATTTCCAGAATACCATTGATGACATCTATATCCTTGAAGATGTTATCCAATATTTCTGAATCAATTACTATCAATTCCTGCCAGAGCAGATTAAACATGTCCTCGGAACGGTAACAGACAGCTACAAGAGAGTAGATTTCAAGAAAGTCCGCACCAGCTTTAATAGTGCGGAACCATCTAAAAGCAGAATTCAGTAGATCTTGATTATCAGGTTCTTTTTCTAATTCAACAAGCAATTTGCCCAGTTGTTCCAGAATCTCTTCTGCTTCAACCAGGAAATTTTGAAGTAGTTCTTCATCACCATAAAATGCCATTTATACGCTCTCAATATCCCGGAACCGCCAGTGAATCATTGACGATGCCCTGACATTTCATCTCATATATCTCTTGCCCCTTGTGGATATCCTGTATAATGTTCATCTTCCGTCCTTTTATAAAAAGACATCCAATGGCTCATGCCTATATGCGTTCGAAAATTTTCTCTATCTTTTGCTTCAAACTGGCAACATTGAACGGCTTGACCGTATAACCATTAACACCTGCCTCTGTGACTTCCACGGTATGATGCCGTTTAGACTCGGCTGTGCCCTTCAATACCGGCAAGCTAGAACCTCCATGTTCACCACCGGCTCAGTCGTTCGAAAGCCAATGACCCAGTCTTGCCTGTAAACGGATCAGTGCCTGACTGTGAATCTGGCTTACACGTGACTCACTGACACCGATTACAGCTCCGATCTCTCGCAAGTTCAGTTCCTCGTCATAATAAAGGGTCAATACCAGCCTTTCGCGATCAGGAAGTCCGGATATTTCCTCTGCCAGGTTTTTCTTGAAATCATCCCGTTGCACTCCCTCAAATGGACTTGAGGATAGACCGCCACCCTTGGATGGCACCGAGTCTTCGGTAATACCCATGTCTTCAAAGCTTAACAGGCGGCAACCGCTCGCATCCTGCAGCGTTTTATGATATTCATCCAATGTCATTTCTAACGCCTTGGCTACTTCTACATCGCGCGCGTCCCTACCCGTTTCATTTTCGATCTGTCGTACGGCCTCTGCAACTTGCCTGGCTTTGCGATGGACTGATCGCGGCGCCCAGTCTCCCTTGCGGATCTCATCAAGCATCGCGCCTCGGATACGAATACCGGCATAGGTTTCGAAACTCGCACCCTGACCTGCATCATAATTTCGCGATGCCTCAAGAAGCCCAATCATGCCTGCCTGGATAAGATCATCCACCTGCACACTGGGAGGCAGTCGACTCATGATATGATAGGCAATCCGCTTGACCAGAGCAGAATACTGGGTGACCAGTCCTGTCATTTCATTTTGGCTGTTGTCTTCGTTTGGTATCTGTGCGTACATGTTTACGTTATTCATAAAATAAATGCCGAATCATTGTTTTTGTAAGTGAGAAGTCTCTCAACAAAAAACTCTATCTTGCCGCTGGCTGCATCGGGCACTGGCCACTGTCCGGCCTTCTGCGCAATCTTGTGAAAGGCCATTGCCGCCCTGCTCCTGGGATAGGCATTGACTACAGCACGTTGTTTTTGAACGGCTTTTTTAAGATATTCGTCATACGGGATCGATCCTAGATATTCTAGGGTAACGTCAAGGAAGCGATCTGTGACCTTCATCAATTTTTTAAACAACTCAATGCCATCCTGTGTGTTGTGAACCATGTTTGCGAGCACTCTGAAACGATGCAGCCCATGGTCACGATTCAGCAATTTGATAACCGCATATGCGTCAGTAATCGACGCGGGCTCATCACATACCACCACCAGAACTTCATGTGCGGCCTTGCTAAAGGTCACCACACTGTCGGAAATTCCGGCAGCTGTATCGATCAACAATATGTCCGGATGGAAACTCAACTCACTGAATGCCCTGATGAGACCTGCGTGTTCAATATGGCTTAATTCCGCCATATCCTGTATCCCCGAAGCCGCGGGAATAATACGTAAACCGGATTGATCCTTGATAATGACCTCTTCAAGTGAACATTCACCCCTGATGACATGTGACAGGTTACATATCGGTTGCAGGCCAAGCAGTACATCCACATTGGCCAGTCCGAGGTCGGCATCCATTAACAATACATTATTGCCTGTTGCCACCATTGAAAGGGCGAGATTCGTCGATACGTTTGTCTTGCCTACCCCACCCTTGCCGCTCGTGATTGCCACCACGCGTACTGGTTTGGATCGGGTTATGCTGTTCAATCCGGATGCCTGATTCATCCTTTCATTAGCCATGAGCATTGGCTGCTACCCTCCCGTAACTCTGGAATGCAACTTCTTCTTCTAGCATCTTTTCCGCCCGGGTCGCAAGCGCGACACACTGACTCACAAGAGTGTGGGCACGTGCCCTTTGCAGATCCTCCGGTACCTGCTGGCCGTTACTTACATAAGAAACCGGCAGATTGTGCTTGATGGCAATACTCAATACATTACCCAGCGAGGTGGCTTCATCGATCTTGGTAAACATGCATTCCGTGGGATTGAAAATCTCGAAGGCCTGGACTACATCCTCTAACCCGGACAGGCGGGTCGTGGCTGATAGCAGCAGTGACGTTCTGATAGAAGCATCAGAATCGATGATATCCGCCTGATTGATCAGGTGGTGATCGTGCTGGCCCATGCCAGCTGTATCTATCAGGATGAGGCGTCTGCCCTTCAGGTCATTCAAAACCTGTTTTAGTTCCTGTCTGCTGTCCGCATTCTTGACAGGGATATCGAGGATACGGCCGTATGTCCTCAATTGCTCATAGGCACCGACCCGATAGTTGTCGATCGTTACGAGGGCAACGTCACGATTACCATGTCGCAAGGTATAACGGGACGCGATCTTAGCAATAGTAGTCGTTTTACCGACTCCTGTCGGACCGATGAGTGCTACAACACCGCCATCCGTCAACAGATCTGACTGCATTATCGGTACTCTGTCAACTAGTGAGGTCAATGCTTGTCCCCACAGATGATCGATATCTGTATCACTGGAAATAAGGTTAGATATCTCCTGACATAATGAGGTGCTTAACCCGATCTTCATCAGTCGGCGCATTAGATCAGCACGTTGCGGGTAACGACGATTAAGATCACCCCATGCAAGGCCTGATAATTGGTTTTCCAACATATCGCGCAGCTTTCTTAGCTCATCCTGTATCTCGACGATTGCGGGATCCTGACTCCAGATTACGTCGGATAACTGGCGGCTCGTATTGGAACCGGTGAATTCATCCTTATTGTGCATTCTGTTGCTGTCCTGTTTTTGGATCTGCATTTTGATATCGGGATTTTCAGTGAGTGTAGTGTCCTGAGGCATCATATTCTTGCGAAACAGCGACTCGTCATAATCGACCGCCGCAACAATCTCTATCCCGCCGTTGACCCGTTGATTGGATAGGATCACCGCATCAGGACCTTGCTCGTCACGCACCTTTCGAATTGCCTGGCGTATATCCGGGGCAAAGTAACGCTTGATTTTCATGACTGTTCCCTGTCCAGAGTTATCAGCTTTAACCTGCATCGCATCGTTCCGTATACGTTATTTTTGTTCATTCAAGTTCTCTATTTTCTATTTCGGTCTGCCTACGTTAGCAACGACCCTGAGTTGCTTGTTATCCGGTATCTCGTTGTATGACAGTACGTACATATTGGGTACCGCATGTTTCACGAAACGTTGTAAAAATTGTCTTAATGATGGAGCCACCAGTAATACCGCGGGCTGCCCCGCCATCTCCTGTTGCTGGTAGCTCTCTACCAGCGATCGATGAATACTGTCGGCCAGACCGGGTTCGAGTCCCACACTTCCCTGCCCTTCCACCTGCAAAGATTCTTGCAATAAATGTTCCAATGAAGGATCCAGTGTGATCACCGGGAGTTCAGACTCCATCCCATTGATATTCTGAATAATTAGACGTCCCAAGGCAGTACGTACAGTGGCTGTGAGAACGTCAGGATCTTGGCTTCTGGGTGCCTCTGCAGCAAGCGTTTCAACGATGGTCCGCATATCGCGAAGGGGTATGTTTTCCATCAACAGATTGCGCAATACACGTTGTACGGTTCCCAGCGACAACAGGTCAGGAACCAGTCCCTCCACCAGTTTAGGTGTGCTGCCAGCAAGAGTGTCGAGTAGTTGCTGAACCTCTTCCCGGCCCAACAAATCATGGGCATGGGTCTTGAGCAGTTGGCTCAGATGTGTCGCAATCACCGTGCTTGCGTCAACGACCGTATAACCCAATGTCTGTGCCTGGTCTCTTTGACCGGCCTCGATCCAGATGGCATCCATATTAAATGCCGGATCTCTGGTTGGAATACCTTCGACATTTCCAAAAACCTGGCCCGGGTTAATGGCCAGATCACGCTCCGGATGGACTTCGGCCTCACCGATAGCTACACCCATTAATGTTATGCGATAGCCATTCGGTGATAATTCCAGATTGTCACGGATGTGGACCGGTGAAATCAGAAATCCCAGTTCCTGTGTCAGTTTTTTTCTGACTCCCTTGATCCTTCCCATCAATTGACCGCCCTGTTTTTTATCCACCAACGGTATCAATCGATACCCTACTTCCAGGCCGATTGTATCTACCGGTACCACGTCCTCCCAGCTCAGGTCACGTGGTTCTGATGGTTTTTCACTGTCAGCTACTTGTTTTTGTTCATCAACCTGTTTGATTATTTCGCGTTTGCGTTTGGCTATATAATAAGAGCCAAAACCTGAGGCACATGCCAGAGACAGAAACACGAGATTCGGCATGCCGGGTATCACACCGAGAATTCCCATCACACCCGCTGTTACACCTAGAGTTCGTGGATTGTCAAACATCTGGGTCAGGATCTGGGTACCCATGTCCTGATCACTTGAAACACGGGTTACCATGATCGCTGCTGCAGTTGACAGGACCAGAGAGGGGATCTGTGCGACCAGGCCATCACCGATGGTTAGCAGTGTATAATTATGAATAGCCTCACCGAATACCATGTTGTGCTGCACCATTCCTATGGCCAGTCCACCAAGGATGTTTATAAACAGGATGAGAATGCCGGCGATGGCATCACCCCGCACAAATTTACTTGCACCATCCATTGCACCATAAAAATCTGCCTCAAGAACGATTTCCGCTCTGCGCTGTTTTGCCTCGTTCTGCTCTATCAGGCCGGCATTAAGATCGGCATCGATGGCCATCTGTTTGCCGGGCATGGCATCCAGTGTAAAGCGAGCACTTACCTCGGAAATGCGTCCAGCACCCTTGGTAACGACAACAAAATTTATGATGACAAGGATCGTGAATACGACCAGACCCACGGCATAATTTCCTCCGACTACGAAGGCACCAAACGCCTCAATGACACGTCCCGCTGCGTCGGTACCGGTATGGCCGTCCAGTAAGACAATGCGTGTTGAGGCAATATTGAGCGCAAGTCTCAGCAAGGTGGCAATCAGCAATACTGTGGGAAATGCGGCAAAATCCAGCGGCTTTCTTGAGTAGATCCCTGCCAGCAAGACCACCAGTCCCAAGGTAATATTAAAGGTAAAGAAGATATCAAGCATGGCGGGCGGGAGGGGAACAACAAGCATCGCCAATATTGACATCAATAGAATCGGCGCTCCCAGCATGCCATTGCGGCTTATATCACGTAACGTCATTATTGCACTTGTCTCAGCCATATTGATGCCTCTTCTTTAAGACTTCATCTTGTATTGGTAATGTTTCTGGCCACATATTGAGTGGGTCCTTGCAAGTTTCATGCTAGTCATGTCTGAATTCATCAGGAATCGGAATATCCCGCATCGGTATGCTTTCACCGTTGTTGCTGCGACGCGTCGTCCGTCTCAGCTGGTAGACATAGGCAAGCACCTGTGCAACCGCCATATACAGGCCTGACGGGATTTCCTGCTGAAGTTCTGTACTGAAATATAATGCGCGGGATAACGGCGGTGCGGACAGTATTGGTACCTCATGTGACAAGGCGACATTACGGATCTGCTGAGCAATCAGATCCTTGCCTTTGGCGACAACAACCGGTGCCCTCATCCCGTTTTGGTTATATCGCAGTGCCACAGCATAGTGAGTTGGGTTCGTTATTATTACGTCGGCAGTGGGTACTTCCTGCATCATTCTGCGGCGCGCCATCTCCTGTTGCACCTCCCGCACGCGCCGTTTCATATCCGGACTACCATCGGTCTCCTTGTATTCATCCTTGACTTCCTGCCTTGTCATCTTCAATTGACGATTGTGATCCCATAGCTGGAACGGCACATCTACGGCAGCAATGATAATCATTGCACAGCTCAATACCAGAAATGACCAACCAAGGATCTTCCCGGCGTCATGCAGGGATTGCATAACGTCCTTGGTACCCAATAGCAGAAAGGAATCGACGTTATGCCATAGCAACAACAGAGCAACTACCAATACGACGGAAAACTTGGCCAGTGCCTTCACGAGCTCCATCAGGCTACGCCATGAAAATATCTTTCCTATCCCCTTTACAGGATCGAGCTTTTCCCATTTGAATGACATTGCCTGGGCGCTGAAGGACCACCCACTCAGTGCCATAGGCGATAACAGAGCCGCACAAACGACAATTGCGAAAAACGGCAACAGAGCGATGATGGTATTTGTCAATGCCTGCTCGAATATACGGGGTATATTTTCAATATCCATCAAATCACTACGATCTGATATAAACACATCACGCATTATTTTGAGAAGATCATTGATCAAATTATCACCGATAAGCAAGATCGCAGCGGCTGATGCCAGCAGCACCACCATTGTGGTCAGCTCCCTGGAGCGTGCTACCTGACCTTTTTCGCGTGCATCCTTGAGGCGTTTAGGGGTAGGTTGTTCAGTTTTTTCGTGCGCGGTCTGCTCAGCCATCTTTATCCACCACTGTTCACCATGGTGTCGATGGTGAGAAATGCACTATCCATTATATGGGTGAATTGCGGCAGGAACATCGGCAGAGTCACCAAGATAAAAACAAAACCAAGTGTCAACGTCAATGGAAAGCCGATGGCAAAGATATTAAGTTGTGGCGCCGCCCGCATCATCACTCCAAAGGCGATATTAACCAGCAATAATGCTGCTACGGCCGGCAGCGAGATCAGCACTGCACCCTTGAATATCCATCCGGACAAATCCATGATGGACCACAAGCCGTTTGTACTGATGGTATTTAGTGCAACCGGCATGGTTTCGAAGCTCTCTGCCAATACATCAATCACGACCAGGTGGCCATTTAATGCCAGGAATACCAATGTTCCTATAATGGTATATAGTTGGCTGATCACAGGTACGGTAACCCCATTAGATGGATCCAGCATCTGTGCATACCCCAGCCCCATCGTCTGACCTATTACGTGGCCACCGGTTTCAAACGCACTGAACACGATTCGAATGGTGAAACCCATCGCCAGACCGATAAGCATCTGGTAAACACACATGAGAAATCCCTGGGCACTGAATAGCTCAATGGAGGGCATAGGTCCCAGGGTGGGTGCAATAACTACAGTCAGCATCAGGGCTATACCCACCTTTACACGCTTGGGAACTATCTGTGCACTTAAAATGGGAATAATACTGACCAGCGCGGCTATCCGGATAAATGGCCATAAATAACCGGCTATAAATGCAATGAGTTCTTCACTTGTTATATTCACTGTTCTTATGTCTAATCACTGATTAACCTATCAATTCGGGAATGCTGGTGATCAAATTGGTTGTAAAGTTGATGGTTACCTGCAATATCCATGGACCACCAAGAATCAGGATCAGAAACACCACGAACAGTTTCGGGATAAAACTTAACGTCTGTTCATTGATCTGCGTTGCTGCCTGGAACATGCTTACCAGCAATCCGATCCCCAGAGCGGGCAAGAGCAGCAGGGCGATAATCATTAAAGTCACCTGCAGGGCATTCTGGCTAATCGAGATGACAGATTCAGGCGTCATATGTTTCCTTCCCGATATGATTTATGAATTCTTACCGCTGAACATGTCGCTTAACCGTGAAAACTCGATGCCAGCGTACCTAGAATCAGGGCCCATCCGTCAACCAGAACGAAGAGCATGATCTTGAATGGTAGAGAAATAATGAGCGGTGATAACATCATCATACCCATCGACATCAGAACACTTGCCACCACCAGATCGATTATCAGAAACGGGATAAATATAAGAAAACCGATCTGAAAGGCCGTTTTGAGTTCGCTTGTTACGAATGACGGGACAAGCAATGAAAAGGGGACGTCGTCGTAGGAGTCGTATTCCTTGTCACCTGAGATATTTGCAAACAGGGTCAGATCACTGTCACGAGTCTGATGCAACATGAATGACCTGAATGGGATACTTGCCTTTTGCAGTGCATCCTGCAGGGTAATTTCTTCATTCAGATATGGTTTTACCGCATGCTGGTAGGTGTCATCAAACACAGGAGCCATGACAAAAATGGTCAGAAACAATGCCAGTCCGATGAGAGTCTGCGTAGTCGGTGTCTGCGCGGTTCCGATAGCCTGCCGCAGGATTGCCAGTACAATAATAATCCGCGTAAACGATGTCATCATCATCAATGCTGCCGGTAATAACGTTAATACCGTCATCAACGCCAGTACTTGTATGCTCAATGAATACGTTTGGCCACCGTCTGCATTCGTGGTTAAAGATAAAGCAGTTAGCCCGGAATCCGCCATCGTCATTGAAACCGGCAAAATACTGAAAATGATCATAATTACCAGTTTTTTCATGACAGAATCTTTTTCCTGACTTCATCGTTTAAACGACTGGCAAACGACGTTTTGCCAGTATCCTTCGTTACTTCAACTGCCGCATCACCCATCACATGCAACGTCTGCACATGACCCGGCGCCACACCAAGCAACAATTGAACGTCTCCTGCCTCAACCAGCACGATTCTTTCGCGCTGTCCGACCGACAAGCCAGAGATAATCTTAAGATGTCCATTGGCGGCAGCGTTTATACGTCCATAACGGCGAAAAACCCAGGCGCTGCCAATTATGATCAGCAGTACCAGTATTAAATAGGTCATTACCTGCAGTATATTTACCAGGCCCACCGGGCTTTTATCCAGACCTGATTGCGTGCCTTGGGCATCTCCAGCGCAGCATAATGCGGGGATAAAGTACACCAATCCCGTTGTAAGCAATATGAAGATTGACCTCCAGTGAGGTTTCAGCAATGACATCGATAGTGGTATAAACGAGAACATTTGTTGGTTGTAATAATATTATCTATAGCAATATCATTTCAGTTTCTTTACGCGTTCTGCCGGGCTGATCACATCGGTAAGGCGTACACCGAATTTCTCATTGACAACTACGACCTCGCCATGTGCGACCAATGTACCATTAACTATCAAATCCATCGGTTCACCCGCAAGCCTGTCCAGCTCAACAACTGACCCCTGATTCAATTTCAGCAGATTGCGGATATTGATTTTGCTTCTACCTATCTCGACGGCGATGGTAACCGGAATGTCGAGTATCATATCCATCCCTGACTCACCGATAGATTTGGAATTCTGATCCGCCTGTAGTCCCTGAAAATGCGCCTTGTCATAGGTCTCCTGGCCCTGGGCCTGACCTGTGGAGTCGGCACTTGAATTCTCTCCTTGTTGTGATGTTTCATGCTCTTCAGCAGAATCGGTGTTTTCATCTGTAGTTTCTTCACTCATCGGTTTACTCCTGCAAGTTTGGCCACCTTTCTCGCTGGTGGCGGGACTATACACTCTGACACCTTGATGGCATTCTTACCGTTTGATATTCCAAACCCACCGCGCATAATGGGTATATCCTCAACACATAACGTTACAGTTTTCGGGATATCCATGGGGATGATGTCACCCGGTTTTAATTGGTTCAGTTCTCTCACCGATATAACCGATTCTCCCAGGATGCTGCTGATCTCGACCTCCGCCTCCTTGATCTCTTCACGTAATGCAGTTAACCAGCGCTCATCAGCATCTTCACGATCACTTTGTATTCCCGAATCCAGCAATTCACGAATAGGCTCGACCATTGAGTAGGGCATGGTAACGTGCATATCACCACCACCACCTTCCAGTTCAACATGAAATGTCGTGACTACAACTACCTCGCTCGGGCTCACAATGTTGGCAAAATGCGGATTGACCTCCATCCCTGTGAACTCAAAATCAAGTTTCATTGCAGGATTCCAGGCTTCCTTCAAGTCCTTGAATGTTATCTCCAGCAGTTTAGTGATAATCCGTTGTTCAGTCGGCGTAAATTCACGACCTTCTATCTTTGCGTGAAATCTTCCATCACCACCGAAAAAATTATCCACGATTGAAAATACAAGGTTGGGATCAAAGATGATCAGCGCCGTACCACGTAATGGTTTTATTTTTATAAGATTCAGACTTGCTGGCACAAACAGGCTGTGGATGTATTCGGCGAATTTAAGCATCTGTACACCGCCCACAGCGATTTCAGGTGACCTGCGTAGCATGTTGAACAGGCTGATTCTGAAATATCGGGTAAACCTTTCATTGACCATCTCCAGTGTAGGCATTCGCCCGCGTACAATCCTGTCTTGACTGGCAAAATCATAACTATGGGCTTCACCATCAACGACGGTCTCATCCGCATCTGTATCTACGTCTCCACTGGAGACTCCATGCAGAAGCGCATCTATCTCGTCCTGGGTTAGCAAATCATTGACTGCCATCTTTACTGCATCACAAAGCTGGTAAAGTAAACTTCTTCCACACCGGTTTTCCCGGTTTCTTTTTTGAGTACCTGCTGAATCTCGGCCAGAGCTTCATCACGCAATTTTTGTTTTCCCTCCGCCGAACTGATCGTGTCATATGTCTGGTCGCTGAAAACAAGCACGAGATTATTCCGAATCACGGGCATGTACGTCTTCAGTTCGTCAACCACTTCTTCTTCGCGCGTCATCACCGATATCGTCACCTGAAGATAACGGATCTGGTTGTTCTCGATGAAGTTGACGATAAAAGGTGGATCGAAATCGAAGTAGACAGGTGATTTCTTTGATTTATTTTTTGCGACTTTCTTGCTTTTTGGCGAATCATCCGTGGACGTACTATGATCACCACTCAATGCACCGGCAAAATACAAAGTTCCGCCAACAGCTGCACCAACCAGCAGGATGATCGAAAAGAAAATGAGAATTATCTTGAGCAGCTTGCCCTTCTTTTTGGGCTTTTCCGTTTCGCCGTCCAGTTCTTTGTCGTCTTCCGGGTCATCAATCGCCATGTCCTTACCTTCCCTAATTTAAAAACCACTTAACCTACCCCCTAATAGCAAGAGCTATGCCATCAGGGATGTATGATTATTATCTTTATTTATCAGTTAATTAGGATGTATTCCGAACTGAGTGGCATAGTGTTGACTGGATACAACAATCCACATGCCGAAATCATGACGGGTGGTATGTGAATCATTTTTTTCAGTCCTGTAAGAGCCAGACAGCAGTAATTGCGGGATTCTCTGAGAGCGATCAGATTTATGACCGACGAAAGGATTCAGGCGTAGTAATCAACCAGGCCCTGTTGCAGATGGATTCGCTGATGTATTACTGAGAGGTCCTCCGCATCAACATTAGACAGGTGGGAATCATCATAATGGGTTGTCGCATCCGTATCCGCTGATGCCCGTCGTTGATCATCCGATGATGAATGCTGTGAAATATCGACATCGACGAGGTTAAGCCCGTTATCTCCGAACATCTCGCGTAATCTCGGTATGGCTGATTCCAACGCATCCCGTACGGCAGCATGATGGGCGGTAAACAGAATATTCATTTGATCATTTTGTACCGTTACCTTGACATCCAAGGGACCCAGATGTGGGGGATTCAGACGTAACTCGGCAGACTGTACGTTCTGGTTGACAAGCCATCTGACACGATCGCCAATTTCATCACTCCAGCCTTGTTGGTTAAAGGGTGTATTGATCGGGAGACTGGATACCTGCTTATCACCAATGAAGTTTCCATGTTGTAAATTCAGACCGGATATATGTCCCACAATGGTATCCGTATTTTTTATGTCTGAGGATTGTGGCGAGACTTTCAGCAGATCCTGCAACCCATGCTCCAGATTGGCTCTTGGGTTTCCCTGTGACGCTGCAGAGAGATCTTGAATTATATTGGAAAGCTGGTGTAGTTTGACATCATCGAGTATAGAGGCAGATTTGCCTGCATCATCGGCCAGTTGTGTATCCTGCCCCATATGACTGGTTGACAGGACTCCGGACATTTGCTGGGATTGGCGTATCCACGCTTGTTGCTGTATTGAGGAAGCAGCAGATTCCTGTAGAGCAGACAGATTGTCACGGATATCGTTGGCAATCCAGGCGGGTATGTGAATAAATCCGTTACCCTGCTCACGTATCAGATGTTCGAGTTCATCAAGTTGTGCAGCAAGCCGCTCGCCAATGATTTTTTGATCCCGGGAAATATCCGCGCGGTTGAATTGTGCCAGTTCCGCCTTCAGATCCTTGAGAGAGGCTACCAAGTCGGCTAGAGTAAAGCCCTGTGTGGAATTACCCCGGGATGGCAATACGTTGCCACCCTGCGGCAATACCTGTTGATCAACTTCGTCTAAATGTGGATCTATCTGCCCTCTTGCCTGAGTGATCGCCTTGGGATTGGTCTCATTAAACCCGGACAACGCCTTAACAAACGGATGATCCTGACCTGCCGCCACACCACAGATCTCCCCTGCAGGGCTGCTTTTTGCACCAGAGAAGTGCTTTACGGCACTTCCGTCCGCCTGTGCTGCCACTAATGAGGCAATATTTTGCATTTACTGTTGACCTGCTTCTGAAAATATCCAGTATCAAACAGGCAATTTGCATGCCATTGATAATCCGCGGTTAGGTTTTCAATACAGCCATGCAATAATGATGCTAATCCTCCCTGGACTTGTTGTGCTGAGCGCGGTCATCTGAGGCTGCTTGTTCCCTGCTGTCTGCTGCATTACGCTCCCTGTCACGAAGCCGGGATGCAATCTTGTCGACCGACTTGTGTGTTACCCGTGTTTGACGCCATACATGGTCTTTTTTTACAAGATCCGACTGCCTTAATCTGATGACCTCTTTCTGGCTGTCGACCGCCTCATTCAATCTACACAAAAATTCCCTGTATTCATTTAGCCTATTGATTGCTATTCCACCACGACCGGCATCTACATACATCTGTGCATATTCCTGTTGATAGGCAAGCAATTCGGCGAGCTTGTTCTGATGTTGTTCAAGTGTACGGCGCGATTCTCCCATCGCCTTTGCTGCCCTCTGCTCCCTATCCTTCGCAACCTTGATGACCGGGTTCAGACGCTGTGACCTCTTCATACGTTATCCCGATGTGTCCTGTTGCGCTTTGCCGTCTGGCGGACCTCCACTCATCAACGAGTTCAGTTGCTGCAGGCTGTTCGCTAATGTAACGGGTTCATTTATCCCTTGCTGGACAAAGTTCATTAAATGCGGGTAAAAAGCAACTGCCTCGTCCAGTCTCACATCACTTCCGCGAGCATAGGCGCCTACACTGATAAGATCGCGATTCTGTTGGTAAGTTGTATAGAGCTGTTTGAACCGCCTGATATCATTCTGATGACCCTGACTTGTAATCTCGGTTAACGCCCTGCTGATCGATGCCTCGATATCAATCGCCGGATAACATCCGGCATCTGCGAGATCGTGAGACAGTACAATATGGCCGTCCAGTATTGCGCGTGCTGAATCAGCAACCGGATCCTGCAAGTTATCCCCCTCGGTCAGCACAGTATAAAAAGCTGTGATGGATCCGCCATTATTGGCGTTACCTGCCCTTTCCACCAGCTGGGGAAGCTTGGCGAAAACCGATGGCGGATAACCCTTGGTGGCAGGGGGTTCACCGATTGCCAGGGCAATCTCGCGATGCGCCTGGGCATAACGGGTCAGTGAATCCATCAACAGCAACACCTTCATTCCCTGATCACGGAAATGTTCCGCGATACTGGTCGCAAGCATTGCTCCATGTATGCGCATCAAGGGGGGATTATCTGCGGGCGTAGCGACGACCACTGCACGTGACATTCCCTGCCGACCAAGAATTTTATCGGTAAATTCCTTTACCTCCCTGCCACGTTCACCTACCAATCCGACAACTGTCACATCCGCATTGGTGTAGCGGGTCATCATTCCCAATAAAACGCTTTTCCCAACCCCACTACCGGCAAACAAACCAAGACGCTGACCGCGGCCGATAGTCAACAAGGCATTGATTGCGCGCACCCCCACATCAAGCGGCTCGGAAATCAATGTACGGTGTAAAGGATTAATTTGGCGTGGTATCAGCGGCTTGCGTGTATCCGTGTTCAGTGGCCCGTAACCATCAAGCGGTTTGCCCGATCCATCGAGCACCCTGCCCAGCAGTTTGTTTCCTACGGCAGCCTCATATACGTTACGTGATGGGATCACCCTGGCATTCGGAGCCAGGCCATGGATATGGGTACACGGCATTAAATAGGTTTTGTTGTCCGAAAAACCGACAACCTCAGCCACGATGCCTGTTCCGTCCGGATTGATCACCTGACAGCGACTGCCAATACTAATCTGGCAACCAACCGCTTCCAGTGTTAACCCGACCATACGCGTTAAGCGTCCCTCAACCGTCAACGGCGGCGGTGTCTCGATACGACTAAGACATTCGGATAAACGGGCTTTCAGTCGTGTTTTGCGGTCATCTTCAATTGGTTCCATCGTCTTCACGTTCTCCGCCCATCAATTGGGTAATCAGGGTAGCCAATCGTTTTTCGATAGTCGCATCAACCTGTGATGCCTCGGTCACCACCCGGCAACCACCTCTTGACATAGCTGGATCCTCAATTATCTTGCAGGATTGCTCGTCTCCGCTCAAAGATAACGCCTCGCGAACCATTGCCACATCGTCCGGATGCAGATAGAGACTGATACCACGGCTTGCGACCGGCAATTTGCCCAATGCCTCACGGACTATCCCGATGATTTCACCGGGATCGGTCTTTAATTCCCGACGAACCATATGGCGTGCGATTGTCATCGCCAGGGTAACCAGTTCATTGATAACCTCCTCGTCCAGATCCGCCAGCGGATCGACCAGGGATTTAACGATTTTGTCCAGCCCCTGTGTCTTATACTTGTACTCCTCTTTTCCAGCAGCAATTCCATCCCGTTGACCTTGCTGAAAACCCTCCTGGTATGCCTGTTTTTGAAGCTTCTCTATCTGTCCAGATGTCGTTACCATGGCAGATGCAGATGTATTGTGCGCCGTGTTCTTCATGCTGGTGACCTCTGGGATTGACCAGCGTTGATATGTATCCAGCTCTTCGCCGGTAATTACTTTAGATATATTCTTCACCACCCTGTCCACCTAATGCAATATCACCTGACTCGGACATTCGTCTTGCAATTGCAAGTATTTCCTTCTGTGCAGCTTCAACCTCGCTGACTCGAACCGGCCCCTTTGCCTCCAAATCATCACGCAACATTTCCCCGGCCCGTTTTGACATATTTTTAAAAATCTTTTCCTTGATTGCATCATCTGAACCCTTGAGTGCAAGTACAAGCGTTTCCGAGGACACTTCACGTAACAATGCCTGGATTCCACGATCATCGATATTGATAAGATCATCGAAGACGAACATCAAATCCTGTATTTTTTCTCCGAGTTCAGCATCAAATTCATTGATCTGGTCAAGAATCATCCCCTCGACCGTACTGTCCATAAAATTGAGGATATTTGCCGTCGATTTGATACCACCCATGGACGATGTTTTGATATTGGTATTGCCAGAAAACTGCTTTTCGATGACTTCGTTCAGTTCCTGTAATGCAGTTGGTTGTAGACGGTCAAGGGTTGCAATACGCAGCAGGACATCTACCCTGACCTTTTCGGGTAATGCAGCCAGAATCTCTGCGGCCTGTTCACCGTCAAGTGATGCCAATACCACTGCTATGATCTGGGGATGTTCCGTACGAATCACTTCAACGATCGCCCGGGGATCCATCCATTTTAACTGTTCCAGACCCGATGATGTGGCGCCAAGCATCATTCTGTCCAGCATACCGTTTGCTTTATCCGCGCCAAGCGCTTTGACCAAAACGCCTTTAAGATATTCCTGTGAACCCACACCAATGGCGGTTTCATTATCCACTGTCTGGCAGAATTCCGATAAAACATTGTCCGCCTGGTCCCTGGTGATGTTTGTCATACCCGCCATGGCTGTACTGACTTTATGGACCTGTTTGGGACCAATATGTTTAAGCACTTCCGCCGCACCCTGTTCACCGAGACTCATCAACAGGATCGCAGCGCGTTCCAGTCCGGACAATCCCGGCTGTTTTTTCTTTTCAGGCATCGCTTGCTACCCAATTATTAACGACCTGAGCAACACGTTTGGGATCCTGGGACACCAGTGTCCTTGCGGCACTGAGATTATTTTCATAGGCGGAACCCTGTGATTGTCTGCCTCCCTGACCTGACAGTGATAACTGATCATGTCCCATGCTTGCGGCAATCATCTCCGGTGTGGGCATCGCCTTACCCTTGACGACCAGCTCTCTCAGCACCGGACGTAACACCCCGAATACCAGGAAGAGCACAAACCCACCGACCAATAACTGTTTCAGGGTGGTCCATAAGGTCGGACTTTCAAAAAACGAAGGTTCCGGCAAGGGTTCTGGTTCTGGTGGTACGCTGAAGGAGGCATTAATTACATTTACGCTGTCACCCCGCTGGGTGTTAAATCCGATAGCTTCTTTGACAAGATTCGTATATCGCGTGATTTCATCTTCCGTAAAGGGTGTACGAGTCACTTCACCATCCTCGTTCACTTCCTGCTTGTCGTCCACCACGACAGCCACCGACAGACGTCTTATAGAACCTGCTCCGATCCGTACATGACTGATGGTCTTGTCTAGTTCATAATTACGCGTTGAACGACGAGTCGTGTTGCCTGAAGACTCTATGTTGGTGTTTTCCGTCGTCTCCCCCGGCGGTGTATTTGACAGAGTACCAGGCACTCCGACCGCCCCCTGCCCGTTTGTCGATTTTTCTTCAATAGTCTGCTCGCTGCGAATAGCCGGCAAATCCGGGTTAAAACTTTCCTGTGTTTGTTCGGTCACTGTAAAATCGATATCGGCTGATACCTGCGCCTTGACTCCTCCCATCCCCACCACGGGTGAGAGAATATCCTCAATCCTTTTCTTATAGTATTCTTCCAGACGTTTGCGATATTCAAATTGGGTCGATGAAAGACGCATCTCATTTGAAGAATCAGGAGACGTCAGTAACCTGCCGCGCTGGTCGATTACCGTAACCTGATCAACATCGAGGTTTGGAATACTGGCGGCTACCATATGGGCAATCGCAGCAACCTCATCGCCTTCGATATTACGGCCCGGTAACAGGTTAATGGTTACAGACGCTGTGGGTTTTTTATGATCACGTATAAAGGCAGTTTGTTTCGGAATCGCAAGATGTACCCGCGCGCTCTGTACACTTTGTATGGACGCGATGGTACGTGCCAGCTCGCCTTCAAGGGCCCGCTGGTAACGGGCACTCTCCATAAACTGGCTGACACCAAAACCACCATCTTTATCTAAAATTTCAAAACCCGCCCCGGCTCCCTCCGGCAACCCCTGTGATGCGAGCTTGAGACGGGCACTGTGAACCTTATCGGAATCAACCATAATGGCGCTGGAATCATCCGATAATTTATATTTGATCCCGGCACTCTCAAGTGATGACGTGATCGCACCGGCATCCTGTTCAGTAAGATTGCTATATAAAAGACTATAGCTTGGACCCTGAGACCATAGTGCAGCGGCGACACCGATTGCAACACTGGCCGCCAAGCCAATCATCAGGCCCAGTTGCCTGAATAATGACAGGCCATTGAATCCCCTGGCCTGCAATGTGATATCATCGGTTTTTACGAGTGCCATAGCCCATGTACTCCTTGTTATAGCCTTAACTGTTGAACTGCATCTTCAATTTGTTTTATATCTGCATATTCATGATTTCCTGGTAAGCGGAAACCAGCTTGTTTCTCACCTGGAGCATTGCCTGAAAAGAGATGTTTGCCTTTTGACCAGCTACCATCACTTGAGTGAGATCAACAGATTTGTCTCCTGAAAGGAATGCATTTGACAATTCCCCAGCCTGTTGCTGCATGTCATTCACCTTGTCAATAGCGTTGGTCAATGCATGTGTGAAACTGGGGTTGCTGTCGGATGCATCATCAACCGGTTTGCGGCCTTCCGCAAATGTGGCTGTTTCACGTAATTGTGAAAGTAAATGATCCATACTGATATTGTTCATAGCCGATACTCCTGTTCACAAAAAAACATTGATCTGTTTTTCAATCCGCATTTTTCATGCACGTTCCAGTCCATACTATACCGGTATACTCATTCCTTCTTCGCGCATGCGTGCCAACTTGTAACGTAGTGTACGCTGGCTGATGCCCAACTTGTCGGCTGTCGCTTTACGATTACCGTTCAGGGATCTTAATGTTTCAATTATCATGCGCTGTTCATGTGCTTTAAGATCCTTGCCCAGATGTTCATGGGATACATCGGTCGCATCCATTTCAGCTGCCACTCCGGGAGCTGTATATCCTGAATCTTCACATGTCTCAAAGATCAATTCATCCGGCGTAATTTCATTACCGGGTTGCAGAATCAAGGCGCGTTGAATTACATTATCTAGTTCCCGGACGTTCCCCGGCCAATGATGACTGCATAACTTGCTACATGCCTCATCTGTCAATCTCGGAACCGTACGCCCTGAATGCTGGGCAGCATTCTCCAGAATTGCAGTAGCGATCGGTATTATGTCTCGTACCCGCGCCCTGAGTGGCGGCAGATGGAGTGGAAAAACATTTAACCGGTAAAACAGGTCTTCCCTAAATCGTCCAGCGAGGACTTCATCACGCATTTTTCTGTTGGAGGTTGCAAGCACTCGGACATCCAGCGCGATCAATTTCCGTCCACCCAGACGTTCCACTTCACGCTCCTGCAGCACTCGCAATAATTTGGACTGCAGCGCCAGATTCATTTCTGATATTTCATCCAGCAATAATGTCCCATCCTGTGCCTGCTCGAACTTTCCAGGACTTGCCTGATAGGCCCCGGTAAATGCCCCTTTATCATATCCAAATAAGGTGGCTTCAAGCATGTTATCCGGTATTGCGGCACAGTTGATGGCAACAAACGGTTTATCAACCCGTTTTGATCTGTTATGGATGAAGCGCGCCAGGACCTCCTTGCCCACACCGCTTTCACCAGTGATCATCACCGTGGCATCACTTTGCGCTACCCGTTCAGCAATCTTAAGCACAGCCCGGCTTTCGCTGTCTTGTGCTATAAAATCACTGTATTCATTCGTTGCATGTGGCAGATACCGTTCTACCGCATTGACCAATACCTCCGCTTCGAAGGGCTTTACCAGATAGTCAACCGCGCCGTCCTGCATAGCCTTGACAGCCTTCTGGATACTTCCATAGGCTGTCATCAGCAACACAGGAACATCGGGACTCTGTGCGCGAATCTTCTTAAGCAGGTTATGGCCATCCATCGGTTTCATCTGAACATCACTGATCACCATACCGATATCCCTTTCTGCCATGATGTTCAATGCAGTGCTGCCGTCTTCTGCAAATGTCACTGGATAACCTGCCAGATCAAGGGTATCGCATACCGCTTCACGCAGCGATGAATCATCTTCAACGATAAGGACGGTAAGATGGCTCATATCAACTCCTTCTTTTACATGATTTAATCATTCTGGGTTGCTCAGGTCGTCTGAGTAGCCATAAAGCGCTGTTACCCGCCATCTTCGTCCGCCTGACACACAGGCAGGCGAATTCCAATCGTGGTACCTTCATGGTTACTTGATTTCACCCAAACGGTCCCGTTATGTGCATTTATGACAGCCTGTACCACAGCAAGCCCCAGACCCGTTCCTTTCGGTTTTGTCGTTACAAACGGTTCGAAAATCTTATGTTGTATCTCGGCTGGTATTCCGGGGCCACTGTCCGAGATGAGCATGACTAAGGTTCGAATGGACTTTTTCTCCGTATCTTCTGCTGCACTTATCCTGACCATGCCTTTACGAGCAGCATCTTTATTTTCACCACAGGCCTGAATTGCATTAAGTACCAGATTCTGCAGCACACTCAGCAATGCATCGTGGTTGCCGGTTATCATCAATCCCCGAGTAATGTTTTTGATTTTCAGATCGCAATGTTTCACGATCATATGAGGTTCCATGACTTGTCGTAATTCCTGCAACAGCTCATAACAGTCGATCTTTTCCGCCCCTGCATGACCTCCCCTGGCAAACAGCATCATGTCATTGACGAGGCGATCCAGATGCCGCAGCCGTGACAGGATCTTGTCCACACATCGTTGATGATCCTGGGGCGACATATCAGCTTGTTGCAAATGTGAAAGATAGAGCAGGCTTGATGCCAGAGGAGTCCTGATCTGATGGGCAAGCGATGCCGACATTTCACCTATCGTGGACAGTCTTTTATGACGATGTAACATATCATGTAAGGCCCGTGTCTCGGTCACATCCTTGAGGAGGATAATCTGCCCGGGCTCCTCACCGAGTGGATTGGTAGATATGCTGACGATTCTCCCGTTCTTCAGCGTTGCTTCATCGCCACTTCCCGATGAACGAAAAGCACGTTTGATAACTTGATGCCAAGCAATCCCTGACAAGGGTTCACCGATTAAATCTACTACCTTGGCATTGTACTGCTGCACCACGCCATCACCGTTGATAACCACAACTCCCGCAGGCAACGCATCCAGCAAGCGTCCCAGCCTGTTGGCGAGGCGTTCCTTCTCTGCAAACTCCGACAGTCTTTCATTTCTGGCCGCAGCGAGTTCTTCGTTGAGTCGCCCGATACGAAGTTCCAGATGTTGGTAGGTCGACGCGAGTTGCTCGGATACCTGATTGAAGAGTTGAAATGCGTCTGTAAGGCCTTGTGTGTGACTTGCTTCCTGCTGTTTCATGCAAACTGTTGCCTGTGTTTAACCATGTGATTAGGATCGATCGTTAGTACACACGGTTAAAGGCAAAATACATGCCTGAATTTACAAGGCCATCTAAAACAACATGTTATGTTAGGATCAGTGTGGGGGAGTCAAGCTTACGTCGGTTCATCGGACCGTTGCAGTCCGTATTTACGTAATTTTTCGACTAGGGTGGTACGCCGCAATCTCAGACGATTGGCGGCATGCGCTACGACACCTCCGGCATCTTCAAGCGCCTGTTTGATCAGGTTGTATTCAAGGTTGGTGAGGTGTTCTTTCAGATTTATCCCGTCCCGAGGCAGGCGAGGTATCTCGAAGGGATCGATAGAGATAAGGGCCTCATCGATAACAGTCTTATCCTGCGAGGAATCGGTTTCGACCTGAAATTTTTTGGGCAGGTCATGCACATCAACGATCCCGTAAGGATGCATGATCACCAGCCGTTCAATCAGATTTGCCAGTTCACGCACGTTACCCGGCCAGTAATATTGGCAAAGCGCCAGAATTGCCGCCTGTGTCAGTCTGATGGTACCGCGTTTTTCGTGCTCAAGCCTTTTGATCAGCTCATTGATCAACAAAGGGATATCCTCGACACGCTCCCGTAAAGGAGGCATCTCGATTGGAAAAACGTTGAGTCGGTAAAACAGGTCTTCACGAAATTTGCCCTTGCTAATGGCATCTTCCAGATTACGATGAGTTGCCGCGATGATACGCACATCAGAAGTAATCGTCTTGTTGCTGCCGACACGTTCAAACGTCCGTTCCTGAAGAACACGCAGCAGCTTCACCTGCATGTGCATACTCATATCGCCTATTTCGTCCAAAAACAGAGTGCCTGCTTCGGCCAATTCGAATCTTCCCTGGCGTGCACTTATCGCCCCGGTGAATGCCCCTTTCTCATGACCGAATAATTCACTCTCCAGCAGTTCCGAGGGAATGGCGCCACAGTTGATCGGCACAAAAGGTTTGTCACGGCGGCTTGAGTTATAGTGAATGTTCCTTGCCACTACTTCCTTACCAGTCCCAGATTCACCGAGGATCAATACAGTTGCGTCTGATTTTGCTACCTGTTCGATATGTTTCCTGACCTGGCGGATCCCGCGGCTGTTACCAACCAGGCTGCGAAACAATTCTGGAGAATAAGCACCCTGCTGTTGATGTTGATTATCACGGAATATCTGGGCATGCTGTAATGCCTCAGTTAGGTCGCGATACTTGACCGGGTATGTGATTCGGCTAACAACGCTTGCAGCGATGTCGGCGGGAACCTTTGCCGATGGCTTGTCTTTTTCAATCAGGATAAAGGGGAGTTGCGGCTTGATGTCCTTGATGCTTTTTAGTATATCCTGCAAGGCGTTGTCTGTATAACTGGATACAATAACGGCCTGGACATCCTGCTGGGATCTTGCCTGCTCCAGCAACTTCGCCGGATCAGACAACTGCATGGAATCACAGTCGATAAATTCGAGGATAGCTTTCAAATTCAGATAGCGTTGTTGATCTGAATCAATCACGAGCACGGAATCCATTCCATTCCCCCCCTTCCCCTCTGTCGCCTTGCTAACCATATATATAAGGTAACCCGTTTATCCGGATATGTCAAAATATCGACACGGCGAACAATAGCAAATCTTTGATCGTAGATCAATAATTATAACTATTTGTATATTATCTATTTTTTCTCTTCTATCGAATCATCCGGGGGCTGTGAAACCGGCTCACTGTGATTGGCACCCTGGGTATGTTGGCGTGCATAGGCGATACCCCGGCGATGATGTCTGAAGATCAATTTGTCCAACCACTGTCGAACCGTGTCACTCAAATTCTCAAAAATAACCCAGGTATTATAACCATCTCCATCCTTTTCAATATGCTGGACCTTTCCTGCCAGTGTAATGGGACGTGGATAGTTATGATAAAAATAGATATCCATTAAAACATCATGGCCGAGCTCAAGGCGCTCCTCACATCGCCACTGGATGCCGGTGGCACTCATCCGGATCGGTACAGGTGCCGGCATATCTATATGATGTACCAGGATCTGTGAAACCAGATCCAGAATAAGATTTATCTTGTGTTCAATACGCGAGATATCACCGGCACCTGAACCCCGGCCATCACCCGTAGATTCCGAGCGGTAATCATCCAGAACCGATATAAAACGGAGTATCTCTTCATTCGATTCGTTTATCCTGATCAATTGGGCTGGTTGAATCTCCGTTTCCACCTTTCTCCAGTGCATCGGCACCATATCTTCATAGACAAGTCCTGCGCCAAGCTGATCATTCTCATAGGGATTCATGTCCGTACAAGATACATGATGGTGGCCATAGGTGGCAATGATCTATCAAATTCAGAATTAACAATTGTGTGAGAGTAACGATACATTCCCTGTCACATTTGGCAAATCCCTGGATAATCAGGTAGTCGATTGAAGAAAATTATGGACCTGCTCAAGAAATCGGACAGTCGTTTGTAATCTGGATGAAACCCCCTTCTCACATACTACCGTAAACCTTCAGAGCAAGTTTCCCACGGGCGACCTTCTGCAGATTCCCCTTTAAGAGTTGGCACTCGCTTTCTCCCAGTTCAATGAGCTGTTTATCAACATCCAGGATCTTCCTGATATAATCAGCCACTATCGAGGCTTCATCTGCAGATACGGGTGTTGAAAAATAATCCGATATCAGTTCGTTTCGAAGTGATTCAAGGGAAATCACCGAATCCCAGTTATCAGATCTCGCATTGCGAAGCATCTCCAGGCTGAGATGTAATGCTTGTGGTAATTGTTCTGATCTGCTGATCTCACTGAACACTATATTCGGCCGTTTCATGGCGGAGTTCGTGATTGCCTTTTAGCCACTGTTTGAAACTCTTGTCAGCTCAGGCTGTTGTTGCTTTTTCTGTGAATGATCCGTAACGATATCCTGTGAAATCGCATCCCAACCGCTTTTGATTTCTGTCAACAGAGCCGCGATCTCATCCAGGTATTCCAGCTTGTTATGCAGATTGGCCTCTAACAGGCGTCTGTTAATATAATCATACAAGTCGTCAAGGTTTTGGACCATTTCACCTCCAACGGATTTATCAAGACTCAGCCTTAATCCATCAATAATGGACATTGCCCAACTGATATGTTCACCTTTCTTGGCGATATCACCCCTTTCCATAAAGCCCCTTGCCGATGCAACCTTGCTCAGTGCACCTTCCATCAACATTTGAATCAAACGGTGCGGTGTTGCGTTTTCTATAGAACCTTGCATCCCGTTTTTTTGATATTGTTCTATCCCGTTGCGTGAATTGGTCAGGCTCATAATCCTTCATCTCCATTTATTAATACTGATTTATCCATCTTGGTTTATTACTCCATCTTCTCTTATCATCAATTTGTACTACTATTATTAGTATTGGAACCGATCGAGATCGTAGGCAGACTGGCAAGCTGTGATGCCAGGAAATCGCTAGTGGTACGCATCTGCGCAACCAGAATATCCATGGCTGTGAATTGCGCCCTTACCCGATCCTCATAGGTGGCCAGTCGTCTGGCCAGGGCTTCCCTGTCATTGCTGATACCTTTGATCTGTTGATTTAATGCATCGGTTGTGGCTGTAAACACGCCATCACTATCGAGCAATCCGTTGAGGAAATTATTAAGTTGATAGGCATATCCTTCACTGAAAGAAACTTTACCCCTGTCACCTGTCACACCACCGGTAATATTTAATTTCAAGCCTTGCGCGGCTCCTGTGCCGGTGAGGAACTGACCAGAACCGGTTGCCTCGACACCTCCTATAGTGCCTGCAACATCAACGCCGGAGGTTATTGTCGGGTTGGTACCAAGCAGATCATCCCTGCCGTTACCTCCGGCCACAATCACTGTCGATTCAGAGCCATATGTCTTTGAAGATATTGTTATGATGCCGTTGGATTCTGATACATCAACAGATCGATTCGCATCCTTAAATTCCATTTTACCGTTTATCTGGGATTGCACCTCGGCAGCAAGTCCCGCCGCAGTATAGGTCCCGGCAGTCAAGGTTACGGTGGAACTGATACCTTCAATCTCGACTGACAGGGTATCGTTCAATCCACTAGCAATAGTCAAATTTGCCGCTGCAGAACCTACAACTGTGCCCTGTGTTGCCAGTCTGCTGATATTAACCTTATAGTCTCCTGCCAGCGTCACTGCATTGGAACCAGAAAATTCAATCAGCGAATCCGTGGGTGTACCCACCGCTGCAAAGACCGCGGCGACATCCTTAAAGTTGGTTTCGAGCAGATCTCCTAGCTTACCCTTATCCAGTACCAGGGTGCCGCCCGAACTGCTGCGCGTGATACCAATATCCGTTAATGTCGCAACATCGCCGCCTACGCCTTCGACACGGTTGGTCAACATACGCCTGATCTGGCTGTCGATATTACGCAGCACACCATCACCATTAAGTAATCCTGCTTCCCCGGTATCAGGATTATATTTTGTCAGCTCATTAATCGTGGAAATCAGTTCGTTGTAGTTGGCCACGAA
>CAZSAK010000022.1:0-2750 GCA_964605155.1 uncultured Chromatiaceae bacterium | reverse complement strand
GGAGCGCATCCGCGTTGATACCGTCGATGTAATCCACGAAACCGCTTATCGCGTTCGATGTCTTGTCCTTGTCAAGATCAACAACCATGGTTGAAGTTCCAGTATCAAGAAGGTCAATTGTCAATCCTTCGATGGTGTCAGTTAGCGTATTGGCGCTACTTATAATACCAACACCGTTAACGGTCAGTGTCGCATCCTGTGCGGCGTCTGTCTGTTCCAGATAACGAGTGGTACTGTTAAATGTCAACAGAGAAAGACCAGCATCATCCGTATCATCTGTATCATCATCCGTTGCCGTTATTTCCAAGCTATTGGCGGCACCGGTCTCGGAGGTCAAGGTCAGGCGGTAATAACTGCCGTCATAGACGATAGATGCGTTAACCCCAATGTCAGCCTCGTTAATTGCATCCCGAATACCCCTCAGGCTGCCATCGTTTATATCGATCGTGGCAGTAGCCTTGTCGGCATTCTGTGTAAACGAGTTGTAGGTATCGGTGTCCTTGTCATAATCGGTTGTACCGAACTTGATAACAAGGGTGCCGGTACCCATGATATCTGTGTCGCTGGTAAACCGGGCATTGGTAAGCGTCGGATCGGTGGCCAGCTTGTGGTTGTCGGCAAGCTGGGTAACTTCCACATCATATTTACCAGGTGTCGCAGAAGCGGTGCTTGTTGCTGTTAACACCTCTGTATCGCTTGATGTCACGGCCTTACTCTGAAAGGTTGCGGGACTATTGAGAGATGCCAGTGCGGACTGTAGCTTTGACAATCCCCCTTTCAGTGTGCCGAATGCGGACAATCTCGCCTGCAATTCCGCTTCGCGGCGATCCAGACGGTTTGTGGGTGGACCGCTTTCCGCTTCAACGAGTTTGGTGACAAGATTGTTGATATCCAGGCCTGAACCGAGACCGGGCGTTATAATGGAAGCCATGTTTTCCTCAACTTAGGAACTCTGAGATTCAAGATTCAAAATGCAAATTCGGGACCAACATCCGGTGATGTTGGTCCCGCTCTGCATCAGGCTTTGGTTTTCATTATGACGCTGCCTTCAGACTCCAGATAGCGCGCCAATGCCAAAACTTCATCCGGCGGTATCTGTCTGATTACTTCTTCAGTTTCAGAATCATAGACAGTAATGATAGTCCTGTTGAGTTCCTCATCAATGGTAAATTCGAGATCGCGGCTGATATTCTGTATGTGATCATTCAACTGGTTGACGGCCTGGCTGATCTCCGCCGGATTCACCACGTCACCGTTGATATTGGCTACTGCAGGCACTACATTGCCGCTCACTGGATTATCTTGCCGTACCGCCTGACTTGTGCCAGTAGGGCGTAAATTCTGATCTCCCGATGTCCTCAGTGGTATTACCGTATTTCCGTTGTTTGAGGAACGAACCACATCCGTTGTGACCTGTATTTTAAGGTCCGTAGACATGATGTTTTACCTCTTAGTACTACTACATATTATTCAGTTTGAAAAACACCCAGAGCGGTATATGCCGCCCCGGGTGTTTTCAATCCCGTTATTGCAACAGTGACAAGACGAGCTGCGGTAGGGCATTCGCTTGTGCCAGGATCGCCACACCTGCCTGTTGCAGGATCTGGGACCGTGTCAAAGCAGCCGTTTCCGAAGCGAAGTCTGCGTCTTGAACTCGGCTACGCGCATTACTCAGGTTTTCCGAGGTTGCCGACAGGTTGGCAACGGTAGACTCGAAACGATTCTGAATAGCACCAAGGTCTGCGCGGATCGTCGATATCTGTGCAAGAGCACCGTCAATTACGGAAATCGACGAGTTAGCACCATTCACTGTAGATATATCCACAGATCCAAGCTGTGACAATGCAGTAGATGCACTTCCAAGACCTGCGGCTGCAAGACCTGTACCGCTAAAGGTAAAGTTCTTGTCGGAACTCAATGTCAGGGATCCACCGTTAACGACAGCTGTAGTGCCTGCAGCATCCGTGCCAGTAGCCGTATCAATGGTTTGTACAAGCGCGCCGGTACCACCAGAGATACCAGACTCATCGAAACTGAGCGTCTCGTCACCCAAGAGGGCATTGGTCAGGGTCACGGTATCTGTTCCACCGCTGGCGGCGCTATATGTTGTGGCACCTGCGGCCCTTGCAGTATTGATAGCTCCAGCAAGCGCAGTTGCTACTTGTATGGCAGTATCACCATCGGACACAGTAACTGCGTAATAACTAGAATCCGATGCTGTTGCATTTTCTGTGAACTCATAGGTCACACCATCGAGAACCACGGTATCACCTTCAGTCGTAGAAGTAGCGGCTGGTGCAGAAGTATCGAATGTATTTGCAAGCTGTATCGTTGAAGTATTATTTCCAGTCGGATCAGCTTCTGATGCAGCATCCAGACCTACCGCATTGTATATATCCGTTACGATCTGAGCAGTACCCGCATTGCCGGCACTGATGGTGATATCACGACCATCGGCGGCGGACAGAGTCAACACACCTGTCGATGCATTGCGTGATGCAGTCACGCCCGTCTGGTTGGATACGGCATTGATCGCAGTTGCAGCGTTCTGACCTTGAACAGCCGCTGTAGATGCGGCGGCAATCGATCCGACAGCTACACCGTTGATAACCAGATCACCGTTGTTCAATCCTTTACCGGCGATCGGAGCAACACCTGTCACGGTATTGGAAGCTGTCGCAGTGACACCCGTCTGGGAGGTGATGGAGTTGATGGCCGTGTTGAAGCCGCGGTTGCGGATGTTTTCCAGG
>CAZSAK010000021.1:26186-43083 GCA_964605155.1 uncultured Chromatiaceae bacterium | reverse complement strand
AGACTGAGTCTCAGCAGAACATTCAAAATAATAGCAAATACTTCTTAAAAAAAGTAAGGGAAATATTTGGGGATGATAAAGATGCTCTCAAAGATTTTGTCAGTTTTCTCGTGCAGCGTTGTTATTTAGTTGCTGTGTCTACACCTAGTCAACAGTCGGCATTCCGTGTTTTCTCAGTGATGAACAGTCGTGGCTTAGATTTGCAACCAACACGCATCGGGGTCGGACCTGGCTAAGCTATCGATTTTTAATATAATTCTTTAAAAATATAGCCTGTTTTAAGGCTTAAACCACCCATTTTTAGCCCAAAAACCATTGAATAAGGAGATTGCTCTATACTTAAATTGGATTGATTAGGTTAGAGCAGATCTTACGTAGTACTCCAATGCAGTTGTTCATAATTGAGTAATATGGCTAACGAAATCATTTCATACATTGATATGTGTCAACGTGAAGGCGCCAGTCTCCAACGTGGTATGAATTTCCGTTTAGGTGGGGATCATTCAGTAATCCTTATGTCACTTCGAGCTAATGCTCCCTATGTCGATCGTATCGAAGACAATGGTGAGACACTTATATATGAAGGTCATGATGTGCCACGTACAACTGATAATCCTGAACCCAAGAGGGTCGATCAACCAGAATGGAGTCCAAGTGGATCTTTGACTGAGAATGGCAAATTCCACCAAGCCGCTCAAGCTTACAAGAAAAATAGGGGTACGCCTGAAAGAGTACGTGTGTATGAGAAGATCAAAAAAGGTATATGGTCATATAATGGTGTGTTTCATCTCGTCGATTCATGGATAGAACAAGCCGATCACCGTAAGGTGTTTAAATTTAAGCTTATTGCTATCGAGGGTGATGAAGATTTTACCCAACCAGCCCCTAAAGATATGCCTCATCGAAGAATCATACCGACTTCAGTAAAATTAGTGGTGTGGAAAAGGGATGGTGGTAAATGCGTTCAATGTGGTGCCACCGACGAACTACATTTTGATCATATATTACCGTATGCAAAAGGTGGGACTTCTATAACGGCTGATAATGTCCAGCTTCTATGCGCACGGCATAATTTAGAAAAACGAGACCATATTCGATAGAACAAACAATCGGGACCAGATACCGATTGTTGCTATAATTATAAAGAATATAATCTGGACCTAATTATGTGTAGTCATATTTATAGTTGTTGCGTGTGGAGACAACGTTGTCTACAGATGGGGATTATATATGCCACTATTTACAATTGATAAACAAAAATTAGAGCCTGTGGAACAGACAAACTTTACCATGGAAAAGGTGCTACAAAATCTGGTAGAGAAAAATCTAAATGCAGTTTTTAATTCGCGTTTTGTCGCTTCAGAATATTCCACTGGCGCTCAACATGCAGGTCGAATTGATACATTGGCGCTATCTGAGGATAACAATCCGGTAATTATTGAGTATAAGAAAGTAGAATCTTCAGACCTTATAAACCAAAGTCTTTTTTATTTGTCCTGGATTCACGACCATCGTGGTGATTTTGAGATTGCAGCACAGAAGGTACTAGGTTCTCAGACTGAAGTTGATTGGTCAGATGTGCGAGTAATATGTATCGCCCCTAATTATAAAAAATATGATCTTCATGCTGTCCAGATGATGGGTGCTAATATTGAATTATGGACCTATAGATTGTTCAAGAATTCATCACTTTATTTAGAGGAGGTATTTCAAAAATCATATTCTGCTGCGGAATCTGGGGAAATTGGAGGAAAAAATCCAGTAATGATTGCCGCTGGCAAAAAAGCCGCAATAACCCGTGCAACAGGTACGTATTCAGTTAATGACCATTTAATGGGAAAGTCAGAAAAAATTAAGGATAATTATCAGGTATTAAATGATTACATAACTGGACTTGATCCAGCTATAGAAGTATCGCCAAAGAAATTTTATATAGCTTATAAAATTTCACAAAACATTACCTGTATAGAGTTACAAAAAAATAGGATTATTTTGTATATAAAACTTAATCCTAAAACGATAAATAACCTGCCAGATATTGCCCGTGATGTTACACAAAAAGGACATTATGGAACCGGAGATCTTGAAATAAGTATAAAAAATAAAGCTGATATCGAAATAGCAAAACCATTTATAGAGTTAGCCTATCAGAAGGTAGGCGGATAAGGTAAAAATCTTTATCTCAGATACAGAGTCAACTCTCAATCGGAGTCAGTGGTTTTGTAACACATTCTCCCATGCCTTGATCAGTATCGCCCTGGCATTCGATTCAATTGTATTTCCATGCGCGAGGATGATGCGATCAAACTCCCATGAAAGAATTTTCTCCAGTCCTTTTCGTACAATGTCCTTGTCTCCCCAGCCAAGCTGATACTCCGGTGCCGCCTTGGGATGGTTCCACATATGAAACACCGCCTTCCACCAGAATTTCAGTAGCAGACCGGCATCATGCGTGTAGTCATCGCCGATGTTTTCAAGCAGATCCACGAGGATCAATGTCCCGCTTTTGTTGTGTAAGAACGCGACCTCGGAGATAATCCGGGTTCCCTGTATGACGACCTGTTCGAACTCTGAGCCCCAACGGGGATCGGGGCGATTGCCCAGGATCCAGTCGAGTGTGAGCTCCGGACGCTTTTTCTCTAATTTGGGACAGAGAAAGGTTTCGGCATCGGGGTAACAGGCCTGGAAATCGGGCACATACAGGTGATGAAAGGTCCCGGGCGCGATGATGTAGGCGACCTCCCCAAGCCGGTCGATTTCGGATTTAAGTTGCGCATCCGGTTTGCAGGGGCTGTGCACCCATAACTTGCCGTCATCCAGGCGCACGAGGGTCATGCGGCTGAACAGATCCATACCGCCGTAATGAATCGGGTATTGAACGATATAGATCTTCCCGGGAACGTATTCTTCCAGTGTGTATGACATCGCTGTGTCCTATCTTATTGGTATCTGGTTCTAAGAACAAACGACCAGAACATCGAGGCCGGTCATGGCTAACTTATAGAAATCTAGTATAATTCTTTAAAAAGCAGCCTCGGCTTTGGCATCCATGCGTCGCTCTACCTCCTGCGTCCTTGCAGTCGTGTTTTAAGGCTTAAACCTGCCTTTTTAACCCTACGTGAATTGCTTAGGTCCAACCCGAGTTACCTTTGACTAACGAAAACATGGAAAACGAAGTGCCCATTTCCCGCAGTGAGACCCTGCCCAAATACCTGACCCCGATCGTTGCGCTGCTGACGATGATCGGTCCCTTTACGATCGATACCTATCTGCCTTCATTTCCGGCCATCGAAGCGGATTTCGGGGTAAGTCGCGCGTTGTTGTCCCAAAGCCTGGCGTTCTACCTGGCGGCGTTTGGAATCTCCACCCTGGTATGGGGACCGTTGTCGGACCGGCTGGGACGGCGCACGGTGGTGATATCGACCTTGTTGTTGTATCTGGTTGCATCCCTTGGTTGCGCCCTGGCGGGAGACTATGGGAGCTTTTTGTTTTTTCGCCTGTTACAAGGCGTTGCGGCGGGCGGTGGCCTGGCGGCGGGGCGGACCATGCTGCGCGACGTGCATTCTCCCCAGGATGCACAGCGCGCCATGTCACGGGTCATGATGTTGTTCGCCCTGGCACCGGCCGTGGCGCCGGTGATCGGCGGCTGGCTGCACGATGCATTCGGCTGGCACAGTGTGTTCTACTTTCTGGCACTCTATAGCGTCCTGGTGCTGGTGCTGATCCTGCTGTGGGTTCCGGAGACATTACCCAGATCGATGCGCCAGTCTTTCCATCCGGCAAACGTTGCCCGCGTCTATGGCCGTACGCTGGTACACCGGCGTTTTCAGTCACTGGTGTTTATGGTGGCGTGTTATTTCGGCGGTATGTTTCTCTACATCGCCGGGGCGCCCACAGTGATCTTTGATTTCCTCAAGCTGGATGTGGATGACTTTTGGATGATGTTTGTGCCGATGGTCGGCGGTGTGATCCTTGGCGCCTGGTTGAGCGGGCACCTTGCCCATCGCTGGCACGCGGAACGCACGGTGAAACTGGCGTTGACGTTGATGGCTGTGGGTACCGTGTTGAATGCCGCCCAGGCGCTGCTGCTGTCACCACTGGTGGTTCCCACCATTACACCGTTGATCTTTTACACGACGGGCATCGGTATCGCCATGCCGGCCATGACGGTGTTGTCGCTGGACTGCTTTCCACACAATCGCGGCGCGGCCTCGGCCGTGCAGGGGTTTATGCAGATGATGGGTAATGCGCTGATCGCCAGCCTCGCCGTTCCCTTGCTGGGCCACCGTCCTGACTGGCTGGCACTGGGTCAACTGTCACTGGTGGTTATCGCTCTTGTGCTGTGGCGTTACCTGCCGGCGCTGTCAGTAGAGCAGGAAATCAGCGCTGAACATCGGGGCAGGATCTAGCCAGCCAGTGGACTGAGTATGTTTTTATATATGACAACCTGCTTTAAACACGTATCCCCCTTAAAATGGATAGCCATTCTGAGTTATTCGTATGAGTATATCGAGATGAATCACAGTCACTTGCGCAGTTTGGCAGGAACAACATTGCGATGCGGGAGGATGATCCTGTTGTTGTCGGCGTGGTTGCCCTGCCTGCCCGCACTGGCAGGTACGGGTACGCTGGTCTATGAAGATCAGGTGATAACGCTGGATGGTGCGCGTCAGACGGTGCGCGTGCCCAAGGGATATCAGTTGGAATTTTTGAGCCGTATGGATGCGCCGCGCATGCTGACCTTTGCGGCCAACGGTGATCTGTTCGCAGGTTCGAAATCCGGCAGGGTGTATCGCCTGACGCCGCCCTATACCAAGGCGCAGGTGCTGGTAGATGTTGGCGATTATCCGCACAGCGTGGCGTTTCGACCGGGCGAGATCCTGATTGCGCAGACGGACGGTGTGTATCGCGCGCCGTACCAGGCCGGCCAAGCGGAGATCGATTCAGATAAGGTGACCTTGCTGGCGGCCTTGCCCGGCGGGCGCGGGCATAACAGTCGCACGGTGGGTGTGGGTCCGGATGGGCGGGTGTATGTGAGCCTGGGTATCCAGTCCAATTGCAGCGACCAGTACCTGGGTGAAGGTTATGACTTTGCTGATCGACGTGGCGGGGTGATGGTGCTGCGCGAAAGCAGCGGCAAGGCAAGCTGGGAACCATTTGCCTCCGGGCTGCGCAATCCGGTCGGGTTCGATTGGCGGCCGCAGACCGGCGTGATGTACGCCACCAACAACGGACCGGATCATCTCGGTTACGATCTGCCGCCGGAGTATTTCAGCAGGCTCACCGCCGGATCATTTCATGGCATGCCGTGGTTTCAGTTCGACGGCAAGCGGGTGATGCGTGATGACTGTATCTCCGGCAAGCCGCCGCGTCCCCGCGAAGATGTCTCGATCCCGGTTGCGACGTTTCCTGCGCGTAATGCGCCGCTGGGTATGGCGTTCGTGCCCAAGGGCGGCATGGACGCCGATCTGGAATTCGATGCGGTGGTCGCGCTGCACGGTTCGTGGGGGACAAAGCCGAGCGGCGGTTTCTTTGGTGCGGCCTCAACGCGACGGCCGCCGAAGCTTGTCGTGGTCCGGTTCAAGGATCATAACGCGGTGCGCGTGGACGATCTGGTCACCGGTTTTCAATTGCCCGACGGTAAACGCTGGGCACGCCCGGCGGGTGTGGCGATCGGACCTGACGGCGCACTGTATTTCTCCAGTGACAGCGATATCAACGGTCTGTTCCAGCTGAAACGTGTGGAAAACGGGCAGCGGGAGGATTAACGATTCTACAGTACTTAAGCATCCGCGGCTGGCCTATGGCCAGCCCGAAGAACGTCCAAAAAACTGCGTTGTTAAAATTCGGGACTACGTAGAGAAATCGTAGCGTTGTGATCCCCGGGTCTTGTGCATCCTACTTTTTTGCACTGGCTTGTCGCGGATCATCAGCCGGATTGGCATACGTCATTGCAAAGGGTCCCATCAGGTTCAATTGAAGCGTTGCGCCCGTGTTCGTCCAGACGTAATGATTGATCTGCGCCGGCAATACGGCAAATCCCCCTGCAGTCAATTCCTGGCCCTTTGATTGATCCAGTTTGTCACCCATGCCAATGTTGAACGTGCCCGATAGAATGGTGACCTGTTCATCGTTTGGGTGCCAATGCGCAGGTATCTTATAACCTGCCGGTAGCATTAATCGTAAGGAGAGAAGTCCGGCCTCGGCGGGATCACCCGCCAATACAACAATCTTGGCGCCCGCCGGAAGCACGGGGGGTGCGGCACCCCATTCCATTTTCTCGGAATTGATCAGTGTCTGGGGCTCTGCACCGAAAGCAAGACTGCTGGTTGTAGCCAATAACGTGAGACAAGTGACAATTGGCGCTAGATTCAAGGTTATTCTTTTCATGCATGATCCCCCATTGGGATTGAGCGGATTTTACTGGTTGATCGCATGGCTATACGAACAAACGACACGGTGCCATGCGGTAGACTCTGTACCCTATGTTAATTTATCCTGCCCAGTGGTGAGGTGAGGCACCCAATAATCAGACCTGGCAAGCAAGCCTATACTAAAAGCAAAGAATAAGATACAAGAATGCGTCGGGGTCGGTCCTGGCTAACCACTGGAAATTGGGATAATAAAATCAGAACGTCCTGCTGTCATAGGCCCAATGCAACAGCGCCTGGCGCTGCCGTTTGCGGCATCTCAAATCGTATTTGGGACAGTTGCGCTCTATCTGCGTGATGTGCCGTTTCATGGCCAACCAACGCTTGACCTGGCGTTCATCGTCCGGGCCCCGTCGGCCGAGGTAATAGCGGCAGTACCACTGGAACCAGCCGCGCGGGTCATCATCATGGATCCAGCCCTTGTCTCTCCAGTAGGACAGAGGTTTTGAGGCGTTCACACCGAAGTAGTTGAGTTCGGGATCATGTCGATCGGCGCACAGGCGTGCGCGGGTAAACCAGCTCTTGGGAAACTCATCACGACAGTCGGTCATGTACTTGCCGCCGAAGACACCGAGGCGCAACATCTCCCTGGGTGTCAATTGCGGCCTGAAGTCCGGGTGAAAGTTCCTGCCGGTCGGTGCCGTCAAGTCGTAGCGGTAATCCGTTTGCATCAGGTCGTTGACGATGATGTGCTTGTGCTTCATGACGATTCTCGTGTGTTGTTCGGGCCACTTCCCAAAAAAAAGACCGGGGGTAGGCCCCGGTCGTAAGAGTGGAGCGAGGAGCTCCATTCGGGGGAGAGTAGACCGCTAGTTCGGTAATATGACACTGTCGATGACGTGGATGACACCATTGCTGGTTGCGATGTCCGCCTTCACCACGTTGGCATCGTTGATCATCACGCCGGATTTGGCATTGACCTTGATATCACTGCCTTCCACGGTTGCGACATTCATGGTTTTACCGGCGATATCGCCAGACATGATCTTGCCCGAGACGACGTGGTAGGTCAGCACCTTGGTCAGCGCGTCCTTGTCGGCCAACAAGGCATCGAGCTGGTCCTTGGGCAGCTTGGCGAACGCCTCATCGGTGGGGGCGAACACCGTGAACGGGCCTTCACCCTTCAAGGTGTCTACCAGGCCCGCGGCCTGAACGGCTGTCACCAGGGTGTTGAAGTTACCGGCGCTGATGGCGGTGTCGACGATGT
This sequence comes from uncultured Chromatiaceae bacterium, assembly GCA_964605155.1. Classification (GTDB taxonomy): domain Bacteria; phylum Pseudomonadota; class Gammaproteobacteria; order SZUA-140; family SZUA-140; genus CAZSAK01. The sequence goes on along the minus strand of CAZSAK010000021.1, from coordinate 35,445 downwards.
CCTTGTTGGTGGATGTGTGCTGCATGCTGCCGGCCTGGGCCATGGACAAGAAGGCAGCGACGGCGGCGAAAATCGTGATCATGAAGCCTTTTGTTAATGTGGTTGACATGGTTTGTTCCTCCAGATTGTGTCGATCGGGTTCATAAACAGGTTATTTACTGTCCAGTATTTGTCCTAGACAATGACTGTACTATAATGTGACCTGATTGCTTTGTCAAGCAGATGTCCAGGACATATAATCCACTCATATGCAAAGAAATCTCGCTGATATGGATAAATCCACGAGTGACGAGCCCCGCCATCCCATCCAGGTGGTCGCCCGGCGGACGGGCCTGTCGGTCGATGTGATCCGGGTGTGGGAACGGCGTTACGGTGTCGTCTCACCGCAGCGTTCCGCGACGCAGCGCAGGCTCTACTCGGATGCGGATATCCGTAAGTTGTCATTGTTGCACCGTGCCACCCAGGCGGGCCGGCGCATCAGTGATCTCGCCGGACTGGAGGAATCCGAAATCCTGGCATTGCTCTCCGAGGATCGGGCCCACCTGCCTGGCGCATTGGCGGCTGACAAGACCGGGCAGCAGGAGGGCGGCGATCCGTATCTGGATGCCTGCCTGTCGGCCATCGAGCAGGTGGACCAACGCGCTTTGGAGCGGGCCCTGGCCGAGGCGTCCGTGGCCTTGGGCATCCCCGAACTGCTCGAGCAGGTGATCGCGCCGGTCATGAAACAGATCGGCAGTCACTGGCAACAGGGCAAGGCGCGGGTGGGTCATGAGCATTTTGCAAGCGCCACCATCCGCTCCTTCCTGGGTCATCTGGTTGCGACCGCGAACATGTCGGGCACGGGCCCCACGCTGTTGGTGGCAACCCCCGTGGGGCAAAACCACGAGTTGGGGGCGCTGATGGCGGCACTCATTGCGGCCGGCGATGGCTGGCGCGTGGCTTATCTGGGACCCAACATCCCCGCGCGTGATCTGGCCGCGATTGCCAAGCAACAGCAACCCCGTGCGGTCGCGTTGGGTATCAGCTATCCGCCGGACGATGCGCGTATCGTCAAAGAACTGCAAACGTTGCGACAACACGTCCCCGACGCGGTGCAGATTATCGTCGGCGGCGATGCGGTAAAAGGCTATCGGACCGTGCTGAAGGAGATCGGCGCGCAAACTGCCCGTGATCTGAACGTTTTTCGTGATCTGCTGAAGAAGCTCCGCGCATCACCGGCATGAACACAAAACACTGCGGCAGGTTCCGGTATCGGGTTACGCTGCGCTAACCCGACCTCATGAAACAGGCTTATCATCCACAGTATTATCGTCCCGGGCCTGGCAGGATTGCCGGACCGGGTTGAATTAGGTCATACTACGAATTCGCCATCTACAAGGTGCCGGCAGGATGCCGGTCTCCGAAACGGCAGGCCACAAATAGACTATGTTTGAAATATCCCGACAGAGACATCAACGTGCCATGAGATTCATGCTCACTTCAACCATCACTGCCCTGGTCATTGCTGCGGGACTTTTCCCGTGGCATGGGTCTGTTGCAGCAGGCAGCGTTAAACATGGTGAGTTTGTGTACGACAAACATTGTGTTGAATGCCATGGAACGGGTAAGAAAGGTGCACCAAAACTTGCAGACAAGGACGCATGGGCAGACCGTATTCAAAAAAGCGAATTATTATTAGCAGACCACGCGTTTTTTGGTCATCGAAAAATGCCGGATCTTGCAAACTGCAGTACATGCACTCAGCAGGACTACGCGGATGCGGTTGCATACATGCTCAGCAAGGTAAAATGATACCCAGGGTGCGTGGGCTGGCTCGCCTGAGTCAATCTGAGTAAACGGACACTCCTATGGTGACTCTACCCATCTGGCTACAAAGGCATCGGTGTCGGACCTGGACAGGCGTTAGATAAGGGGTATTGTCCTTCAATAATGTAGCCTGTTTTTTTACGCTTAAACTTCCCTTTAATTGATCAAAACCATTTTTGTTGACGTGATAAACAGATTCCGGCGTTGGCGGAAACAGTGGTTGTTACGGCGTTACCGCATACCGTTCAGATTATGGGGGCGGGTTGTAAAGGATGCGCTTGCTTGTTATCACCTGGATCATCATGAACTCCACCGTTTGCGTGAACTCGCCAGCCGGTTTTTGCATGACAAGGTGATCAACGGCGCTGGCGACCTGGAGGTCGACGACTATATGCGCACTGTCATCGCGGCAGAGGCGTGCCTGCTGATCCTCAACCTTGGGCTTGAGTTTTACGAAGGTTGGCACGAGATCATCGTTTACCCGGATTCCTTCGTGGTTGCACGGGAAGGCCAAGACGAGGCCGGTGTGATTCACAAGCAACATGCTCTACTTGGAGGCGAAGCCTGGGGCAGAGGCCCGGTCATACTGGCATGGGAAGATTGCCGGCCCGGAGCCAATCCTCACGGGCCTGGTTCCAATGTGATATTGCATGAATTTGCCCACAAGCTGGATATGCTGAACGGCGCGGCCAATGGCATGCCGCCATTGCATGCGGACATGGACCGCGCGGTGTGGGCTCGCATCTTTACCCGTGCCGATGCCGAATTACACCTGCAGATCTCACGATATCAGGCGACACATATCGACGCATACGGTGCCGAGAGTCCCGCCGAGTTTTTTGCGGTCGTGAGCGAGGAATTTTTCGAGAGACCTGGCCATATACATACCTGGTATCCGGAACTGTACCAGCAGCTGTCATTGTTCTACCGGCAAGATCCACTCAAGCGAATATCAGCATAGTATGGCAATAAACTCTTTATTAGCCGTTGAATCTATCGTGGTCCGCCCCTTTTGCATAACAGGCCAGCAGTTGTTGCTGATGAAGGGGAGATGTTACTCTTGTATCCGCACCCACCTGATTTGAATACGTTATCCAATTTAATATTAAATGATCATTGTCTATGAGTGATAAACTTTCCAACCCGGCGAGTAAACTGGTCATTCGTAATGCCAAACTCAGTGATGTCGCGGATATATGCAGTCTGTCATCCCGCGTCTATGCCGGTACCGGTATGCATGGATATACAGCAGGGGCGGTAACGGGGCAGATCAATAACTACCCGGGTGGCCAGTTTGTCGTGCTGGTGGATGAGAAGGTGGTCGGCTACTGTGCCACCTTTCGTATCAGCGAAGAGATCGGCCTTAAAGCCCATAGTTGGGCTGAAATTACGGCTAATGGCTATGCGTCACGTCATGATCCCGATGGCGACTGGCTTTACGGAATGGAAGTCTGCGTTGATCCTGAATATCGTGGCTACAGGATCGGGCAACGTTTATATAATGAACGCAAAAAACTCTGTCAGTCACTTGGACTTAAGGGCATTGTCTTTGCCGGCCGCCTGCCCACGCTCGCTAAACGTATCAAGAAATACGGTACTGTCGAGGCCTATGTCGAGGCGATCAAGGCGAAACAGGCGCGTGACCCGGTCCTGTCGTTTCAGTTGCGTAATGATTTTGAAGTCATTGGCATTATTCCGGATTATCTGAGTGTCGATCACCATTCGATGGGTTACGGTATCCATCTGATCTGGCGTAACCCCAAGGTCTCGGCAACACAGAAATCTTCAGCGACGAAAAGCTATGGACAGCGATTGCCTGACACGGTTCGTGTCGGCACCGTGCAGTACAAGCAACGGCGCGTGCGTTCATTCGAAGAGTTTATCAACGTGGTCGCCTACTTCGTGGATGTGGTGGCCGATTACAAGGGTGATTTTGTTGTCTTCCCGGAAATGTTCACGCTGCAACTGTTATCCATCGAGGACCAGGAGCTCTCTCCCGCTGAGTCCATCGAGGCGCTGACAAAATATACGCCGCGTTTCACAGACGCCATGCGCGATATGGCACTGCGCTACAATATCAATATCATCGGTGGATCGCATCCGACGCGCGTCGAATCCGGGCGGGTGGAGAATATTTCCTATGTGTTCCTGCGCGATGGAACCGTCTATGAACAGCCCAAGATCCACCCGACCCCGAACGAAGTTTACTGGTGGAATATCGAGGGCGGCAGTACACTCACAGCTATTCAAACCGACTGTGGCCCCATCGGCGTACTGATATGCTATGACGCTGAATTTCCCGAGCTGGCACGGCACCTGACTGATCAGGGTATACAGATCCTGTTTGTGCCGTTTTGTACCGATGAACGACAAAGTTACCTGCGCGTGCGTTACTGTTGTCAGGCCCGTGCGGTGGAAAACCAGATTAATGTGGTGATGTCAGGTAATGTCGGTAACCTGCCCAATGTCGCCAACATGGATATTCAGTATGCCCAGAGTTGTATCCTGACACCATGCGACTTTCCGTTTGCCCGTGATGGTGTCGCAGCGGACACGACCCCCAATGTGGAAACCGTGGCGATCGCCGATCTGCGGCCGGAAACCTTGATGATGGCAAGGAACAGCGGGACGGTGAAAAACCTGCGTGACCGCCGCCATGACCTGTATCACCTGACCTGGTACGGCAAGTAAGAACAGTCGATCAGGGACAGGCCACGATAATCTGACAGGTCAGGTCAAAAATATTAATCTAAATATCAGGTCCTGCTTAATCCTGGCCCGGAAACAGGAATAATGAAAATCTTTTCCTCATCTATTGAGATCGAGACCGGTAAGGGGATTTCGCTGCACTCCCTCATGCCTGGCCTGGGGGAGGCGATCAAGGAATCCGGTATCAGGAACGGCTTTGTGACGGTGACGTCGCAACATACCACCACGGCGATTGTGATCAATGAAAACGAGGAACGGTTGCTGGAGGATGTGAAGCGGTTTCTGACGCGGCTGATCCCGCCCGGTGACCGCTATCTGCATAACGATATCTCGCTACGGGATTGCCCGCCGGACGAACCTGAGAATGCCCATTCGCACCTGGCGGCGATGTTGCTGGGCAGTTCCGAGGTGATTCCCCTGGCGGAGGGTGAGTTGGTATTGGGCGAGTACCAGTCGGTAATGTTGTGTGAGCTGGATGGTCCCCGGCGGCGACGGGTGAGTATGCAGGTCTACGGGGAATGAGTCCAGGCAGTCTGTCTATTACGCTTCAATCCTTAATCAGCTGTGCGGTGCGGTTCCCATTACTGGCTGGGGAACGTGGATGCACTGTTATCCTGGAACGAGTCGATGAACATATCACGCATGCGGACCCAGCCGCCGGGTTCGCCGCAGGAGAACTGCGCGGCGCCGCCGTACTTCTTGCCGTCGATCCCGACATAAAACTTAACACCGCCCAGGGTCCCGCTCGGATCTGAGCCCGGCGGGCTGAAAAACTTGATCGTACCTTCGCCGCAGCGCGCGGAACCGACGACCCGCATCGCCATCGGCCAGATCGACAGCATCGCATCCGCGTTCCTGTCATACGTGGTGCCGTAGCTGACGGACATCACCGGTGTACCGTTCTTGCAGATCGTGCTGCAGGACTGCGGCGGGGGGCTGGCGATGGCGCTGATCATTCCACTGTCGTTGCTGGTGACTGCTGCCCATGAAGCCGGGTATTCGAACGAGCATGGAAGCCGCGGATCCGAATAGGTCTTGCCGGACGTAATCGCGCAACTGCAACAGTTACCCCCGACCTCCGATACCTGCCCGGCCATGGCCCCGGTAGTGGCGACCGCGGGTGACGTTGCCGGCCGGGTGTTGGTCGTCGATGGTGTCGATTGTTGAGTGTCTGATACCAGCCGGAAGGTCGTATCCAGCACGGGATTGCCCTTGTGTGTGCAACGGATGCGGCGTTCCTTGACCTGGTCGGGCTTGATGCCACTGGCCAGCTGATACATCGGCACGAACAGGTGGCCGCTGGTCGACTGCAGTGCAATAGTGCGCGGGATCGGCGGCAACCCTCCGCGCGGCGTGGTACCGACGCGTTGCGATTCGATTGGTTTACCCTGTTCATCGAGCGGCGCCATGCTGATATCGACATCGTCCGGTGAATCCGCGCTGGTCAGCACCTTGCCGAAGATACCCATCAATGCCTCCATGCCGTTTTTGCTGTTCGGGTCCGGCGCGTTGCCACGGCTCTCCATAGCGTCCGCACCCTGCTTGAGCAGATCGCCGATGAAATCGCTGTCACCCCCGCTGGTCGAAGGCGTACATTCCAGCGGTGCCGACGGGTCGGCGTTGCGGTAATCGAATTCCATCCCGAAGCGCGTGCAGTTGCCGCCGGCACATGAGTCCGTACCGGTGACACGGATTTCGTGTGATTGTTCGCAGACGCGATCGCCGCACGCGGGACCTGAGCGAAATGCCGAGACGCGCATCGCACCGGCTCCAGCACCCGGATAGGAATCGAATACCGGCTCTATCCAGGCACCGTTTATCGTGCAGCCGGCGCGTCCGGAGCACTGGCGGCTCGCGCCGTCCGGGCAGCTGTAGGCGGGTTCGAGTGCGCCCGGTGCATCGAGTGAGTATTCGAAGTTGATCTTGCCATCGTACGGGCCTTTGCCAATCATCCATGAACCGGATTTCTCGAATCCGAAGTTTTGCATGACATCGGCGTCGCATTGTGATGAGCAACTGCTGCCCTGGCCACTCTGCATACATCGATCGAGGCAGTCGTCGTGCACGCGGCAACCCTGGTGCGTGCCGCATTGGTACGTGATGACGCGGCGCAGGCGCGATGAGTCCGTGCACTCATAGGACACCGTCTTGTCGCAGGTTTTCGGGCAGCCCGCGCCACAGGCGCCACGGCATTGATTGGCCTTGCCGCCTCCACCCACAGGCCCGAAGGCGTTGCGGACCGTCGTGCCGGGTTCGGCCGCCCACCCAGTGGAGGCAGGAACAGAGGCCGGGGCCGTGGCCAGCAGAACGAATATCGCCAATGAGATAGACAGAGTCGTTGAATATGCCTTGTACATGGATAAATCCCCCTCCCCGGAGATTTGTGTTTTCGTCGATTATATACCGTTTGGCAATGTCAGGCTCACGCGTGCGTAACGCATTCAATCGACTTACATTTGAGATTAAACACAAGTGTGATGAATATGGAGATGTGGACAAGCCCATCTGGGCTAGTCCGTTGTCATGATGGGCCAGGAAAAAAGCGCTAGTACATTTCACTATCCCTTGAAGCAAGTGATCATTCGTGTCTGATCCCATTGATTTTTTTCTTCAGAGTCCATATTCCTGATAATGAAAGTGAGGGGGTGTCGGAACCCCTTGCGGGCTTTGGTCTAACCAGACAATTTTGAGATGAGAGGAGATGATGATGTCCACATTACATCAATTGCGCACCGGTCTGAGCGAGGCCTGGGATTCCATCGTTGAGGGCTGGCAGCGGTTCTACCGGCATGCCGCCGGCGCTATCACCCGCTTCACACCCGGCAAACGCGGCGACGAGGCCGAGCATCGTGAACTGACTGTGCGCAGCGCAGGCTGGGGCGTGCTCGCCTCCGAGGTGTATGATGGTGACGACAAGATCGTGGTACGCCTGGAGGCGCCCGGCATGGACAAGGGCGACTTCGACCTGCAGGTGCTGGATGACTACCTGGTGATCCGGGGTGAAAAGCATCTCGAGCGTGAAAGCACCCGAGGCAATTACCGTGTAACCGAATGCGCCTATGGCCAATTCGAACGTGCCTTCCCGCTGCCTGAGGAGGTGGAGGTCGACAAGGCGCGTGCCAGTTACAAAAAGGGTGTATTGCGCGTGGAATTGCCCAAGGCCGTTCGTGGACGCAAGCAGACGACCGTCGAGATCCAGTAAGTCAATCCAAATAAGAGATATGGATATATCATGAGTAATTCTTTACATATCGTGTGCCCGCATTGTGATGCGGTGAATCGTGTGCCTTCCGCGCGCATGAATGAAGGTCCCAAATGCGGGCACTGCCGCAACGCCCTGTTTACCGCGCATCCCATCGAGCTCAGCGGTGCGCGATTCCACAAGCACATCAGTCAAAGCGACATCCCCGTGGTGGTGGATTTCTGGGCACCGTGGTGCGGGCCATGCAGGACGATGGCACCGCAGTTCGAGCAGGCGGCGGGGCAACTGGAGCCGCGCGTCAGGCTGGCCAAGGTCAATACTGAAGCGGAGCAGGGACTGGGAGCGCAATTCAATATTCGCAGCATCCCGACCATGGCGCTGTTTGAACAGGGCCGCGAGGTCGCGCGCCAGCCCGGGGCCATGGGTGCGTCACATATTGTTCAGTGGATTGAGGAGAATTTATAAGAAAGGGGATTTAGCAGGTCAGGTTTGAACATGCCCGGGCAATTCAATCGCAAGTCAATCCCTGATGATTTACAATGTCGTGAAACTGGCACCGTATATATCATGCGGTACGTCAATGAAATCCGGGAAACAAAAATACCAGCATGTCGACTGCAACCGATATACTGTCGAGTGAATCGTCAGACCATCATATCCAGATAGAAAATGTATCGTTTGGCTGGCGTGATACAACGATCTTCGACGGCATCGATATCAAGATCCCGAAAGGCAAGATTACAACCATCATGGGTCCCAGCGGCTCCGGTAAAACGACGCTGCTGAGACTCATCACCGGGCAGCTGCGTCCCCGATCCGGTAATATCATCGTCGATGGTGTGAATGTTCCAACGCTGAGGCGTTCACAGCTCATGAAGCTGCGTATCCGCATGGGTATGATGTTTCAGCATAGTGCATTGTTTACGGGTATCAACGTATTCGACAATGTCGCCTTCCCGCTGCGCGAGCACACTAAATTATCCGAGACGTTGATCCGGACGATTGTGCTGATCAAGCTGCAGGCCGTCGGCCTGCGTGGCGCCGTTAATCTGATGCCGCATGAACTGTCCGGCGGCATGTTACGCCGGGTGGCATTGGCACGCGCAATCGCGCTCGATCCGATGATCCTGTTCTATGATGACCCCTTTTCCGGCCAGGACCCCGTCACCCTGGGTGTCCTGATGCGCCTGATCAAGACATTGAACAACGCCCTCGGCATCACCAGCATCCTGGTTTCCCATGATGCGGATGAGGTGAAGGCGATATCCGATTACCTTTATGTCATCGGCGATGGCAAGGTGAAGGGTCAAGGCACCCCGGAACAGCTGGGTCATTCCTCGAACCCATGGGCAAACCAGCTTCTACAGGGTCTGCCGAATGGACCGGTGGCTTTCGACTATCCGGCCGATGATATGGCCAAGGATTTGTCTCTGGTGGATTGATCAGATCATGCCGAACGCGTACTAGCCCATTTGGGCTAGTCCATTGTGCTGGTGGGCTAGGAAGAAAAGGCTAGGACAAAAGGACTAGTCCTTTTAGGCG
>CAZSAK010000021.1:0-26086 GCA_964605155.1 uncultured Chromatiaceae bacterium | reverse complement strand
GGGAGTATCAATATCCCGGGAGCTACCCCTTAAATGCCTCTTCCGATTCCAGGTAGGTGATCTCTTCCGGGGTGCTGGTCCGCCCCAGCACCTCGTTGCGATGCGGGAAGCGACCGAAGCGCCGGATGATCTCACGATGGTGCAGGGCATAACGCGCGTTATCCAGGCCGGCCTCCATGAACAGGCGGACGGAGTCGTCCTGGTCTTGCGGTGATTCACTGTGCATGAATGGCATGTAAAGAAATGCCCGTTGCCAGCTTTCCAGTTGTTGGTCGAAACCGCGCTCGATCGCCGTGCGGGCGATACGTCGCGCATGTTCATCGTTGGCATAGGCAGCGGCGCTGCCGCGATTCAGATTGCGCGAGCACTGGTCGAGGAGGATGACGAGGGCGAGGGCGCCTTCCGGGGTTTGTGCCCATGCGTCAAGCGTGCCGTCTGCCGCCTGGCGGTGTAGCGTCCCCAGGTGCTGTTCGATATCACGGTCGAAATCATCCGATTGCTTGAACCAGTGTTTTCGGGCTGTTTCAGAAAACCAGAACGAGAGGCACGTTTGCGGGCCGGCGGCCGTGTCAGTCATTCAGTTCACCAATCTTTGAATTGAACCCGGGACATGTCCAGGCTTCCAGGTTGCTGATGATGGGCAGGATCATAGCAGTAAGTCTTGAATGAAAGTATGTATCTATTAAAAAGCCAATGGACCCGCGTACTAATGGACTCGCCCATTTAGGCAAGTCCATAAGACTGGTGGGCCAGGAAAAAAGACGAGTACTTCTGGCTATCCACCGTATGGAAAATTAAACGATCAATCTTCACAGTCATAACCGAGCAGGTCAAGCCCCTCTTCCAGGTAATCTGCCACCAGGGGTGTGGAGATGAGATACTCCGCTGTCCGTTGTGTTTTCCTGTCCTGGGCAGCGGAGCAGGCTTCATCCCATTGCTCCGCATCGTAATCACCCCGTCCCAGCCACATTAGAGCAACCAGCTCAAGCAACTGGTCGGGCTCCAGGTCTTCCACGGTGGAGCAGAATTCCTGGTAGTCGAGATCATCCGCGTGGTCCGCCAGGACCTGGAGCGCCCAGTCATCACTCGCGCTGAAGGGTTCCTCGGGGATTACCACCGCTTCCTTGGCGTGAAATTCCTTGGCCTTGGCGATCAGAAAACAGACTGTATCCGGGTTAATGTCCAAAGCTTGCGTCTCCTTATGCTATATATAGGAAGGTTAAATATCTGTACTGCTCATTAATGCAAAACAAACCGGGAAACAGTATCAATCAGGCGTACTAGTCCATTTGGGCTAGTACTTTTGGGTTAGTACATACCCAAATGGGCTAGGATGAAAGTACTAGGAAAAAAGTGCTAGTACTTGTGACATGGATCATCGCCGCAACCCGGTTAACGTCCGAACAGGCTGCCGAAGCCCTTGCGGATCGTGTCGCGGATTCCGCGCTTGGTCTCGTCCTTGGCGGAATCCTCAGCGGTCTTCTTTGCTTCTTCCGCCATTTCAGTGGCGAAACCGCCGTCATCGCCTGATGCGGATCCGGATGCAGGCTCGGGTGGTGGCGGGGCGCCGGGGTTCCCCATTGCCTGTCCCATGCCCTGCTGACTCATTCCCTGGCCCATGCCCTGCATACCGGGTATACCACCCATACCGCCCATCTGGAACTTGCGATATCCTGCAGGGATCTCGAACTGGGAATCGGCCTGGTCACCGCGTTTGAGATTCTGGAATTCGTACTTGATCCGGTGTTTTTCACCGTTCGTCTTCTGGACCAGGAAGGCCTTCACGGCGATATTGTCCTTGGTGAACCAGGTGAAGCCACCGAACTTGCCATCCGCGGATTCATAGATCGACTTGTACTTGGTCGTCAGGATGCCGTTGATCACCTCCGGGCCGATGACCTCGCGTGAGATCAGTTTGTATTGCGGTGCCTGCTGACTGCCCTGCTCCGGATCGACCTCCATGTACATGTTCTGGTTGCCCATCAGCATCCAGACCTTGTTGAGATCGAACCGGTGAATGGTCACCATCTGCTGGCCGTTCATATTCATTTCATCGCGCACCTTGCCGGGTTTGTAGGTAATGTGCGTCATGGTCGTCATGTCTTCGGTCTCGAGTTTCGCATCGGCACTGAAGGCGGTCTCGATCTGACCGACATCATCGTTCATCTGGCCGAGACCGACCGCGATCGAACCCACGAACGCCTGCGCCATGGAACTCATGGACATGCCCAGTGTGAATATCACCGTATTGATAATCTTGTTGTTTTTCATGAGAACACCCCCTCTCACGTGTATGGGCGGATATGGTATGGTTTACACGATAGCAGGATGGTCGTATATAGACAATTCCAACCATCGATCGTACCTTTGACTATGCTGCAGGCCACGTGCATCAGTCCGCACGCATTAACATCGTGAATATGGGGATATTTTTCATGGGCGGATACATTCGATTACTCATCATGATCACCTTCTCTGTCGCCATCCTGGCGCAGGGCGAACCCGTGCACGCGGCCGCATCCAGTGCAGAATTCCGCCAGGCATGCGACCGCCAGCTTTCCGGCATGGAGGCAGAGGCACGCAAGTCGGTCGCGGACTGGCAGAAATCGGCTGATGTCGCGCTGGCAAGGCGTGATGTCGAAGAGGCAGGCAAGTCCCTCGAGATGTCAGGTATGCTGACCGCGAATGTGGCCGGCTACACGGGCGGACTATTCGTCAAATGCCTGGGCGAATCCACCTATCGCAGCTATCTTGACACCCGCCATAAACTCTACCAGCTGATGGCTCGCCAGGATCCGGGCAACACCCGTTTCGTGATGCAGGCGGCGTTGTTCGATGCGATGAACAATCCGGGCGAGGGTGCCGACAGTGTATTGTCATCCATTCCGGTTGAACCCCGGGCGTATCGCAACGCCATGGATACCAGCGAGTCCAACATGCAACGGATCGAGATCTACCGCGAGAACGGCGCTTTCATTCTGCCCGAGGAAGAGACGCTCGCGAAGGTAAGCAAAAACGTGATCGAGCGGGTGACTGCCACAGCAGAAAATCAGGCGCGCATGGCGCTCGCCAACGAGGACACCGAATTCAACCGCCCCGTGACCGATCAGGAAAAGGCGGCCGCGGCCAACATGAGCGGCGCAGGCGAAATGGCCAGGGCCATGGCCGGCGTGGACATCGACAACGAGATGTCCCCGGAGCTGATTACCCTGAACCGGCAGGTCAATCATTCCCGCGAATGGTTGCGCAAGGCAAATGCATGGGAATTCCAGTCCGGCGAGAAAAAGCAGTCCTTCACGCGGGCGGAGAAGCGCGGTGATTCGTTGCTTGCGCGTGCGAATGATAAATCCCTGGATCTCTCGATTCGGGATCAACTATATGGACATGCAGAGCAATACTATGAGTGGTGCGACTGTAACGACAAGGCTGCCAGGGCTGAACGCGCGCATGATACAATCCGACCGGCGTTGCAGGCCCGCGACGAAAAGCAGCGCCAGCAACTCGAGAAGGCGCGGGCCGAAATGGAGCAAAAGGCCCAGCGCATGAAACAGGCCACCGACAACATGAAGAAGTCCGAGGCCGAGAAGCAGCAGTTCAAGAATGAGGCGGACGAGCTCGAGGAGGAACTGGGCTTTTAGGTCAAGCATGCGTCGCATGCGCATAATATCACTGCACTCCAGAGTTCCGATCACCCATGCCGATTAAGACCGCCTATCAGATACTCGAAGATTCCATCATCACCTACCGGGGCAAGGCGGTGGGAACGGCCGCGGCCTGTGATACGCGTCCCGCGGCGGTAAACTATCATGAATGTTTTATTCGTGACTTTGTACCATCGGCGCTTGTCTTTCTGATGGATGGCCGCGCTGAGATCGTGCGTAATTTTTTAATAACGGTCATGCAATTGCGTGACCAGCAAACAGTGCTCGAAGGTCATAAGCGATCGCTGGGATTGATGCCGGCAAGTTTCAAGGTGATCGAGGAAGGCGGTGAGGAACATCTGGTCGCAGATTTCGGAGAGCGCGCCATAGGCCGGGTAATTGCGGTTGATTCCGCCATGTGGTGGATGTTTCTGTTGCGTGCTTATGTGATCGCCACAGGGGATTGGGATTTTGCGAAGTCGATCGAGGTGCAGGAATGCATCAACCATATTCTTGATTTGTATTTGCGAGAACGTTTTGAAAGTTCTCCTACCTTATTGGTACCGGACGGTTCATTCATGATTGACCGGCGTATGGGTGTTTACGGTTATCCGCTTGAAATACAGGCGCTGTATTATGGTATGTTGCAAACGGCAGAGGAATTGCTTAGCCGTACCGACGGTTCCGAGTCCTTGATCGGTAATCTTCAGGTGCTCATTCAGGCCTTGCGGTCATATGTTCGAACCCATTACTGGATCGATCGCGATCGTCTCAATCAGATACACCGTTATGAGGGTGAGGAGTTCGGCCTGGATGTTGCCAACGTACTCAATGTCTACCCCGAGAGTATCCCTGAGTGGATGGACGGTTGGCTGGATTCACGTAGCGGTTACCTGGTCGGTAATCAGGGTCCCGGCCGGGTTGATTTTCGTGTTTTTACCCAGGGCAACCTGCTCGCCATCCTGTTCGGTCTGGCGACCCGGGAAGAGTCCCAGGGCATCATGAATCTTTTCGCCAGCCGGTGGGATGAATTGATCGGCGAGATGCCGGTCAAGATTATGTATCCCGCGGTGCTGGCAAAGGAATGGATGTACATGACAGGCAGCGATCCTAAAAATGTACCCTGGTCTTACCATAACGGTGGCAGCTGGCCGGTACTGATCTGGCCCTTTGTCGCTGCGAGTATGCGCACGGGACGAATCGAGCTTGCCGAAAGGGCACTGGAATTAATCACCGAACGGCTGAGGAAAGACAACTGGCCGGAATACTACGACGGCAAACACGGCGGGCTGATCGGGCGACGTGCAAATTTTCATCAGGTTTGGTCTGCGACCGGATTGATCATTGCACATCAGGTATATGAAGACAGCGAGTCCCAGGTGTTGTTCGACAGTTTCACGTTTTCAAACCCGGTTAAGGATAGAAATTTACATCGATTATAATCTCTGCTATCGGCACAGATTTGAGGAAGTGCAGACCTGGTTTATGAGTTTATTTGTGCGCACTGTGAATATTCTTGGCCAGCTCTTTATTGCTTTGGGTTGGTTGTCCGTAAATGCCGCAGCAACTGAAGGTCCGCCAGGCGGTGCGCGTAATTCAGTGTCACTCACGCCGGTGTACCTCGCCAGCACCGATATCGACGGTGGCGGCAGTTACTCCTCACGGGTACTGACGCTGGGTATCGGTACGATGCGGCCGGTGAGTTCGCAGACATTGGCGGGTATTTCGTTCAACTATTCAATCTATGACAACCGCTTCAGTGATGCCAATGCCTTCGGTGTCACAAAACCGTGGGGCGATGTTGAACGTATCGGGTTGAGTGCGCCCGTGATCGTGCGAAATGATACGGGTTGGACGTACATGCTGATACCCTCGCTGGATTTTTTGCGTGAACGCGACGCGGACTGGGGCGACTCGTTGACCTACGGCGCGATCCTGTCGGGATCACGGGTCTACGATCCGAAGCACCGGTTCGGGATCGGACTGGGTGTGTTCCAACAGCTCGAGGATGTGAAGGCATTTCCGTTTCTGGCGGTGGAATGGCAGTTGACCGATACGCTGCGTCTCAATAACCCGCTGCCGGCCGGGCCGACAGGACCTGCAGGACTCGAGATCAACTACCGGCTGAATCCGAAGTGGGAGCTGGGAATCGGTACGGCCTACCGGCGGGTCCGTTTTCGCCTGACGGATGACGGTCCCTATCCGGGCGGAGTCGGTGAGGAAAGCGGTATCGTTGTTTTTCTGCATGCGGCCACACGCGTCGGCGCGGATGTCAGCATCGATCTTTACGGCGGTTCGTTATTCGATGGCGAGCTGCAGGTCGAGGACAGTGGCGGCCACGATATCGCCCGGCACGGTTTCGATACCGCGCCGCTGTTCGGCGCGACGGTGCGCAGGCAGTTCTAGGCGGTCTAGCGGTAACGGTTGCCTGATTACGCAGCGCCGAAATCCCTCCTCGAATATCTTCCGTTAAGCGGTTGATTCATTAAAGGACCTTACACGATGTCTATGTATGTACTAGCCCATTTGGGCTAGTACATTATCGTGATAGGCTAGGAAAAAAGTATTAATACTTTTGTGTATACTCGCACGTGGGAATGTATACTATTGCACGTGACTGAATTTGCTGGAGGATGGAGGTAACAGCTTATGTCCAGGTTGATCTGTTTGTGTATTGTACTGCTCGCGATATCTCCGCTGCAGGCGGCTGATATCGACAGCGAACTCGCCGAAGCCCGCGATATTTTTCTGCAGGGGGTCGATGGCGATAAGCATGCCGTGCGTAACGCTATCCAACGTTTCAGGTCTTTGAGTCAACGTCACCCTGAGGATCCTGTTTACGTTGCCTATCTTGGCGCAAGCATCACCTTGCAGGGCAGGGATGCGCAAAATGGTATTAATAAGCAACGCTTCACCGAGGAAGGGTTGGAGCAGATCGATCACGCACTTAAGATGCTGTCTGATGGTAAGGTTGTCCCTTCATACAGACGCCTGGATACGCAGCTGGTGGCGGCCAACTCATTTATATATATCCCGTCTTTTTTCAATCGCTATGATCGAGGGAAGAGATTGCTGCACGAGATCCTGGAGGACAGCAATTTTGACGAGATGGCCCCCGGTTTCAAGGCGGCGGCCTATTTCACCGCTGCGCTGGTCGCACGCGGCGAGGGTGATAAAATAGAATACCGTCGTTATCTGGATCTGACCGTCAATACGGATCCAGAGGGGCGTGACGGCCGTTCTGCAAGTGAGCTGCTGGAAGAACTATAAGAAGTAAACGGAATTAACCATTCGTTTTGGAATGCGGATTTTTGCACGCCCAAGCCTGCCTGATTCATCCCAACACAAATGATCAGTGCGATTATTCCATGAAGGATTGATTTGGCTTCGCCTCGTGGGACATGATGATCTCCGGTGAGGGTTACTCGGTGGATTCCGTCCCGGTATGAACTCAGAACAACATGTCTTTTATAATCTCGGCGCGGCACTGGCTATCGGCCTGTTGATCGGCGTCGAGCGTGGCTGGCAGAAGCGCGCGGTGCAGGAGGGCAAGCGGGTCGCCGGTGTGCGCACCTATGGCCTGATCGGGTTGCTGGGCGGCGGTCTGGCGCAACTGTCCACGCAATTCGGTTCCTTTATCCTGGGGCTGGCGTTTATCGGGCTCGCAGGTGCATTGACAACGGTCTACGTGGTCAACCTGCGCCAGGGCGATGGCGACATGGGTATTACCAGCCTGATCACCGGCCTGTTGACCTTCGTGTTGGGCGCATTGGCGGCCATGGGTGAAGTGGCCATCGCCGCTGCGTTTGCGGTGGTGACGACGTTGTTGCTGAGCTACAAGCCTGTGCTGCACCATTGGGTCAGCGTCCTGGAGCCCGAAGAGGTGCGCGCCGGCATCAAGATGTTGCTGATCTCGGTCGTGCTGTTACCCATTCTTCCCGACAAGGGATACGGACCGTTGCAGGCCCTGAACCCTTATGAGATCTGGTGGATGGTGGTGCTGATTGCCGCAATTTCTTTCATCGGGTATTTTGCCGTCAAGATCGCCGGACCACGCCAGGGCACAGTCTTCACGGGCTTGTTCGGGGGTTTGGCATCCTCCACGGCTGTTACCCTGCATTTTTCACGGACGATGCGCAGCAAAACGACGATGACATCGATGCTGAGCATGGGGATCCTGCTTGCCTGCGGGACAATGTATCCCCGCATGGTATTGGTCGCAGGTATCGTCAATCCCGACATCGCTCATCAATTGTTGCTGCCTGCGGTAGTGATGGCGCTATTGACCTATGCACCAGCTGTGATCTATTGGCGAACCATGGCACACAAAGGTAAGGATGCCGTATCGCCCCTGAGAAACCCGTTGGAGTTGAAAACGGCGATTGGTTTCGGGCTCTTGCTGGCATTGGTGATGTTGCTCGGTAAGGTGCTGCAGAATCTGTTCGGTGAGTCCGGTGTACTGGCACTTGCCGCCGCTTCGGGTATCGCGGACGTGGACGCCATTACGCTTTCGCTGGCACGTATGAGTCAGGATGTGCTCATGTTACAAGTTGCGGTAACCGGGATCGTGATCGCCGCAGCTATGAACAGTCTCGTCAAAGGCGGGATGGCCACCTTCTTTGGCGGCAGTGATGCCGGGCTACGTGTCGGGTTACCGCTGCTGGCCAGTGCGATCGGCGGACTGACGACAGTCTGGTTGTGGGTGTGGTGACCAGCAATGGTTTGCAGACAGGGTAAAGTCACAGGGGCTGCTCGTGACCGCCTATACTGTTGCATGGGTGTGATTTTTTATGAAAGTACGCGCAACCTTCCCCACCCCAAGATTGATTATGAATAAACGCCAGTCTCAAGGCATGTCCGGCATAAATCAGGAAGAGGATATGGTGGGGAAGCTCCGATTTTTATGTCACCTCTCGGAGGAACAATCAATACGCCGAAACCTTCGTCATTGACGTGTACCACACATACCCGTATACAGCAATCATGCACAAGCTCTATGTCCAGCGACTCGCCTTTGCGTATATGCTGTGCGTCAGTCCGGATATACATCCCTTCCCGATTCACATTCTTAATCGCGCCCTTAAGGTCGTTGCCTCGCCGATCGTATATGACAACATTCCGTGATGTTTTGATACGTCTAGTGTAGCGATGTTCCATGACTTATACCCTGTGGATTTGACAGATGTAAGGTGAGCGGTATCCGGTATCACCCTCCTTTCCACAGACCTTCTAAGGAGTGTGTAGTGAATATGACAATCAGGATATGTCTGAGTTCATAACAATAATATTACGAATTGATTATTAAATTTGTATGACACTGGTGCGGGGTAGATAGAGAAAATGAACCATGATTGCCCGGATAGGTTAAGACATAAGAATGGTTCTAAAAAGTGCTGCGTGAGCGGGTTGTTGAGTGACTGTTTTTACGCATATTCTGTCACGGTTATCATGTGGTAATTGATCAAACGGCCATACGTCTATATCGGGAAGGAGTGAAAATCAAAGACCTGTCTGATATCCCATATTGCGTTTTATTTTTGCGGCCTGTTTCAGAAAATACGCAGTGCGAGTAGCGGGATTGTGTTTTCTGGGTGCACTCAGTGTTGCGGCCAGTTCGATGGCGTGATCCATCGAAATATTCCTGGCCGGCTGATCCCAGTAGTATCGACAGGCAGCCTCCACGCCGTAGATACCGACACCGAACTCGGCGATGTTCAGATAGACCTCAAGGATGCGATCCTTGCTGATGTTTTTCTCAAGTGAGAGTGTCAGCCAGAGTTCATGCCATTTGCGCAGTGGGTTACGTGAAGGGCTCAACAGGAAATTCTTGATCATCTGCTGGGAGATCGTGCTGCCGCCATAGATGATGCGTCCTTTCTTCAGGTTGTATTCCCAGGCCTCCTTGAAGGCCTCGGTATCGATCCCGCTATGATTATAAAAGTGGGAATCCTCGGCCGCGATGACAGCATGCGCGATATTGCCGGATATATCATGCAGGCTTACGGGTTGCCATCGTAGTGGTGGCAGCGTGTGATCCATTGCACGCTGATATTCATAATCCATCATGAATGCTGATTTTTGGATGGGGCCGTCGGCAAAGTGGGTCCAGTCAGGTAACGTGCCCAGGATGTAACCGAAATCGACCAGCAGGCAGACTAGCGTGATACGCAGACTCCAGCGCAATATAAACCGGTAACGGTTGATGATTTTCTTGATCTGTTTCATACGATTTGGGTATCGACGGGACAGGCGCTTTTTTGAGCGCAAACCGCGGTAACCGGCAACCTCATTCTCGTGAAGCAAAACCGTGACCATCAGGTCAATTCAGCATAGCCAAGGTGATCGCAAATTCCTGATGAATTACCGGTGGGTAACCTGAAAGTTATCTTAATGGTATAGCTTATGCAGATAAGTAATCGAGAAATTTAAAAAAACACTATATTAGAAATTATGCATACAACTGATGAATACAATCAGGGCTAAACCGGCTACGTTGACTCCGGTGATTATTGCGTATTAAATGTCATATAGGGAGATCGTGGGTAACCAGGTTTTATTAAAGATAGCCGCGAAAGTCATCATAACGACAACGATCATGGAAGACATCAGGGGGGCATGGTTAGTTCGGCCATTCCTCATGCGTTTTATTTTCAGTCATTTTATTATTTGAGGGATGTCATATGAGCGATGCGCATGATACGTCTGATGTAAATACCTCTAGAAGAAAATTCGTAAGAAAGATGGCCTATGTGCCGCCTGTTGTGATGTCGTTGACGTCTGTTCCGTCATACGCGACTTACGGATCACATCGAGGCGTGACGAAGAAAAAGATCTCGGTAAAGAAAAAGGTTGCTGTCAAGAAAAAGGTCGCTGTGAAGAAGAAGGCGGCGCCAAAGAAAAAGGTTGCAGCGAAGAAAAAGGTCGCAGCGAAGAAAAAGGTTGCAGCGAAGAAAAAGGTCGCAACGAAGAAGAGATTGTGGTGAAGGTGAAGGCTGCAACGAACAAGAAACTTGCGACGAAGAAACAGGCAGCTACAAAGAAAAAGTCTTTACCGATATAGATGCTCGGTCTTTGGCCGCCGGTACCGGGCTGATTTATTATGGTGATGCAGGAATTCTTCCGGATTCCTGTGTCACCTATCGGAGTTCTGCTGGCTGGTATAGAAACCGGTAATGAGTCGATAACCGATGCAGGCCTCGATCATTGCATTGGTGTTGGGACATGCCCGCCTTACCCTCGGCTTGATGCCGTCATATCAAATACTGATATATAGAACTATCCATCTTTGATCTCTTGGGCGTTCTGTCATACATCCCGCGGCTACATAATGCCGGGGATAGGTCGGATGCCAGTGGATGTTATCATGTTCCATCGTTTGAATATGGCCAGGTAATGTCAGGGATCAATGTGTTCAGGAGATTATTCAGAAAGGAAAAGCCGCGGGTCTTCCTTGGTAACCTGGTGATCGTTCCGAAAGGTGATGAAAAAAGGATCCTTGAAGGCCTGGATATCCTTCAGGCCCGGAACCTGGATACGCACCTGCTGGATAACCTCAAGGAGATCTTTATTCTTCCCCCTGCGTCTCAAGTAGACGATCCCAGGGATACTGATCTGGTCCTGGACGTAATGATACCCCAGTATCAGTCGGGGGAGATCCTCGATGCCGAGATGACGCCCGTATTCTGGCGCCCTCACATTACCGTCAATGCAAGACTCAGCTATCTGAAAACAGGCAAGATAAAGTCAACGCTTAGTGTTCAGGAAAAGGCAGGTTGGGGTCAGTTTATAAACAGGTTAATGAGTTGGCGAACGTTATTCAGGCTAAGATCGTTATACGACGAGAAGGATATGGAGCTGCTGTTATACAAGGCCTGTCATTCCCTGTTACTCAGGATGCGAAAGACGATATAAGGCGTTTGATTCGTAATCGGGTGCCACTGATATAGGACTATATTGAGATATAAAGGATCCGGCCGATGAAAGGGATCTGTTGGTCCTGCAGTTGGTATATGATGTGCATCATTCGCATGCGCTGCCGTCGACAGCAATGGAATTGTGGTGACCCGGAACCATTTCAAAAGGAGTGAAAAACATGGATATGACTGGTGTGATCTCGCTGGTGGTTATACTTGGAGTGATCTTTTATATCGTTACTGTTTACAACCGCCTGGTGACACTCAAAAACCGCTTCAAAAACGCCTTTGCGCAGATCGATGTGCAGCTCAAGCGCCGTTATGATCTGATCCCCAACCTGGTGGAAACCGCAAAGGGATATTTGAAACATGAACGTGAAACACTCGAATCTGTCATTGCGGCAAGGAATGCGGCAATGTCCAGCCTGAGCACCGCTGCAGCGGATCCTGCGAACGCCGAGGCCATGAAGTCCCTGATGGGTGCCGAAGGTGCTCTGTCCAGCGCACTGGGACGCCTGAATGTGGTAATGGAGGCCTATCCCGATCTCAAGGCCAGTGAGAACATGCAACAGCTCAGTGAAGAACTCACCAGCACGGAAAACCGGGTCGCGTTTGCGCGTCAGTCCTTCAACGACTCGGTCATGACATTCAATTCCTACCGTCAATCCTTTCCGCCCAATATGTTTGCAAATATGTTCGGTTTTCGTGAGGACGCCACCCTGCTGGAGTTTGATGACAAGGCCGCCATCAAGGAGGCACCCAAAGTCTCATTCGGTTAATCGTTAATTTTTCCCTGGAATTCATGTAGTGAACTTTTTCGAGGCGCAGGACCAGGCACGCAAGTCTACTGTACGGCTGGTAGTGTTGTTCATACTGGCGATCATCAGCCTCATCGTTTTGGCCGAATTGTTGCTGGTGTTCGTGCTGTACATCAATACCGTGGATACCCATCAGGGTTTGTTGGCCTATGCGGCCAGCCTGGATCCGGGCTTCCATGTCAGCATCGTCATCGGTGTTCTCCTCGTCGTGGCTGCCGGATCACTCTACAAAATCTATCAGATGAGTGCCGGCGGGCACATGGTAGCCGATATGTTGAGCGCACGGCTTGTGCCGCAAAACACGGATGATCCTGCCCAAAGGCGCCTGTTGAACGTGGTGGAAGAGATGGCAATCGCATCCGGCGTACCCGTGCCGTCGGTCTATATCCTGGGGAATGAGCGAGGGGTTAACGCCTTTGCTGCCGGGCTGAGTACCGATGATGCGGTGGTATGTGTTACTCAGGGGCTGCTCGAGGCGTTGGACCGGGATGCCCTGCAAGGGGTGGTTGCGCATGAGTTCAGTCACATCCTCAACGGTGATATGCGTCTTAACATCAGGATCGCCAGTATCCTCAACGGGATCCTGTTACTGGGCCTGATCGGTGCACGCATGTTTCGTTTTATGTCCTATCGCCGTGCCTCACGCGTTGAAATACGCGGCAATGCCGGGTTGGGTCTCCTGACATTGAGTGCGGGACTGATGGCCATCGGAATCGGTGGTACCTTTTTTGGCAGCCTGATCAAGGCGACAATCAATCGACAGCGCGAATATCTTGCCGATGCATCGGCAGTGCAGTTTACGCGCAATCCCGATGGTATCGCGACGGCGCTGAAAACGATCGGTGGTTATGTGTACGGCTCGAAACTGCTGCATCCTCGCGTGCCCGAGTTTAGTCATTTTTTCTTCGCCAGCAGTGCAGTGCCTTTCCCCCAGTCGCTGTTTGCCACACATCCACCCTTGCGGGATCGTATCCTGCGCATCGATCCTCGTTGGGATGGTCAATTTCCAAAGGTTGCGACTACATTCACTGAAAAGGTCATGACCGAGGAACTGGTCGACGGGCGCAAGGAAAAGCAACAGAAATTACGCCCGGTCATGGCGATTGCAGCAGCCGATGCGATCTCGCAACTACACTCGTTCAAGGATATCGATGCCGGGAATGTTGTCCATGCCAGGGGCTTGCTGGAAAGTATACCGGCCGCGCTCAAGGACGCCGCGCGCGATCCCTACCATGCCCGCGCCCTGATTTACGCCTTGCTGTTGAGTGAAGACAAGGCCGTTCAAGACAGACAGTGTGATCTGATCAAGGCGCAGGCCGAACCGGGTGTCGATCACAAGCTCACCAGTCTGCATACAATTTTGAAAGTCATCGGGAGGGAATACTATTTGTCGCTGGTTGGACTGGCGATTCCCACATTGCAGTCCTGTTCGCAACCACAGAAGGCCCGCTTTCAGCGTGTCATGAATCTGTTGATCCGCTTTGACCAGTATGTCAGCCTGTTCGAATGGTGCCTGAGTACACTGATCAACAATAGCCTGGACGCGCCCGAGGGCCGACTATCGACAGGCCGGCATCGCAAGCTGCATCAACTCTCTATTCAGGTCAAGGTGATGATGTCAATGCTGGCGCAGGTCGAGGAGGCGGATTCAACCACGATGAAACATGGATTTGAGCGTGCTGTGAGATACCTGAACATAGAAGCGGGTGACATGTATCCCACCACAAGTCTGCCCTTTAATACCATTGATAATGCACTGAAACAGCTGGATCGGCTGCTGCCGATGGACAAGCAACGCCTCATCGAGGCCTGTTTTATGGCTGTAAGCGATGATCATCACGTTAGCAGCCAGGAGCTGGATGTGATCCGTGCGATCGCCGCCGCATTGCATTGTCCGATGCCGGCGACAAGGCATCGGGATAACGCTTTCGACTCTGCACAAGCCGTTTAAACACTGTTTATACGGATTATAATACGATCATTTTTTACCAGAGGGGCGGAAGCGGTGGCGACTGTTATAATAGGTACAGGTCAATCTTTTCAGGTTATGAAGACCGGATACACGGTCAAGGAAAAAAGACATATAATCAGACCCTCGCTATCAACAGCCCTCTTGACATTATTCCTTGTAACGTGTTCTGTATCACTCGCCGCATGTTATACAGACATGACACGAACTGACGAAACCATGCCTCAACATCACGCCGATAACGGTTTTCGCAATCTCTATCTTGGTCCCCCGAAGCGCAGCTTTTTCACCTTTCTACGCATGCGCTATTTCGGTGACGAGGAATGGCCTGATTACGAAGCTACCGCAGGGCGTGTGCCGAGGGTAGAGACATCGCTTGACAGGATCAACCATCCCGGGGTGCAGCCCCAGGTCACCTGGATCGGCCATGCGACAACACTGGTGCAATACCAGGGTGTCAATGTACTTTCCGATCCGCAGTTTTCTGAACGTGCTTCACCGTTTACCTTTATGGGACCCAAGCGTGCCACGCCGCCCTCGATGCAGATCGACCGGTTACCGGCGATCGATTTTGTGTTGATCTCCCACAATCACTATGACCACCTTGATAAACACACAGTCAGGACACTCGGCGATCGCACGACCTGGTTGGTGCCACTCGGGCTTAAGAAATGGTTTGCGGATCTGGGTGTGAATAATGTGATCGAATTCGACTGGTGGGATACTCACGCGGTCGCGGGCGCCATGGTGACTGCAACGCCGTCCCAGCATTGGAGCGGACGCGGCCTGACCGATCGATACGAGTCCCTGTGGGCCTCCTGGTCGGTTCAGATCGGAGGCTTCAAGTTCTGGTTTGCCGGTGATACCGGCTACAATGACAGGATCTTCACCGGGATCGGCGAACGATGCGGGCCTTTTGACTTCGCCCTGATCCCGGTGGGGGGTTACGACCCGCGCTGGTTCATGAAGGACATGCACGTGAATCCTGAAGAGGCGGTCCAGGTACATAATGATATTCACTCGAAATATTCGCTTGGCATCCACTGGGGCACATTCCCGCTGACCGCGGAGCCTGTCGACGAACCACCACAACGGCTGCAAGAGGCGGCAAGGGTATTGCGTGAATCTACCTTTGTTACATACCCGTTGGGTCAGACAGGAATCATTCCGTTTCATCCGGAGACTCTGGATAATTAGAAGATAGCACCTGGAAATCTGGTTTAACCGGGAAAGAATCGAGGTAAAATAAGTTCGGCAATACTACCTTCTGGTCATGTCTCTCAAATGGGATCTATTATCAAATATGCCTGTAAGTTTTTTCCCAACCTTTCTATCGCCAGGCTATCAGTCACCAGGTGACGCATTAGCGAAGATCAGGAGCGCGCGAATCCAGTGAAGGACCCCTTATCCCATCAGGACCCTGTCACGCGCGCCGGCAATGGCTGGCGCACCTTTGGCATCGTGGTTATCACGATCATGCTTACCTTGATTGTCGCGTACTGGCTGATGACATCTGTATTGTTTCCAGATGCGTTTACCCCGGTAACATTGAATCAACAGGAGCAACAGCAATTGACGCAAAAGCTGGAACGCCTGAATGCCGGTTCACGTTCCAACGCCCGGCAAGCCGTACAGCCGGAACCCTACAGTGAAGAAGGCGCCAGTCGTGAAATCGTCTTTACCGAAAAAGAGCTCAATGCCATGTTGGCAAGGAACACGGATCTCGCCAGTAAGCTGGCGATTGACCTCGCGGATAATCTTGCCAGCGCCAGATTGCTGATCGACCTGGATCCGGACCTCCCTCTTGTGGGTGGTAATACTGTAAAGGTGACCGCAGGCATGGAATTGATGATCTCCGACGGCAGGCCCCGCGCGGTATTGAAAGGGGTGAGCCTGTGGGGTGTACCGCTGCCCAACGCCTGGTTGGGAAACATGAAAAACAGGGATCTCGTCCAGGAATTTGGTGAGGCCGGCGGTTTCTGGCAGGCCATGAGTGATGGTGTGGAACAGATAGAAGTGAAGCAGGGCAGCTTGCGGATCAGGTTGAAGCAGTAGCGTCGAATGACGTAAATGACAGGGCTTTTTTAAACCATTCAATCAACAACGGTTTGTTCAAACAGGACCTGTTTACGCACATATAATCGACCTTAAAGTTGTAAAATATCCCGTCTATACCTCTATGTTAGAGTAATAGATCAAATACAATCGATTATTCATTGATCCTGTTTTAAAACAGATGGTGTGTTTGTTCTTTTACCCGGTTCAAGGCTATTTAGGGTATAATATTACCTCAGTGACATGAATTAAGGGGTAGTGTCATGAATATATCTATACCTACTTTTAGACCATCCATGTTTCGTACCGAGCGTTTGTTTTATCACTCTTTCATCGGGGAAAATGAAAGCTGGTTTTTCTATAACCGTAACCGTGAACCTGTCGGCCCTTTCAAGGATCGAGATACAGCCATCATCGCCCTATGCGATCACGTCACCTATTATGTCAAGAAAGGTGATAGCGGGGGCCGGTAAGAATTTCACTGCTTTAAAAAAGGGATCAGGACGATCCCTTTTTCTTTTATAGCGACTTCATCCGCGATGCATCTCAGCAAAACCAGTTTGCTGGCCGGCCTGCAATGCAGGAAACACCTACATCTTCTGATTCATCATCCCGAGCTCGCGACGTTCAGGGAATCACCCGCCATTGTGACGGGCAGGGTGGTGGGCGAACATGCCCGCCTGGCATACCCGGGCGGCGTATTGGTTCAGCGCCGGAGACCGGATGCCGATCCCTTTGCCCAGACAAGGGCACTGCTTGATGATACATCCATCCCGGCGATCTTCGAGGCGGGGTTTCAGGCCGGTGACATCGAGGTATTCGTCGATATCCTCGAACGTCGCGGGGACAGGTGGAATCTGATCGAGGTCAAGGCATCGGCCGAGGTCAAGGATGATCATATCGATGACATCGCGATCCAGGCATTCGTGCTGGGACAGGCAGGTATTCCTGTTAATAGGGTCAAGCACATGCACATCAACAAGGCGTTTGTGTATCAGGGTAACGGGGATTACCAGGGCCTGTTTATTCAGGAGGATGTCACCGAACGAGTGCGCAACCATCTGTGGTTCATTACCGGGGCCATCGACCAGTTAAAGGAGGTGATCACGGGTCCGCAACCGGAACGTCATATCGGCAGCCACTGCAACAAGCCCTATGAGTGTGAATACAAGCCATATTGTACGTCGCATGACGCCGTCTATCCGGTCGCCTGGTTGCCCAACGGTGCCCAGGTGACAACCAAGCTGATCCGGCAGGGTATCTATGATATCCGTGATATCCCGTATGACACACTCAACAGCGAGACGCACCTGCGGGTTCGCCGCGTTACCATTGCAGGCGAGGCGGAGTACCTGCCGGGTGCGAACGCTATCCTGGATCAATTGGCCTGCCCGCGATGTTACCTGGATTTTGAATGTATCCAGTTCGCGATCCCGATCTGGCAGGGTACGCGTCCTTACCAGCAGTTACCCTTTCAGTGGTCCTGTCACATCCAGCACGAGGACGGCACTTTGCAGCATGAGGAGTTCCTGGATACCAGTGGTGATGATCCGCGTCGCAGGTTTGCCGAGTCGTTGATCGCGGTGTGCGGATCGACAGGGGCGATCATGGTATATAACCAGGCATTCGAGAAACGCATCATCAGGGAGCTGGCCGACCGGTTTCCCGATCTGTCCGGACCTTTGCTCGCATTGAATGAGAGGGTGTTCGATCTGTTACCGGTAGTCAGGAAATACTATTACCATCCCGATATGAAGGGCTCGTGGTCGATCAAGAACGTTCTGCCGTGCCTGGCCCCGGAACTCGATTACGCCCAGGTCGGGCAGGTCCAGGATGGCACACAGGCACAGGCAGCATATCTCGAGATCATCAACGGGTCATTAGAGAAAGGCAAGCGAGCCGCCTTAATACATGATTTACGTGAGTATTGCCGCCTGGATACCTTCGCGATGGTGAGGATTGCAGAGGCGCTGACAGAATTCACTTCTTAAACACGACGTGCTTCTGATATAGTTCCGGGACCCCCGTGTCAGGGGTGCCTGTTATACAGGTTGTTTGCGGGTAACAGATGCGACCCGGGTTTTAGACCCGATTGGCGATGGATAATAATAGTCACAACAGGAGATCTGTCATGTTCAGGAACTTCTTATTAATGGTTGCATTGATTGGCCTGACCGCCTGCGCCGGTGTGCGTACAAACGACCAGGCCTACTCCGCCCACGCGGAAAATTTCAATATCCTGTTTTTCCAGATTCCGGGAGGGGATACCCAGAAAAGGGCCCTGGAGCAGGTTCCGGAAGGCAGTGAAGTCAAGACCATCAACTCAACGCCTACCGATGTGACTTCGTTATTTGGATTTATCAACCGCCTGATCGGTATCGATATCACCTTCGTGAACGGCACCGTCAAGAAGGAGGATTGAGTACTCCCTGGCCGGGATTATCAGGTTCGTATCTATAACCAGTAATAACCGGCCGGCTTGTAGATCGTTATACGCACCGCGTTCCCTCTGACGCGGTGCATTTATGAATGCCTTACAGCATTGCAAGGATTACATCGCGCCCGATGGCTTGCGAAACCTGAAAACGAACTTGTCGGTCTTGCCGCGGATATCGGGATCGAAGACCTTGAGTGTATGATCGTCGTTCGGGTTGTTCAGTACGTCGGATTGTGCATCCAGTTCGAAACCCGCTGCCAGCACTTCCTTTTTGACCAGTTCCGGATCGATGCGGTGCAGGGTTCCGCTATCACGGGTACCGGAGCCTTTTTCAGCGGCGTGATCGAGTACCAGGTAGATACCGCCCGGCTTGAGGGCGTCATAGATGGCCTTGTTGAGTTTACTCATATCGGCCGGTCCGAAAAAGTCGAGGTGCAGGTCATGGTAGTTCATCGACGTCCACACCATATCGAGCTTTTCAGGTGCACTGAATTCATTGACAGGCATCCGTAACACGCTGACATTCGGGTATTCCGGATCAGCGGCGATCTCCTTTACCGCCTTGTCCGAGTCCTTGCGTAATTCTGTCGGTACAACGGCATAGACATGGCCGTCTTTGCCGACGATCTTTGAAAACAGTCGGGTCACATAACCCCTGCCGGGGATAAAATCCGCGACCTTGTCGCCGGGTTTGACGCCCGCGAATGTCAGCACCTCGAGCGATTTTCTGTCTGCGTCCTGTTGTCTGTCGGAATCGGGTCGCGTGGGATTGGCAATGGCGTCGGCGATGACGTCCTTGATGTCCTCATCGGCGCCCGCCTGAGTGAGAGGGGCCAGGACTGTCATTAACAGACTTGCGATAAACAGCTGCTTGATTGTAGACATGAGTTACTCCTAAATTATGAGAGGTATCGGATACAGATATGGAGTGGATTGGTTCTTCTGTAGCAGTCTGATCATTATGAGTCGGATGTCGTGTCTATTTCAATAAGAATTGATAAGTCGTTGATATAGCCGGAGACTTGTCACAAGGCGATGCATGCAACGACACGGATGAACAGTTACATGTCGTCTATTTTCAACTGAAAACAGGTTAAAATTGCAGCTGAAAAACAACCTGTATCCAGTTCTGATTTATGTTTTTAATCGATCAACTTGCTGAACACCATATACAGCAGGCCCGGGAGCGTGGGGAGTTCGATGATCTGCCGGGTGCTGGCAAACCGCTCGCTTTGCAGGATGATGCGCTGGTGCCGGAGGAACTGCGGGCGGGATTCCGGCTGTTGAAAAATGCCGGCTTTCTGCCGCCGGAGTTGCAACTGGTGAGAGAGATTCGCGAGGTGGAACAATTGCTGTCCTGTGTACGCGACGGCGGAGAACGCGACAGGGCCGAACGACGCTTGAGTTGCCTGAGGATGCAGTTGTCACACTATCGCGGCGACGGGATCGACCTTGCAGTCGAGCGGCGCTATCAGGACAAGTTGTTGCGAAAGCTGTAATACAAAGGGATTATTCCCACCTGGATGCACAGGATTCCCGTGGTTGTTACAGGAACATCAGAGTGCGCCGGCGAGGATGTTATCGGCAGCCAGGCAACCCTCAAGATTATACTGCCCGTAGACATCTGCACGCTGTCCCTCCAGCAGATCGGCGGCACCGATTTGCTCACTCGTTAAGCTGCTGCCGGCATCGCTGATCAGGAAGATGTCGGTATTGCTGGTCAGCGTGACGCAGCGGTCCCCGACGCTGTCAGAATTAAGGGTGAATCCATCGAGGGTAGATGTGATCGCCGAGATAGTCCCGGAGAGCTTGATATTGGCCCCATCTACATCAACAAACACCATGGCGGCATTGATAAAGTCCGGCTCCGCATCCGACAGGTTCAAGCTGCCGATTACCTTAATGGTCTGTCCTGTCTCAATGATTGATGGATCGAGTACGTTACCGTTCCTCGACAGGATGATCGTACCCGACTGTAATTGAACGGGGACCGGATTGCCGGTGTCAATGCCCTGACCAGTCGCGAGTTCCAGTTCGAAACGATTGGTCGATTCATCGACAGATGATGCAACGCTTCCTTCATACTTGGTAAATGTCCCAGCCGGGCCAACGAGCACGGTCAATGCATCCAGGGCCGGTTTTTCATCATTGCCGATATTCAGATTGATGCGGCCGAATACCGTTGCCTGGGTGCCTTCTTCAAGGTCCCCGAGTGTCAGCGGTTCTCCATCCGGACCGTACAAGACGGTGGTGTCTGTTACATGCACCAGCGGACACCATTTCGAGTCGTTGGTATCATCAACTGACATACTCACCGGGTCGTTATCGCCTGTAGATACCAACGCCTGTTGAGCGATGGAGGTCCTGCATAACCTGAACATCTGCGTCTGAAGATCCAGGTTGGTGATCTCGCCGGCCAGGCGTATCACCTTGCCGTCAAGGGCATTCACCAGGCGCTTGATGAAGATGACCGGCCGGAAGATATAGCCGCCGTTGCCGAGCGTTGTAATATGGATGGACTTATCTGCATCCATGTCCATCTCGAGAGACAGCGTCTGGCCTGATGTTACCAGCAGATCGCCCTGGGGATTGAGGTCGATTTTGCCGTTACCGGGCAGCTTCGGTGTGATGGTTTCGATGACATTACCGTCGGCGTCATTTCTGACCAGCTCAATATTGCTGACGAACAGTCTTATCTTGCTGTAAGCCATCGCGGGTACGTTGCTGGTATAACTGAACAGGTCGGAGTGATTTGCAAGATCCAGCAGGTTGATCGTTTTATCGCCGGAGAAGAGCTCCACCGGCGCGGCAACATCGCTGATCAGCTCGATACGCGTGATCGTTACATGGATGGCATCGAATGTGTCGGTGGGACCGTCCGTAAACAACAGCGCAACGCTGCCGCTGCCGGTTGCCTGGCTGTCAGAGGTATGGCTCGAACCGCCGCCACAGGCGGTGAGCGAAAGGGAAATGGCTGCAATCAGCAGATAATGAACGATACGGGCAGGGTAAAACATGTGGATACCTCCAGGCAACGACCCAAGCTTGAAACGGTTTCCGTAGTCTTCCCTGATACGGCTATTTGACCTGATATATATGACCAAATTATAGCTGATCATATATTCCCTGAAAACAGGCGACTGGTATTTATGCAGGACAGATTCGATCTTATTCAGGTTGTATTCGATATTCGGTTCAGATCTCTACACAGTGGCGACTGTGTGATGTTAATCTGTACCATGGCATTATGATGTGTATTACAACAGAGGGACAGCATATGCGTAAACAGATTATGCGCGGTGAATTACAAGAGACCCGCACACCCGAACCGGAATGGTTGGACCTGGACCAGTTGGTACAGGTGGAGCTGACCTCCGAGGATGTTGAGCATCCGATAGAATCGGCGCTGCTTGCAAACGCGGGTAAAGGCTGGCGTTCACAACTGCAGGGCAAGCAAACGATCCGGCTGTTGTTTGACAAACCGCACAGGATCAGGCGAATCCAGGTGCTGTTTCAGGAAGATGAACAGGCGCGTACGCAGGAGTTCCTGTTACGCTGGTCTGCAGATGGAGGAGAGTCCTACCGGGACATCGTTCGCCAGCAGTATAATTTCAGTCCGCCGACCGTAACCCGCGAACTCGAGGATTACTTTGTCGATCTTGACGGGATGGAAATACTGGAATTGAGTATAGTCCCCGATATCAGTGGCGGTGACTCGCGTGCCTCGCTTGTACAGCTACGGCTCGCCTGATCTTTAGATAATTCTCTGAAATAGAAAAAACAAACCCCGCCTGAGCGGGGTTTGTTCCGTATCACCTTTATAACGCTTGTAACGTTATACGGTGACGACGTTCGCGGCTGACGGGCCTTTTGCCCCTTGCTGAATGTCAAAGCTGACGCGTTGACCTTCATTCAGGGTTGCATAACCATCGCTTTTGATCGCGGAGTGATGTACGAATACATCCTTGCTGCCATCTTCTGGCGAGATAAAACCAAAGCCTTTGGAGGCGTCAAACCACTTTACTGTACCTGTATTCATGTAATATTTACCTTTAAAAAAATTGATAATGTGTATTGAGATTTACTGGGAGGATGTAATGATTCCGACATTCAATGTCAGTCAGGCATACTACCGGTCAATAACTATACATTTACTTCCGTCCGTTTGGTATCTTCGGTTAAACGGCCAAAAAAACCCGCGAACATCAAGTGAGACAGATTATACGCGATTTGGTTCAAAAGAACATTATTTAATTTTCAGATAGATGGAGGCTGGTTCAGGGAGCCGGTATAGTGTTGTGATGTCGGGCAAGAAAACTGTCTCCTTGATACTGGGCAGCGGGGGCGCACGTGGACTGGCGCATATCGGTGTGATCAATGAGCTTGTCAGTCGCGGTTATGAGATCAAGGCCATTGCCGGTTCATCCATGGGTGCCCTGATCGGCGGGATATATGCCATGGGCAAGCTCGATGTCTATACCCGCTGGGTGTCGGAATTGCGGCGAGCAGATGTTGTACGTTTACTCGATCTGTCGTTTGTACGCAATGGCCTGATCAAGGGCGACAGGATTATGGAAGTGTTGAAGACCTTGATTGGAGATGCCAATATCGAAGACCTGCCGATCCGGTTTATCGCGGTTGCCACCGACCTTGAGGCCGAAAAAGAGGTCAGGTTTAGCCAGGGTCCGTTATTCGATGCGATTCGCGCCTCCATCTCCATCCCCACCATTTTTACGCCGTATAAATATAATGGACGGGTGTACCTTGATGGCGGCTTAAGCAATCCACTGCCAATCTCCGCAATACGGGATACCGAAAACGATCTGACTGTTGTGGTTACATTGAATGGCAAGCCGGATTCCAAAATCATGCCGAGGCCGGTACAGGCGCCCAGCAGTCAACCCGCCAATACACCCTATCATCGCCGCATTACTCAATTTATCGACGACCTCAAATCCCGCCTGGGAAGCCAGTCTGAAGACACGGTGGGGGTGTTCGATATTTTCGTAAAATCGATGGGCATTATGGAAAACACAATAATCAGTGAACAGCTTAAATCATTTTCGCCGGATATTCTTATAGAAATTCCACGGGATACCTGCAGCTTTTATGAATTTTACCGGGCCCGGGATCTGATCGAGATCGGTCGGCAGAAGGCTGAAAAAGCCCTGTTGTCTGAGGAAGGCCTGTCGGCATAGCCCTTAAGAATCTAATCGGTGATCAATCCTCCAGCTCGGCCCAGCGTTCGAGAATGGTGTCCAGTGTCTGTTGCCTGGCCTCTAATTCATCGAGCACCGGTTGTATGTTATCAAACGGCTGTGAATAGAAATCCGGATCGTTGATCTGTTCTTGCAGAACGGCGATCTCCGATTCCAGTGTCTCGATACGGTGCGGCAATTGATCGAGTTCGCGTTGTTCCTTATAACTGAGTTTTTTGCGTTGCGGGACCGGTGACGGTTTGGCGGCTGTTGCCGTAGCAGCAGGTTTGGGGTTGGGGTTTTCCTTTTCGGCCAGATGTCTGCCCTTGCGCAGCCAGTCGCTGTAACCCCCGGCATGACGCATGATCTTGCCTCCCGCCTCGAAGACCAGCGTACTGGTGATGACATTATCGAGGAATTCGCGGTCATGGCTGACGACGATCAGGGTTCCCTGGTATTCCACCAGGCGGGCCTCCAGGACCTCCAGGGTCTCGATATCCAGGTCATTGGTTGGTTCATCGAGCACCAATAGATTGGAGGGGCGTGTGAACAGTCGCGCCAGTATGACACGATTGCGCTCGCCACCGGACAGGGCCTTTATGGGTGTCATGGCACGCTTGGCGCTGAAAAGAAAACCGCGCAGATACCCGATGACATGGCGGTCCTTGCCATTGAGCTGGATATAATCACGGCCGTCGCCGACCACCTCGGCGATGGTCTTGTCCGGGTCCAGTTCACGTCGCATCTGGTCGAAGTAACCGATATCCAGGTTGGTACCGAGTTTTACCGTGCCGCTTTGGGGTTCCAACAGGCCAAGCATGATCTTCAACAGGGTACTCTTGCCAACACCGTTATTGCCGATAAGTCCGATGCGATCACCGCGCATGACCTTTAACGACAGGTGGTTGATCAGTTGTTCATCGCCGTAAGCATAACTGACGTTATGTAGCTCTATGACCTTGCGTCCCGATTCCTCTTCGGATTGCTCAATATGGATACGCGCCTTGCCGGGTTTCTTTAACTTTTGACGTTCGGCATATTCCTCTCGCAGGGCGAGAAGTGCGCGCACGCGACCTTCATTACGGGTACGTCGTGCCTTGATGCCCTGGCGTATCCAGCTTTCTTCCTCATTCAGTTTCTTTTCGAACCGTGCCTTATCGAGTTCCTCGGCGTGCAGTGCTTCTTCCTTGCGTCGCAGAAAATTATGGTAATCTCCGGGCCAGCTCGTCAGTCGGGTGCGGTCCAGCTCGACGATACGCGTCGCCAGCCGTTGCAAGAAGGCGCGGTCATGGGTGATGAACAACACGCTGCCGGGATAATTGCGGATCCGGTCTTCCAGCCACTGGATGGAAACCAGGTCGAGATGGTTGGTCGGTTCATCGAGTAACAACAATTCCGGATTGGAGACGATGGCGCGTGCAAGACCGACTCGCCGTTGCCAGCCACCGGAGAGTTCACGGAGTTTTTTTTCACCGGGCAGGTCGAGTTCGGTCAATACCGCAGCGACTCGCTGGTCCAGGTTCCAGCCGCCCTCGGCCTCGATGCGGTGTTGCAGGTCCTCGAGTTCCCTGAGGCCTTGTTTGTCGAGTGTGTTCTGCGACTGCCGTTCGTACTCAACGATCAGCTGTCCCAGATGCGCAAGTCCACCGGCAACGAATGCATGCACCGATGCATCGAGTTCGTCCGGCAGGGCCTGGGACAACTGGCTGATGCGCAGGGCGTGTTTGTAACGTATCTCGCCGCTATCCGGCTGCTGTTCGCCCATGATCATTCTGAGCAGGGTCGATTTACCGGCGCCGTTGCGCCCGATCAGGCACACGCGCTCGTTTGGTTCCAGTATCAGGCTGGCATGGCGCAGGATCGGCTGATCACCGAATTCCAGCGACAGATCATCGAGTGTGACTAAGGCAGACATACTGGGGAATGACATACAGGACAGACATAAAAAAGATAGTTTAGCAGAAAAATCGTCTCACTGCCTTTGGGTTGCGGATCAGGAAAATTGGTGCCTCGTGTCCATCAATGCCAAGGGCCAGTGGCCTTTGCAGGTTTACA
>CAZSAK010000020.1:41868-48459 GCA_964605155.1 uncultured Chromatiaceae bacterium | reverse complement strand
GCCCGGAGAGATTCGAACTCCCGACCGCCTGGTTCGTAGCCAGGTACTCTATCCAACTGAGCTACGGGCGCAATCGATATAATAGAAACCGAAGATTGTAGAATGTCGGTATTTCAGCTTATGTCAAGATACTGCATCGTATATTTATTTTATCACGTATAGACACTATTTATTATCTTGTTTATTGCGGCATAATCTTTCGCACACTTCGTACGCTCAGTCATTGACCGTTCACCGGGAGTGAATCGGGACGTACACAGTACCTCCGTCAGGATGCAGGCCAGGGATGGCCTGCATCAACCCATCGATTTAGTTCGAGGGTTCGAATCCAGCTTCACTAACAGCATTTGACTGAGCCCTTCGGGTTCATACAAATGATGATGGCGGAGAGAGAGGGATTCGAACCCTCGATGGAGCTATTAACCCCATACTCCCTTAGCAGGGGAGCGCCTTCAGCCAACTCGGCCATCTCTCCTTTAATAACTATGTCAGGATGTTCGACTAATAAACTTATACCACAGGATTGCGTTTTTGGTCGCGTAAAATCGCTACGACCCACTATTTTCTCTCAATGAGGACAGAGTTGCTGGACCTAGAATACTTCAGAAGGCTTGAATGTTTCAAACCGCATCCAGCCGAATTGACCAGGCTATTCGGTGATCAAATCACACGCTGGATCATTCGATTAGTAAAATGGGCGTGAGATAGTATCCACCTGCCTGATAATACAGCCAAGTCCAGGCAGGCAAGGATACCTAATAAGGATTTTATACGCAAAAGGTATCGTTTACGATAGAAGAGAAAACTGGAGATTTGATAATAGACTAAACGGCCTTTTTGCCTTCTTCTTTCTCTTTTTGAATGCGATCATAAATCTCTTCGCGATGTACGGTAACTTCCTTAGGGGCATTAACACCTATACGAACCTGATTACCGCGAACACCCAGTACAGTCACTGTTACGTCATCGCCAATCATCAGTGTCTCACCCACTCGCCGTGTTAAAATCAGCATCATTCGTCTCCTTACCGATATACCAACTGCCTGGTATAAGTTTTTGATAACCAACTTCCCTAAACTTCTTTGGGTTTATCGGCGTCTCTCTCAAAAACTATATGGAGTCTTTAACTGATTGTTTATCCTGTATTTATAAAGAACAGATCACTATCCTTACAAACGTCTCAGGATGTCACTGATGGGCAAGGTCAAAGGCGTCATGCAGTGACCTGACAGCCAATTCAAGATATTTCTCATCCACTACAACAGAGATCTTGATCTCGGAAGTCGAGATCATACGGATGTTGATACCCTCCTTGGCCAGAGTTTTGAACATGGTGCTGGCGATACCGGCATGTGAGCGCATACCCACCCCAACAATTGAAATCTTTACGATCTTGTCATCACCTGCCACTTCACGAGCACCCATTTTTTTTGCAATATTCTGTAAAATATCCAGCGCCCTGTCGTAATCATTACGATGCACCGTAAATGTAAAATCCGTGGTTGCATCCTGTGCCACGTTCTGTACGATCATATCGACCTCTATGTCGGCATCTGCAACCGGACTGAGAATTTGTGAGGCAATTCCCGGTTGATCTGGCACACCCAGTATGGTTAGCTTCGCCTCATCACGATTGAATGCAATTCCAGAAATTATTGCTTGCTCCATCCCTTCTTCCTCACTGGTAATCAGAGTGCCATCACCCTCCTCGAACGAGGATAATACACGTAACGGCACATTATATTTACTGGCGAATTCCACAGAACGAATCTGCAGCACCTTGGCGCCAAGGCTTGCCATCTCCAGCATCTCTTCATAGGTAATCCTGTCCAGCAGGCGGGCTTCAGCGACTACACGCGGATCCGTGGTGTAGACACCCTTGACATCGGTAAATATCTGGCATTCATCGGCTTTCAATGCCGCCGCCAGTGCCACCGCCGTGGTATCCGACCCTCCCCTTCCCAGGGTGGTAATATTGCCGGATTCATCCACACCCTGGAAGCCGGCCACCACCACCACGCACCCATCATCCAGATCTCTGTGAACACGCGCCGCATCGATTTCCATGATGCGTGCCTTGTTGTGGGTACTGTCAGTGCGGATATGAACCTGTGCACCGGTATAGGAATGGGCAGGACAACCGAGTGCTTCCAGCGTAATACTCAACAGGGCAATGGTCACCTGCTCACCCGTCGACAACAGCACATCCAGTTCGCGCGGCTTCGGGCGGGAAGTGATCGATCTGGCCAAAGAGATCAGCCGGTCAGTCTCGCCGCTCATCGCAGATACCACCACAACCAGACGGTGATCGAGGCCGCGCGACGCTATGATCTTTTCGGCGACACGCCTGATGCGTTCAGGATTGGCGACAGAGGTCCCACCGTATTTTTGAACTATCAATGCCATTTATTATTATCAATCTTGTACGTTGATTCAGATGAGTTGTTGCTGTACCCATTCCGGCACCTTGGCGAGCGCGGAGTCGAGACCCGCGGGTTCATTTCCTCCGGCCTGGGCCATATCGGGCCGCCCCCCTCCCTTGCCACCCACCTGCTGGGCAATGAGATTAGCCAGTTCCGAGGCCTTGATCTGATCGACGCGATCCTTTGTCACTCCGGCAACCAGGTTGACCTTGTCATCCTTGACGGTCGCCAGCACGATGACCGCCGTACCCAGTTTGTTCTTGAGTTGATCGACGGTATCACGCAATGATTTGGGATCGGCACCATCCAGTTTTGCTGCCAGCACCCGTGTACCATTGACCTCGAGTGCCTGTGATGCCAGATCGCTCCCCGCGCTGCTGGCCAGTTTTGCCTTCATCCTTTCGATTTCCTTTTCGAGCTGACGGTTACGCTCCTGCATTTGCAGTACCTTATCGCCGACGTCGTCACGACCACCCTTTACCGCTTCCGCGATAAGTGACAGTTGTCGCTCACTTTGCTCGATCCATCCCAGGGCACGCTCTCCGGTAATAGCCTCAATCCGGCGTATCCCGGATGCAACCCCTGTCTCTGAAACGATCTTGAACAATCCGATATCACCGGCGCGTTTCACATGGGTACCACCGCATAGTTCGGTGGAAAAGTCACCCATACTGAGCACCCGTACCTCATTACCATATTTCTCGCCGAACAGGGCGATCGCCCCGGCTGCTATAGCATCGTCGTATGACATAATGCGGGTTTGCACATCATTATTTTCACGAATCTGTTCATTCACCAACGATTCAATCCGGATTATTTGTTCACGGCTCAAGGGTTCAAAGTGGGAAAAATCGAAGCGTAACCGGTCAGGCTCGACCAGAGAGCCCTTCTGGGTGACATGCTCGCCCAATACTTCTCTCAGCGATGCGTGCAGTAAATGGGTCGCCGAATGATTCAGCGCCGTGGTCTTACGGGCGTGTTTGTCGACACAGGCCTCGACTCCGTCCCCCACATGAAATGTACCGCTGACGACCTTGCCGATATGTACGTGGATATCACTGCCGTGCTTGCGTGTGTCATCGACCTTGAAGATATTATTTCCGCGGATGATCTCTCCACGGTCACCGACCTGGCCGCCGGATTCGGCATAAAAGGGCGTTTTATCGAGTATGATGCTGCCTGTATCGCCTGTTTCCAGACTGTCCACGGCCTGATCACGCTTGAACACGCCGGTCACATGACTGGTTTCGATCAGATGATGGTAACCGGTAAACTCGCATTTACCCTCAATCGCCAGCTGCTCGCTGTAATCTGCGACAAAATGGCCCGCGGCCCTTGCCCGTTCCCGCTGGCCCTGCATCTCGCGTTCATAACCTGCCATATCGAGTGCCACGTCATGAGAAGCAGCATAATCGGCGGTCAGATCGACGGGGAATCCGTAGGTATCATAGAGTTTGAAAACGATTTCACCAGGCAATAACCTGGTGTCGGCAGGCAGCCTCTCGATGCTTTCCTTAAGAATCTTCATGCCCTGTTCCAGTGTCTCGGCGAACCGTTCTTCCTCCTGCCGGAGTATTCTCTCCACCTGTGACTGCGCCTCCGCGAGCTCCGGATAGGCCTCACCCATCTCGGCATTTAATGCGGGAACCAGCTTGTAGAAAAATGGCTGCTTCATCCCGAGTTCATAACCATGGCGCACGGCGCGTCTGATGATACGCCGCAGCACATAGCCCCGGCCTTCGTTGGATGGCATCACCCCATCGACGATCAGAAACGCGGTGGAACGTATGTGGTCGGCGATCACGCGCAGTGAATTGTTGCGTGTATCCCTGTGGCCTACGATCTTGGCCGCTGCCTTGAGCAGGTGCTGAAAGGAATCAATTTCGTAATTGCCGTGTACGCCCTGTATCACCGCCGTCAAACGCTCCAGGCCCATACCGGTATCAACCGATGGTCTCGGCAAGGGGCTCATCGTGCCCTTTGCATCCCGGTTATACTGCATAAATACCAGGTTCCATATCTCCACGTAACGATCTCCATCCGCATCGGGTGAACCTGGCGGACCACCCGCTACCTCCGGACCATGATCATAGAAGATCTCCGAACAGGGTCCGCATGGACCGGTATCTCCCATCGACCAGAAATTGTCATCGGTATTGATGCGTACAAAACGTCTTTCATCGACGCCTATTTCCTTTAACCAGATCTCAGCCGCCTCGGTATCTTCTTCATGAACGGTAACCCATAATTTATCTGCAGGGATGGCCAGTTCCCGGGTGAGAAATTCCCATGCATAGCCTATCGCCTCCCGTTTGAAATAATCACCAAAACTAAAATTACCGAGCATTTCGAAAAAGGTGTGATGGCGTTCCGTGTAACCGACGTTTTCAAGATCGTTGTGCTTGCCTCCCGCGCGCACGCAACGCTGTGAACTCGCGGCCCGCACATAGGGACGCTTTTCGATGCCGAGAAAGACATCCTTGAACTGAACCATACCGGCATTGGTAAATAACAGGGTCGGGTCATTGGCAGGCACCAGCGAACTGCTGGGCACGATCTCGTGTCCGTGTGAGCCAAAATATTCCAGAAATGCCTTGCGTAGCTGCGAACTCGATTTCATCAGATAAGTATCAACTTGAAATCAACAAGTTGCAAGAGGGTTTTAAGAATACACTGAACAAGACTTCCCGGGCCAGTCAACGGCCTGCGCAATACAAGATGGCCATGTACTATTCGACATGCTTGAAGAGACGGGAGATCTGTTCGCCGGTAAAACCGCGATACTGCAGGAACCGGGTCTGCCTGGCACGTTCCTTAATATCGCCAGGCATGTAATCACCGAAGCGCTTGTGCCGGACAGACTTGATGCTCTCTGACCATGCCCGGTCATGGGGATCGACATACCGGCTGATCAGATCCTCATCGATATCGCGCTGCCTCAACTCGGCCTGGATACGCAATGGACCATAACCGCGATCCTTGCGTGCCCGTATATAGTTTTCGACAAACCGCCGGTCGCTCAACAACCCTTCGGTTGCCAGCGACTTCAGGACCTCATCGACTATCGGCGGGGCCAACCCCCTGCCGATCAACTTGGCACGTATTTCCTGTGTGGCATGTTCGCGTCTGGCCAGCAAATCGAGTGCCTTTTTCCGTACCTCGAGATCTGTATTGCGGATATTTGTCTTGATAGAATCTTCAGGCACGTGCCTCGACTGCTTCGGTCTCGCTCTCGGCTGTGCCGCCTTGTGGAATCTTGACTAGCAGCTTCTCCCTGATTGCCTGTTCTATTTCCGCCGCGATATTGGAATGTTCCCTGAGAAATTCCCGGACATTATCCTTGCCTTGCCCGATCTTGTTTCCCCCGTAGCTGTACCATGCTCCCGATTTATCAATGAGCCCTTCCTGGACACCGAGCGTGATGATCTCGCCTTCGCGGGATACACCTTCATTATAGAGGATGTCAAATTCTGCCTGCCTGAACGGCGGGGCGACCTTGTTTTTCACAACCTTGACCCGTGTTTCATTACCGATGATCTCGTCACCCTTTTTGATGGCGCCAATGCGACGAATATCCAATCGCACCGATGAATAGAATTTCAGCGCATTCCCGCCGGTGGTCGTCTCGGGATTGCCGAACATGACACCGATCTTCATGCGAATCTGATTGATGAAAATTACCATGGTATTGGAGCGCTTGATATTGGCCGTCAGTTTACGCAGCGCCTGCGACATCAGGCGCGCCTGCAGGCCCATGTGCGAATCACCCATCTCGCCTTCGATTTCGGCCTTGGGTGTCAGCGCAGCCACCGAATCGACGACGACCACGTCCACAGCCCCGGAACGAACCAGCATATCGGTAATTTCAAGGGCCTGCTCACCCGTATCCGGTTGCGAAACCAGCAAATCATCGATATTCACCCCGATCTTTTCGGCGTATGACGGATCAAGCGCGTGTTCGGCGTCCACAAATGCCGCGGTGCCACCCTTTTTCTGGGCCTCGGCGATGACCTGTAACGTCAATGTGGTCTTGCCCGAAGACTCCGGTCCGTAGATCTCGACTACACGTCCCCGCGGCAGGCCACCAATGCCCAGTGCTATATCCAGCCCCAAAGATCCCGTTGAAATCGCCTCGACATCACGGGCCACACCCGCATCTCCCATCCGC
>CAZSAK010000020.1:0-41858 GCA_964605155.1 uncultured Chromatiaceae bacterium | reverse complement strand
CAGCAAGCCCATTCATTTTTTGTGCTTCAGCAATAATATGAAGTGCAAGAGTGGTTTTTCCGGATGATTCCGGACCGTAGATCTCTATTATTCGTCCACGGGGGATACCGCCAATTCCTAGGGCATAATCCAGCGAAATGGAACCTGTGGGGATTATATCAGCATTAACCTTTACCCGGTCGCCCAGGCGCATAATTGCACCCTTGCCAAACTGGCGTTCAATCTGACTCAGTGCGGCACTCAGCGCCTTTCTCTTGTTGTCTTCCATTCGTTATCCCTCGCTATATGTTATCTTGCGTCTATTCGATCTGTTCCATCGGCTACTCTGTCGCGGGAGGTTCTCAGGGACGTATATCTAACCGGATCTTGACCCGTTCTTTGGCACCCTTGAAATACCGGAATATTATCACATAGAAGTCAAGAACTACCTAGCCCCTGTCGATCGAGCTGCCAACTTGCAAGCTGTTGATAATTAATTCCTCCGTTTGGCGAGGGTAATGATTCCATCAATGAATATTCCGTGACGTGCCATGGCAAGGGTTGGAATTTGAACTTCGGAGGAGGCCTTTTGATCTTGCGTGCCAGCGTCAGGTGAGGTTTATAGGGTCGTTCATCCATACTCACTCCACACGCGCCGATGCCGGCCTTGATATTCTCATACAAAGACTGTAGTTCAGCCGGTACATGAGTCGGGGCCAGCCACAGGATCTGCGGTCTGGACCAGTAACCGATGCGATCCAGCAGCAACCGGAATGAATGGCCGCGTATCTTCCCTGCAGCCTGATTGATACATTTCCTTGCCTGTTCGTCCACTTCACCGAGGAATACAAGGGTAATATGGACATTGTCTATGGGGGTCCAGCGACCGGTAGCCGGTACATCTTGTTGGGAGACGAGGCTGGCAATGTGTCGCCGCAGCTCGGGGTCAGGCCATAAGGCGATAAACAGCCGCTGTGTTGCCGAATGTCGCCGTTCCTGAAGAACCTGAGATGTTTGCTGATTCACCGTCTATTACCAACCGGTCAACAGTTCGATCATTCCATTCAACACCGTAATAACCGACTGCCTGCGTATCTCTTCACGGTTCCCCGTGAAATGTGCGGTTTGACTACGAATCGCCTGCCCGACCGCAGCCCATGCCATGCAGACTGTACCGACCGGCTTGTCCAGCGTGCCCCCTCCCGGGCCTGCAATGCCGGTTACCGACAGGCTGACATGCGCATGACTGTGATGTAAAGCCCCCTGAGCCATCTCAATTGCTGTTTGCTCGCTTACAGCCCCAAATTGCTTCAATGTTTCACTGCTGACACCAAGCATCTCCTGCTTTGAAAGATTACTGTAGGTGATGAAACCGCGCTCAAACCATTTCGAACTGCCCGCAACGGCTGTCAGGGCTTCGGCAGTCCATCCGCCGGTACAAGACTCGGCGGTAGCAATCATCACCTCGCGTCGTCTGGCCTCCTCGCCAAGAGTCTTGGCCAATGCATGCAGTCGTTCATCCATAATGAGCGCTTGCCTCACGCGTTTTTATTAGCTTATTCTTTGCATCAGGGCACATATGTCGACGAACAACAAACGGTTTGTATTGCTGCTTGCCGGTTTACACCATACATCGAAGATAATATACATTGTTTCGCGTTTTCCTTAATCGTCTCTTGATATTCCTGCTTTATCCACTTCCGCATCATCTCTTGTCAAAATGCGTCCAGTGGATAACGAGGATAAAATGGAAACCGTTTAAAAACGCGCAGATCCATCTATTCGCTTATATATTCAAGGTCGACATGAATGTGGCAGAGTCACAACAAGCCTCTGCATATACAAATTTCAACAGTTTCTTTACCCGGGCACTCAAGCCAGGCGCGCGTGCGGTTGTAAACGATATGGGTGACATTGCCTGCCCCGTCGATGGTATGGTAAGCGAGGCGGGCAGCATTACAGACGGCAGGCTGTTTCAGGCCAAAGGTCATTATTATTCCCTTGCTTCCCTTGTGGGTGGTTCGCCGAGTCTCACCGGTTTATTCAGTGACGGCACGTTTGCCACGCTTTATCTGTCGCCACGCGATTACCACCGTATCCATATGCCACTTGGCGGTACCTTGTTGGAGATGTGTTATATACCCGGAAGATTATACAGCGTCAATGAAGCATCGACACATTACATACCGGGTCTGTTCACACGTAATGAACGTGTTGTTACCTTGTTTGACACCGATGCAGGGCCGATGGGCATGGTCCTGGTTGGCGCACTTTTTGTTTCCGGTATCGAGACAGTTTGGGCCGGTAATATCGCACGCACTTCCCGTGGCAGATTCAGGAACTGGAATTACCGGGATGAGATCGAATATCCGGTAAGACTGAGGCACGGCCAGGAAATGGGACGATTCAATATGGGTTCAACCGTCATTGTCCTGTTTGCTGCCGGTCGCATGTCACTGGATTCTGCTATCACTGCAGGCAATTACATCAGTTTTGGTGATCGGCTGGGGCACTATAGCTAGGCTTTCAGCAGTGCTAGAGAAAGACACAGGCCGCAAAACGCAGCAGTAAACTACCGCGCTGTGCCTGGATTAATGCATCGTGTGGCTTTGTGCATATTGCAGAATTTCCTGCAGCGATCGAAAGGCACTGGCGTCAAAGTCCCTGAACATCAATCCGATGCCGTCATCGACAACTCGCACGATGATTGCCTTTATCTTGTGTTTGGTAAATTGATTACCGGATCCCAGCTTAAAGACCAATTCGACTATGGCCTTTTCAGTTTCGAAGTCGTTACTAACCTCCACGAACGCACCCCCCATGCCGATATCACGGGTCCTGCATCCTCCAATTTCTTTGCCCTTTATCAACAGGTCAACATCGAGATTGACACGGGTACGCGGGCTCCACCGCTGCTCC
This sequence comes from uncultured Chromatiaceae bacterium, assembly GCA_964605155.1. Taxonomy (GTDB): domain Bacteria; phylum Pseudomonadota; class Gammaproteobacteria; order SZUA-140; family SZUA-140; genus CAZSAK01. The sequence continues at coordinate 38,960 of CAZSAK010000020.1, read as the reverse complement.
ATTACATTCTCCTGTTTTTATAGTTATTTTAGCGATTTTTTATAAAAGAGATTATACGCATAAACACCTAACGTGAAATATACCCCGGTAAATTGAATAGTGTTCATGCGTCTTGGTTATTCGCGATATCAACCACCTTCAAACACTGCAATGATCATGCCCACGGTTGAGCTTATTGAATAATTTAGTTATGAAACATTAAGTTAAAATATAATCACGCCGCCAATTCTAGTTCATAATATTGTCAAACCAGATCGATTGTAAAGTATATTGACGTCGTCTGCTGGGACCAGGCCAGTATTTTCGTCGCGATCCCGGCTTCAGGCCCGATCTACCGGAAAGGCCAGTATATCCTTGATGTGATCCACCTTGAGCCTGATCATGAGTAACCGATCCAGCCCCAGGGCAACACCCGCGCACGACGGTAATCCATAATCCAGGGCGGCCAACAGACGGTCGGCACAAGGAACATGCGGCATCTTGCTGCGCTGGCGCTGCTCTCTGTGGCGCTCGAATCGCAATTGCTGTTCTTCCTTGTTCGATAATTCACGGAAGCCATTGGCCAATTCGATTCCGGCGACAAACAATTCAAAGCGTTCTGCGATCCCTGAAACCCCGTTGCGTACGGTCGCCAACGCGGCCTTTGAGGCGGGATAATCATAGATAAATGTGGGTCTTTCTGTGGCAAGCTGCGGTTCGACCACGTGGCTCATGATCAGGTCCAGCCATGCATCAAAATCAACTGCCGCCCCGTCATTGACCTGGATATTGGTAAATCGGTCAACATACCTCTGCAAAGCCTCATATGAGGCAGCATGTGGATCAAGACCAGTATAACGCTCGAAGGCATGTTTATAGGTCAGTCGCTGGAATCGCGCCTCCAACCCAAGCAAGGATGAGACAAATTCCTCGACCTCGTCCATGAGCATATGATAATCATATTCCAGTCGATACCACTCCAGCAGTGTGAACTCTGGGTTATGCAGCCTGCCGGCCTCACCATCACGAAACGCCTTGCATATTTGATAGATAGAACCATTGCCGCTCGCAAGCAGACGCTTCATGGCAAATTCGGGTGAGGTCTGCAGATAGAGACGTTTTCCTTGTGGATATCCTGGGCCTGTATAATGCGTAGACATACTACTAAGATTGGGATCAGGATTTGTTTCTGCACACAGCAGCGGGGTCTCGACCTCGAGAATATCATGTGCATCGAAGAAGGTACGCACATCCTTGAGAAGACGTGCACGTTCCTGTAGATGCTCTCTGGTTGTTGTCGGGTGCCAGTCATCGGATACGATTCCGGCGTTTGACTTATTCCGGGGAATGGCGTTCATGGTAACATTTTCAAACTGGTATCATCGTCTGAAGAGAGGATGATCGTGAATAATCAGGGTCTTGCGCGCGATACATATTCACCTGTGCGCGTATCCACCTTGATAGACTCACCGACATCGACAAACAATGGTACCCGGACAACAGCACCCGTCTCCAGAGTGGCGGGCTTGCTGCCGCCACCGGAAGTGTCACCTTTCAGGCCCGGATCGGTCTCCGTGATTTCCAGTATCACAAAATTCGGCGGGGTCACAAGCAAGGGCACATTATTCCATAACGTCACGGTACATTGTTCCTGCCCTTTCAACCATTTGGCTGAATCACCGACGGCATCGGCTGTGGCGTCATATTGCTCAAAACTGTCCGGCACCATGAAGTGCCAGAATTCACCGTCGTTGTATAGATACTGCATGTCGGTATCGATGACATCGGCACTCTCAAGCGACTCCCCAGATTTGAATGTCCGCTCGATGACACGCCCGGTCTTAAGATTACGGATTTTAGCACGGACAAACGCCTGGCCTTTACCCGGCTTGACAAATTCGTTCTCAACAATCGTACAGGGATCCCCGTCGATCATTACCTTTAAACCACCTTTAAATTCATTGGTACCGTAAGTCGCCATGGTCCTTTCCTTTGATATAAAAATAGTTATAAACAGGTCCTTACCTTGCCGGGATTTACCGCCAACGTATCGATGTATTATCGCCGGGAAATTTTTGATGCCGATGTTATAGTTAAAAGTTCGAATAACAACAGAATGATATTAACGTTGTACCTGTTTGCAACCGCCGGGCACCAATAATTTTGGATGGATTCCAAGTATAATGGATCGGCAAGGAAAATACATATTCACCCGGTAAAAACTACAGGATCACACCCAATTCATGGACATGCCTATTTTATTACCGCACGAAAGTGAAAACTGGCAACGGGATATGGCCCGGGGAATACGTAATGTAGATGAATTGTTGAGGATTCTTCGTATCCAACCCGGGGACCTTACCGTAAAACTCCGCGGTCAAGCAGAAACCATTTCCGATTTCCCGCTGCGTGTGCCGCACAGTTATGTTGCACGCATGGCCATGGGTGATCCACAGGATCCCTTGTTGCAGCAAGTTTTACCACTGATGTGTGAACATGACGATATCATCGGTTTTGGAACGGATCCGGTGGATGATATTGGCGCAATGACAGTGCCGGGCGTAATCCATAAATATCAGGGCCGCGCCCTGCTCGTTGTCACCGGCTCATGTGCAATACATTGCCGGTACTGTTTCAGACGCCATTTCCCCTATGGGGATACATCCATGAATACGCAACGTCTGAATGGAGCCATTGATTACCTGGCCAGCAATCCCTCCATTAAAGAAGTGATCCTCAGTGGAGGCGATCCGTTATCACTCACTGATTGGAAATTAACAAGGATCACCCAACGACTGGCGGATATCACACATCTGAAACGGCTGCGCATCCATACCCGCTTGCCCGTAGTGCTACCGTCAAGGGTTGATGATGGCCTCATCCAGTGGCTCGAATCCATGCCATTCAAAACGACCCTGGTACTCCACGCCAATCACCCCAACGAAATCGATAACGAAGTTCGCCATGGACTCGGCAGGCTTGCCGGATCCGGCATCACACTGCTCAATCAAACCGTGTTACTGCGGGGCGTGAATGATAACAGCCCGGCGCTGATCAGATTAAGCGAATCTCTCTTTGAAGCAAATGTCCTCCCGTATTATTTGCATCTACTGGATCGGGTACGGGGTGCGGCCCATTTTGAGGTGAAGGAACAAGAGGCACGAAACCTCCACCAGGAACTGCTTTCGGCATTGCCGGGATATCTCGTTCCGCGCCTGGTGCGTGAACTGCCTGGAAATCCGTACAAAATGCCCATCAACCCCCGACAGCGCCCATAAATAACTGATTCATGTCGTGACAGGCACCGACTGATTGTTGTTACTCTTCCCAATAGCCGATTCTGTCCGGAAATGCAAATACCATGTTAAAGCACTCCACGACTCGGCCGATCTAATTACATCCTGTTGATAAATTGAATATTTCATTGGTTACAGGGTCCACTTTTCGAGATTTACATCGATTATTCAGGGACATAAGAGTGAACGATAACGTCAAGGATTTTTCCGTAGGTACCAAAACCAATCCTCTGCGGTTGCTTATTATGGACAGTCTGCCAAAAAGCGTCGAGACTACCGCCGCTCTGGTACGCAAATTCGGCTACACGGTGGAAATTAAACATGTCAGGGATACCGAGGAGCTCAACCAACAGATTGAAAAAGACCATTGGGATCTGATGATAGCCCCTCCAAGGCTGGCCGATACCAATGCCAGCCAGATCCTCACTACACTGGCGCGCCACGCACAGGATATCCCCCTGCTTATCCTGGCTTCGGATCTATTCGATCCTCTAGTGCTTGATGCCTTGCAGAGCGGGGCCAGGGCTTTTATTTCAAACGAAATACCAGAATATTTCAATCATATCCTCAAGTGCGAGCTGGATAACCTTGCACAACGTCGGGCCCGGGACCACTTTGAAAATCTAAGCAGCGAATACCGCGAGAAATGTGATCTTCTGATGGAACAGACGCTCAAGGATTCTGCCGAATGCGAAACCGAATCCATCTTGTCCTTTGCGCAGGGGGGAGGTCAGGCCCCGGTTTCAATACGACCTGCTGCCTCTCCCCCGCCGCCAACACCAGACGAGACCCTAAATGAATCACAGCACCATAAGGACCAGCTGACAGGATTGATGAATCATCAATATTTTATAGGTGAACTGGAGCAACTTGCGGCTAAGCTAAAGGATCAGGATTCACATCACGCATTGCTCTATCTGGAACCGGATAACTTCAATACCATCAAGGAACGAGCCGGGATAGCCGCCGCTGATCTGGTGTTAAACGAAATGGCCAAAGTCATCAACAACAACCTGAACGACAGTTTCATCGGGGCGCGTTACTCAGACAATTCCTTTGTCATACTCAGGAAGGAAACCGACCTGCAGGCCGCCCGGCAATATGCAGATTCACTCTGCAACAGTGTCGCAACACATGTCTATGCTGTTGTCGGACAGGCCATACCCAAGCCAACCTGCAGCATCGGCATCAGCATCTTGTCCGGAGAATCGCCGGGCACCCAGGAAACCATCTCACATGCCCAGATCGCGTGCAGTGTTGCCCGATCCGAGGGCGGGAACAAGGCACACATGTTTGATGAGAAAATGGATGCCCAGGCTAGCAGGGAAAGCGATAAGAAACTGGAAGCAATGATACAGTCATCACTGAAAGAAAACCGCTTCCGCCTCGTCTATCAACCGATCGTCAACCTTCATTCCAAGCCAGCTGAAAATTATGAAATCCTGATACGGATGCTGGATGAAGAGAACAGGGAAATCCTTCCCGGTGAATTCATGCCGACCGCCGAACACGGGGGGTTGATGCCACAAGTGGATCGATGGGTTGTCGAGAATGCACTGATTGAACTGGCCAAACGACATGTCGGGGGGAAGCAGACGACATTCTTCATCAAACTATCCGCCTTGACACTAAAGGACAAGTTATTTCCAGCCTGGTTTGGCAATAAGATCAATGCATTCAAACTTCCTGCCGGCAGCGTCATAATCGAAATCAGTGAATCAATCGCCATCAGGCATACCGTTCAGGTCAAGAAGTATATCAACTGGTTAAAAACAATGCAGTGTGGTTGCGCTATCGATCATTTCGGTACCCATCCGGCATCAATGGATATCATCGAGGAACTACCTGCGGATTACCTGAAAATTGATCGCTCCTTCATACATAACCTGGCAAACAAGAATGATAGTAAAGAAAAGATCAAGTCGATTGTCGGGGCAGCTCAGTCCTTCAATAAGCAGACGATCGCCGAATTTGTTCAAGACGCTAGTTCACTCAGCATACTATGGCAATGTGGAGTCGATTATATTCAGGGTTATTACCTGCAACGTCCTGAAGCCTCCATGATGTATGAATTTTCCGAATTCTAGATTGGCATATTCTCAAGCCGGGCGGCGGTAACCCCCACCATCCCGTTCATTCCTGCCGCGCGCGTAGTACGGCGATCCTTTCATCAAGGGGTGGATGGGTCATGAACAAACGTTTCAATCCATGCCCGATACCACCAGATATACCGAAAGCGGCCATCTGATCGGGGAGATGCCGTTGATCGACACTTTGTTTCAACCGTTCCAGCGCCGCGATCATTTTCTCCCTGCCGGCCAGCTTGGAGCCACCGGCATCTGCACGAAATTCCCGTTGGCGGCTGAACCACATCACAATTATCGAGGCAAGTATCGCCAGCACTATTTCAGCGACGATGGCGGTTATCCAGAAGGCTGGGCCATGTCCTCGTTCTGTTTTGAATACGACTCGATCAACAAGATGTCCGATCACCCTCGATAGAAATATAACAAACGTATTGATCACACCCTGTATAAGGGCCAGTGTAATCATGTCACCGTTGGCGATGTGGCTGACCTCATGCGCCAGCACTGCCTCCGCCTCATCCTGTTTCATTTTGGCGAGCAGCCCTGAACTTACGGCCACCAGGGCATTGTTTCTGTTCATACCTGTGGCAAAGGCGTTCAGGTCCGGAGAGTCATAGATCGCAACCTCGGGCATACCTATACCGGCCATCCTTGCCTGCCGTTTCACGGTTTCGATCAGCCACACCTCTGACTCGTTACTGGCCTGTTCGATAACGCGTGCGCCGGTCAGCCGTTTGGCGGTCCATTTGGAAATGGCTAGTGAAATAAACGACCCGCCCATACCGAATACGGCCGCAAATATCAGCAATGCGTTGTAGTCGAGACCGACCCCCTGCTCATCCAGCAGCCTCTCAACTCCCAGCAGGCGCAAGGTAATACTCAATACAACTATGATTGCAAGGTTGGTGGCCAGGAATAGAAAGATACGCTTCATTGTCATGCTCCTGTCATGGTCAGAACGACCGTCGCAAGAAAATATATAGGGTGATTTTAAGGTGAATTCAAGCGGTCAAGCGCACGATAGAACAGGGGTTATTATTCCTGCACTGCCAGTCTGTCGGCGCGCTGGAATCCACGTGGCAACTTGAGTCCCCTGCGGCCACGTTCACCATAATAATGTTCCAGGTCGCCTCGTTTCAGGGTGATGTGCCGTTGACCTGAGTATACAGTCAATGCCCTACCAGCAGGGATAACGGTGATCGCCCGCACAAACTCTTCCCTGTCGACAACCCGTGCGGGAGGAATGCTGATGATCTTGATCCCCTTGCCCTTTGCCAGCACGGGCAGCTCCCGGGCAGGTATTATCAGCAGACGACCTTCACTGGTAACCGCGGCGATCCGTCCGGTCTCGATATCGCCCGGCGGTGCCGGCGGCAGTGGTCTGGCACCTTTGGGTAAACTCAACACCGCCTTGCCGGATTTGTTTTTGGTCTGCAGGTCACTGAAACGGGCAAAAAAGCCGTAACCGGCATCGGATGCGAGCAGATAAAGGTCGTCGGGCTCGCCCATCATGACACCGACGAACGAGGCCCCTGCAGGTGGCGAGAGACGTCCCGCGACCGGATCACCCTGACCGCGCGCAGACGGCAGCGTGTGCGCGGCCAGTGCATAGGTCCTGCCGAATGAATCCATAAATATCGCAGACTGGTTACTCTTGCCGAGCGCCGCCGCTTGAAAGGCATCGGTTGCCTTGTAGGACAGTGAGTGTGGGTCGATATCATGACCTTTGGCGGCCCGCACCCAGCCCTTCTCGGATAACACTACCGTCACCGGCTCTGCAGTAACCAGGTCCGCCTCATCCAGTGCCTGGGCGGATTCACGTTCGACGATGGGTGAGCGGCGGTCATCGCCGTAACTTTCGGCATCTGCCTTGATTTCGTTTTTGATCAGGGTGGTCAATCGCTGTTTCGACTTGAGCGTCTTTTCCAGATGCTCCCGCTCGGTCGCCAGTTCCTTTTGCTCACCACGGATCTTTATCTCCTCCAGTTTGGCCAGCTGACGGAGGCGGATATCAAGGATCGCATTGGCCTGTTCTTCGCTTAATTTGAAGCGTTTCATCAATACCGGCTTGGGCTCGTCTTCCCTGCGGATGATCGCAATCACTTCATCGATATTCAGGTAGGCGACAAGCAACCCTTCAAGGATATGCAAACGTTGCCTGACCTTATCAAGGCGGTATTGCAGGCGGCGCTTGACCGTTGCCGTGCGAAAATGCAGCCATTCCGTAAGCAGATCGTAAAGGTTCTTGACCTTGGGCCTGCCGTCGAGGCCGATCACGTTCATGTTGACACGATAGGTGCGTTCCAGGTCGGTGGTGGCGAACAGGTGAGACATCAAAGATTCAATGTCGACCCGGTTGGAGCGGGGCACAATGACCAGACGTGTTGGATTCTCATGATCCGATTCATCCCTCAGGTCGTCGACCATGGGTAGTTTCCTGGCGCTCATCTGTGCCGCGATCTGCTCCAGGAGCTTGGCGCCCGATACATGGTGAGGCAAGGCCGTAATCACAACATCGCCGTTTTCGATTTCATATCGTGCCCGCAGGCGGATACTGCCGTTGCCGGTATTGTACATCCGGATGATTTCGTCACGGGGGGTAATGATTTCGGCCTCAGTGGTAAAATCCGGACCTTTTACAAACTTGCACAACTGGTTGACCGTGGATTTGGGCTCCTCCAGCAACCGTACACACGCAGCTGCAATCTCGCGCACATTATGCGGTGGTATATCGGTCGCCATTCCTACAGCGATCCCCGTCACTCCGTTCAACATGATATGCGGCAGGCGTGCCGGCAGCACACGGGGCTCCTCAAGTGTGCCGTCGAAATTTGGAATCCAGTCAACCGTACCCTGCCCCAGCTCGGCAAGAAAGATATCTGCAAAAGGTGACAACCGCGCCTCGGTGTAGCGCATGGCAGCGAACGATTTTGGATCGTCCGGGGCGCCCCAGTTTCCCTGGCCGTCAACCAGGGGATAGCGATATGAGAACGGTTGCGCCATCAGAACCATCGCTTCATAACAGGCAGTATCCCCGTGCGGATGGAATTTACCGAGCACGTCACCTACCGTGCGTGCCGCCTTTTTGTATTTAGCCGTAGCGGCAAGCCCCAGCTCGGACATGGCATAGATGATACGACGCTGTACGGGCTTGAGGCCGTCCCCGATATGCGGCAGGGCACGGTCAAGAATGACGTACATCGAGTAGTCCAGATAGGCCTTTTCGGTAAACGCCTTGAGCGGTTTTCGTTCTACCCCTTCAAAATCAATTTCAATTGTTTCCGCCATAGTGGTTATAGAATCTCTGCAAGATTCCCCTTCTGTTCCAGCCAGGCCTTGCGATCGGAGGCGCGCTTTTTCGCCAGCAACATATCCATGATCAAGTTGGTATCATCACCTGATTCGACGGTCAATTGAACCAGGCGTCGTGTATCGGGGGCGATAGTGGTTTCTCGCAGCTGTATCGGATTCATTTCGCCCAGCCCCTTGAAACGCTGAATGCCGACCTTGCCCTTCTTGTGTTCGGCGGCAATACGATCCAGGATACCTTGCCGTTCCGCTTCATCCAATGCATAGTAGACATCCTTCCCGATGTCTATACGATACAAGGGGGGCTGGGCGAGATAGACATGACCTGCGGTAACCAGGGAACGAAAATGCCGCACGAATAACGCACACAACAAGGTTGCAATATGGGCACCATCCGAATCGGCATCGGCAAGAATACAGATCTTACCGTAACGCAACCCACTCAGGTTATCCGAACCTGGATCCACACCAACCGCGACGGATATGTCATGCACTTCCTGTGATGCCAGCACCTCACCCGGTGCAACCTCCCAGGTGTTGAGAATCTTCCCGCGTAACGGCATGACGGCCTGAAATTGCCGATCCCGTGCCTGTTTTGCCGAACCGCCCGCAGAATCGCCCTCAACAAGGAATAGCTCCGTCCGCGCAGGATCCTGCACGCTGCAGTCCGCCAGTTTACCGGGAAGTGCGGGACCCGTCGTGACCTTTTTTCGCACCACTTTGCGGCTTTCGCGCATGCGATCCTGGGCATTCAAGATCACGAGATTTGCGATGCGTTCACCTAGATCAATATGCTGGTTCAACCAATGGCTGAGATTATCCTTGACCACACCGGACACAAAGGGTGCGCATTCACGCGAAGACAGACGTTCCTTGGTCTGGCCGGAAAACTGCGGGTCATGCAACTTGACAGAGAGAATATAGCTGCAATGTTCCCATACATCTTCCGGAGCGATCCGTACGCCCCTCGGCAGGAGATTGCGCAATTCACAGAAATCCCTGACAGCATCCGTCAGGCCGGTGCGAAAGCCGTTAACATGGGTACCACCAAGGGGGGTCGGCACAAGATTGACATAGCTTTCGGTCACCATGTCACCACCGGCAGGAAGCCAAACGACGGCCCAGTCAACCATCTCGTCGTTGCCTTCCATACTTCCTATAAAGGGTTCATCAGGCAGCAGTTCCAGGCCCTTGAGTTCACCCAAAAGGTAATCTCGCAGCCCGTCTTCATACTGCCATTCCTCCTTTTCACCACTGCGTTCATCGACAAAGCTCAGGTGCAATCCCGGACACAATACCGCCTTGGCGCGTAACACGTGTTTGAGTTTCGGTATCGAGATCCTGGGTGAATCGAAATATTTCGGATCAGGCCAGAATCGTATCGTAGTCCCGGTATTCTGCTTGCCGACCTTGCCGACTACCTTTAGTTTTGATTTTTTCTCGCCATTGGCAAAGGACATCATATACTCCTTGCCATCACGCCTGATATGGACCTCCAGACGTTTTGACAAGGCATTCACCACAGACACTCCCACACCGTGTAACCCACCCGAGAAGCGATAATTCTTTCTGGAAAATTTGCCACCGGCATGCAGACGCGTCAGAATGACCTCAACACCAGAAACACCTTCTTCCTTGTGGATATCGACCGGCATTCCACGTCCGTCATCGACCACTTCCATCGATCCGTCTTTATACAGTGTGACCTTGATCTTGCCGGCATAGCCGGTGATGGCCTCATCGACACTGTTGTCGACCACCTCCTGGATCAGATGGTTGGGGCGCGTCGTATCGGTATACATGCCGGGTCGCTTGCGGACAGGATCGAGTCCGGTCAGGACCTCGATCGAAGATGCATCGTAATTTTTAGCCATGAATTAATGTGCAGCCGCGAAATTTTTCCCGGAATAAAACGCTAGGAGTCTATCATGAAGTGGAATTCCGATATCAAGAAAATTCGTCACAGAAACAATGTCGTTTATGCTAACATCTGGCTGGATACTGCGATTGATGCTCAGGCTCACACGACATCATATTTGGATGTATGCGGAATATTCATTCTGTCGCTGAACGTACTGAGAATTATGCATTGTTGCCGACATCATCGCATAAATTTACACTACTATTCATCATAGACAGGAACCAGGGGGCGGTCTCGTGGTAAAAACAAGTCCCAGAAAAAAATCAAGCCCGGCGGACTTTGAAAAGTCATTGCAAGAACTTGAAAAACTTGTCGAACACATGGAACAGGGAGATATAAGCCTGGAAGATTCATTAAAATATTTTGAACGCGGTGTACAACTTACGCGTGCATGCCAACAGGCGCTCAAGGATGCGGAGCAAAAGGTTAATATCTTGCTTGAAAAAAGCGGACATTCCGAACTTCAGGAGTTTGAAAGCAACAAAGAAGAATAGGACTACCGAACACGGCGATGGTATACGCCGCGTTCTCCAAGCAATGCAATACCTCCCGGTGGGACAAATGAAAACATCCTTTCCTGAATTCTCAGTCTTTTTATGCAGTTGAAATGAGAATGACAACACTGCAACACGAATCCGCCGTCCGTCATAATGTCCACCCTGAGCTTGAAGGACTGATACAGGCGACTAAAATGCGGGTTGAACATGCCCTTGACACCTGGTTGCCCCGGGATAGTGAAACACCCGTGGAATTGCACCAGGCGATGCGCTATGCGGCGATCTCCGGCGGTAAATATATCAGGCCCATGCTGGTCTATGCCGCCGGCAAGGCCCTGGATATACATCCTGACTCATTGGACGGTCCCGCCTGTGCAGTCGAACTGATCCATGCCTATTCGCTCGTGCACGATGATCTGCCATCCATGGATAATGATGACCTCAGGCGTGGCAAGCCCACCTGTCATAAGGCATTTGGAGAAGCTGTGGCAATCCTGACCGGCGATGCACTCCAATCGCTTGCCTTTCATATCCTGGCGCATGACAGGGCGATGAAGGTCACAGCCGATCGACGGCTGGAGATGATCAGGGCCCTGACCGGGGCGACCGGTTCGCTGGGAATGGCCGGGGGACAGGCCGTCGATCTGGCCGTCGTGGGCCGGTCGATGGACCTTGCACAACTGGAACTGATGCATGAACGTAAAACCGGAGCCCTGATCAGGGCAAGCGTCAGACTCGGGGCATTGAGCCTCGACCAGGCCGGCCAGGAACTGATCGACACACTGGATCATTACGCAAAGTGTATCGGGCTTGCATTCCAGATACGTGATGACATCCTTGATATCGAGGGGACAACCGCCACCCTGGGCAAGACACAGGGCGCTGACATTGCACACAACAAACCCACCTATCCGGCACTCCTTGGCATGGATGGTGCCAAACGCATGGCCGTGGATCTGTATGAGCAGTCCTTGAGGCACCTGGAATCACTAGGCGTTGGCGCGGATCCCTTACGCTGGATTGCCACATATATCATCCACCGCGAGAATTGATGGCCACCACGATCCTGCCCTCGATTAGGGCTTGCAACGATCGATTAAACGCTCCATTATTTCCAACTTATATTACGGACGATCGCTCCAAGCACAATGACACATCAGCCTCCAGACTCACTGCTTGAACACATCACGCATCCGGAACAACTTCGGGAACTGAGTGAAGACCAGCTGCCGATCCTGGCAGAGGAACTGCGTGAATTTCTTGTTCAGTCGGTCGCCCGCACAGGCGGGCATCTGGCATCCAACCTGGGCACGGTGGAATTAACCATAGCACTCCATTATGTGTTCGATACCCCAACCGACCGCCTGGTATGGGATGTCGGGCATCAGACCTATGTCCACAAGATATTGACCGGGCGCCGTGAAGGCATGGCCGGAATCAGAAAAAAGGGCGGCTTATCTGGCTTTATCAAGCGCGACGAAAGCATATTCGACTGTTTCGGCGCCGGACATTCCAGTACCTCGATCAGCGCGGCTCTCGGTATGGCAATTGCCGATGGCCTGCAGAACAAACATGACAAAACCGTGGCCATCATCGGTGACGGTGCGATGACAGCGGGCATGGCCTTCGAGGCCTTGAGTCACGCGGGCCATGTCGGGGCGGACCTGCTTGTCATATTGAATGATAACGAGATGTCTATCTCACCGAATGTTGGCGGAATCTCCAATTACCTTGCCGCACTACTGTCAGGCAGCTTTTATTCAACGATGCGCGAGGGAGGCAAAAAGGTCCTCAGTGCGGTACCACCGGTACGGGAACTGGCCCGTCGTGCGGAAGAGCATGTCAAGGGAATGGTGATACCTGGCACCCTGTTTGAAGAATTCGGATTCAATTATATTGGCCCGATAGACGGCCATGACCTCGATGTATTGGTCAAGACCTTACAGAACCTGCGCAAACGCAACGGCCCCCAGTTCCTCCACATCGTCACCAGAAAAGGCAAGGGATATCAACCGGCTGAAGACAATCCCTGCACCTACCATGGTGTCGGCACCTTCGACCCGGAAAACGGCAAGATGCACCCCTCCTCCACCATAGGCCCTACATATACCAAGGTCTTCGGAGAATGGCTGTGTGACATGGCGTCACGCGATGAGCGACTGGTCGGAATCACACCGGCCATGCGTGAAGGTTCAGGGATGGTGGAGTTCTCAAGACAATATCCCGACCGGTTCTTTGATGTCGGCATCGCCGAACAACACAGCGTCACCCTGGCAGCAGGCTTGGCGTGTGAAGGCATGAAACCCGTTGTGGCGATCTATTCCACATTTCTGCAACGTGCCTATGATCAATTGATCCACGATGTGGCCCTGCAAAACCTGCCGGTACTGTTCGCCATCGACCGTGCCGGCGTCGTTGGCCCGGACGGGCCAACACATGCGGGCAGTTTTGATCTCAGCTTTTTACGCTGTATACCTAATATGACTATCATGGCTCCCGCCGACGAAAACGAATGCCGGCAGATGCTCTTCACGGGTTATCATATCGAAGGACCGGCAGCGGTTCGTTACCCGCGCGGCCACGGTCCGGGGGTGGCAGTTGAAAAATCCATGGAATTGATACCATTGGGCAAGGCTGAGGTACGCCGCATGGGACGTGATGTCGCCCTGCTGGTCTTCGGCAGCCTGCTGCCCACCGCTCTGCAGGCGGCCGAGCAGATAAATGCTACGGTGATCAACATGCGTTTTATCAAACCCCTGGACGACGATGTGGTATTGCAAATGATATCCGGACATGAATTACTGGTCACCATCGAGGATAATGCCGTTATGGGGGGCGCGGGCAGCGCGGTAAGCGAGTGCCTGGCGGCCCACAATATCTCTCATCCCATCATCAATCTGGGGCTTTCCGACCGATTCGGTAACCACGGCAGCCGGGAACAGCTGCTGGCCGACTATTGCCTTGATGTTAATGGTATTATTGAAGCGGTCAGCAACTATTTTGACCAGCATCCTTGTCAAACCAGCAAAGTTCGTCTAAATTCCTACTAATTTAGTCAGGTTTTGATGGCTTCCTGTTATACATTAAAGATCGTAACTGATTTTGCCGCCGCCCACGCATTGCGTGGATATAATGGTGATTGCAGCAGGCTACACGGCCATAATTGGAAGGTGGAGGTCGAGGTCAGGACATCCATGCTGAACCAGGCCGGTATGGGCATTGATTTCAAGGATGTCAAAAATGCCGCCGTCTTACTTGTAAAGGAACTGGATCATCAGAATCTGAATGACCTCGAGGCCTTTGAAAAAACTAATCCGACGGCTGAGAATATCGCGGCCTATTTTTTCAACGGGCTCTCCCGCACCCTTAATAATGACACGCTGCATGTCAGCGCCATTACGATATGGGAAACCGAACGGGCGTGTGTCCGTTATACAGAGGATTGAATCATGAACCGAGTAACCGCCATAGCCGATATACAGAGCAGCCCCGATCATCGCCGGCTTCCGATCAACAAGGTCGGCATCAAGCATATCCGTCATCCCGTGCGCGTGAGGGACAGGAGCGGTGGAGATCAGCATACAATAGCCACCTTCAATATGTACGTGAATCTCCCCCATAACTTCAAGGGCACGCATATGTCGCGCTTTGTGGAATTATTGAATTCCCATGAACGAGAAATTACGGTCGCGTCGTTCAAGGATATCATGACAAATATGACTGATGCCCTGAACGCTGAATCCGGTCATATCGAAATGGCCTTCCCCTATTTCGTGAACAAGACCGCTCCGATCTCAGGCGTACAGAGCCTGTTGGATTATGAAGTCAAGTTTATAGGTGAAATCGATAACGGCAAGGCGGTGATGACCATCAAAGTGGTAGTACCCGTCACAAGCTTGTGTCCGTGTTCCAAGGAAATATCGGATTACGGGGCACATAATCAGCGTTCACATGTCACCGTTACCGCCAAGACCGACGGTTTCATATGGATCGAAGAGTTGATCGATATGGTTGAGGAGGAATCCTCATGTGAAATCTATGGCCTGTTGAAACGCCCGGATGAAAAATACGTCACGGAACGTGCCTACGATAATCCCAAGTTTGTGGAAGACATGGTGCGTGATGTCGCTGCGCGGCTGAACAAGGATCCCCGTATCATCGCTTACACACTGGAATCGGAAAATTTTGAATCCATCCACAACCATTCTGCATATGCGTTGATTGAAAAAAACATGGCGAAATTGTAAACTTTCGCCCCGAAGGAAGCACGCATTCACAAATCAATCCGGATTTGTTTCCCGCACAATGGGCATCATAGATTGAATAAATCGTGAACGGTCGATGAAACCCCTTCTGATATTCCGTCATATCGACATCGAAGGTCCCGGGTATCTTGCGCATTTTCTGAAAATACACGGCATACACTACCATCTGATCAGGGTCGACGAGGGAGAAGAGATCCCACGCAGCCTGGACGATGTCGGTGGACTTGTATTCATGGGTGGTCCGATGAGCGTCAATGATGAGCTGCCGTGGATACATCAGGAAATTACCCTGATAAAACGCGCCGCAGATGCAAAGCTTCCGATCCTGGGCCATTGCCTGGGCGGCCAACTCATCAGCAAGGCTCTGGGAGGTGACATAATTGCAAATCATGTCAAGGAAATCGGCTGGCATGATGTTGAATGGATAGAAAACAGGTACTCAGCCAGCTGGCTCAACGGCCTACCGGTACACTTTGAAGTCTTCCACTGGCATGGTGAAACATTTTCCATCCCTCACGGCGCAACCAGAATCCTGCGCAGCCAGCATTGTATGAACCAGGCATTCGTTATGGACAACATCCTTGCCCTGCAGTTTCATGTCGAGATGACGGCGGAGATGGTCCAACAGTGGGAACAACATTACAGTGAAGAACTTGCAACGGAGAGCAATCAGTCGCCCGCAGTTCAATCTGGTTCACGGTTGCTTGATGATATCGAGAGCAGGGTAATGGCACTGCACAGGGTCGCAAATGCCCTTTATGGTCATTGGCTGCAAACAGGCATTAATGAGCAGCGACCAGTGCTGTAATCAGCCGTTTGCCGGCACAAACGCATCAGGACAGTTTTATGAAATATTCGCGGTAATATCTCAGCTCGTTTATTGAATCCCTGATATCTTCCAACGCCAAATGACTCGATTCCTTTTCGACGCCGTTATAGACATTGGGCGCCCAGCGGCGTGCCAGTTCTTTCACTGTGCTCACATCCAGATTGCGATAATGAAAATACTGCTCCAGAGTCGGCATCAGGCGATGCAGGAAGCGACGATCCTGACAGATGCTGTTACCACACATTGGAGAAACGCCCTGAGGAACATGCTTGCTTATAAATGCAAGGGTCGACGCCTCAACCTCGCTTTCTTTCAGGTTGCTGAGACGCACCCTGTCTATCAATCCTGACTTGCCATGCTGTTTCTTGTTCCAGTCATCCATTGCTTTCAATACATCATCGCTTTGATGAATGGCCAGCACCGGTCCTTCCTCGATGATATTGAGATTGTTGTCGGTAATAATGGTCGCAATCTCAATAATATAATCATTATCCGTATCGAGTCCGGTCATCTCCAGATCAATCCAGATTAAATTTGCTGGGTCTTGTATACTGGTCATAATAACATCAGGTCTGTCTGAAACAGGTCATAGGGCTTTGCATTGTACCAAAGACCATGCGATTTAGCGTTAATATGTACTGAATATCCATGAATACTTTCACGATTATATTTATCATCATGCTGGCGCTCGCCACGGGTATCCAGCTATGGCTGGCTAACCGTCAATACAAACGTGTATCGATGCACCGTGGCAAGGTTCCAGTGCCGTTTAACGATAAAATCCCGCTGGACGCACATCAAAAAGCTGCTGATTATACCTTGGCAAAAATCCGCTACGAAAGAGCGGATATCATTTTCAGCGTGGTAATTTTGATTGGCTGGACAATCGGTGGAGGCCTGGAATTGCTGGATTCAATTTGGCGTAAACCTGAATTCCCGCCTCTCGTCACCGGTGTCGCTGTGACATTAAGTGTTTTTTATATATCAAGCATCCTCGAACTGCCGTTTTCAGTGTATCACACCTTTGTACTGGAACAGCGCTTCGGCTTTAACAAGACAACACCCTCAACTTTCATAAAAGACCTGCTGCTACAATCCATTATCGCACTGATCATAGGCATTCCTCTGGTGTGGATTGTACTGTGGCTAATGGATCAGTCCGGTCAGTTGTGGTGGGTGTATGTATGGCTGGTGTGGATGTCTTTTTCCATAATTATGATGTGGGCATACCCGGCAATCATATCTCCCCTGTTTAACAGATTCTCACCGCTTCATGACAGCGACCTCAAGGCGCGCATTGAAAACCTGCTGTCAAGGACAGGTTTCAAGAGTAATGGTATATTTGTGATGGACAGCTCGCGCCGATCAGGACACGGCAATGCATATTTTACCGGGCTGGGCACTAACAAACGTATCGTTTTTTTTGATACCCTTATTGACACTTTGTCACACGGCGAGATTGAAGCGGTATTGGCTCATGAACTCGGCCATTTCAAACGCCGTCATATACACAAACGTATTGGTTCAATGGCGTTGATAAGCCTGGTCGGACTGGCACTGCTGGGATGGCTGATCAACCAGCAGTGGTTTTATAGCGGACTGGGTGTCGATCAGTCATCTGATTATGCAGCATTGATCCTGTTTATGTTAACCATGCCCGTATTCGGATTCTTTATGTCGCCTCTCACCTTATACCTGACACGGAAACATGAATTCGAGGCTGACGATTATGCCGCGGAACAGGCAAATCCGAACGAACTGATACAGGCCCTGGTCAAGTTATACAGGGAAAATGCAGCCACACTTACACCCGATCCGCTCTATTCCGCGTTTCATGACTCACACCCGCCCGCACCGATTCGGGTGGCACATCTGGGGAGTAAACTCTAATGGCAGACATCGCAAACAAGCACTGCATCCCCTGTGAATCAGGAGGTGAACCTCTACAAAGGGAATCAGCCCTTGAATACCTTGGACAAACGCAAGGCTGGGAAATCAATGACGATGCAACGGCAATAACTCGCACGTACCGTTTCAAGGACTATTACCAGACCCTGGCATTTGTGAATGCAGTTGCCTGGATTGCCCACCGGGAAAATCACCATCCCACTCTGACGGTTAATTACAATCGCTGCCAGGTATTGTACAGCACCCATGCCGTCAATGGACTGTCCGAAAACGATTTCATCTGCGCGGCCAAGGTCAATGCCTTGCTTGATGCGGACAATTGCTGAGATGCCGGCTTATTGAGGCGTGGATTCCGGTTCCACCAAAAGCGCTCCGGTCATGATCACCAGTGCCTTGACGATAAGAATACCCTTGGCCTGACCGCGATGTTCTGAGCGTGCCTCCTCATCTCCCTGCAGGACCCTGCGCCCCGCCGTGACCTGAAACACATAGAGAATATACAGTGTAATCAGCAGGATTACATGCATCCAGATCAGGAATGAAAATATCTCCCCCTCATCAATAAGCCGTTTGATCCAGTCACGGGTCATATAAAGATAGAAAGGAAACATAAAATCGACCACCATTATGGAAGCCATCACAGTGATATGAAACCTGCGGTAGCGAGACAGATAGACACTTATCAGCATGATCAGATAGGTGATACTGACAAAAATTACGGTGCCCGCCATCATCTTCCTTTATCCGCAGGTTTCATTCGTCACCATCATCGGAATCAACAGGGATGATCTTCAAGATCTTGCCCGCTTGATGGGCAAGCAGATAGACCTCCAGGGATTGATCTTCACCAAAACTGCTGATATTAAAGCTGGTGTCCAATAACTTCTTGTGTACTGTCACGTTGGTCCCGTCATACCTCAAACCCCAGAGCTGCTTATTGACATAGTCTGCAAAGAGATAAACGCCGCACAAACCCGGTATGGATTCGCCACGATAGACAAAACCACCGGTAATCGAAAATCCCTCGGGATGCTGATAGGTATAAATGGGCGGTTTATAGATATCACGGTCGCAGAGTTTGCGATCCACGGCTGCACAACGGTTTCCTTCCATGATATTCCAGCCGTAATTGCCTCCCTTGACAATGACATCCACCTCTTCTACCTGATCCTGTCCCACATCGGCCAGATATAGCGCCCCGGATTTGCGATCAAACGAGAACCGCCACGGATTACGCAATCCGTATGCCCAAATCTCATTCCTGTAATCCTGTTTCCCGATATAGGGATTGTCTCCGGGAATTGCATAGCGCAACGATCCGGATGCATGATCGACATCGATCCGCAGTAATGCGCCCAGCAGTGTCGTGGTATCCTGTCCGTGACCGAATGGATCATTCGCCAGACCGCCGTCTCCCATGCCGATATAGAGATAACCATCGGGCCCGAACGCGAGCTGTCCGCCGTTGTGGTTGGCGAAGGGTTGCTTGATCTTCAATAATACCTGTTCGCTGTCCGGATCAGCCCGATCTTCTGTGCTGCGTTTGAAGCGCGATATAATGGTTGTCAGCGAGCCCAGCAGACCTTCCTTCCGGGTATAGTCCACATAGAAAAAGCCGTTCTCACTATACCGGGGATGAAAAGCGATGCTGAGCAATCCTTTTTCACCCCCGTCAACGACCTCATCGTGAATATCGAGAAACGGACGCGGACTGATCTTGCCATTCTTCAGTATTCGTAAATAACCCGATTGCTCGACGACATATAACCAGCCGTTGTCATTATCCGCGTGGGCGAGATGTACGGGATTGTCAAGACCGGCGGCTATTTCCTCTAACCTGACGGCAGGGATTGTTTTAATGTCCGCAGGTACAGTACAGGTATCTGCAGCACTGGTCGGTGCCCACATATAAATCACAATGTAAAGGAACCATGTGTAGATGTTGTGTCGATCTGTCAGCATAAGTGTAATGGTATGTAATCAGCGAGGTTTCCTAAATCTCGCGGCGGCCGGATAAGGCATGTGACAAGGTGCCGCCATCAAGATATTCGAGTTCACCGCCAAACGGCACGCCGTAAGCAATGCGCGTCGCCTTGAGGCCGAGCTTGTGCACCATGTCCGCAATATAATGTGCGGTTGCCTCACCTTCGACTGTCGGGTTGGTCGCCACGATCACCTCCTTGACATCCCCTCCGTGCAGCCGTTGTGCAAGATGATCAAGGCCGATCTCATCGGGACCAATGCCATCCAGGGGTGACAGATGTCCCATCAAAACGAAATACAGGCCCTTATAGGAGGTGGATTGCTCAACCGCCTGCACATCCGCTGGCATCTCAACGATGCACAATTGTGAGTGGTCCCGCGCCCTGTTGGCACACAACGGACAGATATCATCCTCACTCAAAGTTCGGCACAGGGAACAATGTCCAACCTTTTCCACCGCATCATTGAGCGCTTGCGCCAGTCGCCGGGCGCCTTCACGGTTGCGTTGAAGCAAATAAAAGGTCATCCGTTGGGCTGATTTCGGACCCACACCGGGCAGGCAGCGCAAGGCCTCGATCAACTGTTTGATATGGGAAATTTCCGCCATTCGGCGACGCTAGAAAGGGAGATTCATCCCGGGCGGCAATGAGATCCCGCTCGTCATATCAGCCATTCTTGTCTTGGTTTCACTCTCGATCTTTTTGACTGCATCATTGACTGCTGCAGCTATAAGGTCCTCCAGCATCTCTTTGTCATCCCGCATCAGGCTGTCATCAATGGTAACTCGTTTAACGTCATGGCGGCCTGTCATCAATACACTCACCATGCCACCGCCTGCCTGACCGGAAATCTCCATGTTCTGGATCTCCTCCTGGGCCTTCTGCATGTCAGCCTGCATCTTCTGGGCCTGTTTCATTAAATTGCCAAGACCACCTTTCATAGTGTTACCTCTTGATTGATTGGCTTGTAAATAGATTGTATACCTTTTCCGAAAACCGGGTCGCTCAATCCAGTGGCTGGATCGTATCAGGGAGTACGCGCGCATCGAACGTATCACGCAACGTCTTGACGTTGGCATCGTTTTCAATCGCCTTCAGTGCGGCCTGGTAACGTTCCTGTTCGTTGCGACTGCGCTGCAGCGCCGGGGTCTCGGATGCGCCCATGCCAACCCTGATATCCAGCTTGACCTGATTGGCGAAATATTGCTGCAGGCTCTGCTCCAGACGCTTTTCACAATTTTTACTGCGCAGATGTTGGTGTGCATTGTCGAGTAGCAATTCCACCCGTTTATCATCAAATTTGACAAGTTCACAATTTGCGGCCAATTCACGCACCATGCCCGTAACCTTAAGCTCGTTGACAATCGATGACCAGTCGTGGTCGCCAGCGGTGTTATTTGAATGGGAAATCTCTCCAGCAGCAGATGCCGACTTCATGCTAGCTGGGGATTTCATCGCAGATATATCCTTATTGGTCGGATCACCGCTAACTGCCACCGGCCGGAATGCAAGCATGCGTAACATAATCATCTCGAATCCGGAACGCGGATCAGGGACAAGTTCCAGGTCACGGCGTCCCAACAAGGCAATCTGATAATAAAGTTGCATGTCTTCAGGAGAAACACGGGTCGCAAAACGGGCTATTACCTCATTATCCACATCTTCATACTGAAAGGAGGGTACGACTTGAGCCACTGCAATACGGTGCAGCAAGTTGATTAATTCGCCCAGCACATCGGAAAAGTCGGGTGTCAGTTCGGATAAATCATGTATGCACGCCAATAATTTAGACCCGTCTTGTCCGGTCAATGCCTCGAACAGTTTATAGACATGATCCTGTTCGATACTGCCCAACATGACGCTCACGTCTTCTGTGGACAGCTTTCCGTTCCCATAGGCAATCGCCTGATCCAGCAGACTTAATGCATCCCGCATACTGCCATCAGCTGCCCGTGCAATGTGGGTCAGCGCTGGCGTCTCGTAGGCTATATGCTCCTGGTCGAGAATGTGGCCTAGATGTCCGCTGATCAACGTCATCGGCAAGCGTTTGAGGTTAAACTGCAGGCAACGAGACAGGATGGTTACGGGCAGACGCTGTGGATCAGTTGTGGCAAGCAGAAATTTTATATGAGGCGGTGGCTCTTCCAGCGTTTTAAGCAAGGCATTGAAACTATGTGTCGACAGCATATGCACTTCGTCTATGAGATAGACCTTGTAGCGGCCCCTGGTCGGCGCATACTGGACGTTGTCCAGCAATTCCCGTGTATCCTCGACCTTGGTTCTGGAAGCTGCGTCAACCTCAATGAGATCAACAAATCGGCCCTCGTCGATTTCCAGACACGATGAACATTCACCGCAAGGGGTGGAGCCTACACCCCGCTCACAGTTGAGTGACTTGGCCAGAATTCGTGCGATCGTGGTCTTTCCCACACCACGTGTACCGGTAAACAGATAGGCATGATGTATGCGATCATGGTCAAGGGCATTGACCAGGGCACGCACCACATGTTCCTGACCCACAAGTTCACTGAATATTCGGGGACGCCACTTACGTGCCAATACTTGATAGCTCATTAACCAACCTTATTCTGAACTTCCGGAATCTGTTTCTGCATATATCACTGAAAATGAGGGCGGCTCGTACCCACCACATCCCGGCACACGAGTCCATTGCTGCCGCTGCTCCCTTCCGGGCCTGACGGGGTTCACAATTTGCCGTTGCGAGAGGACCGGTACAAGCCACCGGATCCATTATACAATGATCTCGAGGATATTTGGGTTGTTATATAAATTCGAAACCCAGATCCCTTATTTTTAACAAAAAAGATGGGCCGGGATTGATCCGCCGCTGCGAGCGCCCAGATGTTCTTTTTTAGATCCGCGACTCCGCGAGAACATGGATAGATGTGGAAATATATGGCAGTAGGATACTACCGTCTTTCCCCAACCAAATTCTCTTATGCTTTTGTTAACGAGTTTGGGTAGTGTAAACCGGGACAGTACCGATGATGGCTGTTATGACCAGGTAAACGGCAATCATTGAAGTCATGAAAATATAAACAGGTGATGCGATTGCTCCCAGGATAACTGTGAGCAGCATGCCGAAGCCTATGATAACGCGAACTGTTCGTTCGTTTATGGTCACGTGCTGATGATACATAGGTTTGTTCGTTGTATTCATATGTCTTGTTTTCCTTTCGTTAAAAATTTCTTATATCAAAGTTACAGTGCTAAATTAAGGATGCCTAAGGTAACGAGAAATCACACCCGGATCTGTGACTCACTTCTACTTTTAACTGCATCATTGCAAGCTTTTTTGACCCCGTTCCTGTGTCAACTGACCGAGGAATTTCAAGCACTGGAATGGCAATAAAGGGATGGTATCGGAGATATTTATGAAATTGCCGTATTTCTAAACCATCAAGTTGCCGGCGCTTTAAACGCTACCCAGCCAATCTACGATTTAATTGATGTATTACGGCTAGTACTTGTATACGTAAGCGAACCCGGAAATCACATCAGAGACTATTGCTATATCTAATATGAACAGGTCTATACGGACCGTACATTCAGCATGAGATACCCCATTCAAGGAAATTATCTTACTGTTTTAAATGGGATTTATGAACGCCAATGAAGTGATTGGTTACGGAGACCAGACTGTATGGCGGTGGTGTGAGTCTTGCCTAAACCTATCTCACTGTTATTTTCTCTGCAAACAGGGATTATAACAGTGAATTAACGTGTTAAGTGCAAATCCTCAGACTTCGGCCGATTATAACCGCCAGAATATATTAGATATTTACCCAAATTCCCTAATTATCGATACAGGGAATTTATCATGGTTATCAGGGAACAATATTTCAGAGAACAGAAATAAATTCAATCTCAGTACCAGTATCCATGGCTGCCACCTTTACCTCGATCGCCCCAACAGATTGACGATCTTTGTCTCCTTGAATCGCTTGCGCATGGTCATTCCTCCTCTACTAAATCCCCGATGAGATTTTCTCACGCTCCCTGGATCAAGTTCAGGGGGATAGGACATCAGCACAGAAGGTGTGATGGCCTATAAAAACTATAACCTGTTAACGTGCCACAACCACTGACATCAAGTGTATTGTTAGAGGTAAGGTAGATCATTCTAAAGCCTCGGGGGGAATCCTTTGATTTACACCGATCCTCTAGGTCTGATGGGTTATCACGGCATGCCATAAGGAATGGAAAGTGGGCCAGCGGTAATAGGCCACCTGATTACTACTCGTTTGTACCTGAGTTGTTCCCGCAGTCATGCAATAAACATGACCAATGTTACTCTTGTCATTCATTCCCCTTTCAAATTAACCAATAGACAAGGCAAGAGATGAAGGGAGGCGAGGAGGCAGAGTATGATGCCTACAGCAGCTACCAACCCGAAATCACGTACTGCATCGTTTCCCGCAATGCAGAAACTTAAAAATGCAAAGGCGGTCGTGAGGGTTGTGGCGGTTAAACCGGCTCCCGTTTCTTTTAGAACGAGGTGGATTGAGCCTTCTCTTCGGTAACGTTCCATCACATGAATTCCATCATCAATACCAATTCCCAATAATATTGGCATAATCGAAAGTGTCAGAAAATTGATTTCAATCCCAAGAAAACCCGTGATGCCTAGCGTTATCCATACTGATGCCAGCAATGGAAGCAATGTCATAACAACTGATGAGGGGCGCCTGAATGCCAATAATATAAGTATGGATATCCACGCCAGCGCAATGGAGCCGATCTGTATCACTTCGCGTTTAAGCAGATGGGCATGGCTAACCGACTGCAACCCATTACCAGCAAGGGAGATCCCCTCGATCTTTCCACCGCCGCCCGCATCGAAGGCCTCTTTGAATGCCGGCACGACTCCCTTAATCCATGGAAACTTTTTTAAGTAAACATAGGTGACCGCGACATGATACTCACCGATTTGACCCACAAAGCGAGCAACTTCCTTGTCGAGTCCGGAGCTCTTTAGATCATCCAGGTGAATGATATCAGTCCCAGGCGATGAAAGTGTTCCTGCAATCCGGTTGGTATAGGTCTCGTATAGGCGGACCAAATTCCTGTTTGATTTCATCAGTATTTTATGAAAATCCCGCCTAAAACGTTCCGGGGAAAAAAGTTCAGGATTATTCTGAATGAAGGCCATATTTTCCCGTTGCTGTTCCTCCTCCGGAAAGAGACTGGTGATCGATTGATAAAATGCGATACCTCCCTTTCTTCGGATCTTGGAGAGAACTCTTGTGACCTGACGGTCTTTCTCGATCGCTTCTTCTTCGGTATGGGCACGACTCACAATCAATATTGGGGCAAAGCTCATCTTAATCTCCCGGTTTAATTCCAGCAAGGCTTCTGCATTTTCGTTTCCCCGCACGGCCACATTCCATGGGTGGTCTTCATATTTAACACGTGTAACCCCAACTGTTGCGATCGACACCATGACGATCCAAAATACTAGGCCGGTTTTTGGATAAGTTTCACTCAAAAAGACGAATCCATTTGTCCATCGGTTCATTCCGTTAATGGGGGCGAAGGATGGCTTTGTCATTGAAATGAAAAAAGGAAATAGCGTGAACGAGCTAACCATCATCACAAGAATACCCACGGCTGTTAAAATACCTACCTGTGAAATACCGCTGTATTGACTGAAAAACAGCGAGGAAAATGCCGCCGCCGTTGTCAAAGCCCCGAAAAGGATTCCTTTTCCGGGGCGAATCATGGATAGGGCAAGGGTTTCTTCCCGTGTGTGATTATCTTTTGAATGCATCCAGTAATGGGTTCCAATATGGATGGCGAAGGTGAATCCGAGTCCGGCAAGTACGGCGGAAAAGAGAAATGAAAAAAGATTGATGGATGGAAAAAACCAGACGCCCAATGCCATAGTGATTAACAAACCGAATAGAACCGGTAGTGACAGTATGACTGCTGCCGCAACCCGTTTATACAAAAGTGTAAGGAATAAAAATATTGAAATAGCTGAGGTAAGGAGGGCCTGTTTGGAATCCCGCAATGTTGTGTCAAAAGCGGAGTTAGAGATATAGGGGCTGCCGACAGGTGTCAGGGAGATTTCATTGAACAGCGATTCAAACAGCGGGGCTGTTTTAATTTCGTTGAGGATACGATCAATTTCTCCTGTGAATACCCTGACTTCGTTGGTGCTCTGGAAGAAGTTTTTGGGTTCGATCAAAATAAAAAAGGCCCGCTGGTCTCGAGATACAAAATAGCCGTCGATAAATTTAATGCGGAATCCTGCCAACAGGTCGTAGAAATATGGCCGCGCAATATTAGAGACATTCAAAGGATCCCTATTCAATAGGAATCTCTGCCATATTCCCCCTTGGCCATTTTCCAATATGCGTGATTCCATCCCTGAACGACTGATCCTTTCGGAAAACCGGCTCAAATCCCCGGAGCTGAGGTAAAGAAGAAATTTCTTTTGGAGCACTGACTTGATAAATGTATTCAGTCGGGAATCCAAACGATAGGTGACCTTTTGAACTGAATCAAGTCCTTCCAATTTCATCGACAGCGTGTTTATCAGGGGGGAGATGGAATTGACATCGATTTTTTTATCTCCCCGAATTACAATCACAGTGGTAGCCTTTCCTCCGAATGTATTAACCACTTCTTTGTTTAATTGTTCTACACCCTTTTCATCAATCGACAGGTGTTGGCTGGGAAGAAAATCCTTGAAATCCAGATCGAGGTGAATTTGAAAAACAGAAAGAACGGCCAGGAGTCCTATAGCCAGGAAACCAAGTGACCAATGCACGCGAAATTGGCAAAGGGATCTCGCAATATTACTCAGTAATTTATCGATAAAAAACATGAGTGGGTCAATAAAGATGTGGCTATAGATTTATGTCGGTATAGGCTTTGTCGTTACGTTTAAAGATGCCAAACACAATGGTTTTACCCGGGGCGCTGCGCCCCTTTTTCCACGTACGCGACGCGCACCAAAGAACAATTCATCAACTTCAGTATCACCGGATATCGGCGATAGCGCATTACAGAAATCAGCCGCACGCTCACGGATTGCACTCAAGTAACGATTGATCGAATTACGATGTATCTTGCTAAGTCGGGCCATTTGGGAGACATCCAAATCCACCGCAAAAAAATGTACAATTTGTCGAAAATTGGCCTCTGTAATTTTAGAACGGGTTGTATACCTGTTTTTCTTTATCATAACAGTAGGTTACCATGTTAATGGACCTCCTGTTCCAGTCATGACCCTAAGTTATTAATATTTTCGTAATTGGTATAAATACTGAGTAATCAACTACCTCTGTCATTAGGTACAGGCAATAATTACATGAATCCATTCATGTGCTAGTATTATACGTAGGAGTATCACTCTCCGTATGCAATAAATAATTAAAAATAGATCTCTTAATTTAATTTTATCCAATCCGAATAAATACAGATATGGGTTCGTACGAAATAAATCAGTAATGCAATTGTTATTTACGGTTGTAACGAGTTGCATACCTGTTAAGAGAACCTTCTATCTGCACAGAAAAAATATAATATCGGGGGGTGTGGGGATGCAGATTATGAAATTTTCATTTGGGACTATCCTGATTTTAGTATTCTCGACACTCACAGCATGTGGTGGTGGTGGCAGCGGTTCATCTGATCCTGCCAATGTTAGTGATACTACTGCTAAATCAGCTGCCATAACCAAAACCGTGGACCGCAGTATTGATGCCATCTCTGGATTGGCTGATCTGGCCACGAACTCTCCATTCTTTCAGACTTTGTTGCAATCCAGAGGAATTCCTATAGATCAAGGTTTTGATCCAACCGCTGCCCTGAGTGCAGATATTCAAGCTGCCGCAGAAACACTTCTAAGTAATGGCACCCGTAATGGCTCAACGATTACTTATGACCCTGATGAGGTCGCTATCTGCTCAGGTGCCAGCACATTATTAGCAGGCCTAGAAGACCAAGTTAATCAAATTGATCCCGGCGTCATTAGTGACTGCGAGGATTTATACAGTCGCATCACCGTATTGCAAACGATTACAGATAATGAGCAAGGGACGTTAGATATCAATTACGATGCTTTCAAAATGATAACGATCGGCTATGGTCCGGATTCTACATATGCAGAGTATGACTTATCCCAGTGGGCATCCATCATCGAGGGCTTCGGACAGGGCGCGGGACTTCCGAATACTTTACAAGGCACCATCCGCAGTACCTTGACCGGACAAGGCCCTGATCATGTAGGTATGACACTGTCCATAGAACAGGATATTAAGGTCGTAGATGATTCAGAAAATATTGACATCAATATTGCAAGCACGCCAAAGCTTTTTGAACTGACCGCGGATGCTCCTGTTAATTCAGCATCACTTGAGCTAGCACTCGCCCAACTCGATCTGATGTTACCGTTGACGGATGGCCTTGGCACAGACCGACAAACCGAAGTGCATTTCGATGGTCTTACATCACTGGCAGAGCTCGGAGACAATGGTGAAGGGTTGAATTTGTCAAATGTTGGCATCGGCAATCTTCCATTGGTAATTGATGTTGTCGATGATTCTCCAGGTATAGACCCAATCGATTTTAATCTAGAGCTCGCTACGTTTGCCTTTAATATAAATGGCGCTGGCACCTTGGTCACCTTTGACCAGATGTTCGCTATGGCCTTGGATATCGATGATCCTTTTGAGATATTCAGCGATACTCCGAACAGTCAATCTACTCTGGCTATCGATATCGATGAGGGTACCGAGCTACGTTTTAGGACGGCGGGTGGTTTCGAAGTTCAAGAGAACGGCAGTGTATCTGGAAATGGCACTGGAGATTTCGTAGGAACACAGGAATTCCTATCAGGAACATGCTTTTCCATTAATCTGGATGGTACATTCCCATTGGTCCCTGTTGACTGTTCATAGACATCAAGAAGAATCAAAAAAGGGCGGATAACCTCCGCCTTTTTTATTTGTGTATTTGACAAGCAATGTTGCGTCGCGACTTCATAAAACTTTCCGGCACCTTCCTGGCCGGCGCGAGTGTGCCAGGATTGATCAGTGCTTGTTACTATAATAATAATTCCAACCCAAGCCTGACTTTCCCACAAGGTATCGCCTCAGGTGATCCGCGCCCATCTTCGATAGCAATCTGGACACGTGTAGCGCCATCGAACTCGACTATATCATCCACCAATGTGACTGCCGAGGTGGCGCTTGACGAGGATTTCACGACACTGGTGTTGCAACAGAAATTTCTTGTTACTGAGCAGAGCGATTTCACAATCAGAGTAATTGTCCAGGCCTTGGAGGCTGATACATTTTATTATTATCGTTTTATTGCGAATACCGGAGTAGTTTCACGAACAGGCCGCACACTAACGGCGCCTCTCAACACAGACGCACAGGACATTCACTTTGCTTTTGTCAACTGCCAGAATCTGCGCCATGGTTTTTACAGCGCTTATCGCCGCATGATCAATGATGATTTATTGGTTGATGATAATAAGAAGATACGATTCGTACTCCATCTCGGCGATTTTATTTATGAAACACTCAATGATTCATTACAGGACCCAATCGATGCGCAATTAAATCCCATTCGCAATGGTTTGCAGGACAGGAATGGTAATTTACGTGCAATCAGCTCGTTTCCTGATGGTGCTACGACGCCAGACGGCACTGCCTATGCCAATACCGTTGAAGATTACCGACATCTATATAAAGAATACCTAAAAGATCCGGATTTGCAGGAAGCACGGGCACGGTGGCCATTCATCCATATCTGGGATGATCATGAATTCTCTGATGATTGCTGGCAGAGCGAGGCTAATTATATTGATAGTGGCACTAGAAGTTCTACAAACGAACCTTCACAACCTCGTAAAATTGCGGCAAATCAGGCCTGGTTTGAGTACATGCCCGTCAATTTACTCCACCTGGACGATGTAGATGCGGATTTACGGCATAGTAAGGAATATAGCTTTACTGCGGTCGATTCATCATCGAACCTCATCATCAATGACCAAAATCTTGCCAGCAACAGCGATAATTTGGCTGCTATCGATTCGATGACCATTTATCGCAGCTTTCGTTATGGGCAACTGATTGAACTTATTTTAACTGATAATCGTTCCTACCGAAGTGACCATGCGATACCTGAAGATATCACGGGTAATCAGCCAGGATTCTTGCATCCCAGAATGGTTATGCCAATCGACCTTGTGAATGAGCTCGATGCGGGAAATACAGCGAATAACGGCAATCCTGACATTTTTATTGTCGCTGGCGGGATCGTAACAAATCCAAGATATTCAAGCCCTCCAGGAAGCATATTGGGTTCAAAACAAAAGCAGTGGTGGAAAGACACTCTTGGACGTACCGATGCACAATGGAAATTATGGGGGAATTCCGTCCCACTGTTGCGTTTGCTAGTCAATACCAGCGCACTCGATCTCGGGATATCCGATGTAGTTCTCTCGACCGATGCCTGGGACGGTTATGCCCATGAGCGTAATGAACTGATGAACTATCTGATTCAGAACGACATCAGAAATGTAATTTCCCTGTCTGGAGATGTGCATGCCCATTTCGCCGGTGTCGTTATGAATAATTATGATGATTCAGACCAGCAATCTACGATGCTGGAATTCGTTTCAGCAGCAATCAGTTCAGTGTCCATGTTTGCCGCGGTTGAAAAATTCACCCGGCGAGAAAACCCTGTACCATTTGAACAACAGTTAAGAAGCCTTATTACCTATGACTCACGACAAACTGACGTTGTTGGTGATAATCCTTTCGTGAATAACCTTAACAATACGCTACTCAACGGAACAGCATCAGGTCTTGCAGCCGCACAATCCAATAATATGGCTGCTATTAACGCCGCAAAGGATCCTTCGGTCAACAGCCATTTAAGATTCATCGACACCGATGCCCATGGTTACGGAATTGTTGCCGTCACCACAAATGATCTAACCATCAAGCTGATTACTATTGACAATATCACTAGTGATCCCGGCACGCTGGGTGTCGCCATAAAGAGTATGGCGACATTTATAATAAACCCGACCAGGCAAGGCGATGAACCCCTAATAACTGAGCCAGTTATTACTGGAACACCGCCTTTCCCATTATAGTGTAGACTACCACCGTTTCCGTGGACACTCAGCCAGGAGGGGTTGGACATCGTCGAACTAGTGCTTTCATGCTCGCCAGGGAAACGGTTCTGATGGACGCTGTCATCGTGGCTGCAGGGAGGCTGTCCGATCCGGCATGGATTGCGGCTGGCTGTCACAACTTGCAGAAGGCGCTCCTGCCGGTCGCAGGGCGCCCGTTGCTGCAGCGGGTTCTCGATGCCTGCGGTCAGGCCCGATCGGTTCGCCGTGTGGTCGTCGTCGGGATTGACGACCGGGAGTCGTTCGATGCGCCTGACGCGCTGTTCCTGCCCGATACCGGGACGCTGGTCGGGAACGTCGCAGCGGGCGCCGGGAAACTCGCGGCGGGGCCTGACGCCGGAACGCATGTTGTGGTCGTCGCGTGTGATCTGCCTTTGATCACAGGACCCATGCTGGATTGGCTCGTCGCGCGGGCTCAGAACGCAGACCTCGATTTTCACTATACCGTGATCCGCAGGGAAACGATGGAAACGCATTTTCCCGGTTCGAAGCGGACTTTCTATCGCTTCAGAGACGGTATCTTCTGCGGCGGGGATGCGCACGTCTTGTCGTTCCACCTGATCAATCGGCTCCTGCAGATCTCACCGCAGTTCGTCGCCCGCCGCAAGAATCTGTTCCACCTCGCATGGCTAGCCGGTCCCGTCTTTACACTTCGATTCTTCGCGGGCCTAGAATCCCACACCGACATCTGCCACCGCGTCGAACGGTTGCTCGGATTTCCCGGGCACCTCATCATCAGTGAGTTCCCAGAGCTCGGGATGGACATTGACAAGCCCGAACACCTGCACGCGGTCCTCGATGCGACCGGGTGATATGGATCGCCGGTGGTCGGCCTGGATCGGGACCTGGTCGGAGGTCAAACTCGTCCGACAGCTCGCCGCAATGGCAGGGTTCGCCGGAAGCTTGGCCGCAATGTCGGCGTTCTTCTTGGCGAACGACATGATCGTCCAGCCGGCGCTTGGGCACGCGACCGGTCTTCCACCGGCCTGGCTGATCGTGCCGGCGTTCTTAGTGACCGGACTCGTCGTGCTCGTCGTAAAGTGGACCTGGCGCAGAGTACGTCCGGAGGAGACCGGAGCGGATTTGTCGTCCGTGGATCGGTACTCGCTCCCTTCGGGCCACGCAGCGCGCGCCGGGGTTCTCGTTTTGATGATGCCCGACCTGGGCGTCTGGCTGTTTGCCGCCGCGGTGACGATCGCTAGGGTCGTCGCGAGGCGGCACTACGTGTCGGATGTGCTCGCTGGGTTCGCGATCGGCATCTTGTGCGGGCTGCTGACGCGCGAGGCACTGACCGGCGTGGTGCTTCTGTGAACCAGCATGCTCCGGAGCATGAATCGAACATCAGGCGCAACATAAACACATAGTTATTTTACTGACCGTTTTAAGTATATATTCCTATGTTATGAAGATAGCATTTATTACAAACAACTATACACCGATCATCAGCGGAATCACGAGTTCGATTAATTCCTATGTTCAAAGCTTGAGAGAATTAGGCCATACGGTTTACATAGTCGCACCTCGATTTCCTGGGTACGAAGATGAGCAGGAATATGTTGTAAGAACACCATCTGTTGCTGTTTATTATAGAGAGAAATATCCAATTTCCGTAGTCACGTCAAAATCTCTCGCTAAAGTTATTGAACAATTATCTATTGATCTTGTTCATACACATCACCCATTCGGGCTAGGTGCTACAGCCCTTAGATCGGCCAAAAGGCTATCTATTCCCATAATGGTCTTAGCCTGGTTTAGCATTGCTCTCGTGACTCTGCTATATATTGAGTATATAGCCGCGCACATTGCCGGCATTGAAATGAAAATAAATACAAACATACGCCAAAATTGCTTTTATTTGGTTTCCAAGTCATGAGCTTGAAGTATGGATTTGTTGCTCAGTTTATTGCGCTACCAGTTTATTGTGTTAATTCCAGAGCGGTTTTTCAAAAAGGAATTAAAAGATATGTCGATGCCCCCGTCGCCGATGCCGTCTACGATGTACGCGTGGTTAATGGGTACGGTCCTCTGTGGTGGTCCCGGAGAAAATCCCTGATCGGAGATGAGGAAATAGACGAGGCACGCGGAAAACTCAAAGGGGCCGGGTCTGACAGCCGCGACGAGGTCATACGATGAGAAGGGCGGTGAGCGTCAGTCTCGGATCGTCCCGTCGCGACGCCCAGGTCGTGATGCGGCTGCTCGGCGAGAAGGTGCGGCTCGAACGCATCGGAACCGACGGGGACCTCGAGCGAGCCGCCCGATTGTTCAAGGAGCTCGACGGAACGGTCGATGCGCTCGGCCTCGGCGGGGCCAGCCTCGATTTGACCGTCCGCGGCCGATCCTATCCGCTTCGGTCGGTCCTGCCGATCGTCAGACACGTGCGGAGGACGCCGCTCGTCGACGGCGCCGGTTTGCGCAACACGCTCGAGTACCGCGCCGCTCGGTCGGTCGACGAGGTACTCGGCACTAGCGGGCAGCCGAAGCGTGTCCTCTGTGCCGTTGTCTGCGACCGGTGGGGTCTGTACACGGGATTTCGCGACCGTGGATACGACTGCCTGATAGGCGATCTAATCTTCGGCCTGAAACTGCCTGTCGCAATCCACCGCGAAACCACGCTCTCGATCCTGATGACGGCCCTGGCGCCTATAGTGACCCGGTTACCGTTCTCGATGTTGTATCCCTTCGACGATGCGCAAGGGCACTTTGGCACGCGTTTCGCCAGATACTTTCGCTGGGCGACCGTCGTGGCCGGCGATTGTCACTATCTGAGTAAGTTCATGCCTTTCGGCATGGATGGAATCGCTGTCGTCACGAACACGACGACCCGTGATGATGTGGCGATGTTTCGCGAACGGGGCGTGCGACACCTGTTCACGACGACGCCGGTGATCGACGGACGCTCGTTTGGGACCAATCTCCTGGAAGCGGGACTCGTGGCGGCAACCGGGCTCGGGCGGCGCCTGAGTGATGAGGAACTCGTTGACGCGCTCGAGGAGATAGGTCTCGAGCCCGGGTATCGGGCGCTCGATGATGGCTAGCTCACTGAAACGGCATCGGGATACGCGTCCCACGGCTAGTGGATTCCGATACTCAGATTCCTGGCCGCGTGCGAAGACGGTGCGCCTCGATGCTTGACGTCCCGCAGGCGCTCGTCGGTCGCCGCGTGCTGCTGACCGGTGCGACCGGGTTCATCGGTGGGAGCCTGGCTCACCGACTGCTCGCGTGCGGCGTTGAGCTGCGCGCTCTGGTTCGCGATCGCGACCGGGCGTGGGGGCTCGAGCAGGCCGGCGCCGAGCTCAGGCTCGGCGATCTTGCCACTCGTGTGGATCCGGAGCTCGCCGCGGACATCGACGTCGTCGTGCATGCCGCCGCCTGGGTCGGGACCGAGGGCGACCCCGAGCTGGTCCGCACGGTCAACGTCGAGGGTACCCGCCGCATACTGTCCGTGGCGAGGGCAGCGGGAGTCGAGCGAGTTGTCCATGTGAGCTCGTGTGCCGTGTACGGCTCGCCACAGCGCGACGAGGTCGACGAGTCTGCGGCGCTGCGTCGGCGTGGGATCGTGTATCACGACACCAAGGTCGAGGCCGACGAGCTCGCGCTCGACGCTGCCGCCGCCGGCGTTCCGATCGTGATCGCACGCCCGTCTCAGGTTTACGGGCCAGGCTCGCGTGAGTTCACCGTGCGACCGATAATGGCGATTCGCTCTGGCCACGCACTGCTCGTCGACAGCGGCAGGCATCGCTGTAAGCTCGTGTATATCGACGATGTCGTCGATGGGTTGCTTGCGTGCATGGTCATGCCCGGGATCGAGGGCGAGGCATTCAACCTAAGTGCGCCGCCGGTGAGCTGGCGCGAGCTGTTCGAGGGCTACGCAGACATGCTCGGCAGCCCGCGCATTCGCTCGATGCCGAATGAGGTGGCGTGGACGTACGCGTGGGTGACCGAGATGATCGGTCGCGTCCGAGGTCGCAAGCCGCCGATCACGCGCGAGGTCGTGGCCGCGCTGACCAGTGACAGCAGCTTCAGCGCCGCGAAGGCGGCCGAGCGCCTCGGCTGGCATGCGCGGGTCGACCTCGCCGAAGGTCTGCGACGGACCGAGCCATGGCTGCGTGCGCAAGGCTTGCTCGACCCGCGATGAGCATCGACGAGCTGCATCTGGAGCATCCGAGGATGGGCTCGCGAAGTCTGCGTGACCAAATCAATCGGGCAGGTATGTCAATCAGCTGGGACCGGATACGCCGCATGATGTGTAATATGGACATTCACGCAGTCTACCTCCGAGCCTACAACACGGTCCGCGAAGCGCGAACCGGCATCGGTCGGTATCCCGACTTTTACAACCGCAGGCGCGCCCATTAGGTCCTTGTCAGACAGACCCTGATGAGGTTTACTATCAACTCGACGGGCTGAGGCAAGAAGCCTGATACCTGACTACCGATGGCTATCACTTATCTTTCCCGATTTGCTGTCCATCATAGTAAGACCACCTCTCTGGTTCTGGATTTGTGGCTGCTACTTAATTAGGAGATATGTGATATGTCATATCAAAAGTGGGATTCGGCGTTCGAACCTTATTGGCCTCTTCAAGACCATCTTGATAGAGGAATATATTTCTACAATCAGGCTATTGACGAATACGAACAAAATTCCGTGGTTAATGTAGTCAATAAGGGAAGGATGCTGATGTTTGGCAGTTATAGCTACCTTGGGCTTAATAAACACAGACGGATTAATGAAGCAGCTGCCAACGCGCTGCGAAAATTCGGCACGGGAACACATGGTGTAAGGCTATTGTCTGGGACGTTGGAGATTCATCGCCAGTTAGAAGATGTTATACGACAGTTTAAGCAAACCGATGCAGCTATCACTTTCAGTAACGGCTACATCGCAAATGTATCCACGATCGCTGCAATTACAGGACCGGATGACGCCATTTATTGCGATAAGTATAATCACGCCAGCATCATTGATGGATGTCGTTTATCAAATGCGCGTTTTTATCGATTCAGGCATAACGACCTGGGTCATCTTGAGTCACTATTAAAAAATAACAACGCAAAGGGAAATAGACTTGTTATAGCTGATGCTGTTTTCAGCATGGATGGCGATATAATCAATCTTCCTGCTGTCGTTAATCTTTGTGAGAAATACTCAGCAATATTGATGATTGATGAAGCGCATTCAGTTGGAGTACTTGGCAGTAGTGGGAAAGGAATCGCCGAGCATTTTGGCTTATCCCCCGAATCGATACAGATTTATATGGGTTCTATGGGAAAGGCAATTCCTAGTATTGGAGGATATATTGCGTCCACTAGAAAGATGTGTGATTTCCTCGCCCATTCTTCGAGGGGTTATATTTACTCAGCATCACTTCCTCCTCCAGCTGTAGCGGCTGCTACGGAAGCTTTTCATATAATTGAGGAGGAGCCACAACATCATGATAACCTCCAAGGCAATATTTCCTATCTAAAGAAAATGTTCCAACTTAACAACATACCTTGCACTAACGTAGACAGTGCAATATTTCCAGTTATATGTGGTGAAGATGAGACGGCTTGGAATGTTGCTAATTTTTGCCAATCGCATGGCGTATATGTGCAAGCTATCCCACACCCTGTTGTCCCTAAAGGACAAGCGAGACTTAGAGCAGCGGTTACAGCTGCTCACACGAAAGAAGAACTGGAAAAATGTGTGTCCGTAATAACTGAGGCATATACTCAATTCGTTTATCCACTACAAGCCGAAAGTAGAACTCGATAATGACGCCTGTAAATATCACCGGATTAGTGGATTAGATAAGCATTTATCTCAACATCATCCATCGACACTCTGCAGTCTTGACAAGGCACGGCGACAGTTGCAAGCTTGGCGGATCGATTACAACGACCACCGGCCTCATAGCTCAATCGAACAGCTGACACCGAGCGAGTTCATCCGGAAATGTCAATCAACCAGGGCGCCAGGAACTGCGATTTTCCAGGAATATTCATGAAGACAACCAAGGATCTTGTTTCAATTCTGAATAAGTCTGAATTAACTCAGGGTCTTGATAAGGAGATCTTGGCTGAGCTGGCTGAATCCTTGGAGCCAACACATCTGACTAAAGATGAAGTATTCATAAACCGAGGGGATCAGAGCGATGCCCTCTATTGGGTGATGATTGGCTGTTTGAGGGCGAAAAACTGGGGAGCCAAAAGCAGTAAAACAATGGTCTCCGATATTGAGCCCGGCGACCTCGTTGGTGAGCGAGAATTCTTGTCTGGTCTGAGCCGGACGCAAACCGTCACTGCTGTTGAAGATACCGAGCTCCTGAAGCTACCCAAACCCGCTTTTGATCGGGTTGCGGCTAGATACCCGATTCTCGAGTCTCAGTTTGTGGAAAAAATTACACAGCGCAAGCGCCGAGACAATCTGAACGAGGCCTTGGCGATTTTGTTCAAGGGAAGGTGGGCAAGACTAGCTGAGACAATCGTTAATCTGATGAGTTGGATCGAGCAGAAGATTATCAATTTTTCCAAGGTAGGCAACCATCCCATCCATGATAAATCACAGTTCCCTTGGGCAAATGAAGTTGAAAAAGACTGGCCCTTGATCCGCCAAGAGTTAGAACAGGTCTTGTATCGACATCAAGAATTGCCAACCTTTCGTGATCTTATCTCCACTGTGCCCGATGTTGAGCAATGGAAAACGTTTATTCTGTTCGGCTATGGTTTGGCTTCTAAGGAGAACCAAAAGCGCTGCCCGGAAACGATGCGTATATTGAAGAAAATCCCGGGTATCAAGACTGCACTATTTTCGATTCTCTCCCCAGGCATCCACCTCCCGGCGCATCATGGCCCCTACAAAGGAGTATTGCGTTTTCACTTAGGGCTGATTATTCCTCAGCCCAGGGAAAGCTGCCGCATTCGCATCGAAAATGAAGTCTATCATTGGCAAGAGGGAGAAGGGGTTGTCTTCGATGATGTTTTTGAGCACGACGCCTGGAATGAAACAGATGGCATCCGGGTGGTTTTGTTCGTTGATTTCGCGCGCCCGCTGCGGTTCCCACTCAATCTGCTCAACGGGTTTCTACTACGGTTAGCGGCCTTCACGCCCTATATGCGCCAAGGGAAGAAGAATCACCAGAAGTGGGAAAGGCTATTTTATCGCTCGTAGCGAGCTTTCAATGATCGTTGGCTTTCATTACGTTAAGAAGTTGCTCGTTGGATTGCCAGGTACCAATTAACCAATTTGGAACTTCATCACATTTTCCAGTTGCTGAAAACATGAATAGTAATAGTATGAGGAATTGCTTGTCTACCTTTGTATACATCGCTTTTTATTTATCGAGACTGGAATCTCGTCATCAGGTTTTTTGTGACTTAAACATTACATACCTATATCGGCAGGGAATCTGCGCCATTTACTAAAATTGCTTTCACTACACTCATCTGCTTCTTCAACCGTACAATCCCTGGAATTCCACGCCGTGTTAATATGATGATATAGGTGCTGCATTGCTACTGAATATTCTCCGATACCGTATTCAGGATCGCCTTCAATATCATTTATAGTAATATTTATTTCTTCGAGTGCTTCCCTAAGATGAAACAATACCCAATCTTTATTCATAATTAAAATCTCCTTAGGGTCGAATGCTTATAAGTCTCCTCTCGGCCGAGGCCGTGTGAAAACTCCGTTTGTGGAGTAAAATACAGTTTTCCAACTG
>CAZSAK010000019.1:0-48952 GCA_964605155.1 uncultured Chromatiaceae bacterium | reverse complement strand
ATGCCATGCAAGCGCTCTCCCAGCTGAGCTATGGCCCCGAAATCAAACGCGCACTGTACGTTATTGTGAGTTTAACTGTCAAGAAATCCCTAGGCGGCCTCTTCTCTCTCCTCAATGAATTTTACAGCCCGATCAATTCGTTGCAATACCCTCTCGCGCCCGACCAGGTACACGGTAACATCAATGGGAGGCGATACCGCGCCACCGGTCACGGCGACGCGCAGGGGCTGCGCGAGCTTGCCCAGCTTTAATCCCAGGGACTCCGCGGTATCGATAATGACCTGATGAATCGGTTCGGGTGTCCAGGGCTGCAGATCCGCCAAGGCCTTGCGTAACCTCCCCAATGGTTCGCGAACGGCTTGGGTCAACTGTTTTACAGCTGCCTTTTCATCGTATCGTTCAAAGTCACGGTAATAATAATGAATGTTCTGTGCCATCTCGACAAGGGTCCTGGCACGTTCCCGATGGGCATTGACGACCTCGGCCAGATCCGGCCCGGAGGAAGGATCTATATCCGAGCGGCCCAGATGCCAGCTCAGCTGATGGGCCACGTACTCTGGAGGTCTGTTCTTTATATAATGTTGGTTCAGCCACAGCAGTTTTTCGGGATTGAAGGTCGAGGCCGAGTTATTAATATCCTTGATGTCGAACAACTCGATCAACTCATCGAGCTCGAATATCTCCTGGTCACCGTGCGACCAGCCCAGGCGCACCAGATAATTCAACAGGGCCTCGGGCAGATAACCTTCTTCACGATAATACATCACGCTCACCGCGCCATGGCGCTTGGACATGCGTTTGCCGTCTTCACCCAGGATCATAGGCACATGGGAATAGACCGGCGGTGTGGCACCCAATGCCTCGAGAATATTGATCTGCCGAGGGGTATTGTTGAGATGATCGTCACCACGGATGACATGGGTGATCTTCATATCAAGGTCATCGACGACCACGGTAAGATTATAGGTCGGGCTGCCGTCCGAGCGGGCGATGATAAGGTCATCAAGCTCGTTATTGTTGAACCTGATATTCCCTTTTATCAGATCCCTGACGATAACCTCACCCGCC
Source organism: uncultured Chromatiaceae bacterium (assembly GCA_964605155.1). Lineage (GTDB taxonomy): Bacteria > Pseudomonadota > Gammaproteobacteria > SZUA-140 > SZUA-140 > CAZSAK01. The sequence goes on along the minus strand of CAZSAK010000019.1, from coordinate 47,884 downwards.
TGAGGATTCAGGAAGCGGACGACGGGCGAGACACCTTCTGGCGGCGGTCCTTCCATATGCAGACAATGACGGTCGTAGCGGGGTTTTTCCTTACGCGCCATCTGTGACGCCCGCAACAGATCGAGCCGTTCCCTGGAACAATAACAATGGTAGGCCTTGCCCTCGTCCAGCAACTGTTGAATGACTTCCTGATAGCGGTCAAGGCGATCGGTCTGATTGAACGGGCCCTCATCGTATTCCAGCCCCAGCCAGGTCATGCCTTCCAGTATGGCATTGACTGACTCGGCCGTTGAGCGCTCGAGATCGGTATCTTCGATGCGCAGGATAAAGCTGCCACCATGCCGGCGGGCATAGAGCCACGAATACAGGGCGGTGCGAGCACCACCGATGTGCAGATAGCCCGTCGGGCTGGGCGCAAAACGAGTTCGAACCGTCATTGGCTAATCAATAATATGATATAAAACAGTTATTCTAACAGGTCAGGAACGAAATACAGAAATCCCCGTTTATTGACGCTGATGATGTGAGTTCGTAGAATTCAGGCTTCTCATTTTCGTTATCGAAAGGGCGATTAGCTCAGCGGGAGAGCACTGCCTTCACACGGCAGGGGTCACTGGTTCAATCCCAGTATCGCCCACCATCCGTCATTTGCAGTAGTGATGAATCGTGGCATCATCAATTGCCGTTTTGCGCATTCTGCATCTTATTATATTAAGGATATAAAGGCGCCAGAACCTCTCCGGTTGTATCCCGCTTCGTTTTCACGGATGCACTGTAGCGTTCAAAGGCCTGCCATAAATCCGCGCCTTTCCATTGAGCTCCACCTGGTCTGTATAGCGACTGTGTCAGGGCATTGATCTCATTTGCCAGCTCACCACCGCTGCGCTTACCGATCTCTCCGAGGTTCTTGGGTGGATTGTTCTGCCATTGATAACCGGCCCATTCCAGTAACAATGTTTTGGCATCGGTTGCCGCATCATTCTGGCAGGCCTTCCTGAGTCGCTGCCTGATCCTGGACATACTATCAGTATGTTCATGTTTTGCAGTATCACTGATTCGCGATGATCTACGGACCAGCACAAACCAGACAACGGTCAACAACCATCCGATGGCCAATATGATACTGACCCAGAACCATACGCCGGATGTCGAGGGTATCGTTTCGCCGTTAACCGGCTTCATTTCTGTTTTCTTATTGGATATTGGCGGCGTGACATTTCCCTGCTGCTGTGTAAGCGGTGCCGGGGCAGCAGACGTTGGCTGTGATGATTCAGCTGCAAGTACATGAATGGTTCGTGCAGGAGCGCGAGCCATCTCCTGCCGATCCGTTTCGGTATTCCACCAGGGGATCTCGATCGCAGGCAGTGTAAAATCTCCTTCATGCGTGGGAATCATCGCCACCTTTTCCTGCCGGGAACCGATGATCCCATCACTCTTCTTGTCATCATTCAGTGCCGGTTGATCGGGATACAGTTTTATACCCTCCGGCACATCGGTCTCGATCTTCGGCAACTGCGCCGCCGTCAATCCAGTGGCCCGCAATGTAATCGTTCGCGTGACGGGTTCACCCGTCCTGAACTCGAGTGGATCTGGCCATTCTTCGACAAGTTCCAGGCCCTTCGCCGGCAGCCAGTGTGACCCTTGCGCATCTTGCGGTACGGGCTTTACCTTCAGTTGTATGGGTTTGGACTGCAGGCGTTTGATATGGGATGACTGTGCGAACGGATCAAACAGCGATCGACCGCGGTCAACAACCTGTCCTTCAAAGACGACCGGCTTGATACCAAGATCACCGCTTTGCTGCGGGTATATGGCATAGCTCCTTTCCAGGACGGCATAGCGAACACCGTTGCGTTGCGTTTCATATTCCCTGTCGTCCCCCAGTTTTTCCACTACCGCATCTCCGTCAGCGACCTCGGGATCGCTAAGACTTGCATTGACCAGGTTGACGGCACGCAGCAGCCTCACGGTATATACGATCTGTGCCTGTACATAGGCGATTTTCGGACTGGCCGTGACCTCGAGTGAGATCTCGCCTGTATCTCCGGATTGTCCCTGTCTGGCCGGTTCGACGGCAACGGTCACCGTCTCGGACGAATCGGACCCAAAGCTGATCGAGGGAATCACAAAGCGACCGACCTGTTTCGCCAGCAATGTCAATGTCCACTGTGTCTTATTACTCATCCGGCCATTGATGATCTGCATGCTGGTGCCATGACTGCGATTGACGATATCGAAATACTGTTCCAACGGACTGAAGTCCGGAGATGCATCGACACTGTGATCAGTCTCAAAGATCACCCGGAACGATTCATCCAGATGGACAGGGTTGCGATCAATTCGCGTGGTGACGGTTGCCGCCCAGGCGCCAGGCAACATGAATAGCCAGATGAATAAAAACAACCACCAATGTTTTATATACGACTCTATCACCAGGGCTGCTCCTCTTCCTCTTCCTGACCGCGACTCTGTTGTGATTGATAGAGGAACTTGCGGCGTAACAGGCCGCCTGGATCATCCGGAATCCTGCGCAACCATTGTTCATTCGCCTGTTGTGTCTCGTTATTATCCGTCAGATCATCCGTGACTTGTGCCTGGGCCTGTCTGGCCTGGTCTTTATCCTGTTGTTGATCCCCGTCGTGCTGCATGGCATTTACCGCATTCTGTTCTTTGGCATCCTTCTTGTCATCCTGATGATCGGTCTGTTGGCCATCGTTGCGCGCCTGTTGTGATGCTTCATGCGGAGATTCTGGTTGCGTACCATTTTCACTGTCCTTGGCGTTAGCTTGTTGCCCTTGCTGATCCTGACGGGAGCGGTCTTTTTGAGACCCTCTTTGGCGATCATCATTCCCGGGTGATGCATCAGAATCCTGTGACTGCTGTGATTGACTTCTGTTTTGATCTGAAGCTTGCCGCTTGAGCAATTTCCTGACCTGGTCACGGTTATAACGGGCATCCTCATGATTTGGATCGAGATCGAGCGCCATGTTGTAGGCGTTGATAGCCTCATCCAGGCGGCCGAGCCTTGCCAGCGCGTTTCCCTTGTTATACCAGGCATCGGGGGTATTGAGCCCTTCCAGGGCCTGCAAGCTCTGTTGATAATCCCCGGCACGGTAATACGCGGCGGCTCGCCATTGAGGGTCCTCAAACATGCCGGCTGCCTTGTCCGGCTTTCCCTCCTCAAAAACCCTGGCTGCCTGCTGATCAGTGCGTTGCCAGAGGTCACTCCAGCCCAAGGCATAGGCGCTGCCCGGCATGGGCAGAAACAACAACAGTAGGACCATCAGATAACCTCGACGAAACGTCAGGGCGGCAAACGGGATGACAAGTAATAACAACCACGGGCCCTCCTCCTGCCAGATATCGGCCTTGAATCCCGCCTGTTGTTTTCCCACGTCAAGTTGCCCGGGTGAAAGCTGGGACATCAAGCGTTCGATATCGCGGTCATCCGTTGACAGTGTGCGGTAATTGCCACCGCCTTGTAAGGCGATCGCCCGCAAGTCCTGTTCGTCCAGCTTGGGAATCACGATCGAACCATCACGATCTTTGAGAAAGCCGCCGCTGCCGGTGGCGATAGGTGCGCCCTCCACTGTCCCAACACCGAGGATGGAAAGGCGATCGCCCTTGCGTGTCAGCTTCGATACAACACCCTCCAATCTATCACTGTCGATGCCATCGGTTACCAACAGAATATCGCCATGCGGTACACCTGCCTGTTGCAGCAACTGCATCGCCTTTACCAGGGCAAGATCCGCACGACTTCCCTGGCTCGGCATCAGCGAGGTCGACAGGGTCGGCACCATGGCGACGATCGTGTCGGCGTCATCAGTCAGTGGGCTGACCACAAACGGCTCGGCGGCATAGACAATCAATGCTGTCTGACCCTCGGAGCGTTGTTTGAGAATATCGATCACCTTGAGGCGGGCACGACCGAGACGGCTCGGCTTGATATCCTCCGCATCCATCGAGCGCGACAGATCCAGGGCAATCACCAATGCCGACTGGTCGCGAAACACGGGCTGTTCAAGTTGTTTCCACGCAGGTCCCGCCAACGCAAGAATGGCCAACACGCCAACAAACCCGGTGACAACGAGCGGCCAGCGTCTTTCCCGCCCCGGTGTACCAGCCAGGATGTGCGGCAACAACTGTGGATCACAGACGGCCTGCCAACTGCGGCTATTACGTACATGGCGAGACTGTATCCACAATAGCGCGATCAGCACCAGGAAGACCCATAACCATAAAGGTCGCACAAAATGAAATTGATTCACTATCTCTGCAATCTGCATCTTATGTTATCCACCCGACCAGCCAAGCTGGCGTCCCAGCAACAGTAGCGCCGCGATGACCATCGCAGTGCCAAGCGGCCAGTAATACAATGCGCTTGCCGGTCGGAATACATGTTTCTCCTGCTCCACGGGTTCCAATTCATCCAGCAACTGGTAAATCTTCTCAAGTTCATCCGTGTCGCGTGCCCGGAAATAACGCCCGCCGGTCTTCTCCGCAATCGCCTTGAGAGTTTTTTCATCGAGATCGACGGATGGATTGACCTTGCGGGTACCAAAAAATGAACGCACCATCATTTCGTCCGCCCCGATTCCGATGGTATAGATCTTCAACCCTTCTTCCGCGGCCAGGTCCGCCGCTCGCACGGGATCTACCTCACCCGCGGTATTAGCACCGTCGGTAAGCAAGATCAGCACCCGGCTGTTCTGGCTTTTGTCCCGCAGCCTTTTTACGGCAAGCCCAATGGCATCGCCGATCGCGGTTTCCTTGCCGGCCAGACCGATTACCGCCTCTGACAGCAATGTCTTGACGGTTTTCCTGTCGAAGGTCAACGGCGTTTGCAGGTATGCCTGCCTGCCGAACAGTATGAGCCCCAACCGGTCACCGACCCGGCGATCTATAAAAGCACCCGCCACATATTGTGTGGCCTGCAATCGGTTGACCGTATTGCCGTTCAGATCAAAGTCCTCGACCTCCATACTTCCGGACAGATCGACCGCCAGCATCAGGTCACGGCCGCTGACCGGCAATTCCACAGGGTCTCCCAGCCATTGTGGACGTGCAACGGCGATGATCAACAAGATCCACGCCAGCAAGGCCAGCCACAAGGTCACCTTACGGGTGATGAGTCCGGCGTGCGCAGACACGGTACTGCTGAAATCCTCTATAAAGGGCACACGCAGTGCGGCATCGCGCGTTGAAGACGCGGGCGGCATCAGGCGCCGCAACAGCAATGGCACAGGCAAGAGCAACAATAACCACGGCCATTGAAAATGAATCAACGGCTTTCTCCATACCCGGTGGTGACCGGTTTTGCAGGTAACGCCTCGATCCACCTGCAGCACAGTGCGATCAGGCCTTGGGTATCGATCTCCAGATGGGCCTGATACGGGCCCGTGTTCAGTACCTTGCCCGCCCCGTTCAGGAAACCCTGCGCTTGATTATCAAAATGGTTGCTTTCATCCAGAAATCGCAACCACTGGTCTCCGGTCAGGGCGGCAACGTCACTGCGCGGGTAATAACTGATGGCTATGCGACGCAACAGGACGGACAACTCTCGTACCAGACGCTGTCCGTCTTCGTGACGTTCGTAATCGTCACGTATTCGGGCCAGCTCGGCGATGGCGTCATTGCGCAGACGCCTGCGCCTGCGCCAGGCACGCAGTGCCCACAGGACCACGAGCAAAACGATCACCAGACCCGCCAGCACCCACCATCCCGGCGCGGGTGGCCACCAGGAAACGGCTTCCGGCAGGTGGATATCCCGTAACGCTAATTGTTGTGCTTCAGGCATTAACCAAATGGATGTACTATCGATCCGTCAGTCCCAGGCAATAATCAGCCGTGACCTCTCTTTAAACCAAGCCCACTTTTCAGGGTATCCACAAGATCCTGTGTGGTTGAACAGGACAGGAAATAGATACCATGTCGCTGACAGAAACCCCGCATGTGGTCATAACGTTGCCGGAAAGAGTGCTGATAGCGATTTCTCGTCTCCTGTCCGAACGTATTGAGCACAACCTCCCGTGCACCGTCACTGACCTTGTAGATACCTGCCGGGGGCAGATCCGATTCAAGCGGATCATGGATAAACACCAGTACGACATCGTTGTGACGGGCGAGCTGCCCAAGATGCGATTCCGCCTGTGCATCGATTCCACGAAAATCACTCAGTAAAAACACCAGACTTCCCGGACGGGTAACGCGACGCAGTCTGACGACGGCCTCTCGCCCCTTATCTCCCTGCGCGGTTGTATAGTTGTCCTGTCGAGTCCAGGCACTGTGGCTTACCAGGCGGGAGATAAAGTGCAATACAGCCCTGCGACCGCGCTGTGGACGCAACTCCTGATGTTGCTGTTCCGAAAAAATCAGTCCGCCGAGCCGGTCGCCATGATGGGCCGCGCTCCAGGCCAGCAATGCGGCTGCTCGCGCAGCCAGTACGGATTTGAATACACCGCGGGTGGCAAAAAACATTGGTGCACGGAAATCAACCCACATCAAAACCGATCGTTCACGTTCCTCACGAAACAATTTTGTATGAGGCTTTCCGCTGCGTGCGGTAACACGCCAGTCGAGGGTGCGGATATCATCCCCGGGCTGGTACGGCCGCACTTCATCAAATTCCATCCCGCGGCCCTTGAAGGGGGAAAGATAGTTGCCGCTTTGACGCGCGCTGATCTTACCAACCTTGAGCGGCAGACCTTGTGCGGCACGGTGCAGATCTATCAGGCTCGCAGTATTGACACGTACGGGATCCTCGCCGTTATCCACAGGTCCGGTAGTATGCAACCCGCCGAAACGCCGACGTAAACGATTCAATGCCGTTATCATGGAACCGCGATGCAGCCGATCAATTCGGAAATGAACTTGTCCGGCGTGATGCCGTCAGCCTCAGCCTCGTATGTCAGGATGATGCGATGCCGCAATACATCGTAAGCGAGTGTCTGTATGTCTTCCGGCGTCACAAAATCACGCCCTTCCAGCCAGGCATGGGCACGGGCACAGCGATCGAGCGCAATACTGGCCCGCGGGCTCGCGCCGTACTGCAACCATTGAGCCAGGCTGTCTCCGTAAGGCTGTGGATTGCGGGTTGCAAGAACAATGTGTAACAGGTACTGTTCGAGATTCTCCGCCATATAGGTGTTCATGACTTCATCACGCGCATCGAACAGGGCCTGCTGGCTGATCTGCTCAACCGGTTTGTCCTGCAGTCGCCGGTTCTGGCGTGCCTCCTCGCGAGCCAGTCGCAGGATGCCCTGCTCGCTTTCGGCATCCGGATAATCGATATTGATGTGCAGCAAGAAACGGTCAAGCTGTGCCTCAGGCAACGGGTAGGTACCCTCCTGTTCGATTGGATTTTGTGTCGCCATCACAAGAAACAAGTCGGGCAGTTTATAGGTGATCGATCCGACCGTGATCTGGCGTTCCGCCATCGCCTCCAGTAACGCGGATTGCACCTTGGCCGGAGCACGATTGATTTCATCGGCCAGGATCATATTATGAAACAGGGGGCCGCGCTGAAACTTGAACGATCCGTCCTGCGGCCTGAAGACTTCCGTACCGGTAAGATCAGCGGGCAGCAGGTCCGGTGTAAACTGAATGCGATGAAAATCACCCTCGATTCCCTGACTGAGGATTTTAATGGCCCGTGTCTTGGCCAGTCCCGGAGCACCTTCCACCAATAAATGACCGTCCGCCAACAAGGCTATAAGAAGCCTGTTGATTAAGGTATTCTGCCCGATGATGTGCTGACCGATGTAGTTGTGAAGTTTCCTGATCGCTTCCTGATTGGACATGGTCACCCGGTTATCTTTTCACGTGGCTAAAAATATTTCTGGCATTTTTTTGACATCGCTGAAGACAAAAAGTTTAGGGAGAATATTTCAGCGACGGACAGATGATTGCAACTCGCTGATTATTGTGGATTTGAATGAATTCCTCAACCATTTCGGAAAATTCCCGGTAAAAATCGATCGGGAAAACGCCCGATCCTGATCGAGTCGAAGGTCCCCGATACCACCCTCGCAGTCAGTATCGGCGAATCAGTGGACGGCATTCCCTCGCAGAAAGCCTCCGCAGTGATGCCAATACTGTCAGAGGAAAACGGTCAATCGATATTCATCGATGGCCTGATCGAAACACCAGGAACAGAGAACATTCCTCCATACCGATCCTGAGCAAGATACCTCTCGCCGTATGGCTGATTTTCAAGAACCTTCGACTCCGTCGTTAACACAAAAACGGTCGTACTGGTTGAACAACCCTACGCCATATATTATCGATGATAACACCCATGAGCTTATAAAGAAGGAATCAAACAAGGTCGGCAAACTCGAGGAACCGCTGCGATCGGTTTCAGCTCCACAAGTACATTTTGGTAGAAGCGATATACTAATAACTGCTCCCTGTTCCAACACTTGTCCATTAGCACTTGCTCCGTCTCCAAACATCTTTACTAATAATTCCGAGTCAGGGAAATCATGGTGACCATATGATTGTGAATCCCTTACAAGTCGAAGGATATTACTAGACCTGACCCCGCCATCATGGGAGAATCTTGCACTGCTGTGCAGCGCCTTCAACAAGCATACTAAATATAAAACATAAACACTGCTCATCTCTGGAAAAAATATATGAATAAATACAGCTTCAGGGTTCCCATGCCGTGGCTGCGAATGATGATCCTGTTATTCGGATTGATTCCAGCAGCGTGCATCGCCGCTGATGAATTCGGCAGTCAACCATCTCTAGACCTGACCGGCACGTGGTTCGGTATCGCATCTGTCATCATTTTTGTCCTGGCCTATCTCACTGTGATGTGCGAAGAATTCATCCACCTGCGCAAGTCAAAGCCGGTGATGGTCGCAGCTGGTCTGATCTGGACCCTGGTCGGGATTGCCTATGCACTGAACGGTGATACCGAAACCGCGGAACAGGCCGTCAAAAGCAACATCCTGGAATATGCAGAATTGTTACTGTTCCTGCTCGCAGCGATGACCTATATCAACACCATGACCGAACGCAATATCTTCAAGGCGCTTCGATCCTGGCTCGTCTCCAAGGGATATACATTGCGCACCATATTCTGGCTCACGGGCCTGCTGGCATTTTTCATCTCGCCGGTTGCGGACAATCTCACAACCGCACTGATCATGGCGGCTGTGATTATGGCGGTCGGAGGAGACAACAAGGCCTTCGTAGGCGTTTCCTGTATCAACATCGTCATTGCTGCCAATGCAGGCGGCGCATACAGCCCGTTCGGTGATATCACCACGTTGATGGTATGGCAGCGCGGCGTTGTCGAATTCTTTGAATTTTTCGATATCTTCATTCCTTCAGCAATCAACTGGCTGATTCCGGCGGTCATCATGTCCTTTGCAGTGCCGAAGATACAGCCTGAAGCCATGCAGGAAGCGATCAAGATCAAACAGGGTGGATTCATTGTGATCGGATTGTTTGTAATGACCATCTGCCTTGCCGTTACCATGCATAACTATCTAAATCTCCCGCCGGTCCTTGGCATGATGACAGGTCTTGGTATTCTTAAAATATACGGATACTTTCTCCGCCGCGACGAGATTTCGAAGATGTACCCGCATATCGGCGGACCTGAAGAAACCCGTTACAACGACAAGGCGAAACCGTTTGATATATTCATCAGCATGCGCAGGGCCGAGTGGGATACCCTGATGTTCTTTTATGGAGTTGTTCTGTGCGTGGGCGGCCTGGGAACGATAGGCTATCTAACCCATATCTCGCATTACATCTATATTGACCTGGGACCAACGACAGCAAATACATTGGTAGGCATCCTGTCTGCCATAGTAGACAATATTCCGATCATGTTTGCGGTACTGACCATGAACCCAGATATGTCGCATGGTCAATGGTTGCTGGTTACCATGACGGCCGGCGTCGGTGGATCATTGTTGTCAATCGGTTCCGCCGCCGGTGTCGCATTGATGGGGCAGGCACGCGGCGTCTATACTTTTTTCACCCATTTGAAATGGAGTTGGGCAATCGCCCTTGGATATGCGCTCAGCATCTATGTGCACCTGATTATAAATGCTCACCTGATGTAACATGCTATAAAACACACCAGGGCCTTGATCCCTGCGTGATATAGATTATGCTGGGTGTGATGCCTGAATTTCTCCGTATATCACATATGCCAGGTTATGCGATGAACGCCACGCCGTTCATCATCGGATCTATACTGATCCTGACTTTTTCCCCCTTCACAGCCGCCACGGCGGAGACCAATATTGTTTATCATGGCGATCCCATCGCCCCTGTGATTCTGAGTGTCACAGGCATATTGTTTTTCGCCCTGCTGGGACGTTTTATTGCCCGCAGACTGGGCCAGCCATCTGTACTGGGCGAACTCATTGTGGGAATTCTGTTGGGTAATATACTCTTCTATTTCGGAGTTGACCTGGTCACGATATTGCGTGAAGGCACGGCCATATTTAACATGGTTGAACAGACGTTGCAGGGACTCAGCCTGGAGCAATCCGCCCGCAAGGTTCTGGAACCGGATGTCTCTGATAGTGTCATCTCAATCATGCAAGGACCCCAGGGTACACAACTACTGCAAATCGCCCAAACCGTAGACGTGTTCTCGCGTTACGGGGTAATCTTTTTGTTATTCCTGGTTGGACTGGAATCAAGTATCGAGGAGATGCGAAAGGTAAGTTCCGATTCCTTGCGGGTTGCGGTCATCGGCATGCTGTGCCCCATCTTGCTGGGTTTCATCGCAACCTACCTGTTGATACCAGAACTTTCCGTCAATGCCGATATGTTCGTAGCGGCGACACTGGGCGCTACCAGCGTCGGTATTACAGCGAGCGTGCTCAAGGACCTTGGCCGGCTGCAGTCCAAAGAGACCAATATCATTCTTGGCGCGGCCGTTATCGATGACATACTGGGTCTCATTATATTGGCTATCGTGACAGGTATTATTGTATCCGGTAGTGTGGTATTCGATGAAATACTGTCCATCGTGGCTCTTTCCGCGTTATTTCTGATAAGCGCCTTCCTGTTGAGCCCGCATCTGCTGAAGTTTGCAATCTATCTCGTACGTTATATGGATGTCGCCGAGGCGAAGCTGTTTATTTCCTTTATATTTGTCATGATCCTGGCATGGTTTGCAAACCTTGTCGGTCTCGCCACGATTGTAGGCGCCTATGCCGCTGGCCTGATCCTGCACGATGCCTACTTCACGCACTGGGGAGATCATCTGCATCATCGCCTATCCATCAAGGACCTGGTCGCGCCACTGGAAGCGATCCTCGTGCCGATCTTCTTTGTATTGATGGGTATCCAGGTAAAGCTGGAGGCGTTTCTGAATATTGATGTCATCATCATCGCCTTGGTCCTGATGCTGGTCGCAATCTTCGGCAAGCTCGTCAGCGGCAGGGGTGCCCGCAACGGTGTCAACAGATGGTCAGTCGGTATCGGCATGATGCCGCGTGGCGAGGTCGGGCTTATATTTGCATCGATAGGAAAAAGTCTCGGCGTGATCAATGCCGATCTGTTTTCGGCGATCGTGCTGATGATCATCATCACGACACTGATTACACCGCCGCTGCTTAAATACTCATTCTCAAGAGAGGCAAGTGCATAATCCTGCCTGTCGAATAATACTCTGCTTCAGCCTGATCGGCTGTCAATCTCTTCCTCGACCACGTGGCGGGCGTAGATAAAGTCCTTGTGCGATACGTGGATCAGATCGGCAATCTTTCTCACCAGGTATTCTTCATGCATATCCTTGTGATCATCCGCGAATGCAACACGCCACAGCATCGCAACCACCTTCTTCTTTTTCTCCAGTGAAAAGTTTTTATCTATCAGATCAGTGAACTGATACAGCGAGGATGCTTCTTTAACCTCCTGCTCGGCCAGCGTAACGAGTTCATTCGTTTCATGGGTGGACAGATCAAACGCCTTTTGCAATGCCCGTTTAACGGCGTTCTTTTCATCGCTTGTCACGTGAAAATCGGCATGCGTCATTTCGATTAACAGCGCGGCTGTCGCCAATTGCAGGGTACGATCCGAAATAGCCTCGTCATCTGCCTGCATGACGGACTGGATACGCGCCTTGAAAAATTCTCGCATGCTTTTCACCATGGGATCATCCAGCAGCACTCACTTGAGATTATCCATCGTCTTCCATATACAGCGGCCGTCACTCGCCTCCTGCAGCATCTCGATATAGTCGTTGTGCTCGGCAAGTTCGTCTGCGCTGGCATGTATAATTCGCAACGGTTGCCGGGTCAGATCCTTAAGTTCCGGCTTAACCTGACGTCGTTGTTCCGTTTCACGGGACCTGTCAAGAAACAGGCTTGTCTGACCGCCCGTCATGGCGAGATATACATCGGCCAGGATCTCGGCATCCAACAGCGCGCCGTGCAAAGTCCGCTGCGAATTATCGATATTGTAGCGTTTGCACAGGGCATCAAGACTGTTCTTCTGCCCCGGATGCATCTTGCGCGCAAGCATCAGGGTATCAAGGATGGAACAATAATCTTCCAGTTGCTTCCATTGACCCTTCAAAAGCCGGAATTCGGTATTGATGAAGCCAACGTCAAAGGGGGCGTTGTGGATAACCAGTTCTGCACCCCGCACAAATTCCACATAATCCGCGACGATATCTGAAAAACGCGGCTTGTCCTTGAGGAATTCATTCGTCAGACCGTGCACCTCGATAGCACCTTCATCTATAGTACGGTCAGGTTGCAGATATTGATGGAAATGGTTCCCGGTCGGACGCCGGTTAATGAGTTCCACACAGCCTATTTCAATAATACGGTGGCCCTGCGAGGGTTCAAGACCGGTGGTTTCCGTATCAAGGACTATCTGACGCATGTTGTTCACCCCTGTCGTTTCTCCGGAATCAATTGCCTTTCAACACTCATCTGGAAACACCCAGCATCTCGTCGATTGCCTTATTAGCCAGGACATCCGCAATTTCGTTTTCGACGTGACCGCTATGTCCACGCACCCAATGCCATATGATTTCATGGCCGTCAGCGGCCTTGTCCAGGCGCTGCCAGAGATCTTCATTCTTCACAGGTTTTTTTGCCGCCGTCTTCCATCCCCGGCGTTTCCAGTCTTCAATCCACATTGTGATTCCCTTGCGTAGATATTCCGAATCAGTCGTGATATTCACCTTGCATGGCCTTTTCAGGCTTTCCAGTCCATATATAGCCGCTGTCAGTTCCATACGGTTGTTTGTGGTGTGAGGCTCCGCGCCGTATAACTCCTTGTCGTGTCCTTTATAACGCATAAGCACGCCCCAGCCGCCGGGCCCGGGATTTCCCCGGCATGCGCCATCGGTAAACAGTTCCACCACCTCAGACATGACAAGCCACTATTGCATCGTCGGGCGCGGCAGATCAGTGGTAATTATGCTGCGTCTGGGACGCCATCTCGGTTTGATCGGTGTGAGGGTAGCGACACGCTTTTTCGCCACCAGTAAATAGCCTCCGCCAAAAAAAGACCACCCCCGTCCTCCCATTCTCTCCATAAAACCAAGGCGTCTCATAATTCCTGCGTGATTAAACGGGGGACGAAAAAAATAACTGCGGGACAGAACCGTATCGAAGCCCAGCAGGGAAAACCAGTCTTTTATCCGCAACGTGCTGCGAAAGCGTCCGCACCAGGGGGGGGCACCGCGACGCAAACGAATCGTCCACCATAGTCCCCAGATACTCCAGGGATTAAATCCCAATATTACCACATGCCCTTCCGGAACCAGTACACGATCTACTTCACGCAGTACCTGATGGGGATCAAGTTCGAAATCCAGTGTATGCTGTAACAGCACCACATCAACACAGTCCGATTCTATCGGCAACGCATCGGGTCTGCCGTATAATTTGAACACATCGCCTGTATCCTCTGCATCCACATCGACAACAACCCGATGCAGTATCTTGCTTGAATCAAGCATGTCGGTATCATTCAGACACCCCACCTGCAACAGGTGATAGCCGAACAGATTCGGCAGGATCGTTTCGAGTTCAGCCCGCTCAGTCTCCAGAAACCACTGGCCCAGCCGGCCCGCATACCATGCGCGCAATACTCGCCGCTCCGTACAGGCCTTGCGCCTGTGCCATTTCAATTTCCGTGTTTTATGTTCCTGGGCCATGGGATGAATTCAATTCAGTGTTTAGCATACTTGTCCATAGCGGGCTTTGCCAGACGTATATTTTAACCGGCTGTGTGTGATAAGAGGCGTACGTTGACCCCGCATCAAAACCCTGCCAGCATTACACGATGGACAGAGCAATTCCGGTCAATGCCTTCAATGACAATTACATCTGGTTGATCCGTCTGACTGAGGACATCAATGCCTCATCCGTGGCGATTGTTGATCCCGGTGATGCTACGCCGGTGCTGGAAGCTGTAGATGACATGTCACTCATTCCGGAGGCCATATTGATTACACACCATCACTATGACCACATCGGTGGCGTAGAAAAAATTTTACAACACTATGCAATACCCGTGTATGGTCCGGCAACCGAAACAATCCCCTCGCTGGATTTTACGTTGAAAAATAACGACAAAATTTCCTTGCACAATAACAAACTGGAATTTGAGATTATCGATGTTCCGGGACATACCAGTGGTCACATCGCCTACTACACACCGGGCATGCTGTTCTGCGGCGATACCCTGTTTGCCGGTGGATGCGGCCGCCTGTTTGAGGGTACACCGGCACAGATGTACCATTCACTTGAAACCCTGTCCTCGCTACCGGATGATACCCGTGTCTATTGTGCCCACGAATATACCCTTGCCAATCTCAATTTTGCGATGCTGGTGGAACCCGACAATACCGAGTTGCAAGATCGTCTTGTCACAACCAGACAGTTACGCGCCGAGGACCAAGCGACGGTACCTTCCCGGCTGGGGCTGGAGAAACAGACCAACCCGTTTTTACGCTGTCATCAGCCCGCTGTCAGGGCTGCGGCCGAAAGATACGCCGATAAGGTCCTGAATAACGAGATCGAGGTCTTTACCGTCATACGTGCCTGGAAGGACAGGATCTGAACCTGAAACCACCTCTGGACAGGCCTAACAATCAATGACATCTGACCAATAATATATTATATATTGCTAATATACTTATTTTCTAATTTGCTATACTGCTCAAGTCTTCATATATAATTGCCGATCTATTAACTGCTAACCTATTAAACTATATTAAAAAAGGAGCACATTTACCTGATGACCAAACGCCCAGGGCTTGTCCCCATCAATCTCGGTATTTGCCTCTTTTTGATATGTATGCTGAATGGCTGTGCCACACAACACATGGCCCAGGCACCGTCTGCTGACGATGCTGCTATCTCTCCTGACGGTCTTGATCAGGTCCTGGATCTTAACCCTGATCCCTCAAGTCTACCCGCTATTTGGGAAGACAGCCGCAGTAGATTTTTTCTCCCGGATCCCGAGCAAATCACCCTGAGTGCGGATAACACTAACACTGCAGGTGATCGATCCAATGCAGGGATAGCAGGACAAGACAAGCCGCGGATCGTATTCAATTACCGCCACCAGCACGATCTCTGGGATCGGATACGCAAGGGATATGACCTGCCCCATCGTGATCATCCGCAAACACACGCCGAGATACAATGGTACGCAAAACACCAGGAGTATATCGATAGAACTGTTACCCGTGCCAAACCGTATCTACACTACATCACGAAGGAAGCCGAAAAGCGCGGGATGCCGACCGAGATCGTATTGTTGCCGATCATCGAAAGCGCCTTTCAACCGTTTGCCTACTCACACGGCAGAGCCGCCGGTATCTGGCAATTCATACCTGCCACCGCCAGACATTACGGCCTGAAACAGAACTGGTGGTATGACGGCCGCAGGGACATCATTGCATCGACCAATGCGGCACTTGATTATCTTGAATCCCTGCACAAGAACTTTGACGGCGAGTGGCTGCTGGCACTGGCTGCCTACAATTCCGGTCAAGGCACGGTCGCAAGCGCCGTCAGGTACAACAAGCACCGGGGCAAACCCACCGACTTCTGGTCACTAAAACTTCCCCGGGAGACCCGTGCGTATGTACCCAAGTTACTGGCTATCAGTGCCATCGTGGCCGATCCTGAGAAGTATCACGTAAAGCTGGAATCGATACCCGATGAACCCTATCTCGTCGAGGTGGATGTAGGTTCACAGATCGACCTCGCCCTGGCGGCGGAACTGGCCGGAATTACGCTGAATGACCTGTATCGCCTCAATCCCGGTTTCAACCGCTGGGCCACGGACCCTGACGGGCCTTACAATCTGGTATTGCCCATCAGCAAGGCCGAACGCTTCCGGCATAACCTTGCCGAACTTCCTGTCAGCAAGAGGATTAAATGGACACGCTATCAGATCCGGGAAGGCGAGACGCTCAGTCACATTGCCCTGCGCTATCGCACAACCATTACCTTGCTGCGGGACGTCAACAAACTGCACTCCAATATCATTAAGGCCGGTGATAACCTGATCATCCCCGTTGCCGCCAAGCAGATCGATGATTACACCTTGACCAAGGGACAACGTATCGAGGCGATCCAGAACGCCAGGAAGGAAGGGCTCAAGGTAACCTACGTCGTCAGGGAAGGCGACAGTTTCTGGGAGATTGCGCGTAAATACGACGTCAGCGTCAGAGAACTTGCGGCATGGAACGGTCTCGCCCCTCATGACTATATACGTCCTGGACAAAAACTCGTCATCTGGTGGTCAGATAAGCGTACCACCCTCGCCAATATCGGTCACATAACCCAAGTCGGCCTGTCGCATGACACAATTACGCAACGTATCAAATACACCGTGCGTAAAGGCGACTCTCTGTCACGGATTTCCCAGCGTTTTAATGTCAGCATCACAAAGCTGCGCAAATGGAACTCATTGCCAAAGGGAAAATATCTGCAACCCGGTCAAAAACTGACCCTGTATGTTGATGTGACGCGTCAGACGGAAAATATCTAGACTTGCGTCAAACTCCGTCATGCTCGATGGCCGTACCATTCCTGAACCGTTGCCTTATTTTTTCTTCCGTTAACGTTCCGCCGGTAACCTTATCCTGAACGGTCCCTTGCCGGGATACAAAAATACTGACGGGTAACCCGGTAACGTTATAACGCTCGGCCGTATGCCACTCCGGATCCAGCAATACGGGGAATGTCAGCCCGAGCCGGTTGGTGAACTCACGTACATCCGCCTTGTCATCCCCGACGTTAATCGCCAGCACGGTAAATCCCTGATCATGCAACGCCCTGTAACCGGCTTCGATCTCCGGTAGCTCTTTCACACACGGTTTGCACCATGTCGCCCAGAAATGCAGCAATACCGGCTTGCCATGGTAATCCACCAACCGTATGGAATGACCCGCCAGATCTTCCAGACTGAAGTCCGGCGCCCTGTCACCCTGGTTGAGCCTTGGTATACCTGACATCGCCGCCAACAACAACACGACCGATAAGCCGAGAACACCGCTCGCTATTCTCCTGGCCTTGTCATTATAGAATCTGATGTGATACTCCGAACTCCACTCCATAGGTAGGTACCAGATTGACCTCATTCACCCGCTCGTATAGCGGCACTTGTATATGCGTATAGAACGACGTACTGTCCGTTGACAGCAACTGTATGCCGGGCGTCAGGAATATCATCGTACTGCCGGTACTCGGCACATCATCACCTTTATACTCGTCCCTGTCCGCTACGCGCGCGTTGATCTGCCCGCTGATATTGATCTTGTCTGTTGCGCGATAGCTCAGGCCCGTATTAAGCACTATTGAATCACCGAATTTGTAATCATACTTATTCTCTGTGTTGAATCGCAGTTGAGTCGATACATAGGCACTGATTTTATGGGGGTCGATCTGATATACATAGTGACCGGACACAATGAAATCATAGGATCCTGTACCCGGCATGATGGTCGGTTCGTTAAGTGCCCCTTCACTATCCTTTAACTGGTATTCACCCGTCGGCAGCTTGAGGCCCAATCCTCCTACCAACAAATGACGGGTACTCGCCAGCATCATACGTTTTCCCGTAACGACGATATCACCGAAACCCGATGTCCCGGCGTCATTGTTAAATTCGCCATTGTCACCGACAGCAAGGTCGACGTCATCATAGTGTTCATGCAGCCGCTCGTTACTGAAGGGCACGGCCAGCGCCACTGTATATTTCGGGCTAAGGCCGATATTGACATTAAACTGGGAAAGCATATTGATCGTTCTGAGTTCACGATGGTGATCCGGTATGATCTTGCCGTTTTCAAAATCGATCTTCGGGACCAATACCTCATTGGTACCCGAACTGCCACGCTTCTTGCGGTCTTGCGGAATATATCGATAGGAAAGGTCGACGACCACCTGCCCGGGTTCAAATACTCCCTCCTGAGTTCCCGTCACCAGGAAGCAGTTGGCAGAACCGCAACTGGCCAAGGTATTATCGGGATTCAAAATCAGAATACCCGCTATCAGCAGACAGGAAACGTGATAATGTCTTGTCCTGGCCATAATCCCCCTCTAAATTAGCCGCCAAATATGGAATCTTATCCATCATATAGGGAACCTGTCCGTTTGTGGATGTGACATATTGTCGCAGGACACATACTGCAAAGCGGGCTAAAATACATAAAAACACTGGAACGAGGCTGTCAGACATGTCATCGATATTCGAACAACGACCCACCGCTTCGGGCCGTTCCGATACCCTGGATCTGCAACGGATATTCCTGCTCAGGAATATCATGCTCACGACCGTCATCACGATTATCCTGATCACGCATTTTTCGATCGGACTAAAGCTGCCGCTCAAGTCACTTACGACTGTTCTGTTGTTTCTCGCTGTTATAAATTTTCTGACTTATCTGCGACTCAGGAAATCACCACAAGTGACAGTGCTGGAATTCTTTGCACAACTGGCACTGGATGTAATAGTACTGACGGCGTTATTCTATTTTACCGGCGGTTCCACCAATCCCTTCGTTTCATTGTTCCTCCTGCCCCTTGTCATCGTGGGAGCGATATTACCCAGTGTGTATGCATGGGTGATGGCGGCATTGAGCGTGTCATGCTATACCCTGTTGATGTTTTTCTATGTTCCCCTGCCGCATAACAACAACGGCAGGTTTACGAATATCGATCTGCATACTTTCGGTATGTGGTTCAGCTTTCTTATCGGCGTGGGGCTGATCGTTTTCGTTGTTGTCAAGATGGCGAGCTCACTGCGTGAACGCGATCTTATGCTGGTTCAGACACGGGAAAAGTTGCTGCGCGACGAACATCTCATTTCACTCGGCACGCTTGCCACAGGGGCGGCGCACGAATTGGGAACACCTCTTGCGACAATGGCCGTACTTACCAAGGAAATCGAGCGCAACCACGCATATTCGCCTGCACTGGTCGAAAAGATCAGGCTCTTGCGTTCACAGGTCGACCGCTGCAAGGATACACTCGCCGTGTTGTCTGACCGCGCCGGTCAGGCGAAGGCAGAAAGCGGCGGCAGTTACGCCATCGATCAATATCTCGATAATATCCTGATGCAGTGGCGATCGATGCGACCCAGGGCGTCGGTCAGCCATCATTGGAACGGGAGCCGCCCGGCCCCGCGGATTGTTGCAGACAAATCACTCAGTCAGGCGTTTATCAATATATTAAACAATGCAGCAGATGCATCGATCGATCAGGTTGAGGTTGCGGGACATTGGAGTACTGATCAACTGGTGTTCGAGGTGCGCGATCGTGGTAAAGGTTATAGCCCCATAATCCGGAACAATGCCGGCAAACCATTCATAACCACCAAGGCGGACGGTCTTGGGCTGGGATTGTTTCTCGTACAGGCCATCGTCAGTCGCTTCGACGGCGAAGTAAAGCTCCTCGATCGGCGTAATGGTGGTGCTTGTACACGTATTGAATTACCGTTATCCAAATTGCTGGCGAGCCCTGCATGAGCCAGGATTTTGTCGACGACAGGCCGGTATTGTTACTGGTCGATGATGATCAGACGTTCTGTTCCGTATTGGCGGATGCATTGCGTCATCGCAATTATCAGGTCATTGTTGCCCTGAGTGCAGAACAGGCCGAAGAAATCACGCAACACATATCTCCTGAATACGCCATCATCGATCTGAAAATGGAGGATGCCTCCGGCCTGGTATTGATCCCGCATTTATTGTCGCTGGATGAACAGACACAAATTGTCGTCCTGACCGGTTATGCCAGCATCGCTACAGCGGTGGAGGCCATCAAGCTCGGAGCTACGTATTACCTCACAAAACCCGCCGATACCGATGAAATAGTTGCCGCATTGCATCGTAATGAAGGTAACACGTCCACACCCGTGGCGGCACGTCCCATGTCCGTCAATCGACTCGAATGGGAACATATCCAGAAGGTCATGATGGATTGCGGCGGTAACATCTCCGCCGCGGCACGGTCACTGGGCATGCATCGCCGTACCCTGCAACGTAAACTCTATAAACGTCCCGTCGGCGATTGACAGCGTCTGGTTGTGCTGCCGGCACACAACAAGTTTAACCACCGTAAAACGACGCCCGTATGCAAACTGTCACAACAGGATTGCCTTACCCCGCCTTGAGGTTCAAAATAAAAGGTCTGAGTGGTCATCTGGCCTGATCATTGCCTTATTCATCATATCTTTCCGGGCACGGGGATATATCCGCAGCGACCTGCGGTGTCTGCTCGGAGATATCCCACTGATCAGGAAATAAAAAACAGTAGAATCCTGCACGAAGGGCAAATGTAATCGACCACTCAAACCCATAAGCCAAAGGGCCGATACAGTGACTATGGGCTACATACAATCACCACATTACAGTGACCGATCCCGGGTTTACAGATACCATCTGGAAAACATCCACTACCTGGCATGTCTACGCTGGTCTTGCATGCTGCTTGCGGTGTTATATAGCGGGATGGTCTCGGCAGCCATGGATCCCTGGGTACTGATCGATACCAAGGCCCGAACCTTGACGGTCTATCACGCAGATCAGCCGGTGCGTGAATTTAAAGGGATCGCGATCGGACGAGGGGGTGCCTCCAAAGAGCGATATAAAGGTGACGGTACCACACCGCTTGGGACCTTTCGTATCATGTGGGTCAATACAAACAGCCGTTATGACATATTTCTCGGCCTCGATTATCCGACAATGACGCATGCCACTACGGCCCTGCAGAAAAATCATATCAAAAACAATGAATTCAAATTAATACGCAGCGCCTTCGATCACCATACCATCCCGCCCCAGGACACCTCGCTGGGCGGCTATATCGGAATCCATGGGTTGGGTAACAGCAGCATCAAGATCCATAGAAGATTCAACTGGACGAATGGTTGTGTCGCCATGACGAATGACCAGATTGAAGAACTCGCCCGACTGGTCTCTATAGGGACCGAGGTCGTGATACGTTAAATCCATACCACTGCCGCCGGCAGGGTATCTACATCAAAATATCCATCTGCTATACTTTTACGGATCAGCATAACGTATCCAAAAAACACAGATTGTTAGCTGTTTTTTTTGGTCTTGATTTTTTTTGGTTATATCAGAAACGAGGAGCTTTCTCTGCATGAACACCTATATATCGACACCGTCAAGGATTTTTATTGTGGCCCTGGTAACCGGCCTGACATTCGGCTGTGCTTCCAATCCTGAACTTCAAAGGATGGTCAATGAGGCCAAACAGGCGGCTGAACACGCTACCGAGGTTGCCAACCAGGCCAACAAGACCGCCAATGTTGCAAAGTCCACTGCAGACGATGCAAAGTCCACCGCAGACCAGGCATTGTCTGAGGCACAGAGCGCACAGTCATGTTGCCAGAGAAACAGTGAAAAAATTGACCGGATGTTCAAGAAGTCAATGCAAAAATAATGCGGTTACGAACCGGGCGGGAATCCATCTCATCTGAACCTGCCCGGTTTGACAGCCAGAGTATTTTCCCCTGAATCTGACCTGCAGAAGATAATATTCCCCGGCGAGTGGATCATCGCCGCCATACTTATTTATTCAGCAGTCTGTTCGTTATCTGGATCGGGAGACCGTCCGCCTGCAACACGGCAGCGCGTACGGTCTCCCAATCCACTTGATCTGATAATGTCTCAGGTATCGATGCAACGATCGCCTCGACCGCGGGTGTGTAATTATGGATCGGTTGTTCCCCTGTATCATTGAGCTGAGGATGTGCTTCAAGAAAGAGGACACCGTTTGACCATCCACTCTTGTAGGGCTGGTTGATGATCCTCACCGGCGTACCCACCTGTATGGCATCGTACAAGACTTCGATGTCCTCGGGGTACAAGCGGATACAACCATGTGTGGACTGCAGCCCGATGCCATAAGCACGGTTTGTTCCGTGAATCAAATATCCCGGGATACCCAGCTTTAATGCATAGTTACCCAGCGGGTTATCATCACCCGGAGGTATGGATGCGGGTAAGGGATTACCTGCCTGTGCGTATTCCTTGCGGATCGAATCGGGGGGAGTCCATACCGGGTGCGTCGTCTTGCCTGTCACCGTTGTCACAGCCACAGGTGTCGACCAATCCTGACGTCCGATACTGATCGGATATGTTATAACCTGTTGCGTCTCACCTTCATGCGCAGGCGGATAGTAATAAAGCCGCATTTCGGGCACATTGACGACTATCCCTTTCCTGGGACCTGGTGGAAGTATGAAGCGTGTCGGTAATATAATGCGCGTGCCCTCGCCGGGCAGCCACACATCAACACCCGGATTGACTGCAACAATCTCCTCATAACCGAGATCATAACGCCGCGCAATGTCCAGCATTGTATCTTCATAGCGGCTGTTGATAACCTGCACCTTGCCGATTACAACGTCATCCTCCGCCGGCAAGTCAAAGACGCTCGCCAGAACCTGTGCGTTCAAACCGGTGCACCAAAACAGCACAAGCAAGACAAGATATGATCTCATAAGAGCAAGCGAAGGGTTTATAATATAAAAAGATAATATCGTCCGAAATACAGATAAGGGCGGAAAATTCCAACGGCCACTGACAGACGCAATCCGACTCACGCGGGAGCCGTGGGTGTCAGCTAAGGACTTAATGTTACCTTGAGTATCCGCCCTGAGGCAAATATGGAACGTATGCCTTATTGAATCGCCCTGCAGAACGCCGGAATATCTACATGGTAAGACGCATGCGCTCCCAAGACATAAAAAAATCCCGCCGGGCGGCGGGAGAAGATCGGGAGGGAGATGAAAAAAATCAAATCGATGTTATTTTTTGCTGCATGTCGCCCTGAATACCGTCGTCCTAACCGCCATCGCTGGAACTGTCATTATCACTGCCTTCTATCGAGATCTTGTCAGCCATCAGCACCCCGTTCGCGATGGTTCCTTCAACTTCCAGCTTGATGCCCACCTGGATGGAGGCGGCGGAACCACCCTCGTAACGGGTTGACGATCTTGTCTGTACAGCCTGTGCGCCCATGTTAAATTCCGTCGGCGATGTTATGCTGGAAACAAAGCCCTCGATCTCCACATAATCGCCTTCATTAGAATCAGACCCACCGAAACCTTCATCCTCGAGTTCGATACTCGTAGCCTGTAATTCGCCGGAACCGCTGATGCTCATGCCCTTGACCTCGACAAACAGGCCATTGGATAGCCCACCCTGCGGCGTAGTCGCCCCTAGCGTTAGATAATCGACAGTGAGCGTATTGATCACAAAGGTCCCGGCGGCTGCGTTATCCAGGTTTTGAATCGCACCCTTCACCTCGATAACCGTTGTGCCGTTGGTAAAGCTGTCAGATTTCCTCTCCACATGCGTGGCGCGTATGACACCTGCATTGTCGACCAGTCCACTGACCTCAATGACATTGTCTGGCACCAGAGATGCAAAATCAGTGTTGGCAAAGTTGGTCGTCGTACTCGAGACAATGATCGTCTGCCCCAGTACTACAAGCTGCTTATTCGTAGCGTCAATGCTTGAAATGCTGTCAATGGGTCCTTCCAGATTGTCCCTGTAGGTCACAGAGGTTGCCACGCCTGTCAGATTTGCCGTATCAAAGTTACCCGAGACCCTCACAACCATGCCCAGATTCAGGGCCGTTTCATCGACATCGACACCGTCGGCTGTAATACCCGCGCTCGCGATATCGATCTCCAGATCGTTGACAAAGATGCTGCCGAATCCCGTGATAGGACCATACACTACGCCGGTACCTCCGATACCACCGCTGTTGGAAGCCAGAGTGTTGCCACCACCGCCACAGGAAACCAGTATTGCTCCGGCGACGACAGCCGATGTTATCGTGTATACAAGGCGGGATTTCATGACTGCTCCTCCAGATTTTCTTCTGCTTCAAAATAGTAAACGCCGATACCGGTGCGATGACGTCCGGATCCGGTGATATCCGGATTCACATCCCTGTCATGTTTTGACATCCAGTCGTCAAGCCTTTCCAGCAAGGCCTGGGCATGTTCATTGGTCATGGTCAGCAATTCAGGTATGACCTCATCGGGAAGGTTGTCATAAAAGACCTTGCGTTGAAAAAATGCCTGATCGGGATCACTGCGCAGATTATGATCAATGGTTGAAATAAGGCCTGCCACGTCGGTGCCGAGTATGCCGAGTTTGTCGGTTTCACCGGTGCGCGGGACATAGGCGCGTTCGATCAGTCTCAATTTGCCATCCGGGATTTTTTCCACGATACCCACCCGTAGTAATTCGTCGAGAACGGCCCGCGCCGGTACGTCGCCACTGTACTGTTTAACCAGCTCGCTGAAAGACACACCCTCACCGTCGAACGGCAACTGACGTGGCTGGCCAGCGCTATCGTTAAAACGTGAATCACGTACCCAGCCGCTGATGACACGAGCCGCACGATTATATCGTTCGGCCGAACCCGCGACCTCGGGAAGATCAATGGACTGCACGCGCGAGATCTCCTTACGTGACAGTCCGGTGATCACGGAGGCACGCGAGACCGTTTGCTTACGGCCCGGCACTTCCAGATCATGCATTGCCACATCAACATAGATCCGCTTCGCCAGGTCCGCGAACATACCGTAGGGGATGCCGTTGCGTAGCAGGAGTCGTACGAGAGGCCTTAACAGTTTAAGTACCGCTGCTGAGACTGCCTGCACATTTGAATCTACCATAATTGGGAATATATTCCCAAACTTATGATACGTCAAGTGATCCGTTGGAAGGGCCACTATTATATATATCAGTTCAGCATATTGTAAGCAACAATTAATATTTATATTCAGTAAGTTATATGATTTTCATATTGTATCAATGCAATTTGTCACATTTATTTAATATTTTTCGTGTCAAACCGATTAACCAGGTAGTGGCCGATTCCTTGCAAGGGGATGAATGTGACTAATCTGATCCTTTCACTGCTCGTCTGGCTGGGTATGAACACCGATTACGATATCGATATTGCCCTGCCTAATATCGTCATGACCGAACCGTACAATATGTGCTCGGCCTACGGCATCAATGACATGGGCAAGTGCAAGGCCGCACGCCTGATGGGATTCTATGACAAGGATACCACCATCTATCTGCGCATCAGCTTCAATCAAACCGATCTTCAGGATAAATCCCGCCTCATACATGAACTGGTTCATTATCTGCAGTGGTCAAACGGGCGCCACATGACCGAGTGCCTGGGCCGGCTCGAGGTCGAGGCCTATGAACTCCAGGACCAGTGGCGTACCGAGCACGGCCTCAAGCCTGTCATGGACGAATTCAGGAAAATCATGCTGAACGCATCCTGTGATGCCTGACAACCGCTCGATCTATTTCCCGTACAAGAAACACCGGGTTTGATGGGTTTTTGTCTCGTGTGTGATGCCGGGATACCGTTCACGGCATTCCGGCATGACATGCGGACAACGTGGATTGAAATGGCAGCCTACAGGCGGACTGATGGGGGATGGAATATCACCTTCAAGGCGTATGATCTCGCGCCGTGACTGCTTGTCGATAACCGGTACGGCAGACAACAACGCCTGGGTATACGGGTGTAACGGGTTGTTCAGCACTTCCTGTACCGTCCCACGTTCGACCACCCGCCCCAGATACATCACCGCGATTTCGTGAGCCAGGTATTCCACAACGGACAGGTTATGGGTGATGAACAGATAGGCAAGACCCAGTTCATCCTGCAGGCGCTTGAGCAAATTCAGAATCTGCGCCTGAACCGATACATCCAAAGCACTCGTCGGCTCATCACAGATAATGATCTTCGGATCCACGGCCAGGGCCCGCGCGATACAAATACGCTGGCGCTGGCCACCTGAAAACTCATGCGGATAACGATGTTTTACATCAGCCGACAGGCCGACCTGGTCCAGCAGTTGATCCACACGTTGAATGCGCTCGCGCGAGCTTCCAGCTATCTTTTGTGTGATCATGCCTTCCGCGATGATATCGCCGATCATCATGCGTGGATTCATCGACGAATAAGGATCCTGGAATATAATCTGCACATCCTTGCGGTGACGACGCAGCTCATCGCCGCTGACCTGTGTCAGCTCAAGATCACCGTAGCGGACACTGCCTGACGTCGGCCTGATCAATTGCAGGATACCCTTGCCGACGGTTGTCTTGCCGCAACCCGATTCACCGACCAGAGCAACTGTCTTGCCCGCTTCCAGTTCCATCGAAACACCATCGACCGCCTTGACTTGGCCGATTACGCGCTTGAACAGTCCCTTGCGCACCGGGAAATAGACCTTCAAATCCTTGACCTCGAGCCTTGCACCTTGCGGCCTGGGCAGCACCTTGCCTTGTGCCGTCACCGGCTGTTCCACGGACCCTACATGCTGGCTCTGGAGAATACTGGAATCCCACAAATGACAGCGCACACGATGTCCTCCTTCAAGGTTCAGCCAGGCAGGCACACTGCCCCGACAGGTTTGCCAGGCAAAATCACAACGATCGACAAAACGGCAGCCACTGAATTCGTTGGCAAGCGAAGGTACTGAGCCACGGATGACGGCCAGTGGTTGATCGCGCTTGGTCATCGCCGGCAACGATTCGAACAGTTTGCGCGAATAGGGATGCTTCGGATCGGAGAAGAAAGTTTCCCTGTCGGCAAGCTCGACCAGATGCCCGGCATACATGACGGCTACCCTGTCGACCATACCGGATACGATACCCAGATCATGTGTGATAAGCAGAATCGCCATGCCCGTCTGTTGCTGGATCCCCTGCAATAATTCAAGTATCTGGGCCTGGATTGTGACATCCAGCGCGGTCGTCGGTTCATCGGCGATCAAAAGATCGGGCTCACCTGCCAGGGCGATGGCAATCATGACGCGTTGTTTCATGCCGCCCGACAGCTGATGTGGATATTCGTGGTAACGCTGCAGCGGGTCGGGGATACCGACGTTTTGCAACAACTCCAATACCCTGCGCCGCAAGGCATGGCCTGTTAAACCCTTGTGTCTGCGTACTGTCTCGCCGATCTGTTCACCGATCGTCAGCACGGGATTGAGTGATGTCATGGGTTCCTGAAAGATCATCGCGATGCGGCTGCCGCGGTAATCACGCATCCTGACCTCCGGGAGTTTGAGAAGATCCTGCCCGTCCAGTAACACTTCACCTGCTACGATGCGTCCGGCAGATAACGGCACCAACTGCATGATTGACAACGCCGTCATCGATTTTCCGCAACCCGACTCCCCCAGCAACGCAAAGGTCTCGCCGCGCTTGATATCGAAACTGACGCCATCAACGGCGCGCACCGTTCCCTGGCTGGTCTCGAACCAGGTTTTCAGATCTTTGATACTGAGCAAGGTAGCGGTCATAAGATATCAGGATAAAGAGACCGGATTGTACCAGAACCAGCGGTCACTCCGGTTGCATGCATCGTTTTTTTTACAACACACCCCATGCCTATAATCTTCGAATCCGGGGATCAAATGCATCACGCACGGCATCGGAAAACAGGTTGGCGGAAAGCACCAGTGTAAACATGAAGATAAAGGCCGCCATCAATGACCACCATACAACCGGTTCACGGGCCATCTCAAGCCGTGCGCTGTTGATCATGTTGCCCCAGCTGTTCATCGAGGGATCGACGCCCACACCGACGTATGACAGGACGGCCTCGGCCAACACCAGACCACTGAAATCCAGCACCACCGTGATCAACACGATATGCATGACATTCGGCAAGATATGACGGGTGATGATCTTGATATGTCCGACCCCGAAGGCCAGTGCTGCCTGTATATAGTCCACCTCGCGCAACTTGAAGGATTCGCCGCGCAACAGACGGCATAAGGTCGTCCAGCTGGTGATCCCCAGAATAATACACAGGAACAACAGTTTCGCATTGGCTTGCTGATTGACATCTGTATAACGCTCCGGATGACTCTCGATAAACACATTGACGATCAGGATCATCGCCGCTATCAATAATACGCTAGGGATTGAACTCAAGGTGGTGTACAGATACTGGATCACGTCATCCACCCAGCCGCGGAAATAACCGGCCATGATACCCAGCAGAATGGCGAACGGCAGCATTACCAGCGTCGTGAGTGTACCTATGACCAGACCCGTACGGATACTTTTAAGCGTCTGGTAAAACACATCCTGGCCCACCTTGTCGGTACCAAAAATGTGGTATTTGCCTCCCAGCTGGACCGCCAGAAAGATCAGGATTATAAATACCGACATGGTTCCCAGTATCACTGTCCAGGGAACATCTGTCCTGCCCTGCATGACATCGACGACTGTACTGCCTACGGCCTGGCGGCGACGCCTGGCAAGCCACGCGATCAGGATCAAGGAGAGGATGACGGAAACTGCAACACCCTGGAAAATCCCCACCGCTGAAGTCTTCACTATGTCGGGCAGACGTTGTGTCTCCGGATCCTCCAGATGCGTCCCCCCGTAACTCAGGCGCGGATAGCCGCGTCTGCTTGTCCCGTCGGGCAATTCGATTGTCTCCTTGGCAAAAAGGTGGGTGGCAAACGGTGCGGAATAGGTTTTTTCGACTCCCTCTCTGAGTGGTGTCAGGACGTAATCGAGAAGACTGATCACCTCGGGTGAGTACTGTACATCCCGGGATTCGTTGACATTACTCACAGGCAAATGGTAATGAATCGAGTCCATCAGCCCGATGACCACATAGACAGACAGTGTGACCAGTGACGCCATCGCCAGTCGCCGTCTGAATATCTGCCGCCACGGTGCCCGCAGATGCTCGTGGCTGCGCACATAAAAAAACAACACCACCCCGGCAATAATCAACAGATACACCAAGGCATCTGTTGCAAAGACCTCGATTTTTATATTCCAGGGCATCATGGCTGTATATCGTCTTCCATGTGTTGTTATGCGAGGCGGATACGGGGATCTACCGCGGTGTATGAAATATCCGTCAGCAGCAAGCCAATGATATACAGGACGGAGCCCAGGAAGACCATGGCACGCACGATGGCGAAGTCCTGTGAACGGATGGCATCAATCGTATAACTGCCCAATCCCGGAATGCCAAAGAAGGACTCCATTATCAGACTTCCCATAAACAACAGGGGAATCACCACAACGACACCCGTCAGTATAGGGATCATGGCATTCTTGAGGACGTGCTTGAACAGCACCAGCAATTCGGACAGACCTTTGGCCCGCGCTGTACGCACGTAGTCCTTATTGATTTCCTCAAGAAATATGGTTCGGTACCAGCGGGTACCGGAACCAATACCGCCGATCACACCGATGATAACCGGCAATATCAGGAACTTGATCATATCGATACCATCCGGGTCAAAACCGGATATGGGCACAAGATGCCAATACTTGCTAATGAGAAACTGGCCCCCGATGATGTAAAACAACAATGAAACAGACATCAGCGTGATACCGATGACAACACCTGACAAATCGATATAGGTACCCCTGAAAAACGCCAGCAACATGGACAGCGTGATATTGACCAGCAGCCCGACGATAAAGACCGGGACGGCGATTGCCAGGCTGGGAAACATGCGCTGCCTGATATCATGACCGATGTCGCGGCCATCATCGGATCGGCCGAAATCAAACACAAAAAGCCTGACTGATTTCTCGTAAAAGATAGTATCGGTGAACGCTGCAACACCGGATTCATCAGCATTGTAGACCAACTGCTTGTCATAACCATGGTCGTGTTTCCACTGGTCGATGGATGCTTGGGTGACGTTCTTCACCCCGAGATGCATGCGCGCCATGTTGTCGGGGGTATTGACGATAAAAAACAGTATAAATGTCAGCAGATTGATCCCGATGAGGATCGGTATCGCATAGAAAATTCTGCGTATGATGTAATTGATCATTGATTAGGTCACATTCGCTTGCGGCGCCTGATGTTCCTTGCGTCTGTATGTAACGATGCCGGGCAGGATGATTATGATCAGCAGTGCAAACAGTGCATAAAGAGGCCAAACCACCGGCCTGTTCCACTCCAGGCGCTTCTGTGCCCGTAACGCAGGATTTATGCGTTTGTATTTCATCGTATTATTGGCCATCAGGTTCGGTTTTGAATTGTGATACCAACTATGATAAAGGCTGAGCCCCTTGGGATGCAGTCCCCATAACCATGGTCCATCACGTCGCGCAATCTGCATCATCTGATTGATAATGGCCTGACGTTCAGGTGTGTTGTCCATGTTCTTCATTTTTTCAAACAGTGCGTTGAATTGCGGGTTGTCATAATTGGCAGCGTTCTCACCACCATTGCCGACCTTTTTGTTGGGACCATAGAGCAGAAACAAAAAATTTTCCGGGTCCGGATAATCCGCGTTCCATCCCCACTGGAATATCTGTTCCGTGCCGTTGTTCATCTTGTCCTGGAAACGATTGTAATCCGTGCTGCGAATATTCAACTGGATGTTCAGCTTCTTGAATTGCTTCCGCCACCAGTCAAGTTGTGCCTTTGCATCGGGCCCGCTTGCAGCTGTATCCAGATTCAGCAACAGTGGCTTATCGGTCTTCGCGTCACGGCCTTCCGGATAACCGGCTTCGGCAAGCAACCGTTTTGCCTCCTCGATTGGTTTGCGAACCGGAGCACCATCTCTCCAGTCATAGACGTACGGATTGTGGCCTGCTTTGCCCTCGACATAGCCGAAAATTCCAGGTGGCAGAGGCCCCTGGGCGGGCAGGCCTCTGCCGTTCAAAAAGATCGAGATGAATTCCTCATAGTCCACAGCGATCGCGATGGCACGGCGCAGCTTACTGGCACGCTCGCTATAGCCGCCTATGACGGGGTCCAGCATATTGAAGCCGGTATAAAAGGTCGACGTACCGATTGCGGTAGACAGATGCATGCCCTTGGCCTGCATTTCATCGGTCAGGGTCAGTTCGCCCTGATTGGACATACTGACAGCCTGATCGAAACTATCGGATATCACCGCCGATACATCATAGTAACCTTGCAGGAACTTGTTCCAGTATGGAATATTCTCCTTCTCGAGACTGTAGACCACCTTGTCGATAAACGGCAGTGCTTTTCCTGCATCCTCCAGCAACCCACGTTCCTTGTCACCAGGCTCACCATTTACCGGATATCGCTCACCATGAAAATTCGGATTCCGTTCCAGCACCATCTGGCGATTGGGATTGTTGACCGTGAGCATATAGGGACCAGTACCAACCGGGTACCAGTCCAGCGTGATATTTTTTTTCTCCAGACCTGGTTGCGCATAAAAACGGTCCACCTCGGGCGGCATCGGCGCAAAAAACGGCACTGCCATCCAGTAGAGCAGTTGTGGATATTTACCCTGTATCCTGATGCGATAGGTATAACGATCCACTGTGTTAACCCCCGCAAGTGGAAACCGGCTCAAATCAAGAAATGGTTGCTCATCCGGCGCAAGCTCATCGTAAGCCTGGGTCAGGATTCTCTGATAGTCCGACATCCCAATGATATAGCCGGACATGATGCCGAATATGGGTGAATGCGATTTGGGGTCGGCGAGCCGTTTGATCTGGTAGACATAATCGGCTGCAACCAGTTCCCGGGTGCCGGTCTTCTCAAAATCAGCGAGTGTATAAATATTATCAAGCTGCTCCTGTGTCAGATGATCATAAAGATAATGCCCCTGTTCATCCTGCGCAAAGGCGGGATGCGGCTGATACATGATGCCGGGCTTGATAGTGATGTCATAAATGCTTTCAGCGATCCTGTCGGGAGGTGCGTCCTGCGGTAATTCATTACCCGCTGTATCGAGGAATGTTACACGTGGCATGCTCCTGACCGTTGCCGGAATCAGTGTATAAGGCCTGAGAAGGTAATGGTATTGCAAAGGGGGTTCATAGATCTGTGATATCAATTCATATTCGTTGGAACTGTAGGACCGTACCGGATCCAGATGTTTCGGGCGCTCGGAAAATGCTGTATAGAGAATATTACTGAACTCATCCGAAGCCGGATAAGGATCGTTCCAGGGACGCTCGCCGCATCCAGACAATGGCACCACCACTACGAGCAAGATGCAATATACCCACCAACTCAAACGTAGCCCCATTGCGTTATATGCCGAAATTTCCCTTGTCCATGGATGTAGAGATATTAACAGAATATGTCTTCCTGGTCCTTCTCATGCACCGCCAGCTCCATCCACCAGCTGTACCCTGTGAACACAAAAACAATTGTGATAATTTTCGTACTATTTATAATCTACACATTCAATCAGACCGTGTTTTCCCGCAGAATGTTATATTACACAACAACTATCTGACAACTTATCCGAAAGAAGGGGACATATGGGATTTCTAACAGGTAAAAGGGCGCTGATCGTAGGAGTAGCGAGCAATCGCTCGATCGCCTGGGGCATTGCACAGGCAATGAAACGGGAAGGCGCAGAACTGGCGTTTACATACCAGAATGACAAGCTGAAAACCAGGGTCGAAAAATTCGCTGCAGAATGCGATTCGAACATCACCCTGCCGTGCGACGTCGCCAGTGATAACGAGATAGACGAGGCATTCAAACAGCTGCAAAGCATATGGGATTGTCTCGACATCATCGTCCACTCGGTTGCCTATGCTCCACGCGAAGAACTCGATGGACCTTATCTTGACTGCGTGAGCCGCGAAGGTTTCCGTGTCGCACATGAAATCAGCTCCTACAGCTTTGCCGCACTTGCCAAGGCGGGACGATCAATGCTGCAGGGACGTAATGGCGCCCTTATTACACTCAGTTACCTTGGCGCAGTGCGTACCATCCCCAATTACAATGTAATGGGTCTGGCCAAGGCCAGTCTCGAGGCCAATGTTCGCTATATGGCGCAGACCCTGGGGACGGATAATATCCGCGTCAACGGTATATCCGCCGGTCCAATCAAGACACTGGCATCCTCGGGGATTGGTGACATCCGTAAATTTCTGACCTATGCCGAAGAGGCTTCACCGTTGCAGCGCAATGTCACCATCGATGAAGTTGGTAATGCAGCGGCCTTCCTTTGCTCCGACCTTGCCTCCGGTATCACGGGAGAAATACTGTATGTGGATGCGGGATATAACACAACCGGCATGGGCAGACTGTAAAAGATCGCCTGTTTAATCCATTTGCCGCGCTGCTGCGACATCACGGTACGTCAGCCGTTAGTAGCCAATTTTCTTGTTTCGAAATCATCATCCTGTCTGCATTGAACTGTTACAATTTATTGTGCAATACATGTATGTTTATCTGAATATGTTCATTGAGGGTTTCAGCTATGCCACATAAGCATGCAATGGTACTGCTGGGGTTTATTGTAGTCGGCGTGGTTGCAGGTATCACAGCCGGCTGGATCTGGGGACCGGCCATGCAACAGATTGCATGGCTGGGCACGCTGTTCCTCAATGCCCTCAAGATGATGATCATTCCCCTGATCCTCGCTGCCGTCATCAGCGGCGTCGCATCGCTCGGTGATATCCGCAAGCTGGGCCGTATCGGCGGCGCAACGATACTGTATTATTTTTTTACGACCGCGATAGCCGTACTGATAGGCCTTGTCATGGTCAATATCATCCAACCCGGTGTAGGTTTGCAGCTGAACAATGCCGGGATGCCGGAAAATATCCTTGCCAAGGAAGATACCGGCATAAGCGACATCCTGTTATCCCTGATTTCACCCAACCTGATTGCCTCTGCTGCCGATACCCAGCTATTGCCCATCATCGTATTCGCCATCCTTTTCTCGGCGGCATTGTCCACGCTTGGTGAACGCGGTGCACCTGTCATCAGGTTCTTTGACGGCGTCAACGATGCCATGATGAAACTTGTCGTCTGGCTGATGTATTTCGCGCCGATAGGAATATTTGCGCTGGTTGCGGGCAGGCTGGGCAAGGCAGGCGGTGGTGAAGCGTTTTTGAATGAAATCACCGCGGTCGGCCTGCATGTCGTCACAGTCCTGAGTGGACTTGCCGTTCACTTTATCGTGTTATTTCTCATCTTGTTTTTTATTGCAGGGCGTGGAGTGGACTATCTGGTAACCATGTTACGCGCCCTGTTGACTGCATTCGGTACGGCGAGTTCATCCGCCACCCTGCCGTTGACTATGGAATGCGTAAGGGAAAACGGTGTCGACGAAAGAGCGGTGCGTTTCGTCCTGCCGCTCGGGAGTACCGTCAATATGGACGGGACCGCTCTGTACGAGGCCGCGGCGGTAATGTTTATCGCCCAGGCCTATGGTATTGATCTCGGATTCGGACAACAGGCGATTATCTTTATGACCGCAACCCTGGCGGCCGTCGGGGCGGCGGGCATCCCCGAGGCCGGGCTCGTTACCATGATCATCGTGCTCAAATCAGTGGGCTTGCCACTGGAAGGGATCAGCCTGCTGCTTGCCGTCGACTGGTTCCTGGACCGGTTTCGCACCGCTGTCAATGTGTGGGGCGATTCTGTCGGTGCCGCGGTAATCAACCGCCTGTTACCGAAACCGGTCTCCACCGGCTGATCGTGCTACAATCTGTCGGGATACCTGGTGATGTCGGCCCGTTGTTTCAGCTCTTCGACGATCATATCGCTAAGCAGTTGGCTGTCAGCGCGCAAGGTGCTTGTCTTCAATGTTTCACGCGTCGAGACATCCACAGCGGCGGGATCCCCGTCTCGCACCTCGTAGACTGAAACGATGGCATAATCTCCCGTCGACAGCATAAAACCGTTATTGACCGGCGTGGAACCTGCAGGTTTGGGTAATGTAAATGCGGCACGAACGATTTCGGGTGTTATGGATGCATCAGTGCGTTCGATAAATCCGGTTTTATTCCACTCCAGTTTCATCTCATCTGCCACCAGTTCCACGCTTTCACCGCCGCCGATCCTTTTCAGAATGTCCTGGCCTGCCTTCTCGGCGGCCTGTTTGGCCTTGTCACGTTGCAGCAGGATTATCACCTGATCCTTGATCTCATCGAGAGGGCGTGTCGAAGTCGCCTTGTGTTCCTTGATGCGCAACACTATCAGGTGGTTCTGTTCGATCTCGATCGGCTCACTGTTGTATCCCGATTCGAGTACATCGGTGCTGAATGCCGCCTCCCTGATCTTCGGATCGGCCGCGATACCCTGACCGTTATGGCGTGAAAAAAGTCCGGTTGTAGTCACCGGTAATCTCAGGGCATTTGCAGCTACCGATAAAGTGTCCGGATTCTCGTAGGTCATATCAGCAAGCATATCGGCCTGCTCAAAAAACTGTTCCTGGGCTTTGCGTTGCTTATAGTCACGTTCAAGTGTGGAGCGCAGTTCTTCAAATGTCTTTTTATGTCCCGGTTTGACTCCGGTTAGCTTGATGATATGGAAACCGAACGGCGTCCTGACCGGACCGCTGATTTCATCCACATCCATTGAAAATACCTTGTCTTCAAAAGGCTTGACCATCATGCCACGGCCAAAGTAGCCGAGGTCACCGCCGGCGGGTGCGGATCCCGCATCCTCGGAAAATTCCTTTGCCAGTTCCTTGAAATCCTCTCCGTTACGTATCCTTGCCAACAGATCCTGCGCCTTCGTCCGCGCATCCTCTACCGCCTGCTCATCGGCGTCTTTCTCGACCTTGATCAGGATATGGCTGGCTCGTCGTTCCTCGCCAACAGTAAAATTGGCGGCCTGTTCCTGATACAGCTTGCGTAACGTCTCATCGTCGACCTGGATGTTTTGGGCGAGTGCATCAGCCGATAATTCAAGATATTCGATGCTTACCCGTTCCGGTACGTCAAAACGATCAAGGTGGGACTCGTAATACTCCCTGATCTCATCCTCCGTCACATCGACATCGTCAAGAAAATCATCGGCTTTGAGGGTCATATAGCCGATTTTTCGCTGTTGCTCCTTGATTCGCAGCAGATCATCCAGTTCATAATCCATCACCATGGCTGAATCCGTGAAGCCCTGGAGGACCTGATTTGCGAGCAGTTCCCGCCGTAAGGATGCCTCAAATACATCGGGTGTCATACCGCGCGCATTAAGCAAACGCTGATACAACTCCGTATCGAATTTGCCATTGTTCTGAAATTGCGCCAAGCCGGTGATGGTTTGTCCAAGCTGGTCATCACCGATACGATAGCCCTTGCTGATCGCGGC
Organism: uncultured Chromatiaceae bacterium; assembly: GCA_964605155.1. Taxonomy (GTDB): domain Bacteria; phylum Pseudomonadota; class Gammaproteobacteria; order SZUA-140; family SZUA-140; genus CAZSAK01. Next base: position 11,294 of record CAZSAK010000019.1, on the reverse strand, counting down.
CTGGGCCAGCACCTCAGTCCTGATCAACCTGTTCAGTGCATCTTTTTTAATAGTGTCCTCGTCCATTAAAGCGGAATTGAAATTATCCCCCATCAGTGACTGTCTGAACGCGCGCTCCTGCTGATAGGCAAGCTGAAAATCGCGTTGTGGTATGCCGTTACCGTTGACCTTGGCAACCGGCTGTTCCGAACCGCCACGAAAATACTGGTTTATCCCCCACAATGCGAACGGAATAATAATGAGTATCACAATGACCCATGCGATCAATCCCTGTGCTCGTTCTCTGATAAATTGAAGCATAATCCTGATGTACCGTTATGGGCAGAATTTATAATAAATACCATTAAACCAATAATCGCATAATACACGTACGGCGATCATCCGCTGCTTGTCTTTATTCTCCAATGCCTGATTGTGCAAAAACCAAAAAGGGCGCACCTGTATTACGGTGCGCCCTGATCAGTTCCTTCAGTGGCGGAGTGGACGGGACTCGAACCCGCGACCCCCGGCGTGACAGGCCGGTATTCTAACCAGCTGAACTACCACTCCTGGAGATGGTGGGTGCTGAGGGGGTCGAACCCCCGACCTTCGCCTTGTAAGGGCGACGCTCTCCCAACTGAGCTAAGCACCCAAGGAAAGCCGCTTATCTTACGGCATCCTTGAGCGCCTTGCCAGCCTTAAAACCTGGTGATTTCGTTGCTTTGATCTTGATAACTTCGCCCGTTTGCGGATTACGTCCTTTGCGTGCTGCGCGCCTACGAACTGTAAATGTGCCGAATCCCACCAATGTAACTGTATCACCTTTTTTTAAGGCTTTGGTTACTGCTTTCGTCATACCATCAACCGCCCGACTTGCGGTTGCCTTGGAAATGTCTGCTGAAGAAGCTACGGCTTCGATTAAGTCTGCTTTATTCACTGTTGTTTACTCCCCATGTCTTATTGATTAGCGGCAATGGAAACCATTATGAATGTTAAAGAAGAAGATTCTGTATTAACCACCGCATTTATACCAATCCGCGCAAAGCCGTGTCAAGCAAGACTTTCAGCCAATTGCATTATTTTTATGGTCACAATTTTGCATGAGCGAGTGATGAAAAAAATAATGCCGTGCATGATATTGAATCACACACGGCAGATTAAATTCGCGGGATAGATCTGTGAAAACAGATTAAGCTTAACTTCTAATGTGGTCTAATATGACTACTTTTTTTCGACTTAGAACTTTTCTTCCGTTCACCCAGAGAGGCCTCTGCCACCTTCTCATCATACGGCACCGGCATATGTTGCAATGCGGTCTTAAGAACATCATCGATCCATTTTACCGGTACGATCTCGATATTCTGTTTGATGTTTTTGGGGATCTCCGCGAGATCACGCAGATTCTCTTCGGGAATCAATACCGTACGAATTCCTCCTCGATGAGCGGCAAGCAGCTTCTCCTTCAGGCCGCCGATCGGTAAAACTTCCCCGCGCAGAGTGATTTCACCCGTCATGGCCACATCCGAACGTACTGGAATACCTGTAAGCACTGATACAAGGGCCGTGCACATGCCTATACCGGCGCTTGGACCGTCTTTCGGAATCGCGCCTTCGGGTACATGGATGTGAATATCATGCTTTTGGTAAAAATCCGGTTCAATGCCGAGCATTGTCGCACGATTCCTGACTATGGTCATTGCAGCCTGTACCGACTCCTGCATGACATCGCCCAATTGTCCTGTAATGGTCAATTTGCCTTTACCGGGAACAAACGCGCTCTCGATGGTCAACAGATCGCCACCGACCTCAGTCCATGCCAGTCCAGTAACCTGCCCGATTTGGTCGTGCTCCTCCGCCAGGCCGTACCGAAAGCGCCTGACACCCAGATACTTCGCAAGATTCCGTGATGACACAACTGTCTTCTTGGACTTTTTGAGCAGGATATCCTTGACGACCTTGCGGCAGATCTTCGATATTTCGCGTTCCACATTACGCACGCCTGCCTCGCGCGTGTAATAGCGGATTATGTCATGGATCGCACCATCGCTAATCTTGATCTCGCTCTCTTTCAGGCCGTTTAATTTCACCTGTTTGGGAATGAGGTATTTTTTCGCTATATTCACCTTTTCATCTTCGGTGTAGCCGGATATACGGATGACTTCCATACGATCGAGCAACGGTGCGGGAATATTCAGGCTGTTGGCGGTGCATACGAACATGATATCCGACAGGTCGTAATCGACCTCCAGGTAGTGATCATTGAATGAATTGTTCTGCTCGGGATCAAGCACTTCCAGCAGCGCCGACGCCGGGTCGCCGCGGAAATCCATCGACATCTTGTCAACCTCGTCCAGCAGGAAAAGCGGGTTGCGCACCTCCGACTTAGCGAGGCTCTGGATGATCTTGCCGGGCATCGAACCGATATAGGTACGTCGGTGTCCCCGAATCTCGGCCTCATCGCGGACGCCGCCCAGTGACATGCGCAGGAATTTACGGTTTGTGGCACGCGCAATCGAGCGGCCCAGCGAGGTCTTGCCGACACCGGGCGGGCCTACCAGACACAGGATCGGACCCTTGAGCTTGTCTACGCGTTGCTGTACGGCGAGATATTCAAGGATGCGTTCCTTGACCTTGTCCAGTCCGTAATGATCTTCCTCGAGAATATCCGAGGCCTTCTTGAGATCGTGACTGATCTTTGTCCGCTTCTTCCACGGTACATTGACTATCCAGTCAATATAATTACGTACCACTGTGGCTTCAGCGGACATCGGTGACATCATTTTGAGTTTATTGAGTTCAGACGTGGCCTTTTTCTTTGCTTCCTTGGACATGCCTGATTTTTCGATCTTCTGTGCCAGTTCCTCGAGTTCATTGGGCACCTCTTCAAGCTCGCCCAGTTCCTTCTGAATGGCCTTCATCTGCTCATTGAGGTAATACTCGCGTTGGCTTTTTTCCATCTGACGTTTCACACGACCGCGGATGCGTTTTTCGACCTGTAACAGGTCGATTTCCGACTCCATCAGGGTCATCAGTCGCTCGAGGCGTTCTCTCACGTCGATGCATTCCAGCAGTTCCTGACGTTCCTCGACCTTGAGGGTCATGTGAGCGGCAATGGTATCCGCAAGCCGGCCCGTATCTTCGATGCTGGCCAGGGAAGAAAGAACTTCCGGTGGTACCTTGTTGTTCAGTTTGACATATTGATCGAACTGGCCGAGGACGGAACGGCCGAGAATGTCTGACTCGCGTTCAATCAGATCGGCTGATTTTAAGGTGGTGACCTGGGCGACGAAGAATTCTTCCGATTCGAGAAAATTTACCGTCCGGGCGCGTTCGTGCCCTTCGACAAGCACCTTGACCGTACCGTCGGGTAATTTCAGTAATTGCAGTATGGTAGCGATGGTCCCGACTTCGTAAATGTCCTCGGTCTTCGGCTCATCCATTGCCGCGCTCTTTTGTGCGACCAGCATGATTTGCTTTTCCCTTTCCATGGCTGCCTCGAGGGCCTTGATGGATTTTTCACGGCCGACGAATAAGGGAATCACCATGTGGGGATAAACAACCACATCCCTGAGCGGTAATACAGGCAATATTGATTGCTGTTGCTGTTCCATTTCCGTAGAAGATTGTTCGTCTTTAGCCATGATGTTACCTTTAGTATCGACTCCTGGTTTGATTTCTTAACAGAATAATTCCGTCACAAAGATGCGAGAGATGATTACTCCATAAAATGGATATGCGCCTTGATGAGGCTGATTTCAAGATACTGTAATTGATTATAGGGATGAAGGCGATTTTGAGGTGATAAAAACACATGTATATCAATGTGTTTTTATCTGCCCGATGTCATTCATCAATCCTTGCTCGCCTTGTAATGCTGGTCAACACCTTCATAGATAAGCAATGGTTCGGAATCGCCCGTAATCGCGCCCTCGTCAACAACCACCTTTGCAACGGTTTCCAGCGATGGTAATTCATACATCGTGTCAAGCATAACCTGTTCGAGAATGGAACGCAGGCCGCGTGCGCCCGTCTTGCGCTCCATCGCCTTGCGCGAAACCGCGCGTAAGGCATCATCGCGAAACTCCAGTTCACACCCTTCCATGTCGAACAACTTGGCGAACTGCTTGGTGATGGCATTTTTCGGTTCGGTGAGAATCCGTACCAAAGAATCCTCATCAAGTTCATCGAGTGTGGCGACGACGGGCAACCGGCCCACAAATTCGGGTATCAAACCGTATTTGATGAGATCCTCCGGTTCAACATTATAAAGGATTTCACCCACGCTTCTCGAATCATTCTTGCTCTTCACCTCGGCGGAGAAACCGATGCCTCCTTTTTCCGAACGATCACGAATAATCTTGTCGAGTCCTGCAAATGCGCCTCCGCAGACAAACAGGATATTGGATGTATCGACCTGCAGGAATTCCTGTTGCGGATGCTTACGGCCACCCTGCGGCGGTACCGACGCGATGGTGCCCTCGATCAGCTTCAATAATGCCTGCTGGACACCTTCTCCCGACACGTCACGCGTAATCGACGGGTTATCGGATTTACGGGAGATCTTGTCGATCTCGTCGATGTAAACGATACCGGTTTGCGCCTTTTCGACGTCGTAATCACATTTCTGCAGGAGTTTCTGGATGATGTTTTCGACATCTTCACCGACGTAACCTGCTTCGGTCAACGTTGTGGCATCCGCGATGGTAAACGGTACATTCAATAATCTCGCCAGTGTCTCCGCAAGCAAGGTTTTGCCGCAGCCCGTCGGGCCGATCAGCAGGATATTGCTCTTGGCCAGTTCAACGTCGTCTTTTGCGGTACCTGCTTCGAGACGTTTATAGTGGTTATAAACAGCAACCGACAGAACCTTCTTTGCCCGGGTCTGGCCGATGACATATTCATCGAGAATCTTGTTGATTTCACGCGGCGTGGGCAGCTTATTGCCATGGAGCGTCGAGGATTTTTCCTGGACTTCCTCACGGATGATGTCATTGCATAATTCGACACATTCATCACAAACGAACACCGACGGCCCGGCAATCAGCTTACGCACTTCATGCTGGCTTTTCCCACAAAAGGAACAGTAAAGTAATTTTTCGTCTTCACCCTTATTGTGTTTGTCGTCGCTCATATCCTACCCCGTAACTTTCAGGTTGGGTTTGCCGTATTCACAATAAAATGTTTTAACTTCCATGTACATGCCAGCCAATAGCTTGGCGTTTCTCTACTTCAGGATTACAATCATTCCGCAACTATTATAACATTTCCGGGCATGTCCCGTCGTGCACGGTTTCATATTGCCCGCTACGCCGTTTTACGATGCGACATGACGCTATCAATCAGGCCGTAATTTACCGCTTCCTCACCGGACATGAATCTGTCGCGGTCCGTATCCGTCTGGACCTTTTCCAGCGGCTGGCCTGTATGTTTGACCAGGATTTCATTCAAGCGATCCCTGACACGGAGAATTTCTTTGGCATGAATATCGATATCCGTCGCTTGTCCCTGGAATCCGCCCAATGGCTGGTGGATCATGATACGGGCATGTGGCAGACAATAGCGTTTGTCCTTTGTTCCACCCGCAAGTAACAGGGCGCCCATGCTTGCCGCCTGACCTATGCACATGGTGCTGACATCGGGTTTAACAAATTGCATGGTGTCATATATAGACAGGCCCGCGCTTACCGATCCTCCCGGAGAATTGATATAGAAATGGATGTCTTTATCGGGGTTTTCGGATTCCAGAAACAGCATCTGCGCAACCACCAGGTTGGCCGACATATCCTCGACGGGGCCCACCATGAAGATCACGCGCTCCTTCAATAACCGCGAATAGATATCGTACGCCCGCTCACCCCGCGAAGACTGTTCGACTACCATCGGAACCAGGTTCAAACCTTTCATGGCGAGTGCCCCTTTCTCATTGCTTGTATCGGACATTTTGTCAGTATCCTTTATATGTATTGTACCCGTATAAATACACTTTGTCTTTATATTTCATAGCCTTACAATGTAGCGAGCGCGGCTTGGTTCAGTCTGTATCTCCTGTCCTGCATGTTGCTGAATAAGGTCTGTATATATTGAATATGTGAGACAGCGCCTGAAATCAAGTATCTGAAATCGAAGCAAAAATTATGCCCGCCTTTGTATCATAATGTCATCAAACGTGGTCGTATTTTCCGTGACGGTGGCATGTTCCAGGATCCAGTCGACGACTTGGTCCTCTAGGACGATAGATTCCATCTGGCTGAGGCGATTACGATCACCATAATACCATTTTATCACTTCCTCGGGCTGATCATAGCTGGCGGCAAGCCATTCGATCTTTTGACGCACACGGGGGGCATCCGCCCTGAATTTCTGTTCCTTGAGGATCTCGGTTACCAACAGACCGATTGCCACTTTGCGCCTGGCGCGTTCTTCGAACATGCCCCGCTCCAGTTTGATCTGATCGGACGTCACTCCCTGTTTAATCAGGTTATTGTGCGTCTGGGTCATCTGGTTGGCGATCTCCGCGTCAACCAGAGCCTGGGGCAGTTCGATAGGATTGGCTTCATGGAGTTTATCCAGCGTCTGTTTCTTGATCAACTCATGCACGGCCAGTTCCATTTCGGTCACCAGGCTCTCGCGGATCTCCTGCCGCAGGGCTTCGATGCCTTTACCCTCGACACCGAAACTATGGAGAAATTCCTCATCAATCTCGGGCAGATGCGGTGTTGCCACGGAATGGACCATGACGTCGAATTGGACCTTTTGACCCGCCAGTTTTTTGTCCCGATAATCATCAGGAAACGTCACTTCAATGATCTTCCTATCACCAGGTTTGGTACCCAACATCTGTTCTTCAAAACCCGCTATAAAGGAACCGGACCCCAGCACCAGGGAAACATCATTCCCCGTATTGCCATCAAAATCCTCGCCGTCAATGGTGCCCTTGAAATCGATCACCACTTGATCCTTCAACTCGGCTGGGCGTTCAGCCGCCCGCCACTCGATACGCTGCTGACGCATCTTCTCCAACATATTATCCACATCGGAATCAGCGATTTCTGCGACCGGCTTTTCAATCTCGATCTTATCTAGCGGGACCAACTCGATGCTGGGATAAACCTCAAAAACAGCTGTATATTCAAAATCTTTTCCAGATTCAGAGGTACGGGATTCTATACGCGGGTTGCCCGCCGGCTGCAATTTTTCCTGCATCACCGCTTCTTGAAAGCTCCGTTGTGTTACCTCATCCAGTACCTCCTGGCGGATTTGAGGGCCGTATTTTGTGGAGATGACCTTCATGGGTACCTTGCCTGGACGAAAGCCCGCGAGTTTCGCCGTTCTCGACAGTGATTTAAGACGGTTTTCCACCTCCTTCTCAACCTGTTCCGCCGGGACGGCGACTTTCATGCGCCGTTCAAGGCCACTGGTTGTTTCAACAGACACCTGCATCTTTGTTACCTCATTCATTTATTAAATTATTTTTGGTGCGAAAGGAGAGACTCGAACTCTCACGGGTTTCCCCACTGGTACCTAAAACCAGCGCGTCTACCAGTTCCGCCACTTTCGCCGGATAACCATCCCTGCATTTCTTATTTCAATCGGATTAATACTGAATAATTATACAAAATCCGGTGAACGATAGTGCGCAAGTTATGTTAAACACTGATATATGGATCAGTATCTTATCTGCAAGGTTGCATATTCACAAACTTATGTGAACCGTGTGAGTTTTTTATAGCTGCGTATTCGTCCTGAAGTCATAATCACGTTCAATCTTGGCAATTCTGCCATTATAGCCCGTATACCATCTTTCACGCCCCGCTTGCAGAACCCTGAGGTATTCGATATCGGCCTTCCATGACCTGATGGATACAAGGTCTCACCAATAGGGCACAGTGATTCCGATGCTATCCCGGACCGACTGTATACCCAGAAAACCTGGTTGCCGGGCTAAAAGCTCTCTAATCCTGGTTGACATTTCCGCATACGCTGCACCGTCATCCAAACGGAGCGAGGTGTCTATCACTGCATAAGAGGGAGGCTGAGGCGTAGCGGCTAAGAATGCCATGTCTGTATATCAAACAATAACGAGAATAATGATATTATTATGAAGTTCCCAGGTAATGCAGCACTGCCCTGTTCCATCAGAGTTTCTGGCGAGCCGTACAGGGATCGAACCAACGACTTACTGATAACGAATCCCGCCATTATTCAAGATCACGATAATATGCAAAGAACGGCAACTACCTGGATCAATGGATTGGTTTTATATCTATAATACTAGTTATTGTGGGTGACTACCGATTTTCTTCTACAACTGACCCAAAAGTACCCCCGTAGACAAACGTATTATTGGCCCGGTTTTTTACATAACAAATTGTCATACAGTATTACTTGGAATTCTGCCTCATTATCCAGGCACATTGCTTTTACACGCTAAACAATTTACAGGACTCATTTGATACGATGTGCAATACTGCCGGTCATTTTCATAGCATCATGATGCTGGCATGCCGTCAATTGTTTACGATATGGTTATTAGCTCTATGAAATATGCTTCAGTATAGGTTATATCACGAGCAAAATCCTTTATGAAAATCATAATTAAAAAAACGATCAAGACTGTTCGAATGGAGTCTGGCTAGATGGGTCGACCGGGCCGCAATGATCCTTGTCCGTGTGGCAGCGGTAAAAAATATAAACAATGCTGCCTGCGCGATGAAACGCGAATCCGGAACACTCCTGCCGCGCAGAGTCGTGAACTACGACAGGCGCTTCAGGCGGCGATAACCTTACACAATGCAGGCAAGCTGGAACAGGCCGAGGTACTCTATCGCCGTGTCCTGCAACAGGAGCCCCGTGAACCTGATGCGCTGCATATGCTCGGGGTGATTGCATACCAGACCGGTAACTACCCGGCTGCACTTGAATTGATAAATAGGGCGATATCGGTCAGGAACACAGACCCCGGAATATTTGTCAACCTGGGAGCTACATATGCAGCAATGCAACATTCCGATGAGGCCGTGTCATGCTACCGCAGGGCGCTAACTATAAATCCCAACAACGCAGAGGCCAACTGCAACCTTGGCGGTATCCTGGCGAAACAGATGATGCTGGATGAAGCGGTTGCCTTGTGTCAGCGTGCGCTCAAGGTCAAGCCAGATTTCGCGGAAGCCTGGAGCAATCTCGGACTTGCATACATGTACCAGGACAAGCTTGATCTCGCCGTTGATAGCCTCAATAAGGCAATACAACGCTTGCCCCATAGTGCCCAGGCTTATCGCAATCTCGGGATCACTTATGGCAGACAGGGCAAACCGGACCAGGCCATCACTTGCCTCGAGAGGGCCTTAGCGCTTAAATCGGATTATATCGAGGTCTATGACAGCCTTTTTTTTGCCTATCTGTACGGGGGCAATGTCAGTTCCAAGAAGGTGCACGAGGCTCACCGCCGCTATGCGGCATTACTCGAAGACCCCTTGAGACCAGAGTGCATAAAGCATACAAACGACTGTGATCCCAACCGACGTTTAAGGATAGGGTATATGTCCCCCGATTTTCGGCAACACTCGGTGGCATTTTTTATCGAGCCGCTGCTTGCGCTCCATGACAGCAACGCATTCGAGGTCTTCGCTTATTATAATCATGGAAAAGATGACGAAGTCACTGCGCGGATCCGTGCGCTTGTAGATCATTGGGTAGTCTGCATAAACCTGTCCGACATTGAGCTTGCCGAACGTATACAGATAGATGGCATCGACATCCTGGTTGATCTTGCCGGCCACAGTGCCAATAACCGGCTACCGGTCTTCGCCCGCAAGCCGGCGCCGGTGCAGGTCACTTACCTCGGCTATCCTGAAACCACAGGGCTTTCTGCCATAAACTACCGCCTCACTACAGCGGAGGTGGACCCACCGGGCAATGACGCATATAACAGCGAGCGACTGTGGCGCCTGCCGCACACGCTGTGGTGTTATCGACCTTCCCCGGATACACCAGCATCGAAACACGGCGCACAGTATGGTGCAAAACCAAAAGATTCTATCTGCTTTGGCTCAACAAATAACTTTACAAAGGTATCACCTGAATCGATTGCGTTGTGGGGCAGGATCCTGCGAGAATTACCTTCATCGCATCTTGTCATGACGCGAGTCCCTGAAGGATCAGCACGACAGCTGTTATTGGATCGCTTTGCATCGCAGGGCATTGGAGCCGATCGCCTGAAGTTGCATAACATACTGCCACTCCCGGAATGGTACGAAATATCAAATGACATTGACATTGCGCTCGATCCGTTTCCGTATAACGGCACGACGACGACCTGCGAATTACTATGGTTGGGAATCCCCGTAGTAACCCTCATCGGCAAAACTTCTGTTTCGCGTTCAGGCTACGCACTGTTAAAATCGGTAGGTCTTGAGATGCTCTGCGCCTGTGACCAGGAAGAATATGTAAAGATAGCTCTGGAGCTTGCCGAAGATCCTGCTCGACTCGCAGTGTTGCATACCGGGATACGGAAACGAATGGAAGACTCTCCGTTGCGCGACGAAGCCGGTTTAACCCATGACATCGAGGCGGCGTATCGTGCCATGTGGCGTCAATGGTGTGAAACTATATAATAAGCTTTAGGCTAAACAGCTTCATTCATCATGGAGAGTTTTGAGCCACCACGTTCACACTGATCGGCACGCCCTTGAACAACATGCAACTCGTGTCTTGAAAAATGCCGAAAGTTCGAACACGTTGAAGATTGACGTAGCCGGCCTCTTGCAGAAAATATGCCAGAAAGTCCTGATTCAATCCCACAAGATGATAGTCGTACTGATCGGTATGCCCGCCGAACATCATACGCATCACCATGAAGCGTTCTTTTAAGGTAAGCCTGTTCTTTTCCAGGAAAAGTCCTGACAAAATGTCCATATCAGGCACACTGATATATGCAGTCCCGCCCGGTACTAGGACCCGGCGCCATCCTATCAGCGTATTGAGCAGCTCGTTATTAGCATAATCAACATGTTCCAGGACATGTGATGCATAAATATCCGTGAATGTGTTAGCCGGAAACTGGGACAGATCCTTGGCATCGCCCACATGATCAACGTGGGGACCAGGGATCGAATTCAGAATTTCCCAGCCCTGGGCTTTCTTGATACCTCCTATATGCAGTTTCCGGGACATTTACTCATACCTCTCGATTAAAAATGATATATCGCCCGCCTCTGCATCAAGGCATGTCCAGGAACATAAATTTTTATAACAAGTTATTTGGTGGGCCGTGTAGGGATCGAACCTACGACCCGCTGATTAAGAGTCAGCTGCTC